>NZ_JBYRES010000002.1:0-964502 GCF_058349945.1 Agromyces cucurbitae | reverse complement strand
TCCTTCGGCATCGCCTTCGTCGCCGGAAGGAACCGCGTACCCAGACCAGCAGCCGGAATGACCGCCTTCGTGATGCGTTGAGTCATGCGCTCCAGCGTACCGGCTGGACTCCTTCCCTCCGGCTCCCGGCCGTCCGCCTAGGATGTGTGCCATGCCCGACGATCCCGGTGTCCAGAAGCGCATCCTGCGCGCGGAGCTCCGCGAGCGCCGCCAGAACATGTCGCTCCACGAGCGGACGCACGCGACCGAGGGCTTCACGGCACGGCTCCAGGAGCTCATCGGCTCGACCGGGGCGGAGTCGATCTCGTGCTACCTCTCGATGCCGTCCGAGCCCGACACGCGTCCGTTCGTGAACTGGGCCGAAGGCCGCGGCATCCGAGTGCTCTTCCCGATCACCCGTGAAGACGGCCTGCTCGACTGGACCGTCGGCGAGGACGAGACCGAACGTCTCGGCCCGACGGGCGTGCCCGAGGCCGAGGGCGAGCTGCTGGGGCCGATGGCGATCAACGACGTCGACCTCATCCTCGTGCCGGCCGCCGCGATCGACGCGACCGGCATGCGGCTCGGCTGGGGCCGCGGGTATTTCGACAAGACCCTCGGTTCGATGGGAAAATGTCCTCCGGTGTACGCCGTGGTCTTCGACAGCGAGTTCGTCGAGCACGTGCCGCGCGAGGTGCACGACCAGCCGGTGAACGGCGTCGTGACCCCCACCCGCATCATCGCCTTCTGAGCCGGCGCACCGCCGCGAACCATCGAGAGACCGCAATGCCCACGTATTCCTACCGCTGCACCGAGTGCGGCAACGCCTTCGACATCCACCAGGCCTTCACCGACGACGCACTCACGGTGTGCGAGGTCTGCGGCGGCAAACTGCGCAAGCTCTTCAACACGATCGGCGTGACCTTCAACGGCTCGGGCTTCTACCGCACCGATTCGCGGGCCGGCGGCTCCGGCGGCGCCACGGGCGGGTCGGATGCCTCGTCCTCGACGTCCTCGTCGGGCTCGGGTTCGTCGGGCTCGTCGAAGCCGTCGTCGACCGGCGGCGCCTCCTCGTCCGCCTCCTGAGCCTCGGCTAGCGTGGTGCCCGTCCGTATCGACACCGGAGGGGGAAGGCCGTGATCAAGGGCTTCAAGGAATTCATCATGCGGGGCAACGTCATCGACCTCGCCGTCGCGGTCGTCATCGGCGCGGCGTTCACGGCGGTCGTGAACTCGATCGTCGCGAACATCATCAACCCGCTCATCAGCCTCGTGTTCGACGCAAAGAGCCTCGACGAGGCGCTCGTGCTCACCATCGACGACACGAAGTTCAGCTTCGGCGCCGTCCTCGGCGCGATCATCTCGTTCCTCGCCGTCGCCGCCGTCGTCTACTTCGTGTTCGTCATGCCGATGAACCACTTCAAGGAGCGCGCCGAGGCGAAGCGCAAGGCCGGACAGCCCGACCCCGAGGAGCCCGAGACCGAGCTCACCGTGCTCGCCCAGATCCGCGACCTGCTCGCCGAGCAGGGGTCGGCGGCCGGCCCCGGGCGCCACAGCGACCAGTAGCGGTCAGTCGCGCCGCCAGTGCGGCGGCCGGTCGCGCAGCAGGCGCTCGTCGTCGGGCGACGTCCGCCGCGGCATCCCGGTCGACTCGTCGGGTCCTTCGCCCGCGGCCGGCGCGACCGGCGCCTCGGGCGACGGATCGGAGCCGGGCGCCGGGGTGAGCTTCGCCCGGCGTGCCCGACCGGACGCGCGCTCGACGCGCTGGCGCGGCTCGGGCGCCTCGCCGGTCGCGCCGGTGTCGTCGGTCACGGCCGGACGTCGACCGGACCGGTCGCGGTGTCGTCCGCGACGACCGCGTCGGGCTTGCCGAGCACGCTCGCGACCCGGGCGGCGACCGCGTCGGGATTGCCGAACAGCTCGAAGCTGTGCACGCGCAGGTAGTGCCAGCCGAGCCTCCGCAGCACATCGGGCCGCAGCCGGAGCGATTCGCGCAGGCTCTGTCCCGCGAACGCGTCGTCGGTCTCGACCACGACCGCCTTGCCCGCGTGCGCTGCGGCGAGCGCGAGCCGCCCGCGATAGCCGACGCTCACCCGGATGCCGCGCCGCTCGAGCCGGGCGGCGAGGTCGCGCAGCATCGAGCCCACGTCCATGCGCTCGCCCGAGTCGGCCGCACGCTCCTCGGTCTGCGTGAGCACATTCGCGAGGGCGAGCACGCCGTGGCTCTGCCGCGACTCGTCGATGTCGTCGGGGCGGAAGGCCGAGACGATGTCCATCGAACGGCGGGCACGGGTCATGCCGACGGCGAGGAGCCGGTCGCCGCCGGGCTCTCCGAGCGAGCCGAAGTTCGAGAGCAGGCGGCCGTGCGGGGTGCGGCCGTAGCCGATCGAGAAGATGACGCGGTCGCGGCTCTGGGCGACGGCCTGCTCGAGCGTCAGCACCGTGAACGGCTCGGCACGGTCCTTCAGGATGAAGTCGGAGAGGTCGGTGCGCTTCGCGAACGCGGCGAGCACCGCCTGGTGCACGCGCGCCGCGTGGCGGGTGCTCGCGGTGATGACCATGAGCGACTCGCGCGGCCGCTTGACGGCGTGCTCCATGACGAGCTCGACGACCTTCGCGACCTCCGAGTCGATCGACTCGACCGTGCCGGTCACCGAGTCGGGCAGGCCGTTGCCCGAGACGTAGTGCAGGCCGAGGCTGCCGTGGCCGAGGAAGCTGCCGGCCCACGGCAGCGAGACGATGCGGCCGCCGTAGAAGCGGCGGTTCACGAGTTCGGCGAGGTCCTCGCCGCCGGCGCGGTAACTCCGGGTGAGCGTCAGGGTCGGCAACAGCTCGCCGAGCCGGGCGAGCGCCGAGTCGGCGTGCAGCGCGTCGACGCCGCCGTGCTCGTGCCCGGCGTCGGGGGCCGTCTCGCCGTCGTCGATGCCCGTCTCGAAGAGCGTCGGCGTCTGCGTGACGGGATCGCCGAACGCGACGACCTGCTTGGCCCGGCGGATGGCGCCGAGGTTCTCGGCGATCGTCGTGGCGCCCGCGTCGACGAGCACCACCGTGTCGAACGAGATGCGGTCGTCGACGGCCGACACCTCGTAGGGCGAGGCGAGCCACACGGGGGCGAGCACGCGGAACAGGTTGGGCGTCTCGGTCACGAGCGCCTCGGCGCGCAGGCGATCGCCGCGGAGCAGGCGCCGGAGCACGGCCGCCTCCTCGGGGTGGTCGACGAGCGCGACCTTCCAGTTCTCGGCGAGCCGCCAGGCGAGCAGCGGGCCGGCGGCCGAGGCGTGCGCCTCGTCGACGAGCCGGAAGTCCCCCTCGAGGCGGTCGAGCACGGTCGTGTTCGCCCCGAGCAGCGCCTTCTCGCCCGCGAGGACCTGCTCGAGGACGGACTGCCACCAGGCGAGCTCGAGCTCGTCGGCGACCTTCGGCTCGGGAACGTGGCGCTTGGCGAGGTCGACGAGCAGCGGATCGAGGCCGAGGTCGCGGAGCCGGCCGAGGATCGCGGTGCGCTCCTGCAGGTTCGCGAGCACCTCGGAGTCGGCGGCGAGGCCCGCGAGCGTCGCGACCAGGTCGCGGATCGGCCGGGCGCCGAGCTGGCGCGGCGTGCCGACGAGGTCGAGCGGCGCGTCGAGCGTCGCGAGGTCGCTCGAGACGTGCTGGTAGGCGACGTGGACGTCGTCGAGACCGACGGGCACACCGGGTATCGCACCGGCGTCGGAGTAGCGCTGCCAGAGCGTCCGCTGCTGCTGGATGCCCCGCAGGGCGGCGTTCAGGTCGGTGACGTGCACGCCCGGTCGCACGAACTCGAGCGCGTGGCGCCGCAGGCGCCGGCGGTTCGAGCCCGACATCCCCGACTCGCGCTTGGGCGCGGTGGCGGCGATCAGTTCGCCGAGCGGACGGTCGAAGACCGAGGGCTGGAACCGGTCGAGCGTCTCGCGCACGTCGAGGAGCAGTCGCAGGAAAACGCCGAGCTCGGCCACCGACTCGAACTCGCGGAGCCTCGTCTGCGCGATCAGGGTGCGGCCGCGCTCGAGGAGTCGTGGCACCTCGACGGCGCTCAGCCGCTTGGCGAGCTCGTGGGCGCTCGTCGCCTCGGCCGACGACGTGAACGAGGCGCCGTACCACGGCGAGTCGCCGGGACCGTAGCGGAACTCGCCGAGCTCGGCGGCCCGGGCGAGCTCTCGTGCGACGCCCTCGCGGCCCGTCGCGAGCGCGGTGAGCGCCGCGCGGTCCAGCCGGGCCGTCGTCGACGGCGGCGCGGGCAGTAGGGCGAGCCGGGCCAGCTCCGACAGCGCGTCGAGCACCGACACGTGCAGCTCGGGGTCGGTGCGGGTGAGCGCCGTCCGGTAGTCGAGCAGCACCTTGCGCAGTCGCACGAGCGCATCGTCGACGTCGGCCACGCGCGGGCGCTCGGCCTTCTCGTTGCGCGAGATCGACTGGATGAGCTCGCGGCGGAGACCCGCCGTCGTGACGGCCGCTCCCCCGAGTCCGACCTGGCCGAGCCGGTGCGCGATGCCGTCGAGGCTTGCACGCCGTGCGCCGACCACGAGCACGCGCTTGTCGGCCGCGACGAGGGCGCCGATCGCGTTGACGATGGTCTGGGTGCCGCCCGTGCCGGGCAGGGTCTTCACGACGACGGAGGAGCCCTGCTCGATCTCGGCGATGACCTGCTCCTGCTCGGGGTCGGCATCGAGCAGCAGGGTGTCGGTCGACGGCGGACGCTCGTCCTGCCCGACGGGCTTCGCCCGCTCGCCGCGCGCGGCGGTGACGGCGGCACGCGCGGCCCGGTTGCCCGCGAGCGCGTCGATCACGGGGTGGTCGAGCCGTTCGGCGTCGATCGCCATCTCGGGCCCGACCTCGGCGAAGGACGACACCACGAGACGCGGGGCGACCTGGAACCACGGCAGGTGGCTCGTGAGCCCGCGCAGGCGATCGATCACGGGCTGCGGCTTGAACACGCCGTTCGTGATCGCGAGCGCGACGAACGCGTCGGCGTCGAGGGTGATCTGGAACTGGTCGCGGAGCTCGCGGGCGAGCGCGGGGTTCAGGAACGGCTGGCCCTTGAGCTTCAGCTCGAAGTCCCTGCCGTAGCGGCGGATCGCGAGCGGGCGCAGCAGCACGGGGGCGAGGAACTCCTCGCCGCCGTTGCGCCACGACGCGAGGCCGATCGCGAGGTGCACCGACTCGACGCCGCGGACGCTGCGCAGCTCGATGCCCTTCTGGGTGATCTCGGTCGCCGCGAGCCTGGCGTTGCGCAGCGCGAGCTCGTCACGGATGAGGCTCGACAGGAGCGTCGACTTGCCGGTGATGAACTGCGGCAGGCCGCCCGGGTGCGTCGTCGAGAGCTCGATTCGCGTACGCGGCGTGTCGACGAAGCGCACGAGCGGCGACCGCCCGCCGACCGCGGCGAGCTCGGCGCTCCAGCGGCGCCAGGCGGGTTCGGCGACGTTGCCGGCGACGAGCGCGGGGTCGCCGAGGCTGAGTCCCTCGGGGCGGGTGATGTCGTGTTGCATGGGTTCAGGAGTGAGTTCGTCGGCGGCGGCGTCGGGCTCGTCGCCGAGGATCTCGTCCTCGTCGTCCTGGTTCCGATCGAGCCGCTGCACACGGACACCCTAAGACGAAACGCGCGAAATCCTCGGAGCATCGCCGTACCTGCGGCGTTCAGGCTTCTCCCGGATACCCCAAGGGTATGCATGCTACCGTCGTTCCCGTGCAGCAGAAGCCAGACTCCGCCCCCCGCCGGAACGCTCGACCCCGGACGACCGTCATCGTCGGCGGCGTCGCCGGAGGGATGTCCGCCGCGACGCGGCTCCGACGCCTCGACGAGCAGCGGGAGATCATCGTCCTCGAGCGCAGCGGGGCCGTCTCGTTCGCCAACTGCGGCCTGCCGTACCACGTGTCGGGGGTCATCGCCGAGCGCGACGACCTCGCGCTGCAGACGCCCGATCGGCTGGCCGCGCGCTTCGGCATCGACGCCCGGGTGCGTCACGAGGCGATCGCCGTCGACCGCAGCGCGAAGACCGTCGACGTGCGCGACCTGACGAGCGGCCGTCTGGAGACGATCGCCTACGACGAGCTCGTGCTCGCGACCGGCGCCGCTCCCCGCCGCCCCGACGTCGTCGACGACGGCGCACCGCTGCACGTGCTGCGCACGCTCGACGACCTCGACGACATCATGGCCCGGCTGGGCCGCCTCGACGCGTCGACCCCCGCCGTCGTCATCGGCGGCGGGTACATCGGCATCGAGCTCGCCGACAACCTCGTGCGGCGCGGGGTGCCGACGACCCTCGTGCAGCGCGGCGGGCAGGTGCTCGCCGGGCTCGACCCCGAGATGGCCGCGCCCGTCGCCGATCACCTCGCGAGCCGGGGCATCGGGCTCGAGCTCGGCCGCGACGTGCGCCGGGTCGCGCGCGACCACGTCGACCTCGACGACGGCACCCGGCTCGCGGCCGGCATCGTGTTCGCCGCGATGGGCGTGCATCCCGAGGCGGGCCTCGCCGCCGATGCCGGTCTCGCCATCGGCCCGACGGGCGGCATCGTCGTCGACGACGAGCACCGCACGAGCGACCCGTCGATCTTCGCGGTCGGCGACGTCACCGAGCTCCGCGACGCGGTCGACGGCTCGGCGCGGCTCGCACCCCTCGCCGGGCTCGCGAACCGGCACGGCCGGGCCGTGGCCGACGTCATCGCCGGCACCGCGCGGCGCACCGCGCCCGCGCTCGGCACCGCGATCGTCGACGCCGCAGGGCTCACGGTCGCCTCGACGGGTTGGAGCGAGCGCCGCGCCCGCGAGCGCGGCCTCGCGCACCGCGTCGTGCACTCGCACCCCGCGTCGCACGCCGGCTACTACCCCGGCGCGGCCCCGATGTCGCTCAAGCTCGTTGTCGACGCGGCGAGCGACCGCATCATCGGCGCGCAGGCCGTCGGCACCGACGGGGTCGACAAGCGCATCGACGTGCTCGCCACCGCGATCGCCACGGGTCTCGCGGCATCCGAGCTCGCCGACCTCGAGCTCGCCTACGCCCCGCAGTACGGCCACGCGAAGGACCCGATCAACCAGCTCGGCTACATCGCCGGCAACCTCGCGAGCGGCGAGGACCGCGTCATCCAGTGGCACGAGCTCGAGGCCGAGCTCGCGGGCGGCGCCGTGCTCGTCGACGTGCGGGCCGAGTCGCAGCTCGACGAGGGCCGCATCCCGGGCGCCGTCTGGATCCCCGTCGAGTCGTTGCGCGAGCGTCACGCCGACTTCGCCGGCCGCCGCGTCGTCGTGCACTGCCGCGTCGGCCAGGGCGCGCACACCGCCGCCCGCCTGCTCGCGAGCCTCGGCCACGACGTGGTCAACCTCGACGGCGGCTTCCTCACCTGGCGCGACGGCATGCGCGCCCGCGAGCTCGCCGCAGCCGCGGCATCCAACACCGACGACGGCGACCTCGCCGCCTGACCGACCCGCTGACGAAGGAGCCCAGATGCGATCCCTCTCCCCCGCCGAGGTGCACGCCACCGCCGACGCCTATCTCATCGACGTCCGCGAGGGCACCGAGCTCGAGCAGGCGCGCATCGACGGCGCCCACCACATCCCGCTCGGCGAACTCGTCGCCCGCATCGACGAGGTGCCGCGCGACCGCACCGTCTACGTGCTCTGCCACGTCGGCGGACGCAGTGCCCAGGCGGTCGTCTACCTCGAGCAGCAGGGCTACGACGCCGTGAACGTCGACGGCGGCATCGTCGGCTGGTACCGCGAAGGCCTGCCGGTCGAACTCGGGGGTGCGTCGTGAACGGCACGCCCGAAGAGCAGCGCCGCATCGCGAACCGGCTGAAGCGCGCACGCGGCCAGCTCACCGCGGTCATCGAGGCGATCGAGTCGGGTGCCGACTGCCGTACCGTCGTGACCCGGCTCGCGACGGTCTCGTCGGCCCTCGACAAGGCCGGGTTCGCGATCATCTCGACCGCGATGCGCGAGTGCCTCGCCGACGAGAGCGCTGCGGCGGAGGCCGGCGCCGACGAGCGCGACCGGCTCGACGTCGACGAGCTCGAGAAGCTGTTCCTCAGCCTCGCCTGACGGGAATGACGGAGGCCCCTCCTCGCAGACGCGAGGAGGGGCCTCCGGTCACCACCGGACCGGGAGCGAGCCGGCGGTGACGTTGGTGCACCCCTCGCGGCCGCCTGTGCAGTGGCGGCCGATCGGCTGCGAGGGGTGACGATCACGGTCGTGGATGCCTCGGCCGAGGCATCCACGACTCAGCTGTTCAGCGAGCCGTGTACTCGAGGCCGTGCGCCGCGGCGCCGTGACGCCCCGACTCGTCGGTCAGCGGGCCGAGTACTCGAGGCCGTGCGCCGCGGCAACGGGCTCGTACGTGAGCTTGCCGGCGGTGGCGTTGAGGCCCTTGGCGAGCGCCGGGTCGGCGTCGAGAGCGGCCTCCCAGCCGAGGTCGGCGATCTTGAGCGCGTACGGCAGGGTCGCGTTGATGAGCGCGGGCGCCGAGGTCGCAGGCACCGCGCCGGGCATGTTCGCGACGCAGTAGTAGATCGCGTCGTGCACCTTGAAGGTGGGCTCGGCGTGCGTGGTCGGGCGCGACCCCTCGAAGCAGCCGCCCTGGTCGATGGCGATGTCGACGAGCACGGCGCCCGGCTTCATGGCGGCGACCATCTCGTCGGTGACGACCTTGGGAGCTGCGGCACCGGGGATGAGCACGGCGCCGACGACGAGGTCGGCGGTCTTCAGCGCGCGGGCGATCTCGTACGACGACGAGGCCATGGTCTTGATGCGGCCGTGGTAGCGGCCGTCGATCTCGCGCAGCTTCGGCAGCGAGATGTCGAAGACGGTGACGTCGGCGCCGAGGCCGAGCGCGGTCGCCGCGGCCTGCTCGCCGGCGACGCCGCCGCCGATGACGACGACGTTGGCCGGCGCGGTGCCGGGCACGCCCGCGAGCAGCACGCCGCGGCCGCCCTTCGAGGCGTGCAGCTCTGCGGCTCCGACCTGCGGGGCGAGCCGGCCCGCGACCTCGCTCATCGGGGTGAGCAGCGGCAGCGAGCGGTCGGCGAGCTGCACGGTCTCGTAGGCGATGGCGGTGACGCCCGACTCGAGGATCGCCTTCGTGAGCGGCAGGTCGGCGGCGAGGTGCAGGTAGGTGAAGAGCGTGAGGTCGCTGCGAAGGTAGCCGTACTCGCTCGCGATGGGTTCCTTGACCTTCAGCACGAGTTCGTTCGACCAGGCCTCGGCGGCGGTGGCGACGATCGTCGCACCGGCGTCGGCGTACTCGGCGTCGGTGTAACCCGCGCCGAGGCCGGCACCGGCCTCGATCTGGACCGAGTGGCCGCGCTGCGTGAGCGCGTGCACGCCGGCGGGGTTCATCGCGACGCGGAATTCGTTGTTCTTGATCTCAGCAGGCACGCCGATGCGCATGGGTTGCTCCGTTTTGGCCGATGGCCGAATGGTGTGTGGGGTGTCGCAGATATTGTCGCCGGTTGTTCGCCGTTCCGAAAGAACCACCGTGGATCATTCGGTAGAATCGCTCCTGTCGATTCATTCATGCGAAAGGGAGGCGTGCGATGACCGATGCACCGCAGATCAGCGCTCCGGGCACCGAGCCGGCCGCGGTGTCGCTCGATGCGATCGACCGGCAGATCATCGCCCTCCTGCACGAGAACGCCCGCATCCCGAACGTCGAGCTGGCGCGCGCGGTCGGTGTCTCGCCGTCGACGTGCCTCGCCCGCGTGCGGTCGCTCCGCGAGCGCGGGGTCATCGTGCGCTACACGGCCGAGATCTCCCCGGCGGCGCTCGGCTACCACCTGCAGGCCCTCGTGAGCGTGCGCATCCGCCCCGGGGCGCGGCACCTCATGGAGCAGATCTCCGACGAGCTGCGACGCGAACCCGAGGTCGCGCAGCTCTTCTTCCTCGGCGGCACCGAGGACTTCCTCATCCACGTGCGCGTGCGCGACAGCGATCACGTGCGCCAGTTCGTGCTGAAGAACCTCTCGGCGAACCCCGCCGTCGCCCTCACCGAGACCAACCTCGTGTTCGAGCACCACACCGCGATGTCGGCCGGGCTGCGCACGGTGCTCTGAGGCGTCGAGACGTCGCGGCGCGCCTCGTCACCCGGCGGAGGGGCCGAGCGGCAGGATCTCCGCGAGGTCGAGTCCGTCGGGCGACTCGAGCTGCGCGTACGTGCAGCTCGCGGCCTCCCGGTCGGGCCGCCACCGGCGGAACTGGGCGGTGTGGCGGAACCGGTCGCCCTCCATGTGGTCGTAGGCGACCTCGACGACGCGTTCGGGTCGGACCGGCACGAACGAGAGGTCCTTGCCGGCGCTCCACCGGCTCACCGCTCCGGGCATGCGCGTCGCGCCGGGCCCCGACTGCGCAGCCGCCTGCGCCTCGGCCCACGCCGCCCACGGGTGCGCCGCGAGCTCGTCGTCGCTCGCGACGACGAGCGGCGCGAACTCCTCGACGAGCTCGGCCCGGCGCGCCATCGAGAAGGCGGCCACCACCCCGACGTGGTGCAGCCGGCCGTCGTCGCCGTAGAGCCCGAGCAGCAGCGACCCGACGACGTCGCCCGACTTGTGCCACCGGTACCCGGCGACGACGCAGTCGGCCGTGCGCTCGTGCTTGATCTTGAACATGGCGCGCTTGTCGGGCTGGTACGTGCCGTCGAGCGGCTTCGCGACCACGCCGTCGAGGCCGGCGCCCTCGAACCGGGTGAACCAGTCGCGCGCGACGTCGAGGTCGGCCGTCGCCGGGGTGACGAACACGGGGTCGGATGCCTCGGCCAGCGCCTCCTCGAGCCGTCGGCGCCGCTCGCCGAACGCGGTGCCGGTGAGGTCGTCGTCGCCGAGGGCGAGCAGGTCGAACGCGACGAACGACGCGGGGGTCTCCTCGGCGAGCAGCTTCACCCGGCTCGCCGCCGGATGGATGCGCTGCTGCAGCGCGTCGAAGTCGAGCCTGCCGCCGCGCACGAGCACGATCTCTCCGTCGACGACGCAGCGCTCGGGGAGCTCGCGCCGCAGCGCCTCGACGAGTTCGGGGAAGTACCGGGTCATCGGCTTCTCGTTGCGGCTGCCGAGCTCGACCTCGTCGCCGTCTTTGAACACGATCGTGCGGAAGCCGTCCCACTTGGGCTCGACGTGGCCCACGTCGGGGATCTCCTTCACCGACTTGGCGAGCATGGGCGCGACGGGCGGCATCACCGGGAGGTCCATCCGACCATCCTGCACCCTGCCTCCGACGAGCGGTAGCACCGGTGATGTGAGCGGTCAATCCCTCGCCCGCCCCGGCACCGGCGCGTAGCGTCGGGAGCATCCGGCGGGGATGCCGGGGCGAGGAGCTGACCATGAGTTCGATCGTCGACCGGCCCGTCAATCGTCGGGACCGCGGCCCCGACTTCGTCCTTCCGCCGATCGGCCTGTGGTGGCCGATGCTCGAGGGCACGCTCCGGCGCGAGATCCTGGAGAACCTCGAGGCGCCGCTGCGCGCCGTCGTCGTGCGACGCATCTTCGAGCTCTGCGATCTGGAACCCGGGGTGACGCCGCGCATCGGCGTGCGCCTCGACGAGAACCAGCGCGCGTACATCGCGGGGTGGATGCACGCGGTCGACTGGACCTGAGCACCCGCGAAGGTGCACCCTACGTCGCGGGAATGCGACGATAGACGGATGCCCTCGGATTCATTCCCGCTCGTCGAGGAACTCGCGATCGCCCGACTCGTCGGCCCGCTGAGCCTCAGCCGCGGTCGCACGGTCGAGCGCGCAGGCGCGGTGCGCGACCTCGCCTGGGACGCCTCGGGCTTCCGACTCTCGGCCGACGTCGACGGCACGGCCCCCGACCCGTATCACGTCGAGGTGCGCCTCGACCTGGGCGTCCCCGGCCGGACGACGATCCTGTCGGGGACGTGCACGTGCCCGGTCGCACGCAACTGCAAGCACGTCGCGGCCGTGCTGCTCGCCTCCGGCGAGCGCCACCGCCGCGATGAGGCACCTGCCGTACCCGCGGTCCCCGTCGACCCGACCGAGCCCGAGTGGCGCAGCGCGCTCAACGCGCTCACCGCTCCCGTCGCCCCGGCCGACGGCGCACCGCGTCAGCCGCTCGCCCTGCAGTTCGAACTGCGCGAGCGGGTCGCCCGCCGGGGCTCGCGCCAGGTCGCGCGCGACGAGCCGGCGACGAACGAGGAGGCGGTCGAGCGCCTCGCCGTGCGACCCGTCACGCGCGGGGCGCGCGGCGGCTGGATCAAGGCGAATCTGACCTGGCAGAACGTCGGCTTCCAGGGCCGGGCAGGCGGCTTCGACCCGCGACAGGCCCGCTGGTTCGCCGAGTTCTCGATGCTCAAGGGCACCCGGCATGCGGGCTTCGCCGAGTACGGCTCGGCGTGGATCTCGCTCGACGACTACGAGAGCGCGACGCTCTGGGCCCTGCTCGCGGCGGCGCCGTCGCACGGCATCGAGTTCGTCGGCACGGGCGCGCGCACCGAGATCACGATCGGCGGTGCCGCCGACATCGGCCTCGACGTCCGGCGCGCCGACGCGTCGTCGGCGACCGACGCCGAGCCCGACGACGAGGCCGCCGAGGGGCCGGATGGCCGAGCCGTCGACGGCCAGCCGCCGATCGAGCTCGTCTCGAGCGTGACGATCGACGGCGAACGCCATCCGGCGCGACGCGCCCGCCTCATCGGCGACCACGGCGTCTACGCGTTCGACTTCGCCGCGGGCCGCATCGCGCTCGCCCCGCTCGCCGCCCCGCTCCGGCCTGCGGCGCGAGCCGCGGTCCGGCGTCGCGAGCCCATCGTCGTGCCCGGCGAGGAGGTCGCGGCGTTCACCCGCGAGCAGTACCCCGTGCTCGCACGGTCGCTCCGCATCACGAGCGCCGACCCCGAGGTCGTGCTTCCCGAGCTGCCGCCCGCGACGCTCGTGGCCACGGTCGCGCACGAGCCCGGGCAGGTGCTGCGGGTCGCCTGGGACTGGGAGGCGGACGGCGGCCGACGGCTGCCGTTCGACGTGCCCGACGCCGAGTTCCACGACCCCGCGCGGGAGCGCCGTCCGGCCGCCGAAGCCGCGGCCGTCGCCGCCGGCGACCCTGCCGGCGCGCCGCTCCTCCGCGGCGGCGCGCACGACGAGCGCTCGGGCCCGACCCTGCGACCGGCGACGGTGCTGCGCGGCATCGAGGCCGCCGAGTTCTCGACGCGCGTGCTCCCGGCGCTCCGTCGACTCGAGCGCGTGCGGGTCGACGAGGAGGGCGACGCGCCCGAGTACCGGGAGCTCACCGAACCGCCCCGGCTCGCCGTGACCGCCGTCGAGAGCGAGCGCACCGACTGGTTCGATCTCGGCGTCATCGTCACGGTCGAGGGCAAGAAGGTGCCGTTCGGGCCGCTGTTCCGCGCGCTGTCGCGCGGGCAGCGGAAGCTGCTGCTCGTCGACCACAGCTACCTCTCGCTCGACCACGAGGTGTTCGCGCCCCTGCGGGAGCTCCTCGAGGAGGCCGGCACGCTCGACGAGTGGGAGACCGGCGAACTCGCCATCCACCGCACCCAGACCGCCCTGTGGAGCGAGTTCGAGGATCTCGCCGACGAGTCCGAGGCCGCCGTCTCGTGGCGCGAGACGGTGTCGGGGCTCCGCTCGCTCGACCGCATCGACCCCGTCCCGCCGCCGGCGGGTCTCGCGCTCGAGCTCCGCCCGTACCAGCTTGAGGGATTCCGCTGGCTCGCATTCCTGCACGAGCACCGGCTCGGCGGCATCCTCGCCGACGACATGGGCCTCGGCAAGACCGCGCAGACGCTCGCGCTCATCGCCCACGCACGCGAGCGGGATGCCGCGGAGCCGCCGTTCCTCGTCGTCGCCCCGACCTCGGTCGTGTCGAACTGGGCCCGCGAGGCATCCCGGTTCGTGCCCGGCCTGAAGGTCGCGACCGTCACGGCCACGCAGGCGGCGAGCCGCACGCGGCTCGCCGACGCCGTCGCCGGGGCCGACCTCGTCATCACGAGCTACGCGATCCTGCGCCTCGATGCCGAGGCGTTCGCCGAATCCGAGTGGGCCGGGCTCGTGCTCGACGAGGCGCAGTTCGTCAAGAACGGCAACTCGAAGGCGAACCAGGCGGCGCGCGACATCCGCGCCCCGTTCCGCCTCGCCGTGACCGGCACGCCCGTCGAGAACAACCTCATGGAGCTGTGGGCGCTCATGAAGATCGTCGCGCCGGGGCTCTTCCCCTCTGCGCGCGCGTTCGCCGAGCGCTATCGCCGGCCGATCGAGAACGACCGCAACGCCGAACGCCTCGCGACGCTGCGCCGCCGCATCCGGCCGCTCGTGCTGCGTCGCACGAAGGAGTCGGTCGCGCCCGAGCTGCCCGAGAAGCAGGAGCAGGTGCTCACCGTCGCGCTCGACCCCGCGCACCGCCGCATCTACGACACCTTCCTGCAGCGCGAGCGGCAGAAGCTGCTCGGACTCATCGACGACCTCGACCGCAACCGGTTCACGATCTTCCGATCGCTGACCCTGTTGCGCATGCTGAGCCTCTCGCCGACGCTCATCGACTCCGAGCAGTACGCCGATGTGCCGTCGGCCAAACTCGACGCGCTGTTCGAGCAGCTCGACGAGGTCGTCGCCGAAGGACATCGCGCGCTCGTGTTCAGCCAGTTCACGTCGTTCCTCCACCTGGCGGCGGCACGACTCGACGCGGCCGGGGTGCCGTACGCGTACCTCGACGGCGCGACGAGACGCCGCAGCGAGGTGATCGACCGGTTCCGCACCGGGGACGCGCCCGTGTTCCTCATCAGCCTGAAGGCCGGCGGGTTCGGCCTCAACCTGACCGAGGCCGACTACGTGTTCCTCCTCGACCCGTGGTGGAACCCCGCGAGCGAGGCGCAGGCCGTCGACCGGGCGCACCGCATCGGCCAGTCGAACACCGTCATGGTCTACCGGCTCGTCGCGGAGGACACGATCGAGGAGAAGGTCATGGCGCTCAAGGAGAAGAAGGCCGCCCTCGTCTCGTCGGTCATGGACGACGAAGAACTCTTCTCGACCGCCCTGACCGCGGAGGACCTGCGCGGGCTCATCCAGCCCTGAATGCGGGAGCGGGTGCCGCCGGGCCGGTGAGGGGGATCACCGGCCCGGCCATCGACGGCTCACGCGGGTAGGGTCGCGAATCCGCCGATGGCGCACGCCGGAAGGCACACGCGTCGCAAAGGCGAGGAAGAAGCCAACTGCCCCCGAACTCCTCCCCCGTCGCGCTCCGCGACTGCGGTAACGAGGAGGCGATGAACCCGAATCATCGCCGCCGCCGCACCGCGGAGTACCTCGACCCTATCGAAGTCCCGCCCCCGTACGGGGCGCATGACACGCGCGATCGCCGTGAATCACGACGATGCGGCACCGATCCCGGTGCCCCTGGAGGGACTCGAACCCCCAACCTGCTCCTTAGGACGGAGTTGCTCTTCCATTGAGCTACAGAGGCTGACCGGAAGAGTCTACCGGCTCGGCTAGCGTAGGACGCGGCGCAGACCCGTGCGCCCCGGTGCGGCTCGTCCGCAGGGAGTTGGAGGCGCGTGGAGACGACGGGTACGACGAGGTTCTGGATCGGCGCGTCCACGGTCGGCGCCCTCGGCTCGGCGGCCGCGGGCGTGCGATCGCTCGACGTCGACGCCGACGGGCGCGCCGTGCTGGGCGAGCCGGTCGACGTGGGCGAGAACCCCATGTTCCTCGCGATCTCACCCGCGAACGGGGTGCTCGGCATCGTGCACGAGCTCGCCGACGGGCGCGTCTCGACCTGGACGCTCGAGGGCGACGGACTCGCCGCGTTCGGCCGGCCCGGCACCGCCTCGGGCGATCCGTGCCACGTCGCGTTCGACGAGTCGGGCGAGCTCGCGTTCGCCGCGAACTACTCGGGCCGCCGCCTCACCGTGCACCACGTGTCGCCGGATGCCTCGGGTGACGCGGTGCTCGAGGCCGAGTTCACGGGCTCGGGCCCCGATGCGGCCCGGCAGGAGGCCTCGCATCCCCATCAGGCGGTGCTCGACAGCGCGCGCGATCGGCTGCTCGTGCCCGACCTCGGCGCCGACCGTGTGCGCGTCGTCGGCCTCGCGAGCCTGCCCGAGCAGCTCGTGCACGAACCGACCGGCGACATCGCCGTGCACGCGGGAGCAGGTCCCCGCCACCTCGTCGTGACCGGCGACCTCGCGATCACCGCGAACGAGCTCGATCGCACCGCGAGCATCATCGACCTCGTCGAGGGGCGCGAGCTCGCCTGGTTCCCGATCGGCCCCGAGACGCCGCCTCGCGGGCTCGGATGCTCGGCGATCCGGCTCACGCGCGGCGGGATCGTGCTCATCGGAGACCGCGACGCGGACGCCCTGCGCGGCTTGCGGCTCGATCGCGACCGTCCGGCGCTCGAACTCGTCGCGACGGTGCCGACCGGCGGCCGCCACCCGCGGGATCTCGAGCTCACGCACGACGAGCGGTTCGCCCTCGTCGCCGACCAGGGCTCCGACTCGATCGCGATCGTCGCGCTCGACGGGGCGGGCGTGCCGCTCGACGTCGTCGGTACCGTGGAGACTCCCGCGCCCGCGTGTCTGGCGCGGGTGCCGTAGGGCCTGCTGACCGTCGACGCCGCGGCCCGACCGACGCCGACGGGCACGTCGGCGCCCGCACGGGCGACCGCCGCGGCGATCAGACCGGCGGATAGAGGTAGAGCGCGTCGCCGGCGGGAATCGTACGCCGATGGTACGAGTGATCGGAGTTCTGGTTGTACTCCTCGAGGTTCACCGATCCGTCGGCGTTGATCGACTGCACGTAGGCGACGTGGTTGTACGGGAACCACGCGACCGCGCCGACGACGGGCGTCGACGACGTCGGCCAGCCGTGCGCGACCCACTCGTCGGCCCAGGCGTAGGCGCTGCCCGAGGCGAGGTTCGACCAGTCCCACTTCCACGGGGCGCTCGTGACGCCGGCGTCGCGGTTGAGGCGCCAGGCGACGAAGTCGACGCATTCGCGGTAGTAGTACCGCAGCGGCGACAGCCCGCCGCCGTAGTCGTCGGGAAGCTGGTCCCACCAGGGGTAGTCGTCGCCCTGCGCCTGCACCTTCGGCTTGGCGTACGCGCCGTTGCCCCGTGATGCGAGCTCGGCGGCCCAGGCGCGCGCCTCGGCCTCGGCGGCGGCACGGGCCGCCTCATCGATCTCGACCTTCGTCGTGACCGCGTAGCCGTCGACGGTGATGGGGGCGTCGCTCGCCTCCGCCCCGACCGACAGCCCCTGCGCCTCGGCGACCGTGCGGCTGAAATCGCCGGATGCCCCGAACTCGGTGCCGGTCGGCACCATGGCGTAGGCGGGCAGGGCGACGGTGCCGACGATCGCCGGGACGATCACGATGGTCGAGAGCGCACGCAACCGTCGGTCGCGCGGACGGGTCGTGCTCGATGCGGCGGCCGCCTGCTTCGGCGCCTCGACCCGGCGGGACGAGCGCTGCGGCGACGGTGCCGAGGCAGCACGACGACCGTGCTCGGGTTCTCGGGGGCGGCTCCGCACCCGACCTACCATAGGGCACGTCGCGACGCTTTGTCACGATCGGCCCGCACGGCAGCGCGGCGTGTCCCGCGAGTGCCGGTGTCGCGCTCTCACGCAGCCGTCGCGAGGAACTCGGTCCACTGCGGCATCGGACGCTCGACCCCGCGGACGACCCAGTTGCGACCGTTCGGCATCTTGGGGATGAACCGCAGCTCCCAGCCCATCTCGGCCGGCGTGCGATCGCTCTTCACGTTGTTGCACCGCAGGCAGCATGCGACGAGGTTCTCCCACGTGTCGCGCCCACCGCGGGACCTCGGCAGGACGTGGTCGATCGTGGCCGCGCTGCGCCCGCAGTAGGCGCAGCGGTGCTCGTCGCGGCGCAGCACGCCCCGCCGGGTGACCGGGATGCGGTGGGCGCGCGGGGCGCGGACGTAGCGGCTGAGCAGGATGACGCTGGGGCGTTCCCAGCTCCCGCTCGCCGCGCACACCGGATTGCCCTCCTCGTGCACGAGCACGGTCGCCTTCTGATTCATCACGAGCAGGAGCGCTCGTTTGAACGAGACGACGGCGAGCGGTTCATATCCGGCGTTGAGCACGAGGGTGCGCATGCGGGGCCTTTCGTTCGGTGCTGGATGGCTTCCAGCCGCGTGGACGGTTCGGCGACCCGGTTCCGGCGGTCGTGGCCGGACGGGCAGGCGATGCGCCGGCGGGGCCCCGGGAACGCGAAACGGGCACCGTCGTGAAGACAGCGCCCGTCGAAGTGTTCGCCAGGATGGAGCCCGGTCGACTGCTCGGACGATGGTCGAATTGCGCGCGCGCATCCGCGGAATGGATGCTGCGCGAGCCTGCCATCGCCCTCCCCTTGCTCGGATACCGAGGGTCGTCAGGGCTTCAGGGTAGAACACGAACGGCGCGCCGGGAACTCCCGGCGCGCCGTTCGTCGCGTGTCGGTCACGCGTCGTTCATCGCTCAGATACCGATGCGGACGATGTAGTAGTCGCTCGTCCAGATGGGCTGCACCCGCACCGACGCCCCCTCGTAGGGTGCGTGCAGGATCATGCCGTTGCCGGCGTAGAAGCCGTCGTGGCCGTCCATGATGACGAGGTCGCCGGGCTGCGCGTCGGCTTCGGAGATGACGGTGCCCATCGCGCCCTGGCCCGACGAGGAGTGCGGCATGCTCACGCCGAACTGCGCGTAGACGTACATGACGAACCCCGAGCAGTCGAAGCCCGCGGGCGTCGCACCGCCGTACACGTACGGCACGCCGGTGTAGCTCTGGGCGACGCTGTAGACGCTCGCGAGGTCGAAGTTCGGGTACGGCGGGTTCGCGAGGAGCTCCGACGCGCTCGGCCCGTCGTAGGACGCCGCGTAGGAGGCCATCGCGTTCTCGGCCGCGATGCGGGCGGCCTCGGCCTCGGCCGCGGCGCGCTCGGCGGCGCGGATCGACTCGCCAGTGACGGTCTTGTAGCCGTCTTCGGTGACCGGTGCGGCGATCACGTCGTCGGTGGTCTCGACCGTCTGCGCCTGCGCCTTCGAGAGCTTCGTCGCGTCGGTCTCGCCGAACTGCGGGCCGACGCTGCCCGGGGCGATCGCGTAGGCGGGGATCGCGAGCGTGCCGACGATGCCGGCGGCGACCGTCATCACGAGGATGTTCGCCATGCCGCCCCGCCGGAAGCGGCGCGTGGACGGCAGCGGCTTCGCTGCGACTGCCGGTGCGAGATCTGGAGTGGGGGACTGGGTGTTGCGGGCCTTCGAGGCGATGATCGCCTTCGTCGCAGCCCCGCGGGTGCGGCTCTTCGCGAGCCGACGCCGTGAGAGTCGAGCCAAAACGTGTACCTCCGTCGCCCCGCGGCGCGGGGGCGCCGCTCCACCTGATGCGCGCGCGGCGCTTCACGGGTACCGGATCGAGCGGTGGAACGCGGGAGGCGTCTCGACCCTTGGCCTGCCGGCGGGCTTCTCGCCAGCGGACTCGTACGAGGGTACGCGAGTACCGCCCGAATGTCACATTCTGATCACGGCGCGTCGCGGAACGGCCGATCAGGGGCGAGAACGCCGAGTCACTCGGCGATGAAGATGTGGCTCGCGACCTCGGTCGGGAGCTCGAGCGCGGTGCCCGCCCCGTCGACCCGCACGAGCACGTAGCCGGCCGTCCGGCTGAACGCCGCGACCGCGCCGGGGACGATGCCGGCCTGCTTGAGCTGGCCGAGCAGCTCGGGGTCGAACTGCACGGGCTCGCCGAGGCGTCGCACCGTGCCGCGCACCGGCTCGTCGCGGTCGGCGACCAGGTCGACGACGTTGACGACCCCGGAGAGGAAGGGGTCGGCGGGCGCGAGCCCGAGTTCGTCGAGGCCCGGGATCGGGTTGCCGTAGGGCGATTCCTTCGGATTGCCCAGGATCTCGATGATGCGGCGCTCGACCTGCTCGCTCATCACATGCTCCCAGCGGCATGCTTCGTCGTGCACGTACTCCCACTCGAGCCCGATGACGTCGGCGAGCAGCCGCTCGGCGAGCCGGTGCTTGCGCATGACGTGCACGGCCTTCGAGCGGCCCGACTCGGTGAGCTCGAGGTGGCGGTCGCCCGTGACGACGACGAGTCCGTCGCGCTCCATGCGGGCGACGGTCTGCGAGACGGTGGGACCGGAGTGACCGAGACGCTCGGAGATGCGCGCACGCAGCGGGACGATGTTCTCTTCTTCGAGGTCGAGGATCGTGCGCAGGTACATCTCTGTGGTGTCGATCAGATCGGTCACGCGTGTCCTCCCATTGCGTCGCGGCCCGTCATCAAGCCTAGCGGCCGCCACCGCCTCGATAGACTCGACGCATGCCGAGCCTCGTGATCCCCGCCGACCTCCTGCCCGCCGACGGACGCTTCGGATGCGGCCCGTCGAAGGTGCGGCCCGAGCAGCTCGCGCACCTCGCCGAGTTCGGCCCCGCCATCCTCGGCACCTCGCACCGACAGGCTCCCGTGAAGAACCTCGTCGGCCGGGTCCGCTCGGGGCTCGCCGAGCTCTTCTCGCTGCCCGACGGGTACGAGGTCGTGCTCGGCAACGGCGGTTCGACCGCGTTCTGGGACGCGGCGTCGGCCTCGCTCATCGAGCGTCGAGCGCAGCTCGCCTCGTTCGGCGAGTTCGGTGCGAAGTTCGCGAAGGCCGCGGGCGCACCGTGGCTCGAAGCGCCCGACGTGCGCACGGCCGCCCCCGGCTCGAGCGCGCGGCCCGAGGCCGTCGCCGGCGTCGACGTGTACGCCTGGCCGCAGAACGAGACCTCGACCGGCGTGCAGGCTCCCGTCGCCCGGGTCACGGGCGACGACGGCGCCCTGACCGTCATCGACGCGACCAGTGCGGCCGGCGGCGCCACCGTCGACGCCCGCGAGTTCGACGTCTACTACTTCGCCCCGCAGAAGAACTTCGCCGCCGACGGCGGGCTGTGGTTCGCGATCCTCTCCCCCGCCGCCGTCGAGCGCATCGAGCGCGTCGCCGCGACCGATCGCTACATCCCCGAGTTCCTCTCGCTCAAGAACGCGGTCGACAACTCGCGACTGAACCAGACCCTCAACACCCCGGCGCTCGCGACGCTCCTGCTCATGGAGAACCAGATCGACTGGATCAACGCCTCGGGCGGACTCGCCTGGGCCGACGCCCGCACCCGCGAGTCGTCGTCGCTGCTCTACCGGTGGGCCGAGGCGAGCGAGGTGGCGACGCCGTTCGTCGCCGACCCGGCCGACCGCTCGCAGGTCGTCGTCACGATCGACTTCGACGAGCGCGTCGACGCCTCCGCGGTCTCGAAGGTGCTCCGCGAGAACGGCGTCGTCGACACGGAGCCCTATCGCAAGCTCGGCCGCAACCAGCTGCGCATCGCGACGTTCACCGCGATCGAGCCCGACGACGTGCGCGCGCTCATCGCCTCGATCGACCACGTCCTCGACCGGATCGGCTGACCTCGTGCGGCTCTGGCTGAGCGAGAGCGAGCGCCGGCCCGATCCGGCGCCGGCCAGGGCCGACGCGCGCAAGGCGCTCGTCGCCGGCACCATCGGCTGGCTCGTGGTGCTCGGCATCGGCCTCCTGGCCCGAGACGGGCTCGAGGCATCCGGCCTCGGCTGGCTCACCGCCGCCGCAGCCGTGGGCGCGGCGCTCGGGGTCATCGGCCTCGTCGTCGTGCAGGCGATGCGCCGGCGCGCGCGTCAGTCGCCGGCCGGCGTCTCCGAATCGGGCGACTGAGCCGCGTCGTCGCCGACCGACGGGTCGTCGTGGCCCTCGTCGTCGACGTCAACGGCGTCATCGACGTCGACCGCGTCGTCGTCGTGGTCATCGTCGAGCACGTCGATGTCGATGCCGTCGAACTCGTCGTCGACCTCGAGGCCGTCACCGAGGCCGTCCGCCTCGTCCACCTCGTCGTCTTCGTCGTCGTCGAAGTCCTCGTCGTCGTCGACCTCGTCGTCGACGGCCGTCTCGTCGTAGTCGTCCTCGTCGTCTTCGTCGGACTCGGCGGCCTCCGCGGCTGCGGCCGCCTGCGCGGCGCGGTACTCGGCCAGTCGCTCCGACCAGGGCACCCACTCGGGCGCGAGCAGCGCCCGCTCGCCCGGCATGAGCTCGGTCTCGAGCACGGTCGGCTCGCCGTCGTCGACCCGTGCGATGGTGACGCTCCAGTGCCAGCCGGGGTAGCCGGCGAGGTCGGCCGCGAACAGCAGGGTGAGCACGTGCTCGCCCTCGACGACGTGGCCGACGACCGAGCCCACGGTCTCGGGAGCGGTCACCTCGAGCAGGGCCCGCTGCGCGAGCCCGGCCGAGGCGAGCAGCACCTCGTCGGCGACGAAGACGGGCTCCGGCTCGGCGACGTCGGACGCTTCGCCGTGCTCGGCCGCACCCGGCTCGTCGACCTCGTCGACCTGCTCGACGACGTCGACCGCCGCCTCGGCGACGGCCCCGTCGGCCGTCGGCTCGAACTCGCGCGACTCAGGCATCCAGCTCGTCAGCCACCTTGCGCAGCAGGGTCGCGATCTGCCGGCCGCGCGCCTTGTCGGGGTAGCGGCCGCGACGCAGGTCGCTGCCGGCGGCGTCGAGCCACTTCACGAGGTCTTCGACGACGACCGCCATGTCGTCGGCCGAACGGCGGTTCATCTTCGCGAGGCTCGGGGGCGTGTCGACGACGCGCACCGACAGCGCCTGCGGCCCGCGACGGCCGTCGGCGATGCCGAACTCGACCTTCGAGCCCGCACGCACGGTCGCGCCGGCGGGAAGCGCGGAGGCGTGGAGGAAGACCTCTTGGCCGTCATCGGAGCTGATGAAGCCGAACCCCTTCTCCTCGTCGTAGAACTTGACCTTGCCGGTGGGCATCGCAGAACCTCGCTTATACGTCGCACGGCGCGCCGAGAGCAACGCGCCGTTCACCCTCCAGTCTAGAGTCCCGCCGACCCACGCGCGGCCTCGCTGCCCTATCCTTGACGAGTGAGTGATTCCGGCCCTGTCACCGATCATCGCGCCGAACGCATCCTCGCCGTCATGTTCGCGGCGATCGTCGGCTGCTCGATCGTCGCGTTCTTCGCGGTCATCATCGGCTCGGCGGCAGGCGCGGCGGCCGACGACGGCTTCAGCCACGGCGTGTGGCCGTTCGTCATCATGTTCCCGTGGTTCGGCCTGCCGATCGCGCTCATCCTGCTGATCGTGCTGCTCATCGTGAACGCGGTGCGCCGCTCGCGCGAGACCGGCGCCGGGGCGGGCTGAGCGGAGACGATGCTCGAACTCGCCGGACGACTTCGCGAGCTGCCACGGGACGATCTCGCCGCAGCCCTCCGGTTGCGCGAGTTCGACACGACGGGCGTCGCCGACCTGTTCGACCTCGCCGAGTCGCTCCTCGCACCCGACTCGGTCGATCGGGCGATCGCCCGGCTCGACCGCCCGCGGCTCGCAGTGCTCGCCGCCGCGGCCGAGCCGGGCGCGACGCTCGCGGGGGTCCGCCGGGTGCTCGGCGATCTCGGCGCGCCGTCGTCGACGGTGGATGCCGCGGGGCCGATCATCGACCGGCTCGCCGAGTCGCTCCTCGCGGTGCGCACGGGCGAGCTCGTGCACGTGCCGGCGGGCGTGTCCAGCAGGCTGCTGCCGCGACTCGGCGACGACCTGCCGACGCTCGCCGAGCTCGCAGCGCCCGCTCCCCCGGTGCTCGTCGGCGACGATCCCGTCGACCGCAGCCTCCTCGAGCGCCACTCGTCCGACGCCGCGTACGCGACCGTGGCGGCGACCGCCGAGCTGCTCGCCTCGCTCGGCGCGCAGCCGGCGCGCGAGCTCGCGAAGGGCGGCCTCGCGCTTCCCGACTCGAAGCGCCTCGCCGAGGCGAGCGGCACCGCGCTCGAGGCGCTTCCGCGCCTCTTCCACCGCGCCGACGAGGCGGGGCTCGTCGTGCGCGACGGCGCGTACTGGCTCGAGTCCGATCGCGGCGCCGCATGGTCGCTCGAATCCGCCCGCGGGCGATGGCTCGTGCTCGCGTCGTGCTGGCGCGACCGCATCCCCGAGACGCTGCGCGAGCTCGTCGCCCGGCGCAGCGATCCGCTCACCGCGGGCGCGCTCCGCGACGACGTCCGCTGGCTCTACCCGGCGGGCGGGATCTGGCTCGACGAGGGTCTCGAGCGGCTGTTCGGCGAGGCCGAGGCGCTCGGCCTCGCGGTGTCGGGCGAGCCGGTCGAGGCGGCACGGCTCGTGCTCGCCGGCGAGCTCGAGCGCGCGGCCGACCTCGTCTCGGCGCACTTCCCCGCCCAGGTCGACCGGGTGTACCTGCAGCACGACCTGTCGATCGTCGCGCCGGGGCCGCTCGAACCCGAGCTCGACGCCCGGCTGCGGGGCATCGCCGACGTCGAGGCCCGCGACCTCGCCTCGACGTATCGCGTGAGCGCGGCATCCGTGAACCGCGCCCTCGCGGCGGGCGAGCGCGCCGACTCGATCCTCGAGTTCCTGTCGTCGATCTCGCTGACCGGCATCCCGCAACCGCTCGCGTACCTCGTGTCCGAGGCCGCCGAGCGCTTCGGCGCGGTGCGCGTGAGCGCCGCGGCCGAGGCCGAGCTCCCCGCGCAGGCCTCGATCCGCTCCGACGACGCGGAGCTCATCGGCACCCTCGCCGTCGACCAGGCGCTCGCCTCGCTCGCCCTGCGACGCACGGGCCCGCACCGGCTGCTGACCCGCTTCGCGCCCGACGTCGTCTTCTGGGCGCTCTCCGACGCCAAGTACCCCGTCGCCGCCGAGAACGCCGACGGCGAGATCGTGCGGCTGCAGCGGCACCGCCTCGCACCCGCGCCCGTGGCGGCGCCGCGCACCGACCCGATCGCCGCGCTCCTCGACCGGCTCGAGGCGACGCAGTCGGGCGACGGCACCGAGGAGGCGTGGCTCGCGCGCCAGCTCGAGGCGGCCGCGCGCTCGAAGGAGACGCTCACCGTGACCGTGCGGATGCCGGGCGGCGACACGGCCGACTACCTGCTGGCGCCGGCGAGCGTCGCGAACGGGCGCCTCCGTGCCCGCGACCACAAGGCCGACATCGAGCGCACGCTGCCGCTCTCCGCGATCGCCGCGGTCGCGCCGGCGCCCGCGACGGAGCTCTAGCGCCACCGTCGCGCCCGCAGCGAGGCATCCGCGCCGGCCGGTCGTTCACGAACCGGGCGTAGACTGGTCGGTCATGTCGGACGGCCCACTCATCGTTCAGAGCGACCGCACGGTCCTGCTCGAGGTCGCGCACCCCCTCGCGGAGGACGCGCGGCACGACCTCGCCGTGTTCGCCGAGCTCGAGCGCGCGCCCGAGCACGTGCACACCTACCGCATCACGCGCCTCGGCCTCTGGAACGCCCGGGCGGCGGGTCACGACGCCGACGACATGCTCGGCACCCTCGAACGCTACGCGAAGTTCCCGGTGCCGCAGACGGTCGCCGTCGACCTGCGCGAGACGGTCGGCCGGTACGGACGGCTCGTGATCGACCGCACCGACGACGGGGCGCTGCGCCTGCACAGCACCGACCTCGCCGTGCTGACGGAGGTCGTCGGCGCGAAGAAGATCGCCCCGCTCGTGGGCGAGCGCCTCGACGACATGAGCTTCCTCGTCGCGCCGTGGGCGCGCGGCGCGCTCAAGCAGGAGCTCGTGAAGCTCGGCTGGCCCGCCGAGGACCTGGCCGGCTACACGCCCGGCACGCCGCACGAGATCGACCTCGAACAGAGCGGCTGGCACCTGCGCGACTACCAGCAGAAGGCCGTCGACAACTTCTTCGAGGGCGGCTCGGGCGTCGTCGTGCTGCCCTGCGGCGCGGGCAAGACGCTCGTGGGCGCCGGCGCGATGGCGACGGCGAAGACGACCACGCTCATCCTCGTCACGAACACCGTGTCGGCCCGCCAGTGGCGCGACGAGCTGCTGAAGCGCACGAGCCTCACCCCCGACGAGATCGGCGAGTACTCGGGGCAGGTGAAAGAGGTGAAGCCCGTCACGATCGCGACCTACCAGATCCTCACCGCGAAGCGGAAGGGCGAGTACGCCCACCTGTCGCTCCTCGACGCCCTCGACTGGGGTCTCGTCGTCTACGACGAGGTGCACCTCCTGCCCGCGCCCGTGTTCAAGCTCACGGCCGAGCTGCAGGCCCGCCGTCGGCTCGGCCTCACGGCGACGCTCGTACGAGAAGACGGCCGCGAGGGCGACGTGTTCAGCCTCATCGGGCCGAAGCGCTTCGACGCACCCTGGAAGGAGATCGAGGCGCAGGGCTTCATCTCGCCCGCGGCCTGCTACGAGGTGCGCATCGACCTGCCGCAGTCCGAGCGGCTCGCGTACGCGGCATCCGCCGACGACGAGCGCTACCGGCTCGCCGCGACCGCGCCCGCGAAGCTCGGCGTCGTGAAGGAGCTCGTCGCCCGCCACGCCGGAGAGCGCATCCTCGTGATCGGCCAGTACCTCGACCAGATCGAGGAGCTGGCCGACGCGCTCGACGCCCCGCAGCTCACCGGCGCGACGCCCGTCGACGAGCGCGAGCGCCTGTTCCAGGAGTTCCGCGAGGGCACGACACCGGTCCTGGTGGTGTCGAAGGTCGCGAACTTCTCGGTCGACCTTCCCGAGGCGACCGTCGCGATCCAGGTGTCGGGCTCGTACGGTTCGCGGCAGGAGGAGGCGCAGCGGCTCGGGCGTCTCCTGCGGCCGAAGGAGTCGGGTCTCAGCGCGAACTTCTACACGCTCGTCGCGCGCGACACCGTCGACCAGGACTTCGCGCAGAACCGGCAGCGGTTCCTCGCCGAGCAGGGCTACAGCTACACGATCCTCGACGCCCACGCGCTCGAGGCGGCCTGACCAGGCGCTCCACGCGCCCGCTCAGCGCGCCCGCTCGTAGCGCAGCAGCAGCAGGTCGCCCGCCGGGATGGCGTGCAGAAGCCGCATGGGCCGATCGTGCTCTGGTACCCCGCGCACGATGCGCCCCGCGTCGCCGCCGACGATCGTCGGGCTGAGGCTCAGGCAGAGCTCGTCGACGCGGTCGGCCTCGAGCAGCGACCCGAACAGGTGGGGTCCGCCCTCGCAGAGCACCTGCGGCAGCCCGGCCGCGGCGAGCGCGTCGACCGCGGCGCGCAGGTCGACCGCGTCGTCGCCGCACACGAGCACGTCGGCGACCTCGGCGAGCGCGGCCCGTCGCCCCGCATCGGATGCCGCGTGCGTCACGACGATCGGCCGGTTCGTCGCCTCCGTGAAGAAGGGATGCCGCGGCTCGAGCTCGAGCGCGGACGAGACGACCGCGATGCGGGGCTGATCGGGGAGGCCGCGCCCGCGCCGCCACGCCGCGTCGGCTCCGCCCAGCCGCACGCCGCCGTACCCCTCGACGCGCACGGTGCCGGCGCCGACGAGCAGCACGTCGGCGAGCGTGCGCATGACGCCCATGGCGAGCCGGTCGGCCGCGTCGCCGAGGCCGCCCGAACGACCGTCGATCGTCACGGCGCCGTCGAGGCTCGCGACGAAGTTCATGCGTACCCGGGGTGTCGCGCGGTCGGCGACGGCGTACGCCTCGAGCAGCCGCTCGCGGTCGACGTCGGGCGTCTCGTCGTCGTGTCGGGGGTCGCCCACGGCCTCGGTCATGGCTCCTCGTTCGGCCCGTCGACCAGGTTGTGCTTGAGGTACGCGGGCTCGCGCCAGCCCATGATCGCCTCGACCATGCGCGCCGCGTCGACCGACTCGGGCACGTTGTGCATGCGCAGGATGCGAGCGCCCTGCGCGACGCAGAAGACGGCCGCGGCGATCGAGCCGGCGAGTCGCTCGCCGCGAGGGCGGTCGAGGCTCTCGCCGATGAAGTCCTTGTTCGAGACCGCCGCGACGAGCGGGAAGCCGAGCCGGGTGAACTCGCCGAACCGGCGCGTGAGCTCGAGCGTCTGCAGCGTGTTCTTGTTGAGGTCGTGCCCGGGGTCGAGCACGATGCGCTCCTCGGGCACGCCGCGCGAGACGGCGAGGGCGACGCGTTGCTCGAGGAACGCGCTGATGTCGCCGACGACGTCGTCGTACTGCGGTTTCGGGAACCACTGGCGGGGCTCGGCGCGGCTGTGCGTGATGACGAGGGTCGCGTCGGAGTCGGCCACGACCTCGGCGAGCGCGGGGTCGTGCACGCCGGTGGTGTCGTTGATCACGTCGGCGCCTGCGGCGATCGCGGCGGCGGCGACCTCGGCGTGGAAGGTGTCGACCGAGAGCGCGGCACCGGCTCCGGCGAGTGCGGCCACGACGGGCACGACCCGATCGATCTCCTCCCCGACCGGGATCGCGGGCCCGGGCCCGAACTTCGCGCCGCCGATGTCGATCCACGACGCGCCCGCGTCGATCGCGCGACGGCCCGCTTCGACGGCCGCGTCGAGGCCGAACGTCGCACCGCGGTCGTAGAACGAGTCGGGCGTGCGGTTGACCACCGCCATCACGGCGATCTCGCGGCGGAAGTCGACCTCGCGGCCGGCGATCGCGCGAACCGGCCGGGCGAGGTTCGGCTCGACCCAGCCCAGGGGCTCCGCCGTCACGCGGATGCCTCGGCGACGAGCCGTTCGAGCGGGACCGACGCGTCGACGAGCCGGGCGGGGTCGATGCGGGCCGCCGAGCGGATCAACTGCTGGACCTGCTCGTTGACGTCCCAGACGTTCACGTTCATGCCCGCGACCACGCGCCCCTCCCGCTGCCAGAACGCGATGAACTCGCGCGACGCGCGGTCGCCGCGGAACACCGGCTCGATGCCGTCGGCCAGCGTGCCGTAGCCCGAGTACTCCATGCCGAGATCGTACTGGTCGGTGTAGAAGTAGGGGATCTCGTCGTACGCGACCTCGTCGCCGGCGAGCGCCCGCCCTGCGGCGCGACCCGCGTTCTCGGCGTTGGCCCAGTGCTCGATGCGCAGGTGGGCCTGGAGCACGGGGTGGTACACGCTCGCCACGTCGCCGACGGCGTAGACGTCGTCGGCGCTCGTGCGGAACGAGGCATCCGTCACGATGCCGCCCCGCACCTCGAGCCCGGCCGCCTCCGCGAGCCCGGTCTCGGGCACGGCGCCGATGCCGACGAGCACGAGGTCGGCGGGAACGGTCTCGCCGGTGTCGAGCTCGACGCCCGTCACGCGACCCTCGGCGCCGCGGATGCCCGCGACGCCCGTCGACATGCGCAGGTCGACGCCGTTCGCCCGGTGGAGCTCCGCGAAGACCTCGCCGACCGCGCTGCCCACGGCCGCCGCGAGGGGCACCGCCTCGGGCGCGATCACGGTGACCTCGTCGCCGTAGCCGCGGGCGGCGGCCGTCGCCTCGAGGCCGATCCAGCCGGCCCCGATCGCGACCATCCGTCGCCCGCCGCCCCGCAGCTCCGTCCGCAGCGCCTCGGAGTCGTCGAACGTCCGCAGCACGCGGACCCCCTCGAGCTCGCCCTCGGGCGCACGCCAGCGCCGGGCGCTCGCCCCGGTCGCGATGAGCAGTCGCCCGTAGTCGAGCGTGCGGTCGTCGGCGAGGCGGATCCGGTGGCCGGCCGGGTCGAGCGCGGTCGCCCGGACACCGCGCAGCACCTCGACGCGCTCGTCGGCGTACCACTCGGCCGGGAACACGTCCACGACGTCGCGCTCGGCGGCCCCGGTCAGGTACTCCTTCGACAGCGGCGGCCGGATGTACGGCATCGCGTCCTCGCCGGCCACGATCGTGATGGGCCCCGTGTGCCCGGCCTGCCTCGCCCCCTCCGCCGCTCGGGCGCCCGCGAGGCCCCCGCCGACGATCACGAGCCCTTCGTCAGTCATCTCACTTCTCCGTTCTGCCGACGCCGCAGCGATCGAGGAACTCGCGCCGGGTTCGCTCGTCGTCGCGCACGCTGCCCGCGAGCGCGGTCGTGACCGTGCGCGTGCCCGGCACCTGGACGCCGCGCAGCGACATGCAGAGGTGCTCGGCCTCGAGCACGACGCCGACGCCCTCGGGTTCGAGCACCTCGACGAGGCGGTCGGCGATCTGCCGGGTCAGCCGTTCCTGCACCTGCAGGTCGCGGGCGTACTGCTCGACGACCCTCGCGAGCTTCGAGAGGCCGATGATGCGGTCGCCGGGCACGTAGCCGAGGTGGGCGACGCCGCGGAACGGCAGCAGGTGGTGCTCGCACAGCGAGTCGAACGGGATGTCGCGCACCACCACGAGCTCGCCGTAGCCCTCGCCCGGGAACGTCGTGGGCGTGAACGGACGCGGCGAGAGCAGCTCGATGTACGCGTCGGCGACGCGTCGCGGCGTGTCGGCGAGGTGCTCGCTCTCGACGTCGCGGCCGAGCGCGACGAGCAGGGCGCGCACGGCGTCGACGGCGCCCTCGCGGTCGATGGCGTGCTCGGCCTCGGCCGCGGTGACGGCGTGCAGCCTCGGCACCGCGGCCGAGTCGTCGCGATCGGCTGCGTCGACGGCTCCGGCCGGCTCGATCGGCGTCACGTCTTCCTCCCCGCCCTCGATGCCGAGGCTAGGCCGGTCGAATTCTTTTGTCAATGTTTTCTGCATTTAGAGATATGATCGGCGCATGGCCTCCGCAGCAGAGGACGCGGCACCCGGCGACACCGACGCGATCCGGGCGATCGGCGCACTCGCCGACCCCGTGCGCCGACGCGTCTACCACGTCGTGTCGGAGGGCCGCGAGGCCGTCGGCCGCGACCGCGTCGCCGAAACGCTCGACCTCGCGCGCTCGACCGCCGCCTTCCACCTCGACCGACTCGTCGAGGCCGGGCTGCTCGCCACCGAGTCGCGCCGGCTCACGGGCCGCACCGGGCCGGGTGCGGGTCGGCCCGCGAAGCTGTATCGCCGCGCCGACGACGAGGTCGCCGTCAGCATCCCCGCCCGGCTCTACGAGCTCGGCGGCGGCGTCATGGCCGAGGCGATCGGTCGCGCCGTCGACGACGGGGTGCCCGTCCGCGACGCGCTCCGCGAAGCCGCCGAGCGCGCCGGGCGACGGCTCGCCGAGGCATCCCCCGATCTCGCCGACGCCCTGGGCGACGCCGGATTCGAGCCGCGCGACGACGACGGCGGCGGCGGGGTCGTGCTCGGCACCTGCCCCTTCCACCGCCTGGCGCGCGAGCACCCCGGCGTCGTGTGCGAGCTCAACCACGCACTCGTCTGCGGCATGGCGGGCTCGACGGGCGCCGACCCCGGCCGTGTGCGCCTCGATCCGGGCGCAGGGGCCTGCTGCATCCGCATCGTCGACCCGCCGCTCTGAAGCGCCGCCCACACGACTCACAGGCAAGTTTCAGCAAACGTCAAGAGAATCGAGCCATGAGCGACGGACCTCGCATTCTCATCGTCGACGACGAGCCCAACATCCGCGACCTCCTCACCACGAGCCTGCGGTTCGCGGGCTTCGCGGTGCGCGCCGTGGGCAACGGCGCGCAGACCATCTCGGCCGTGCTCGAGGAGGAGCCCGACCTCATCATCCTCGACGTCATGCTGCCCGACATGAACGGCTTCGGCGTGACCAAGCGACTGCGATCGGCCGGCTACACCGCGCCGATCCTCTTCCTCACCGCGAAGGACGACACCGAGGACAAGATCACGGGCCTCACCGTCGGCGGCGACGACTACGTGACGAAGCCGTTCTCGCTCGACGAGATCGTCGCGCGCATCAAGGCGATCCTGCGTCGCACCATGCACGCCGAGGAGGACGCGGTCATCCGCACGGGCGAGCTCACGATGGACCAGGACACCCACGAGGTGCTGGTCGGCGACGTGCCCGTCGAGCTCTCCCCCACCGAGTTCAAGCTGCTCCGCTATCTCATGCTGAACCCGAACCGGGTGCTGTCGAAGGCCCAGATCCTCGACCACGTGTGGGAGTACGACTTCAACGGCGACGCCGGCATCGTCGAGAGCTACATCTCGTACCTGCGCCGCAAGCTCGACCAGCACTCGACCGAGCCCCTCATCCAGACCAAGCGGGGATTCGGGTACATGCTCAAGTCCTCCTCCAAGCCCTGACTCAGGTTCCGCCGCCTAGACTCGGCCCGCCATGAATCAGACGATGTTCGAGCGGTGGAACCGCATCTCGCTGCGCACCAAGATCACCGGCGTGACGGTGCTCATGCTGACGCTCGGACTCCTCGTCTCGGGCATCGGCACGGCGGCGATGCTGCGCTCGTACGTCGAGGACCAGATGGAGGCGAAGCTCCAGTCGATCGCGTCGGGCGAGAGCCTGGACAAGTACTTCCAGATCGACAACGACAAGCCGCGCGCGCAGACGAACCTCAACCAGCTCGACTTCAGCTCGAGCGACGACGTGTTCGTGGCGATCTACACCTCGAGCGGGCAGTACCTTCGCAGCAACTGGGAGGACCGCGCCGAGGCCGACTGGCCGCAGATCCCGAACACGCTCACGCAGGCGATCGTCACGGCGAAGAACACCGGGGGCTACGAGACCTTCGCGCTCAACGACGCGAACGGCGAGCCGACCTTCCGCGCGGTCACGACGCTCATGACCGCCGACTCGCACGGCACGCTCGTGCCGATCGTGATCGCGATCTCGTCGAAGGACACCGAGCGCCTGCTCGCGGTCTACCTCACGATCTTCTTCGGCTTCGGGCTCGGTGTCGTGCTCGTCGGGGCCCTGCTCACCCGCATGCTCGTGACGAGCACGTTCGCCCCGCTGCGCGAGGTCGAGCGCACCGCCGCGGCCATCGCCGACGGCGACTTCAGCCAGCGGCTCGGCGGCGCGACCCCGAACACCGAGGTCGGCCGGCTCAACCGCTCGCTCAACACGATGCTCAATCGCATCGACCGCGCCTTCCGCGACCGCGCCCGCACCATCGACCAGATGCGCCGCTTCGTCGGCGACGCCTCGCACGAGCTGCGCACGCCGCTCGTCTCGGTGCGCGGCTACGCCGAGCTCTACCGGATGGGCGCGCTGCAATCGCCCGAGGAGGTCGGGCAGGCGATGGAGCGCATCGAGAAGGAGGCCATCCGCATGGGCGGCCTCGTCGAAGACCTCCTCGCGCTCGCCCGCCTCGACGAGGCGAAGCCGCTCGAGCTCGCCGAGGTCGACCTCGTTCCCCTCGCCCGCGACGCGGCGCTCGACACGATGGCCGCCCACCCCGACCGCACCGTCACGGTCATCGCGCCCGAGGCGGGCACCGCCACGGATGCCTCCGAGCCGGTCGAGCTCGCGGTCGACCTCGAGTCCGCGCCCATGCGCTCGACCGGTGCGATCGCGTTCGCGGGCGCGACGCTCGCCCGGCTCCGCGGCCGGCGGCTGTCGCCGGCGCCCCGCCGCACCTCGGCTCGCTCCGCGGGCCGCGAGGCGCAGCGACGGCGGCAGCTCGACGCGGCGGGCCCCGGCGCCGCGGCCGAGGCGACGGGCCCCGCGCCGACCATGCCGGTGCCGATCGGCACGGGCGACCCGGCGCCCGTGCAGCGCGCCGTCGTGCTGGCGGAGGAGAACAAGATCCGCCAGGTCATCACGAACCTCATGGGCAACGCGATGCGGTTCACCGCCGACGGCTCGCCGATCGAGATCAGGGTGAGCATCGACGCACCTGCGGAGCGTGCGATGGTCGAGGTCATCGACCACGGCGAGGGCATCCCGCCGCAGATCCGCGAGAAGATCTTCCAGCGCTTCTGGCGCGCCGACACCTCGCGCACGCGCGAGACCGGCGGGTCGGGCCTCGGGCTCGCGATCGTCTCCTCGATCGTCGCCGCGCACAACGGCTCCGTCGACGTGGTGGAGACCCCGGGCGGCGGCGCGACGTTCAGAGTCATGCTGCCGCTCGCCGGCTCCGCCGCCGCGCCGCAGTCGATCACCGAGGCCTGAGGCGCTCGGCACGCCTGCGACTCGTCCTCGACAGGCGGCCATCCGCACCATCGGTGCACGACGGCCGCCGCGACGAGCGCTCGGCCCGCCGAGCGCGCCTAGCTTGTGGGACACCACCGAATGAAAGGGATGTCCCATGACGAGCTATCAGGTCGATGCCGACCAGGTCTCCGCCGCGACCCAGACCGTGCAGGGCACGATCGGCCGCATCCAGTCCGACGTCGCGGCGCTCATGTCGCAGCTCACCGGGCTGCAGTCGTCGTGGTCGGGCCAGGCCTCGTCGGCGTTCCAGGGCGCCGTCGCCGACTGGCGCGCCACCCAGCTGCAGGTCGAGCAGAGCCTCGTCGGACTCAACCACGCGCTCGGCCTCGCGGCGACCCAGTACACCGATGCCGAACAGGCCAACGCGCGCCTGTTCCTGCGCTGACGCGGCGCCTCCGACACGGCGAAGGGCGCCTCCCGTTCGGGAGACGCCCTTCGCGTGTCGTGCTGAGCGGACCTGCTTAGAAGTCCATGCCGCCCGTCGGGTCGCCGACCGGAGCCGGGTTCTTCTCGGGCTTGTCGGCGACGACCGCCTCGGTGGTGAGGAAGAGGCCGGCGATCGAGGCCGCGTTGAGCAGCGCCGAACGGGTCACCTTCACCGGGTCGTTGATGCCCGCCTCGAGCATGTCGACGTACTCGCCGGTCGCGGCGTTGAGGCCCTGGCCGGTCGGGAGGTTGCGCACCTTGTCGACGACGACGCCCGGCTCGAGGCCCGCGTTGAGCGCGATCTGCTTGAGCGGCGCGTCGATCGCGACGCGGACGATGTTCGCACCGGTCGCCTCGTCGCCCGTGAGCTCGAGCTTCTCGAAGGCGGTCTTGCCGGCCTGGATGAGGGCGACGCCACCACCGGCGACGATGCCCTCCTCGACGGCGGCCTTCGCGTTGCGGACGGCGTCCTCGATGCGGTGCTTGCGCTCCTTGAGCTCGACCTCGGTGGCCGCGCCCGCCTTGATGACGGCGACGCCGCCGGCGAGCTTGGCGAGGCGCTCCTGGAGCTTCTCGCGGTCGTAGTCGCTGTCGGTGTTGTCGATCTCCTTGCGGATCTGCGCGACGCGACCGGCGATGGCCTCCTCGTCACCGGCACCCTCGACGATGGTCGTCTCGTCCTTGGTGATGATGACCTTGCGGGCCTGGCCGAGCAGGTCGAGGGTGACGTTCTCGAGCTTGAGGCCGACCTCCTCCGAGATGACCTGGCCGCCCGTGAGGATGGCGATGTCCTGGAGCTGCGCCTTGCGGCGGTCGCCGAAGCCCGGGGCCTTGACGGCGACCGACTTGAAGATGCCGCGGATCTTGTTCACGATCAGGGTCGCGAGCGCCTCGCCGTCGACGTCCTCGGCGATGATGAGCAGCTGCTTGCCGGTCTGGATCACCTTGTCGACGATGGGCAGCAGGTCCTTGATGTTCGAGACCTTGCTGTTGACGATCAGGATGTACGGGTCCTCGAAGACCGCCTCCTGGCGCTCGGGGTCGGTGACGAAGTACGCCGACAGGTAGCCCTTGTCGAAGCGCATGCCCTCGGTCAGCTCGAGCTCGGTGCCGAAGGTGTTCGACTCCTCGACGGTGACGACGCCCTCCTTGCCGACCTTGTCGATCGCCTCGGCGATGAGCGCACCGATCTGCTCGTCGGCGGCCGAGATCGAAGCCGTGGCGGCGATCTCCTCCTTGGTCTCGACCTCCTTCGCGCTCGAGAGCAGCTCGGCCTCGACGGCCTGGACGGCCTTCTCGATGCCGCGCTTGAGCGAGATGGGGTCGGCGCCCGCGGCGACGTTGCGGAGGCCCTCGCGCACGAGCGCCTGGGCGAGCACGACCGAGGTCGTGGTGCCGTCACCGGCGACGTCGTCGGTCTTCTTCGCGACCTCCTTGACGAGCTCGGCGCCGATCTTCTCGTACGGGTCGTCGAGCTCGATCTCCTTGGCGATCGACACGCCGTCGTTCGTGATCGTGGGGGCGCCCCACTTCTTCTCGAGCACGACGTTGCGGCCGCGCGGGCCGAGGGTCACCTTGACCGCGTCGGCGAGCGTGTTGAGGCCACGCTCGAGGCCGCGGCGGGCCTCTTCGTCGAAAGCAATGATCTTTGCCATGTGTGTCTCTCGTCCCTTCTCGGACGTCTTCAAAGATTCGTGGTTTAGCACTCAAAACGAGTGAGTGCTAAGACGATTCTGGCACTCTCGTGCTGGGAGTGCAAGCGAGCGGGAGCCCGCTCCCGCACGCTCGCGGCGAACACGAGCCCTCCCGTCGACCGGGGGTCCCTGCATCCCGGATGCCGCCGGCCCGGCGCGATTCAGGAGGTGAACTCCACCGAGCCCGACTTCGGTACGAGCTCGATCCAGCTGTTGCCCGGTGCGAGCCGCAGCGGCGAGCCGTCGTCGGCCGTCAGGACGATCGGCGACGACTGCGAGTCCTTCTTCCAGGTGCCGTGCGCGGTTCGGCCCGCGCTCGACACCTGGACCTCGCCCGAACCGACCATCACCGTCTTCGGCACTTCGCCGTACCGCCAGTCGATGTCGACGCGCATCGTGACGACGTTCGTCGCACGCACCCGCTCGCCGCCCTCCTGGGTGTCGGCCTGCCCCTCCTGCGAGCGCAGCCAGCTCGTGGTGCCGGCGTCCCAGTCCCATGACGGATTGCGGGCGTCGGAGAAGACGATCGCGATCCGCTCGGTGGGCGTCGCCTTCAGGTCGGGGTCGGCGAGCGGGTCGGCCGTGCCGTAGGCGAACTGCACGGGCGGCGGCGCGAGCTTCGCATTGCGTGCGACGGCCTCCTTCGAACGCAGGATCACGTCGTGCGGACCCGGTCGCGCGTCGGCGCGGAAGAAGAGGCCGGTCTCGTCGTAGTCGAAGACGATGTTCTTGAGCCCGGTCGCCATCATCATCGCGACGAACTGGTCCTGTCCTCCCGAGTACGCGATGATGCCGCCGAGCGGCGTCACGATGTCGGGGTCCATCGGCCGGATCGACCGCACCGGGCCGACGGTGTCGGGCACGTCCGAGTGCCAGACCGCGACGTACCTGGTGAGGCCGCCCTCGACGAGCTCCTCGTAGACGAGGTCGGTGCGGTTGAGGGCGATCTGCGGCCGGGCCTCCTCGTGGTCGTCGATCTTGACGGCGAGCGAGGGGTGCGCCGGCGACGCCGGGTCGGTCTGCGTGCCCCGCAGCGGCGAGAACGCGATCGCGACGGGCTCGGAGGTGCCGACCGGTCGCGGTTCGGCCGTCGGGGTGGGCACCTCGGTCGGTTCGGGCGGCGAGCTCTGGCAGGCGGTCATGACGAGCGCAGCGACGGCGAGCGCGACCGCGGCGGCTGCGCGTCGTGCGCCAGGGCGGACCCCGTTCACCATGCCGTCATCGTAGCCACGACGACGGCCCGATCGACCCCGGAGCCGCCGAGACACGCCGCGCGATCCACCGCGCCGCCATCGGCCGGTTGGATCGCCCCGAGACACCGAACGCGCCGCCCCTCGGGCGGCGCGTTCGGGACGCTCGGATGAAGCTCAGGCCGGACGCACCGCCTCGGCCTGCGGCCCCTTCGCCCCGGTGCCGACCTCGAAGACGACCTGCTGGCCCTCTTCGAGCACCTTGTACCCGGCCATGTCGATGGCGGAGTAGTGGACGAAGACGTCCTGGCCGCCGTCATCGACGGTGATGAAGCCGTATCCCTTTTCAGCGTTGAACCACTTGACGGTTCCGTTCGCCATGTGTTGCTCCCATAACTGCAGTGTGTCGATCAGCACGTGCCTGTCGCCTGTACCGGGCCGGCTCAGTCGGAGCACCGGACGACGCCCCCGAAGGGCGCCGGCGCAGCACGCGCGCGAGCGACCAATTCCCGATACTCACAGAGGCGGCATCCCGGGCACAAGGGGGGTTTCGCAACGAATGGTCGCAGAATGGCAACGATTCGACGGAGATCAGCCGGCCGTGGCCTCGGCGTAGTCGGAGCCGAGCACGACGACGAGCGGCGTGCCCGTCTCGGCGAAGCTCTCGGACAGCCGGACGTCGGCTTCGGGCAGCAGCCCGGCGACGCCGCGCGCAGCCCCCTCGAGGTCGGGGGTCGCGTAGTAGACGACCGTCTCGGTGAGGTCGTTCTCGCTCGCGTTGGCGGTGGCGCCCACGGTCGCGCCGCCGGCCGTCAGCGCGGCGCTCGCCGTCGCGGCGAGCCCCTCGGTCGCCGTGCCGTTCAGCACCGTGACCGGGATCGGGGCGATGGTCGGCTCCGCCGTCTGGGCCGGGGAGGCCGACGGGGTCGCCTGTGGCTCCCCGGAGACGTTCAGCCGGTCGTTGAAGATCATCACGCCGGCGATGCCGATGCCGGCGAGCACGACCGTGGCGAGGGCGGCCCAGCCGAACTTGATCCACTTCGCGCCGCGGCGTGCGGGCGCGCGGTGCGCGCCGACGCGGTCGATGCCGTGCGGGATCGAGTCGAAGCGGTCGCGGGGGAACTTCTGCGCCATGGGGTCCAGATCGGGTTCGGGGCCGGGCTCAGTCGAGCGGTCGGCCGAGTGAGAGCGAACGTTGCGACCGCGCTGCCCGGCGTGCCGACCGCAGTCGCTGCAATCGTTTGACGAGCATCGGATCGTGCCGGAGGGCGGCGGGCGAGTCGATGAGCTCGCCGAGGATCCGATAGTAGCGGGCGGCCGAGATGCCGAACTCGTCGCGGATCGCCTCGGCCTTGCGGGCGGGCTGCTGCCAGGCGCGCGCCTCGAAGGCGAGTACCCGCAGCTGGCGATCGTCGAGCGCGGCGTCGTCGGGGCGGTGCGGCACGCGCTCGGCGCTCATGCGGTCCTCCCTCGCGCGAGCCGGTCGGCCCGCCTGCAGCACATCCTAGGCAACGCTCCCCGAGAGGCCGCCGCATGGGCGCGTGTGTCCCCGCGGAACCGGTCGGCACGGCCCGGAACAGGGCACGACCCTGCGGCGTTGCACCTCATGTCGTCGCATCCGGCCAGGAACTGCGACGATGGAATCGGCCCGCGAACGAGAGGAGCGCCCATGACCCACCCGGTGCAGAAGAGCGATGAGGAGTGGCGCGCCGAGCTCGACCCCGAGCGCTACCAGGTGCTCCGCCAGGCGGCCACCGAGCGCCCGTGGTCGGGCGAGCTGCTCGACGAGGAGCGCGCCGGCGTCTACACGTGCGGCGCGTGCGGCGCCGAGCTGTTCAAGAGCGGCACGAAGTTCGACTCCGGCTGCGGCTGGCCGAGCTTCTACGAGTCGGTCCGCCCCGAGGCGGTCGAGCTCATCGAGGATCGCAGCCTCGGCATGGTGCGCACCGAGGTGCGCTGCGCGGCCTGCGGCTCGCACCTCGGGCACGTCTTCCCCGACGGGTTCGGCACGCCCACCGGCGACCGCTACTGCATGAACTCGCTCGCGCTCGACTTCACGCCCGAGCAGTGACGAACGGCCCGGCTCGCCGGGCGGCGCTCGCGCGCCGCTCGGCACCGAAGGTCACGGATGCCGCACCCGACGACGCCGAGCTGCTCGGATTGCTCGAAGCGGCCGAACGGGTCGCCGACCACGCGGGGCTGCGACCCTGGCGCACGATCGCCCTGCGCGGCGACGCGCGGCGCCGTCTCGGCGACGCCCTCGTCGAGGCGTCGGGCCTCGAGGGCGAGGCCGCGCAGAAGCTCGCGGCCAAGCCGCTCCGGGCGCCGTTGCTCATCGCCCTCGTCATCAGGCGCACGTGGCACCCGAAGGCGGCCGAGTGGGAGCAGGATGCGGCGGCGGCAGGCGTCGCCCACATGCTGAGCCTGCTCCTGGACGAGGCGGGGTGGGGCGTCATGTGGCGCACCGGACCGCACACGCGGCATCCCGCCGTCGCCGAGATGCACGGGCTCGCGCCCAACGAGCAGTTGCTCGGCTGGCTCTACGTCGGCGGCCGCATCGGCGACCGTGCGCCGCGCGGGCCGGCCAAGCCGCCGCAGTTCAGCTCGCTCGACTGACCTCGCCCGACCGCACCGGCTCGTCGCCGCGGTGCCGGTGTCGCGACCATCGGATCGAGGCGACCGCGACGGCGGCGAGCGCGAGCAGCGTGCCGCCGATCGTCGCGGCGTCGACGGCGCGGCCGGTCGGCAGGAGGAGGTCGAGCGCCAGCGCGCCGGCGAGCTGCCCGGCGACGCCGCAGAGCGCGAGCAGGAGCACCCCGACCACGCGCACGACGAGCGCCTGGCCGGCGATGAAGACGCACCCGATCGCGCCGCCCGCGTAGAGCCAGGGCTCGGAGGGCAGGCGCTCGGGCCAGCCGCCCGCCGCGCCGTGCGCCACCGCGACGACGACGAGGGCGACCGTGCCGACGGCGAAGTTCACGAACGCCGCGGTGAGCGCACTCGACGCCTCGGCCTTGACCCGGCCGTTGACGGCCTGCTGCCACGCGACGGCGAGCCCGGCGGCGAACGGCAGCAGCATGAGCAGCGGCGGCACGTCGTGGGCGAGCTGCGCCGACACGGCCCAGCCGATCGCGGCCAGTGCGAGCAGCGCACCGAGCACCCGCGTCGGCGACAACGGCCGGCGCCCGCCCGGGCCGAGCCCCGCGAGATCGAACACGATGCCGCCGATCGTCTGCCCGGCGACGATCGCCACGGTGAACATCGCGACGCCGAGCAGGCCCGCCGACAGCCCCTGGGTCGTCACGAACCACGCCCCGCTCAACCCGCCGAGCACCATCCACCAGGCGAGCCGGCGCGTACGGAGCGCGTCCGTCACCCGAGCGAGCCCGAGACGCCCCGGACGCCACACGCCGAGGGCCACGGCGAGGATCACGAGTCCTGACCCGAACGAGATCGCGGCCGCCGCGAACGGATCGCCGAGGTCGGCCGCGAGCGCTCCGTTGACCCGCGACTGCAACGCGGTGCAGGCGCCGAACACGATCGCCAGCACGACCGCGATCCAGCGCGGCATGCGCGTGCGCTCGGCGTGCTGGTGCGGCTGGTGCACGTCGGCAGGGTGCTCGGTCAAGAGCCGACTGCGGGACTTGAACCCGCAACCCCCGTATTACAAGTACGGTGCGCTACCAATTGCGCCAAGCCGGCGTGGCACGGGCGGAGCCGGGCCTCGACCATCCTACTCGGCGCCCGGAGACGACGAAGGCCCGGCGACGTGCGCCGGGCCTTCGTGCGGATCGCGACCGATCAGCTCGCGGGCGTGGGGCTGGGAGTCGGCGACGGCGACGAGTTGGACTCGCTGAACGCCTCGCCGGTCGCCTGCAGCACGAACGACTGGAACTCGGCCGGGTCGGTGAGCGAGCCGACGTACTGCTTGCCGTTGACGAGCACGGTCGGCGTGCCCTTGATCGACTCGAGCTCGGAGTTCGGCACCGGCTGCGTGAGGGCGCGCGTCGTCGCCTCCTGCACCCACGACTTGAACTGCGTCTCGTCGATGCACTTCTCGATCGTCGAGACCGAGGAGGCGCCCGACTCCTTCACGAAGCCCTTGATCTCGTCGTTCGTGAGGCCGTCGCTGTTCTCCTCGGGCTGGTTCGCGAAGAGGAGCGCGTTGAAGTCGAGGAACGCCTCGGGCGACGTGTCGGCGACGCACGCGGCCGCGTTGGCGGCGCGCAGCGAGTACTGGGTGCCGTTCGAGCGGTTGGTGAGGATGGCGAGCGGGTGCGTCTCGAGCGTCGCGGCGCCCTGCTCGACCATGGTCTTGATGGCGTCGCCGTTGGTCGTCTCGAACTGGCCGCAGAACGGGCACAGGTAGTCGACGTAGACGACGATGTTCGCGACGGTGCCGCTGTCGTCCTGCTCGGTCGGCGTCGGCGTGGCGCCCGCGGCGAGCGCCGGGGTCTCGACCGGCGTGATCGCGCCGTCGGCGCCCGTCAGCACGATGCCGTCGCTCGCCATGTTGGCGGGGCCGGGGCCAGCGGGCTTCACGCTGTTGAAGATGAGCGTGCCGACGAGGGCCGCGATCGCGATGACCGCCACGATGATGCCGCCCTGGATGAGCACCTTGTTGCGGCGGTCGCGCTTCTTCTGCGCCTCGCGAAGCTCGCGCGCCTTCTGGCGGGCGGCCTCCCGCTGCTGGTTACGGGTGGGGCGTGGCTGGTTGGATCCGCCGTTGCTCATCGATGGTCACTCCGGTCGCTGTGTGGGCGCGCCGAAACAGGGGGGCGCACGTGAACACGATAGTAGGAACGGCATCTGGGAATCACCCGAACAGCCACTGGATGCTCGGACGCGCGGCCGGCGGCGTTCGCGGCAGCACTCGCGCGGCACCGCCCGTGGTCCGAAGCGCCCGCGCCGCATGCGATACTGAGGAGGCGTCACCGTCGACGCGCTTCCATCACAACGGATCGTCCGGCACGTACCTGCCGGTGAAGGAGAGAAATCAACATGGCGTCAGTCACGTTCGACAAGGCCACCCGCCTTTACCCGGGCGGCACCCGCCCCGCGGTCGACCAGCTCGACCTCGAGATCGCCGACGGCGAGTTCCTCGTGCTCGTCGGCCCGTCGGGCTGCGGCAAGTCCACGTCGCTCCGCATGCTCGCGGGCCTCGAAGAGGTCAACGACGGCAACATCTTCATCGGTGAGCGCAACGTCACCGACGTGCCCCCGAAAGACCGCGACATCGCGATGGTCTTCCAGAACTACGCGCTCTACCCGCACATGACCGTCGCCGAGAACATGGGCTTCGCGCTCAAGATCGCCGGCGTCGGCAAGGAGGAGCGCGCCGCGCGCGTGCTCGAGGCCGCGAAGCTGCTCGACCTCGAGCCGTACCTCAGCCGCAAGCCGAAGGCCCTCTCGGGCGGCCAGCGCCAGCGCGTCGCCATGGGTCGCGCGATCGTGCGCCAGCCGCAGGTCTTCCTCATGGACGAGCCGCTGTCGAACCTCGACGCCAAGCTCCGCGTGCAGACCCGTACCCAGATCGCTTCGCTCCAGCGCCGCCTCGGGGTCACGACGGTCTACGTCACGCACGACCAGACCGAGGCGCTCACGATGGGCGACCGCATCGCGGTGCTGAAGGACGGCGTGCTGCAGCAGGTCGGCACCCCGCGCGACCTGTACGAGAAGCCGAACAACGTCTTCGTCGCCGGCTTCATCGGCTCGCCCGCCATGAACCTCTTCCACGCCGACCTCGCCGAGTCGGGCGTCAAGTTCGGCTCGGCCGTCGTGCCCGTCGACCGCGACATCCTCGCCGAGACCACGAACACGATCGCCACGATCGGCGTCCGCCCCGAGGACATCGTCGTCTCGTCGACCCCTGGCGAGGGCCTCGAGGTCGACGTCGACCTCGTCGAGGAGCTCGGCGCCGACGGCTACCTCTACGGCCACTCGACGGTCGAGGGCAAGCGCACCGACATCGTCGCCCGCGTCGACGGCCGCTCGCACCCGAACGCCGGCGACAAGGTGTACCTCACCGCGACGCCGAACCACGTGCACCTCTTCGACGCCGAGTCGGGCGACCGCCTCGGCAACAAGGCCGTCGTCAGCTGACGCGACCATGACGATCGATGCCGGTCGGGCCCTGGGCCCGGCCGGCATCGTCGTCTCCGGCGGGCGGCCTCCGGCGCCCCCGGGCGAGCCCGGGCGCGGCATCCGCCGCCCGAAGACTGGAAGGATCGACGTATGAGCGGCTCACTCTCGATCACCTCGGCGATGGCCGACCCCGCGCTCCTCGACCTGCCGTGGGACCTGCCCCTCGAATCGTGGCCGTCCGACGCGATCGCCGCGCTGCCGAAGGGCATCTCGCGGCATCTCGTGCGCTTCGCGCACCTCGGCGGGCACGTCGTCGCGATCAAGGAGACCACCGCCGAGATGGCGCGCGGCGAGTACGAGATGCTGCGCACCCTGCAGCGACTCGAGATCCCCTGCGTCGAGCCCGTCGCGGTCATCACGAACCGCACCGACGACGAGGGCGAGGAGCTCAAGCCCGTGCTCGTCACCCGGCACCTGCGCTTCTCGCTCCCCTACCGGGCGCTGTTCTCGCAGACGCTGCGCCCCGACACCGCGACCCGCCTCGTCGACGCGCTCGCGGTGCTGCTCGTGCGCCTGCACATCGTCGGATTCTTCTGGGGCGACGTGTCGCTGTCGAACACGCTCTTCCGCCGCGACGCGGGCGCGTTCGCGGCGTACCTCGTCGACGCCGAGACGGGCAAGCTCTACGAGGGCGGGCTCTCGAACGGCCAGCGCGAGAACGACCTCGAGATCGCGCGCGTCAACATCGCGGGCGAGCTCCTCGACCTCGAGGCGGGCGGCAAGGTCGCCGACGAGCTCGACCCGGTGCGCATCTCGAACGGCATCGTCGACGCGTACCGCAAGCTCTGGGGCGAGCTCACGGGCTCCGAATCGTTCCCCGGCGCCGAGCGCTGGCGCATCACCGAGCGCGTCAACCGGCTGAACGAGTTGGGCTTCGACGTCGAGGAGCTCGCGATCAAGACGGATGCCTCGGGCACGACGGTCCGCATCCAGCCGAAGGTCGTCGACGCGGGGCACCACCAGCGGCGCCTGCTGCGACTGACCGGCCTCGATGCGGGCGAGAACCAGGCCCGCCGCCTGCTCAACGACCTCGACTCCTACCGCGCGGCGTACGGCAAGGCCGACCTCGATGAAGAGATGGTCGCGCACGAGTGGCTCATGCGGGTGTTCGAGCCGGTCGTGCGGGCCATCCCGATCGAGCTGCGTCGCAAGCTCGAGCCCGCCGAGGTGTTCCACCAGCTACTCGAGCACCGCTGGTTCATGGCGCAGCGCGCCGGGCACGACATCCCGCTCGCCGAGGCGGTGTCGTCGTACGTCAACGAGGTGCTGCGCCACCGGCGCGACGAGGCGACGGTCATCGGGCCGCCCACCGGCGCCGTGACCGCGGCGATGGAGGTCGTGCCGACCGAGACCGCGGCGATCAGCGCGATCGACCCCGACGACGAGGACGACTGGCGGCTCAAGGTCTGAGGCTGCCGGTCACCGGTCGCCGCCTGCCGGTCGCCGCCACGGCTACTCGGCGGCGGCGCGCAGCTTCGCGATCTCGTAGAGCGTGACCGACGCGGCGATGCCCGCGTTCAGCGACTCGGTCACCGCGCTGATCGGGATCGACACGATCGCGTCGCACGTCTCGGCGACGAGCCGCGAGAGGCCCTTGCCCTCGCTGCCGACGACGATGACGATCGGCCGGTCGGCCCAGCTGAGGCCGGGCAGCGACACGTCGCCGTCGCCGTCGAGGCCGAGCACGAACACACCGCGCTCCTTGAGGCTCTTGAGCGTCTGCGTGAGGTTGGCCGCCATCGCGACGGGCACGCGGGCGGCGGCGCCCGCCGACGTCTTCCACGCGGCCGAGTTGACCCCGACCGAACGGCGCTGCGGCACGATGACGCCCTGGCCGCCGAACGCCCCGGTCGAGCGCAGGATGGCGCCGAGGTTGCGGGGGTCGGTGATGCCGTCGAGGGCCACGAGCAGCGGCGTCTCGTCGCGGGCGATCACCTCGTCGAGCAGTTCGATCGGGTGCGCGTACTCGTACGGCGGCACCTTGAGCGCGAGTCCCTGGTGCACGCCGCCCTCGCCGGCGAGCCGGTCGAGCTCGGGTTTCATGACCTCGAGGATCGGGATGCCGCGGTTCGTCGCGATCTTGACGGCCTCTTTCACGCGGTCGTCCATCTCGATGCGCGCGGCGATGTAGAGGGTCGACGCCGGAATGCGGGTGCGCAGCGCCTCGACGACCGAGTTGCGGCCCGTCACGATCTCGGACTCGTCGCCCGACTTGGCGCGGCGCGAGGCGCCCGACGCTCCGCGCGGTGCGCCGGCCTTCTGCCCCGCGACACGGCCGCCGGGCTTGCCCTTGCCGCCGGCCGCGGCGTAGCGCTCCTGCGCCGCCTTGCGCTTGCCGGCGGGGTGCCAGGCGCGGTCCTCCGCCTTCGGCGTCGGCCCCTTGCCCTCGAGCGCCTTGCGCCCGTGCCCGCCGGTTCCGGCCTGCTTGCCGTGGCCGCCCTTGCGCACGGCTCCGGCGCGCGACTTGCCGCTGCTGCCCTTCATGATCCCAAGCTCCAATGCGTGCCGGTCTGACTGTCTTCGATGGTGATGCCCGCCTCGGCGAGCTCGGTGCGGATGCGGTCGGCGGTCGCCCAGTCCTTCGCCTCGCGCGCCGCGCGACGGTCGTCGAGCAGGCGCTCGACGAGCGAGCCGAGTGCGGATGCCGCGGGGCCGGCGTCGGCCGTGGCCCAGTGCGGGTCACGGGGGTCGATGCCGAGCACCCCGACCATGGCGCCGACCTGGCCGTGGGCCGTCGCGGCGTCGTGCAGCTCTTCGTCGTCGAGCGCCTGGTTGCCCGCGCGCACGGTCTCGTGGAGCACCGCGAGGGCCTGCGGCACCCCGAGGTCGTCGTCCATCGCCTCGGCGAAGGCCGCCGGCACCTCGGGGGCGCCGACCCCGGCGAACCGGGTGCCCGCGAGGCGTCGCTCGACGCGCTGCAGGAACGTGCGGATGCGGTCGACCGCAGCCTCGGCCTCGGTGAGCGAGCCCGGGGAGTAGTCGAGCGTCGAGCGGTAGTGCGCCTGCCCGAGGAGGTACCGCACGGCGAGCGGCGACGCGAGGCCCAGCAGCTCGGCAGCGTAGACGGAGTTGCCGAGCGACTTCGACATCTTCTGCCCGCCGATGTTCACGAGCCCGTTGTGCACCCAGTAGCGCGCGAAGGGCTGCCCGGCGGCGGTCGACTGCGCGAGCTCGTTCTCGTGGTGGGGGAAGCGCAGGTCGAGCCCGCCCCCGTGCACGTCGAACTCGTCCCCGAGGTAGCGCGCCGCCATCGCGGAGCACTCGATGTGCCATCCGGGGCGCCCTTCGCCCCAGGGCGAGCGCCAGCCCGCCGACTCGGGCTCGTCGGCCTTGCGCCCCTTCCACAGGGCGAAGTCGCGGGGGTCGCGCTTGCCGCGGGGGTCGGCGTCGGCCGCCGCCTCCATCTTGTCGCGCGACTGCCTCGTGAGCTCGCCGTAGGCGGGCCAGCTCGAGGTGTCGAAGTAGACGTCGCCCGAGCCGTCGGCCGCGGGGTACGCGTGTCCGCGCTCGATGAGGCGTGCGATGAGCTCCTGCATCTGCTGCACGCTCGCGGTCGCCCGCGGTTCGTACGTCGGCGGCAGGATGCCGAGCTGCGCGTACCCCGACGTGAACTCGAGTTCGATGCGGTAGGCGAGGGCCCACCACTCCTCGCCCGCGCCCTGCGCCTCGCGGTGCGCGGCGTCGAGGATCTTGTCGTCGATGTCGGTCACGTTGCGCACGAAGGTCACGTCGTTGCCGCGGTACGAGAACCAGCGGCGCATGATGTCGTACACGAGCGCGCTGCGGAGGTGCCCGATGTGCGGGCTCGACTGCACGGTCGGACCGCAGACGTACATGCCGACGCGCCCCTCGCGGAGGGGCACGAAGTCGCGCAGCGCCTGGGCCTTCGAGTCGTAGAGTCGCACGGTCACCCGCCAAGCCTACCGGCGCCGTGCCCGGCGAGACGTGTTCACGCGGGGAGGATGAGGGCGGTCGCGATGGCCGCGACGCCCTCGCCGCGTCCCGTGAAGCCGAGCGCATCGCTCGTCGTGGCGGCGACGCTCACGGGCGCGCCGAGCACGCCTCCGAGCAGCGCCTCCGCCTCGCCTCGGCGCGGCGCGAGCTTCGGCCGGTTGCCCACGACCTGCACGGTGACGTTGCCGATGACGAATCCGGATGCCTCGACCAGGCGTCGCGTCTCGGCGAGGAAGACCTCGCCGTGCGCACGCGCGAAGCGCTCGTCGGCGGTGCCGAAGACCTTGCCGACGTCGCCGAGACCGGCGGCGGCGAGCAGTGCGTCGCAGATCGCGTGCGCCGCGGCGTCGCCGTCGGAGTGCCCGGACAGCCCGCGCTCCCCCGGCCACTCGAGTCCGGCGAGCCAGAGCGGGGTGTCGTCGTCGGCGAAGGCGTGCACGTCGGTGCCCGTGCCGATGCGCGGGAGCACCGGTCGTGCGGGCGCCGGCGCCGCCCGACGGGACGCGGCCGACTCCGCGAGCAGCCGTTCGGCCCTGTGCAGGTCGGCCGGAACGGTGATCTTGAACGCGCGCACGTCGCCGGGCACGGTGTCGACGTCGAGCCCCGCCGCCGCGACGAGCGCGGCGTCGTCGGTGTACTCGGCGCGCGCCATGCGGTACGCGTGCTCGAGCGCCCCGCGCGGGAAGCCCTGCGGCGTCTGCACGGCACGCAGCTCGGACCGGTCGACGGTCTCGACCACCGCCCCTCCGGCGACCCGCTTGATGGTGTCGACCACCTCGAGGGCGGGCACGATGCCGTGGCCCCGGGTTCGCACGGCGGCCTCGACCTCGTCGAAGACGAGCCCGGGCGTGAGCGGCCGCGCCGCGTCGTGCACGAGGACGGTGTCGACGGCCGGCCCGACGAGCGCGAGGCCCCGGGCCACGGACTCCTGACGGGTCGCGCCGCCGGCGACGACCTCGAGCTCCGCGCCCGCCGCGGCGACGGCCGGCGCGAGCTCGTCGCGCACGAGGTCGACGCGCGCCTCGGGCACCACGACGACGATCGCCGGCGCCTCGCGCATGGCGAGGACACCGGCGATCGCGGTGGAGAGCACGGTGCCGCCGCCCAGCGGCACGAACGCCTTCGGCTCGACGTGGCCGAGTCGGGCGCCGCTTCCGGCGGCGACGACGATGACGGCGGTGCGCGGAGAGCTCATGTCACGAGCGTAGCCGCGCGCGTCGGCTCGGGTCAGGACGCGAGGACCTCGTCGAGGACGGTCGAAGCCGCCTCCTCGTCGGTCTTCTCGGCGAGCGCGAGCTCGGAGATCAGGATCTGGCGGGCCTTGGCGAGCATGCGCTTCTCACCGGCGGAGAGCCCGCGGTCCTGGTCGCGGCGCCACAGGTCGCGGACGACCTCGGAGACCTTGATGACATCGCCCGACGCGAGCTTCTCGAGGTTCGCCTTGTAGCGGCGCGACCAGTTGGTCGGCTCCTCGGTGAACGGTGCGCGCAGCACCTCGAAGACCTTGTCGAGCCCCTCTTTGCCGATGACGTCGCGCACGCCGACGAGGTCGACGTTCTCGGCCGGCACCTCGATGACGAGGTCGCCCTGCGTGACGTTCAGCTTGAGGTAGAGCTTCTCTTCACCCTTGATGATCCGTTTCTTCACCTCGGTGATCGTTGCGGCTCCGTGGTGGGGGTAAACGACGGTTTCGCCAACCTCAAAAAGCATGAATAGTAGTCCTTTCGGCAACTTTCAGGATATCACATTCGCGATCGTGCTAAGGTTCGCCTCCCCTTCGCGGGCCGGGGTCGGCCGTGCGATATGCTCGGAGTCGATCACGCGCGCCACCGGGCGAGCGTGCGCACACGCTCGCACTTTGGAGGTTCTGTGAAGGCGCGTCTCGCGGCATCAGCTGCTCTGGCCCTCGGCATCGCGCTCGGCGCGAGCGGCTGCTCGATGCTGACCTATCAGGCGACGACCGAGCCGTACGACGCGAGCGACGGCGTCGGCGTGAACGTCGGCGACCTCCACCTGCGCAACGTGCTCGTCGTGAGCGACGACGGCGTCGACGGCACGCTCGTGCTCACCATCGTGAACGACGGCGACGAAGACGTCGACCTCGGCGTCCAGGTCGCCGACGGCGAGACCGAGACGATCCCGGTCGACGCCGGCGCGACCGTCGCCTTCGGCGTGGCCGACGAAGACGAGCTCGACGTCGTGCAGCCCCTCGTGCTGCGCGGCATCGACACCAAGCCGGGCGCGCTCCTGCCCATCTACTTCCAGTACGGCACCGCCGAGGGCATCGAGAAGCAGGTCCCCGTGCTCGACGGCCGACTGCCCGAGTACGCGGGCCTCCTGCCGTCCGAGGTCGAGGCCTCCGAAGGCTCGGTCGAGTTCCAGAGCGGTGACGACGCGACCGAGGCACCGACCGAGGGCTGACCCGCCTTCACACGAACGTTCCGAAGGGCGGATGCTGCGGCATCCGCCCTTCTGCGTTCCCGCGGCGAGCGCGCAGCGCCTCAGCCGGAGACGGCGCCCAGGAAGCCGATCACGAACATCACCGTCGCGGTGACCGCGGCGGCGAAGCAGATGCCGATGCCGACGAACGCCGGCCATTTCGGCCCCGGGCGGAAGATCGCGACGATCGACAGCACGAGCGCGACGATGAGCAGCGCTCCGCCGAGGAACTCGAGGAGGATGCTCGGGGTGGCCACGCCGATGAGCGCGAGCACCCCCAGCCCCGCGCCGAGATAGCCGAGCACGTTGTGACGGGCCGGCACGCCGTCGGCGCTCGCCGGTGCCGCGGGGGTGGCCGGGATCGGGTTCGGAGTCATGCCTCGATCGTGGCACACGAGTCCCCCGAACGGGGGCGGTTGCGGGACCGGGCGCGGAAGGCCGGGGTCTCAGGCCTCGAACCGGTAGCCGAGGCCGCGCACCGTGACGAGCTGCACGGGCTCGGAGGGCTGCGTCTCGATCTTCGAGCGGATGCGCTTGATGTGCACGTCGAGCGTCTTGGTGTCGCCGAAGTAGTCGGAGCCCCACACCCGGTCGATGAGCTGGCCGCGGGTGAGCACGCGGCCGGGGTTGCGCATGAGCAGCTCGAGCAGCTCGAACTCCTTGAGCGGCATGGGCACCTGCACGCCGTCGACCTCGACCGTGTGCCGGTCGACGTCCATGCGCACCCGGCCGCCCTCGAGCACCGACTCGTCGAAGTCCTCGATCTCGGTGCGCCGGCGCAGCACGGCCCGGATGCGGGCGAGGAGCTCTCGCGTCTTGTACGGCTTCGTCACGTAGTCGTCGGCGCCGAGCTCGAGGCCCACGACGATGTCGATCTCGGAGTCCTTCGCGGTGAGCATGATGATCGGCACCGACGAGCGGTTGCGGAGCTCCCGGCAGACCTCGGTGCCCGGGAGCCCCGGCAGCATGAGGTCGAGCAGGACGAGGTCGGCTCCCCCGCGGTCGAACGCGGCGATCGCCGTGGGGCCGTCGGCCGCCACCTCGACCTCGTAGCCCTCGCGCTCGAGCAGGAAGCTCAGCGGGTCGGAGAGGGCGATCTCGTCCTCGACGAGCAGGATGCGGGTCACTGGGGTTCTCCTCGGTCGGATGCTGCGACCTTCGCAGCGCGTCGGCTCGTGCCAGCGGCATCCGCCTTCGGGATCTTCGACGACTCGGACGCCGGGGACGTCTTCGGCGCCTTCGAGGGCTTGCCGCCCTTCGACGACTTCGACGACTTCGTGGCCGGCTTCGCCGTCGGCTCCTCGCGCGCCGCGGCGGCGGCCGGCGCCTCGTCGGCGATCGGCAGCGTGATCATGAAGGTCGACCCGCGGCCGGGCTGCGACCACACGCGCACGTCGCCGCCGTGGTTCTGCACCGTGTGCTTGACGATGCTGAGCCCGAGGCCCGAGCCGCCCGTGTTGCGCGAGCGGGCCTGGTCGACCCGGTAGAACCGCTCGAACACGCGATCGAGCTCGTCGGCGTCGATGCCGATGCCCTGGTCGGTGACCGCGATCTCGACCGAGCCGTCGACGATCTTGGTGCCGACGCCGACCCGCCCGCCCTCGTTCGAGTAGGCGATCGCGTTCGCCACGAGGTTGTGCACGGCCACGACCATGAGCGCCCGGTCGCCGTAGACCTTCGCGCCCGTGGCCGCCTTCACCGCGACCTCGACCTGCTTGCCGCCCGCGACGACGCGGTTCTGGTCGACGGCCGCCGCGACGACCTCGTCGACGTCGACGAGCACGTCGGGGCGGAGGGCGTCCTTCGCCTGCAGCCGGGAGAGCTCGATGACCTCGCTCGTGATGTGGGCGAGCCGGGTCGCCTCGATCGAGAGCCGGCCCGCGAAGCGGCGCACCTGGTCGGGCTCGTCGGCCGCCTGGTCGAGCGCCTCGGCGAGCAGGCTCACGGAGGCGATGGGCGTCTTGAGCTCGTGGCTGATGTTCGCGACGAAGTCGCGGCGCACCTCGTCGAGGCGATACGACTCGGTGCGGTCCTCGGCGAGGAGCAGCACGAACCGCGTGCCGAGGCGGGCGACCCGCACCCGGAGGCGCATCGTGGCGTCGCCCTGGGGCGAACGCGCGACCGCGAGTTCCTCGGCCACGGGCTCGCCCGACCGTCGCACCGCCGCGACGAGCTCGAGGAGCTCGGGATGCACGAGCGCCTGGTGGCGCACGAGCCCCATCGCGAGCGCGCCGGGCGAGGCGCGCAGCACGTTGTTCGACGGATCGAGCACGACGCCCGCGGATTCCAGCACCTCGAGCACCTGGTCGACGCCGTCGGGGATCGTCGGCGCGACGACCTTCGCGGCACTCGACCCGCGGCGCTCGGCCATGTGCAGCACGATCATGAAGGCGGCCCCGAGGAAGAGGCCGAAGGCGAGCGCCGTGAGCACTGCCCAGGTGGAATCCATGGCACCAGACTAACGACGCCGCACGCGCCGTTTCCGCCCGCTCCCCCGGCGGCTGGCGGTACGTTGGGGAGTGTTCACGGACCCGGCACCTGTTGTTCACCTGCGCCGGGGAAGATGACGCGGAGCCGGAATCGACCCGGCCCGTTCGTGCTGTGCGCGCGGCCGATGAGAGACAGAGGTATCCCGAACATGCGTGAGGTGTTCCAGCAGGAGCTGGCCGAGGTGCAGGAGCGACTCGTCGAGATCGCCGACCTCGTCGCCGTTTCGATCGACAAGGCGACCCGGGCGTTCAACGAGTCCGACGTCAGCCTGGCCGAGGAGGTGATCGCCGACGACGACAAGATCGACCAGGCGGCCGTCGAGCTCGACGAGCTCGCGATCACGATCCTGGCCCGCCAGCAGCCCGTCGCCCGCGACCTGCGCATCGTCGTGAGCGCCCTTCGCGTGAGCGCGTCGCTCGAGCGCATGGGCGACATGTCGACCCACATCTCGCAGCTCGCCCGCTACCGGTTCCCCGACAAGGTCGTGCCGAAGTCGCTGCGCCCGACCTTCGCCGAGATGGGCCGGCTCGACGTCGAGATCGCGCGCAAGCTCGTCGAGCTGCTGCGCACGGAGGACGTGCACCTCGCCGAGGAGATCCGCAACGAGGACGACAAGGTCGACGCGCTGCACCTCTCGGTGTTCGACAAGGTGCTCGGCGAGAAGTGGAAGGGCGAGACCGTCGACACGGTCGACGCGACGCTCGCGAGCCGGTACCACGAGCGCTTCGCCGACCACGCCGTGTCGATCGCGAAGAAGGTGCAGTACCTCGCGACCGGCGACTGGGACCCGGAGAAGTCCGCGCTCTGAGGCGCGAAGCAGACATGAAACGAGGGGGATGCCGGTGCGGCATCCCCCTCGTTCGTCTCGACGCGGCTCGCGCCTACTTCTTGCCCTGCGCGGCGACCGCGGCCGCACCCGCCGCCGCTGCCTCGGGGTCGAGGTACTCGGCCGGCTTCGCCGGGCGGAAGTCGTCGTCGAGCTCGTAGACCAGCGGGATGCCGGTCGGGATGTTGAGCTCGGCGATGTCGTCGTCGCTGATGCCGTCGAGGTGCTTCACGAGCGCACGCAGCGAGTTGCCGTGGGCGGTGACGAGCACCGTCCTGCCGGCGGCGAGGTCGGGCACGATGCCCTCCTCCCAGTACGGCAGCATGCGGGCGATCACGTCTTTCAGGCACTCGGTGCGCGGCAGCTCGTCGTCGCTGAGCGACGCGTAGCGCGGGTCGCCGACCTGCGACCACTCGGAGTCGTCGCCGAGCACGGGCGGCGGCACGTCGAACGATCGGCGCCAGAGCTGGAACTGCTCGGGGCCGTACTTCTCGAGCGTCTCGGCCTTGTCGAGCCCCTGCAGCGCGCCGTAGTGGCGCTCGTTGAGACGCCACGTGCGGCGCACGTCGATCCACGCGCGGTCGGCGACGTCGAGCGCGATGTTCGCGGTCTGGATCGCCCGGGTCAGCACCGAGGTGTGCAGCACGTCGGGCAGCAGGCCCGACTCGCGCAGCAGCTCGCCGGCGCGCGCGGCCTCGGTGCGGCCGAGCTCGGAGAGTCGCACGTCGACCCAACCGGTGAACAGGTTCTTCTGGTTCCATTCGCTGTTGCCGTGGCGGAGCAGCACGAGGGTGTGAGGCATGCGAACAGCCTACCGGCGGGGCATCCGCGCCCCCGTCTCGTGACGGGCGATGACCGGGGATGCCGCGGCCGGCGCCGCGCGGAGGTCCGCCTCGTCGAGCGCGCGGGCGTCGCCTGCGAGACTGGAGGCATGCCCGACGCCTCGCCCCACCCACGGCGCCTGCGTCCCGGGCAGCGCGTCGGCACGGTGACCCGCGGCACGACGAACACGAACCGGCTCCGCCGCGTCGATCGCTGGATCGCCGCGCACCCCGCCCTCGTGCGCGCGCCCGATCCGTTCGTCGTCGATCTCGGCTACGGTGCGAGCGGCGTGACGGCGCTCGAACTCGCCTCGCGACTCGCGCACGTGCGGCCCGACGTGCACGTGCTCGGCCTCGAGATCGAGCCCGAGCGGGTGCGGGTGGCGCGCGAGCAGCTCGCGCGGGTGCGGGCCGGCGACACCCACTTCGCCCCCGGCCTCGACGTCGACTTCGCGGTCGGCGGCTTCGAGGTGCCGACGCCCGGCGACCGCCGGCCGGCCGTGATCCGCGCGTTCAACGTCCTGCGGCAGTACGGCGAGTCCGACGTCGACGGCGCATGGCGGCTCATGCGGTCGCGGCTGGCACCCGGCGGCCTCCTCGTCGAGGGCACGTGCGACGAGCTCGGCCGGGTCGCGAGCTGGGTCGGCCTGGGGGCCGAGGGTCCGCGCACGTTCACGATCAGCCTGCGCCGCTCGGGCCTCGAGACGCCGTCGATCGTGGCCGAGCGGCTGCCGAAGGCGCTCATCCACCGCAACGTGCCCGGCGAGCGGATCCACGAGCTGCTCGCGACGCTCGACGCCGCCTGGCGCGTGCACGCGCCGCTCGCGGTCTACGGACCCTCGCAGCGATGGATCGCCATGGTGGCGACCCTGCGCCACGAGGGCTGGCCCGTCATCGGCGGCCCCCGCCGCAGCCGGCTGGGCGAGCTCACCGTGCCGTGGGCCGCCGTCGCGCCGCGCTGATCCGGGTGATGAAACCCCCCGTTCAGGGGCCTTTTCAGGGGCCCTTCCGAATGGCGAGTTCTGCGTGCCATCGCACATTACGAATGCGGTCGATTTTCGTAAGGAGACGACGATCCTCCATCTTTTGCTTGACGAACGGCAAAAGTCTCCCTAGGTTCAGGACCGGGCTCGCACTCGATTCGTGATGGTTCGCGTGTCCAGCATTCGAAACCAACGGAGGTCTCATGCTGTCGAAGTTGCACCACGTCCTCGCCCGGCTCCTCGCCGGAGCGGTCACCGCGATCCTCGCCGCCGGCGTGATCACGGCCACCGCCGCCCCCGCACAGGCCCACGACGGCGCCCATGTGCTGATCTTCACCAAGACGACGCAGTTCCGGCACACCGACGCGATCGACAAGGGCACGCCGCTCATCACGGCCGCGCTCGAGGCCGAGGGCATGGAGGTGACGCACACGGAGGACTCGACGATCTTCAACGACACCGACCTCGCGGGCTTCGATGCGCTCATCATGTTCCAGGCCTCCGGCGACCCGTGGAACGCCGACCAGAAGGCGGCGCTCGAGCGCTACCAGGAGGCCGGCGGCGGCATCGTCGCGATCCACAACGCGACCGACATGCGCGGCAACTACCCCTGGTGGGACCAGCTCGTCGGCTCGCTCATGCCCGGGCACGCGGCGACCGGCACCGACCCCGGCCAGCCGGGCACGGTGCGCATCGAGGACGACACGCACCCCTCCACGGAGCACTTCGACGGCGCGCGCTGGGAGCGGTCGGACGAGTGGTACAACTTCTCGAACAACGTGCGCGGCACGGCGCACGTGCTCGCGTCGATGGACGAGTCGACCTACGACGCCGGGTCGAACGCGATGGGCTACGACCACCCGATCTCGTGGTGCAAGCCCTACGACGGCGGCCGCGCCTGGGCGACCGCCATGGGGCACTTCGGCTCGCACTACCTCGAGCCCGACTTCATGGCCCACATCGTCGGCGGCGTCAAGTACGCCGCGGGCATCGAGCCCGGCGACTGCGGCGGCACCGTCTGGAACAACTTCGAGAAGGTCGCGCTCGACGAGAACACGTCGGCGCCGTTCGCGATGGACATCGCCGACGACGGCCGGGTGTTCTACACCGAGCTCGTGCGCGGCCAGGTGCGCGTGTGGGACCCGGCGACGAACAACGTCACGACCGCCCTCGAGCTCGACGTGTACTCGGGCGGCGAGGACGGCCTGCTCGGCATCGCCCTCGACCCCGACTTCACCGACAACGGGCGCCTCTACGTCTACCGGTCGCCCGACGCGCCCGACAACGCCGACCCGTCGAGCTTCTTCAGCCGCGTCTCGCGGTTCACCATGGAGAACGGCGTGATCGACCCGGCCACCGAGGAGCTCATCATCGAGGTGCCCGCCCGGCGCCTGCCCGACGAGCCCGGCCACACGGGCGGCGGGCTCGACTTCGACGCCGACGGCAACCTGTACCTCAGCGTCGGCGACGACGTGAACCCGCACTCCGAGCCGTCGGGCGGCTACGCGCCGCTCTCGACCCGCGACGGCACCTTCCACGATGCGCGCGCGACCTCGGCCAACACGAACGACCTGCGCGGCAAGCTCCTCCGGATCACGCCGAAGCCCGACGGCCCCGGCTACACGATCCCCGAGGGCAACCTCTTCCCCGAGGCCGACGACCCGGGCGACAAGACCCGTCCCGAGATCTACGCGATGGGCTTCCGCAACCCGTTCCGCTTCTCGGTCGACCAGCGCACCGGGTGGATCAGCCTCGCCGACTACTCGCCCGACAACGGCACCGACGCCCCGACGACGCGCGGCCCCGCCGGCATCGCCGAGTGGAACCTCATCAAGAGCCCCGGCAACTACGGCTGGCCGCTCTGCATGGGCGACAACGAGCCCTTCCGCGACGTCGACTACACGACGAGCCCGGTGACCGTCGGCGACTTCTTCGACTGCGACGCGCCGATCAACGACTCGCCGCGCAACACGGGCCTCACCGAACTGCCCGCGGCCCGCGCGGCCGACATGTGGTACGGCTACAAGCGGTCGTCGGTGCCCGAGATGATCCCCCAGGGCGGCGGACTCGCCCCCATGGGCGGACCGGTCTACGAGTACGACCCCGACCTCGTGTCCGACACGAAGTTCCCGGCGTCGTACGACGGCAAGCCCTTCTTCTACGAGTGGGCGCGCAACAAGATGTACTCGATCCAGCTCAAGGATCCGGCCGCCGGCGCCGGCTCGCAGGTCGAGAAGGTCAACGCCTTCCTGCCGCAGGAGCAGTTCCTCGCGCCGATCGACTCGAAGTTCGGCCCCGACGGATCGCTCTACGTGCTCGACTGGGGCGGCGGCTTCGGGCGCGACAACCCGAACTCCGGGCTCCACCGCATCGACTACATCCAGGGCTCCCGCTCGCCCATCGCGAAGATCTCGGTCGACCGCGACTCGGGCCCGGCACCGCTCGAGGTCTCGTTCGACGGCTCGGCCTCGACCGATCCCGAGGACGCCGCGCTCGCGTACGCGTGGGACTTCGACGGCGACGGCACGACCGACGCGACGACCGCGACGGCGACCCATGCCTACGCGGAGGCCGGGGTCTACGACGCGCGCCTCACGGTGACCGACCCCGACGGCAAGACCGGCACGACCACCGTGCCGATCACCGTCGGCAACACCCGGCCGAGCGTCGGCATCTCGCTGCCCCCGAACGGCGCCTTCTTCGACTTCGGCGACGACCTGTCGTGGGCGGCGCAGGTGACCGACCCCGAGGACGGCACCGTCGACGGGTCGGAGCTCATCATCCAGCCGGCGCTCGGGCACGACGACCACGCCCACCCGCTGACTCCGCTCAGCGGCCTGACGGGGACGACGGAGACGAGCCTCGGCGGGCACGCGCCCGACGAGGACATCTTCTTCGCGATCGACGCGCGCTACACCGACCACGGCGGCGAGGGCGGCGAGAATCCGCTCACGGGCTCGGCGACGACGCTCGTGTTCCCGAAGCTCAAGCAGGCGGAGTTCTTCGACAGCGCGGCGCCCGGCGTCACCGTGTCGCCGAGCCGCGACACGGAGGGCGGCGAGGCCGACAAGGTGATCGCGGCCGGCGACGGCGAGTGGGTGCACTACGACCCCGTCAGCTTCCACCGCGTCGACCGGCTCGCGCTCCGGGTCTCGGCGACCGCGGCCGGTTCGATCGAGCTGCGCGACGGCGCCGTCGACGGCGCGCTGCTCGCGACCGCCGAGGTGCCGGCGACCGGGTCGACGACGTTCGCCGACGTGGTCGTCGACGTGAGCGCGCTGCCCGGCGACTCGCTCGACCTCTACCTCGTGTTCCGCGGAGGCGAGACGAAGCTCAACTTCCTCGAGGCGATCGGCCGCGGCTCCTCGCCGACGTCGGCGCCCGACGTCGCGATCACCGCCCCGACCGCGGGCGCCGAGCTCGAGCCCGGGCAGGACGTCGTGATCGAGGCCGACGCGACCGACCCGTACAACGCCGACGGCGCCGTCACCGGGGTCGAGTTCTTCGTCGACGGCGAGTCGATCGGCACCGACGACAGCGCACCGTACTCGGCGACGCTCGCGGCTCCTGAGGAGGGGCTCTACGAGCTCACCGCCGTCGCGACGAACGAGGCGGGCAAGTCACGCACCTCGCGCACCGTCGTCGCCCAGGTCGGCGAGCTCTTCGGCGACCTCGTGCCGTTCACGAACGCCGACGGGGTGTTCGAACGCCTCGGCGACGGGCGCTTCCGGATCACGGGAGCGGGCGACGACACGTGGCAGGGCATCGACGAGTACTCGACGCTCTACGCGCCCGCCGGCGGTGACGAGGACTGGGAGGCGGTCGTGAAGGTCGAGGCCCAGCAGAACACCAACGGCTCGGCCAAGGCGGGCGTCATCGTCCGCAACGACGTGACGCAGCCCGGCACCTCCCCCGGCTACGCGATGGTCGGCATCCGGCCGTCGGGCGGCGTCGAGTTCCTCGCGGACCCCGACGGCAACGGCCAGCTCAACACCTCGGTGGCGGGCGGCACGACGAGCTACCCCGTCTGGGTGAAGCTCAAGCGGTCGGATGCCTCGTACACGGCGTACTTCTCGAAGAACGGCACGACATGGACGCAGGTGGGCGGAGCCGTCACCCTGACGGGCGCGGCGAGCACGCAGGACGTCGGCATGTTCATGGTGTCGCACGCGAGCGGTCCCGGAACGGTCGACTTCGCGGACTTCGCGATCGACACCGATCCGAAGGACCCCGAGCCCGAGCTGCCGCTCGAGCCGCTCATGTGCGAGGGGGCACCGCTCTCCGACGAGTTCGACGGCCCCGTGGTCGCGGCGTCGTGGGCACTGCGCCAGGGCACCGTGCCGGTCACGCAGTCGGCGGGCGCACTCAACCTGCCGGTGACGACGGGTGACATCAACGAGGCGTCGACGGGGCCCGTGAGCTTCGCGGGCAAGCCGCTGCCGACCGGTGCGTGGGAGGCGACGACGAAGCTCACGCTCGCGCACACCTCGCACTGGCAGTGGGCCGGCCTCGTGGTGCACCAGAGCGATGACGAGTACAACAAGCTCGCCTTCGTCAGGCACCAGAACGGCAACCGGTTCATCGAGTTCCAGAGCGAGACGGGCGGTTCGCGGACGACCGCAGCGGCCCCGACGCTGCCGGCCGACTTCCCGACGACGATCCACCTCAAGCTCACGAGCGACGGCACCGCCCTCACGGGCGCGTACTCCGCCGACGGCACGACGTGGACCCCGCTCTCGGGCAGCCTCCAGCTCAAGGCGAACGCGCGCATCGGCATCATGGCGGCCGGCGACCTCGGCAGCACGCCGGTCGTCGCGAAGGCCGACTGGTTCCGGTTCGCACCGGAGCCCGAGGCCGGCGAGCCGGTGACGCCGAACGACGGCTTCGACGGCGCGACGCTCGACGGCTGCCGCTGGTCGGAGACCGTGCGCTACGACTCGAACCACGTGGAGGTCGCCGACGGCCACCTGAAGATCGAGACGCAGCCGGGCGACATCAACGGCACGAACCCCATCTCGCCGCGCAACTTCATCCTCACCGAGGCGCCCGAGGGCGACTGGGTGGCGACGACGAGGTTCACGGCGCCGCTCAAGCACCGCTGGCAGCTCGCCGGGCTGATGATGTGGGCCGACGACGACAACTACGTCAAGGCCGATGTCGTCGCCTACAACAACCCGGGCACGGCGCTCGACCTGCGCGCGGAGCTCGCGGGCGAGGTCGACGCCCTGGGCATCGGCAACCGCAACCTGAACATCGCGGACTCGAGCGAGAGCGGGTACTGGTACATCCGCGTCACCAAGGCGGGCGACCTGTACACGGCCGAGGTGAGCGACGGCGGGGTCAACTGGACGTCGATCGGCGCCGGCATCACCTTCGACCGGCCGCTGCGCGGGCTCGGCCTCATGGCCATCGGCCCGCAGCAGGGGGAGCCCGTCGTCGTCGGCTTCGACTCGTTCACGCTCGAGACCGAGCAGGAGGACACGACGGCCCCGACGACGTCGCTCACGTGGGATCCCGCGGAGGCCGACGGCGAGGAGGGCTGGTACACGACCGCACCGAGCTTCTCGCTCGAGGCGACCGACGGCGACGGCTCGGGGGTCGCGACCACCGAGTACGCGATCGGCGACGGCGAGTGGACGGCCTACACGGAGCCGGTCGCGGTGACCGGTGAGGGCGAGGCGACGGTGGCCTTCCGGTCGACCGACGCCGCGGGCAACGTCGAGGAGGCCGGTTCGTCGACCATCGCGGTCGACACGATCGCCCCGGTCACGACGGCCACGGTCGAAGCGGCGGGCGACGACGCGCGGGTCACGCTGACCGCGACCGACGACACCTCGGGCACGGCCGGCACCGAGTACCGGGTCGACGGCGGCGAATGGACCGCGTACGCGGAGCCGATCGTCGTGACCGGCGCGGGCGACCACACCGTCGACTACCGTTCGGTCGACACCGCGGGCAATGCCGAGGACGACCAGACGGCGCGGCTCACGATCGACGAGCCGATCCCGGTCGAGCTGAAGGTGTCGGCGACGGCCGCCACCCAGTGCCTCGCCGGCACCGCACAGGTCGCGGTGTACGCGGCGAACACGGGCAACGCCCCGGCCGACCTCGTGATCTCGACGCCGTGGGGCGACCACGAGATCGCCGACGTGGCGGCGGGCTCGGCGGTCTACCACCTGTTCGACACGGGCGCCGCGAAACTCAAGAAGGGAACGCTCACGGTGACGCTCCGTCACGCCGACGGCGAGCACGAAGCCAAGGCCCGAGCCGCCTACGCCCAGGCGAACTGCAGGTAGTCGCAGGACGGCGGCCCCGGCGCTTCGGCGCCGGGGCCGCCGTCATGCGTGCGCGCTCGGTGCCGTGCGTCGGTCAGGTCGGGAGGTGCGTCGCACCCGGTGGGCGACGCGTCAGGGCTTGCGCACGCCGAGGCGCGGCAGGCGCGGCACCTCGACGGCGGCACCTGCGGCGGCCGGCACGATCTCGACCTGCGCGGCCGCGACTTCGACGCCGTGGCTCTCGACGATGAGCGGCAGGTCGGCCGGAACGGCGCGCTTCACGACGGCGAGCGCGATCGGGCCGAGCTCGTGGTGCATCGCGCTCGAGGTGATGCGGCCGACGACCTTGCGCTCGGGCTCCTCGCCCTCGGCCGGCTCGGGCCGCGCCTTCTCGCCGACCACCTCGTCGCCGGGCGCGGGCAGCACCGTGTCGCTGCCGTCGAGGTGCAGCAGCACCAGCCGGCGCGGCGGGCGGCCGAGGTTGAGCACCTTCGCCACCGTCTCCTGGCCCTTGTAGCAGCCCTTGCCGAGGTCGACGGCGCTGCGAAGCCAGTCGAGCTCGTGCGGGATCGTCTTCTCGTCGACCTCGGTCGCGAACCGCGGACGCCACGCGGCGATGCGCAGCGCTTCTGCGGCGAGCGCACCGGCTGCGGCGACCCGGCGCGCGCGCACCGCCGCGGCGGCGTCGGCGAGCGCGCCGCGGGCGACGATGCGCTCGATCCAGTGCCAGTCGGCGGCGGGATGGCCGGCCGCCGCGGCGTACTGGTGGCCGCCCGGCCGGGGTGCCGCCCACGGGTCGGTCCAGTCGAGCGCCACCCCCGCGGGGGCGAAGGCGGATGCCGCGGCGTCGAGCGCCTCGGTCGAGAATGCGGCGATCACGGCGAGCTCGGCGCTGCGGTCGGCGACCTCGACGCGGAGCATGAAGCGCATGCGGTCGAGCCAGGCGGCCAGGGCCGCCGCCTCGTCGCCCTCGACCACGAGGAAGACCGTCTCGCCGTCGTCGATCGCGTGGACCGCGTGCTCGACGTGCCCCGCCGCATCGAGCAGGAGCGCCTCGATGCCCTCGCCGGGGCGCACCCCCGTGAACGACTGGCTCGCCATCGAGTGCAGCCAGCTGAGCCGGTCGGGCCCGGCCACCGTCACGATGCCGCGGTCGGAGAGGTCGACGATCGCCTCGCCGCGCTCGAGGCGGCGCTGCTCGATCATGGGCTCGCCGTAGTGCCCGGCCACGGCCGGCGACGCCTCGAGCGCGACCGCGCCGGGCAGCGCCAGGAACGGCGAACCGGTCATCAGTCGACCTTCGCGAGGCGGGCCGACGCGTGGGTGCGGAGGTCCTGCCCGAGGGCGGCGATGTCCCAGGCCCAGAGCAGGTGGCCCTCGACGAGTCCGTAGAGCCGGGTGGCGGCGGCGTAGTCCTTCGCGCCCGCCGAACGCATGACGGCATCGGTCGCGAGGTCGATGCGCGGCCCCTTGACCTGGCCGAGGTAGAGCTCGGAGACGCCGCCGGGGTGCACGATCGAGACCTCGAGGTCGAACCCGCCGTCGGCGTTGCGCAGCTGCTCGACCGCGTCGGCGTCGCCGTAGCGCGGCTCGCCGACGGCCGGCAGCATCGCGGGCCCCGGGTCGCCGTCGCCCTGCTCGCGCGCGAGCCGCCAGTATCCCGTCTCGGTGGCGAGCGGTGTCGGCTCGCCGCCCTCTTCGGCGGGGAAGAGCCACGTGTACGAGGTGTAGTTGAGGTGCGGCAGGCCGTCGTGGCTGAAGCTCACGCGCTGCCCGAACTCATGGGTGACCGACTCGTCGCCGACCTTGTAGTCGATGACGCCCGAGCCCTCCCACACGCCGAGCAGCCACGAGAGGGGCACGAGCTCGGCGGGAAGGTCGACGGGCAGCTCGATCATCGCCACGACGTCACCGGTGCCTAGCGCTGGCCCTTGAAGAGCTTGTAGACGACGACGCCGCTGATCCACGCGATCGCGAGGCTCGCGAGGCCGAGCAGGCCGATGAAGAGGAGTTCGAGGGCGAGCAGCTCAGACATGCCTCGAGTCTAGCCCGCGGCGACGGGCGCGACGATCGCGGCCGCGATGCCGACCACGACCACGGCGCCGGCGATCGAGGCGGAGACCCGCCGCACGAAGCCCGCGGGGCGCCTGGTCGCGAGCTGCACGACGAGCGTGCCGAGCACGGCCACGGCGAGCACGACGCCGAGCGCGCCGTAGACGCCGAGCCACGAGTCATCCTCGAACCAGGCGTCGAGCCCGCCGAACGCGAGCCCGGCGACGATCGCGCAACCGACGACGGCGACCGCCCAGATCAGCACGATGCCCGGCCATCCGGCACGGGTCTCGGTCTCGTCGGTCATTCCGCTCCGTTCGCTTCGCGGGGCGGCCCCGGCCGTCCCGTAGTATTGACCGCACCTTACTACTGGAGGGTGTGGCGTGGCGCAGCTGCTCATTCTGACGCCGGCGGCCGACGACGTTCTCCCGGCGCTCGCACTCCTGACGCATCGCGTGCGGGTGATCCCCGCGTCGCCCGAGCGCCTCGTCAACGCGCCCGACGCCGAACTCGTGCTGCTCGACGCCCGCTCCAACCTCGCCGGGGCGAAGGCGCTCGCGCAGATTCTGAAGACCACGGGGCTCTCGGCGCCGCTCGTGCTCGTCGTCACCGAGGGCGGCCTCACCGCCGTCTCGCCCGACTGGGGCGTCGACGACGTCGTGCTCGAGGGGGCGGGCCCGGCCGAGGTCGACGCGCGCATCCGCCTCGCGATCGGGCGGGCGCAGCAGAACCAGCCGTCCGAGCGCATCCAGACCTCGGGCGTCGTCATCGACGAGGCGAGCTACTCGGCGAAGGTGCACGGCAAGCCGCTCGACCTCACCTACAAGGAGTTCGAGCTGCTGCGGTTCCTCGCAGCCCACCCGTCGCGCGTGTTCACCCGCGAGCAGCTGCTCAGCGAGGTGTGGGGCTACGACTACTTCGGCGGCACCCGCACCGTCGACGTGCACGTGCGGCGGCTGCGCGCGAAGCTCGGCGACCTCGAGAGCCTCATCGGCACGGTGCGCAACGTCGGCTACCGCTTCAACGTGCACGAGGAGTTCGACGAGGGCGCACCCGTCACCGCGCGTTGACCCGGTGCTCATCGCCGCGAAACCCCTGCGTGCCATGATGAGTGGATGAGCCCCGACAGCATCCTCGAGGACGACCGCATGTCGGATCGCACGGCGAGCGATTTCGACGACGACTTCGAACCGCTCGACATCGAGGGCGCGCCCGAGCTGCCGGCCGAGCGCTACCTCGACCGCGAGCTCAGCTGGCTCGCGTTCAACCAGCGCGTGCTCGAGCTCGCCGAGGACCCGACCGTGCCCGTGCTCGAGCGCGCGAACTTCCTCGCGATCTTCGCGTCGAACCTCGACGAGTTCTTCATGGTGCGCGTCGCGGGACTGAAGCGCCGCATCATGACGGGGCTCGCGGTGCCGACGAACGTGGGCCGCGCCCCGGTCGACGTGCTGAGCGACATCTCGCGCATGGCGCACGAGCTGCAGGAGCGGCACGCGACCGCCTACCAGGAGCTCGTGAAGCCCGCCCTCGCCGACGCCGGCATCCGCATCGCGACGTGGACGGAGCTCGGCGACGACGAGCGCGCCCACCTGCACGACTACTTCTCCTCGCAGATCTTCCCCGTGCTCATGCCGCTCGCGGTCGACCCGGCGCACCCGTTCCCGTACATCTCCGGGCTGTCGCTCAACCTCTCGGTGCGCGTGCGCAACAGCCGCACCGGCCGGCAGGAGTTCGCCCGCGTGAAGGTGCCGCAGATGCTGCCCCGCTTCGTGCGGGTCGACCCCGACGAGTCGGTCGAGGACGCGCGGTACATCACCCTCGAGGACCTCATCGCCAACCACCTCGGCGACCTCTTCCCCGGCATGGAGATCGTGGAGCACCACGTGTTCCGCGTCACCCGCAACGAAGACGTCGAGATCGAGGAGGACGAGACCGAGAACCTCATCAAGGCGCTCGAGAAGGAGCTGCTGCGCCGCCGGTTCGGCCCGCCCATCCGGCTCGAGGTCACCGACGACATGGACGAGGTGACGCTCGGCCTCCTCGTGCGCGAGCTCGACGTCACCGAGCAGGAGGTGTACCGGCTGCCCGCGCCGCTCGACCTCGGCGGGCTGTTCGACCTCGCCCGGCTCGACCGCCCCGAGCTGCACTACCCCACCCACGTGCCGACCACGGCCGTGCAGCTGCAGCCGACCGAGTCGAACCTGCGCGCCGACGTCTTCAAGGCCGTCTCCCGCCAGGACGTGCTGCTCCACCACCCCTACGAGTCGTTCGCGACGAGCGTGCAGGCCTTCCTCGAACAGGCCGCGGCCGACCCCGACGTGCTCGCCATCAAGCAGACGCTCTACCGCACCTCGGGCGACAGCCCGATCGTCGAGGCCCTCATCGACGCCGCCGAGGCCGGCAAGCAGGTGCTCGCGCTCGTCGAGATCAAGGCGCGCTTCGACGAGCAGGCGAACATCACGTGGGCGCGCAAGCTCGAGAAGGCGGGCGTGCACGTCGTCTACGGCCTCGTGGGCCTCAAGACCCACTGCAAGCTCGCCCTCGTGATCCGCCAGGAGAAGGGCGTGCTGCGGCACTACAGCCACATCGGCACAGGCAACTACAACCCGAAGACGAGCCGCATCTACGAGGACCTCGGCCTGCTGACGGCCGACGACCAGGTCGGCAAAGACCTGACGCGCCTCTTCAACGAGCTGAGCGGCTACGCGATCGAGAAGAAGTTCAAGCGCCTGCTCGTCGCCCCGCTGCACCTGCGCAAGGGACTCCTGAAGCTCATCGCGACCGAGATCCGCAATGCCGAGGCGGGACGGCCCAGCGGCATCCGCATCAAGGTGAACTCGATGGTCGACGAGGCCATCATCGACGCGCTCTACCGCGCCTCGAACGCGGGCGTGCCGGTCGAGGTGTGGGTGCGCGGCATCTGCAGCCTGCGGCCCGGCATCCCCGGGCTCAGCGAGAACATCCGGGTGCGCTCGATCCTCGGGCGCTACCTCGAGCACTCGCGCATCTTCTCGTTCGCGAACGACGGCGACCCGCAGGTCTACATCGGCTCGGCCGACATGATGCACCGCAACCTCGACCGACGCGTCGAGGCGCTCGTGCGGCTCACCGACCCGGCGCACCTGGCCGAGATCGAGCACGTCTTCGACCAGGCGATGGATCCCTCGACGAGCTCGTGGCACCTCGACGGCGACGGCGTCTGGACACGCCGATCCGTCGATGAGGAGGGCCGCCCGCTCACCGACCTGCAGAATGGCCTCATGCTCGAGATCGCACAGCGCACGCGCTCCGGCCAGCGCAGCCGATCGGGGTCCCGCCGGTGACGACGGCCGTCTACGCCGCCGGTGCCGTCTGCTGGCGGCACCTCGACGGCAAGCTGCACGTGCTCGTCATCCACCGCACCGTGTACGGCGACGTCACCATCCCGAAGGGCAAGGTCGATCCGGGCGAGTCGCTGCCGCAGACCGCGGTGCGCGAGATCGAAGAGGAGACGGGCCTCGCCGTCGACCTCGGCGTGCCGCTCGGCGTCTCGCGGTACCCGCTGCCGTCGGGGCGCGAGAAGATCGTGCACTACTGGGCCGCCGAGGTCAGCGAGAAGGCCGTGCAGCGCTCGACGTTCAAGCCGAACGCCGAGGTCGCCGCGCTCGAGTGGGTCACGCCCAAGCGCGCGCGCGGCTACCTCACCTACGAGCCCGACGTCGAGATCCTCGACAACTTCACGGCGCTCGTCGAGCAGGGCGTCACCGAGACGTTCAGCATCACCGTGCTGCGACACGGCAAGGCCGTCGGGCGCGGCGCGTTCGAGGGGCCGGATGCCTCGCGGCCGCTGAGCGCGCGCGGTGTCGACCAGGCCGCCGGGCTCGTCGACACCCTCACCGCGTGGGGGCCGAGGCGCATCGTGTCGAGCCCGGCCGTGCGGTGCGTCACGACCGTGACGCCGCTCGCCGCGGCCACCGGCATCGAGATCAAGCGCGACGCGGGCATCAGCCAGGACGCCTGGGAGGCCGGCGACGGCGAGGTCCGCCGGGTCGTCGGCAAGCGCGTTCGCGCGGGCAAGTCCGCCGTCATCTGCAGCCACGGACCCCTGCTGCCCGACATCATGCGCGAGCTCGCGCTCGCGACCGGCACGCCGCTCGGCACCTACGCGACCGATGCGGCCGAGCTCGAACCCGGCGCGTTCAGCGTCGTGCACCTGTCGGCCACGAACCAGGGATCCGGCATCATCTCGATCGAGACGCACGCGCCGCGCGCCTGACTTCCGCGGAATCACGCGCCCGAATCCGTTCACCTCCCGTTCACCGACGTGGCGGAAGCTCGTAAGGCGCACTGATTAGCGTCGCAGGCGGGTCGGCACCGACCCGGACCTGCAATCGAACCCCGGAAGGGACTTCACGTGAACTTCAAGCGTTTCGGCGTGCCCGCCGTCGTCGCCGTCACCGCGGCGCTCGCGCTCAGCTCCTGCGCAGCCAACGAAGGCGGTGGCAGCGCCACCCCCGAAGAGACCGCCTCGAGCCTCTCGGGCACGATCGACGCGGCCGGCGCCTCGTCGCAGGGCTCGGCCCAGGAGGCGTGGGTCGCCGCGTTCCAGACCGCCAACCCCGACGTCACCATCAACTACGACCCCTCGGGCTCGGGTGCGGGCCGCGAGGCCTTCATCGCCGGCGGCGTCGACTTCGCCGGCAGCGACTCGTACCTGAAGGACGAGGAGCTCGCGGGCGAGTTCGCCGCGTGCGCCCCCGACACGAAGGCGATCGACCTGCCGGTCTACATCTCGCCGATCGCGGTCATCTTCAACGTCGAGGGCGTCGACGAGCTCAACCTCGACTCGGCCACGCTCGCCAAGATCTTCAAGGGCGACATCACGAAGTGGAACGACCCGGCGATCGCCGCGCTCAACGAGGGCGCCGCCCTCCCCGACGCGAACATCACCGCCGTGCACCGCTCGGACGACTCGGGCACGACGAAGAACTTCGCCGACTACCTCAACAAGACGGCCGGCGACGTGTGGGCCGAGGAGCCGAGCGACACCTTCCCGTACCAGACCGGTGAGGGCGCCCAGGGCACCTCGGGCGTCGTCGAGGCCGTCACGAACGGCGTCAACACGATCGGCTACGCCGACGCGTCGCGCGCCGGCGACCTCGGCGTCGCGAAGATCAAGGTGGGCGACGAGTTCGTCGGCTACACGCCCGAGGCGGCCGCCGCGGTCGTCGCCGAGTCGCCGCTCGTCGAGGGCCGCGAGGCGAACGACCTCGCGATCGCGCTCGACCGCACCACGACCGACCCGACGCACTACCCGCTCGTGCTCGTGAGCTACGCGATCGTCTGCCAGGAGTACGCCGACGCCGCGCAGGGCGAGCTCGTGAAGAGCTACGTCTCGTACCTCGCCAGCGAGGAGGGCCAGTCCCTCTCCGCCGAGCAGGCCGGTTCCGCGCCGCTCTCGACCGAGCTGAGCGAGCAGGTCCAGGCCGCGCTCGAGACGGTCAAGTAGTCCGACGCCCGCCCGGCCTGATCATCGCCCCGCAGGGTGTCCGATCGGGCCGGGCGGGCCCGGTGCGCGAGCCGGGCTCGCGCCATTCCCATTCGCACGAACCAGGAAGACCCCGCCCCATGACGGCCCCCGAGGCATCCACCATCACCGCCAAGCAGCGCCCCGGCGATCGCGTCTTCTCGACCGCCGCGCTCGTGGCGGGCGTGCTCATCCTGGTCACCCTCGCGGCCGTCGCGATCTTCCTCGTCGCGCAGTCGCTGCCCGCGTTCACCGCGGTCTCCGACGAGTTCAAGGGCGACGCCGAGAACTTCTGGCAGTACGTCGGGCCGCTCGTGTTCGGCACGATCTGGGCCGCGGCGCTCGCCCTCATCATGGCCGTGCCGCTCTCGCTCGGCATCGCCCTCTTCATCTCGCACTACGCCCCGCGCAAGCTCGCCCAGGGGCTCGGCTACATCATCGACCTGCTCGCCGCCGTGCCCTCGGTCGTCTTCGGCCTCTGGGGCATCACGGTGCTCGCCCCGGCCGTGCAGCCGTTCTACACGACGCTCACCGAGTGGTTCGGCTGGTTCCCGCTCTTCGCACCGCCCGTCTCGGGCACCGGACGCACGATCCTCACCGTCGCCATCGTGCTCGCCGTCATGATCCTGCCGATCGTCACCGCGCTCTGCCGCGAGATCTTCCTGCAGACCCCCGTGCTCCACGAGGAGGCCGCGCTCGCGCTCGGCGCGACCCGCTGGGAGATGATCAAGCTCGCCGTGCTGCCCTTCGGCCGGGCGGGCATCATCTCCGCCTCGATGCTCGGCCTCGGCCGTGCCCTCGGCGAGACGATGGTCGTCGCGATGGTGCTCTCGCCGTCGGCGATCATCAGCTTCGCGGTGCTGCAGTCGCAGAACCCGACGACGATCGCCGCGAACATCGCGCTCAACTTCCCCGAGGCGCACGACATCGGGGTCAACATCCTCATCGCGACGGGCCTCATGCTCTTCACGATCACGCTCGCCGTCAACATGGTCGCCCGCTACATCGTCGACCGCCGCAAGGAATTCTCGGGAGCCAACTGATGAGTCTCACCGCCACTCCCCCGCAGGCGCCGGTCACGCAGACCGGCATCTCCAACTCGCTCACCGCGGGCAAGCTCCCGAAGTACGCCTCCGTCTACGTGCTCGTCGGCGCACTCGCCGTCACGAGCGCGATCTTCGGCCTCATCGCGATCTCGAGCGGCGAGCTGTTCGACATCGCGGGCGCCGTGTTCTGGGGCGTCGTGCTGTACACGGCCTCGATCTGGCTGATCTCGCGACTCGTCGAAGGCTCGCGCAAGGCCGCCGACCGGTTCGTGACGGCGCTCGTCGCGACGGCGTTCACGATCGCACTGCTGCCGCTCATCTCGGTCGCCTTCACGACCATCGTCAACGGCCTGCCGCGGTTCGACATCGACTTCTTCACGCAGTCGATGCGCAACGTCGTCGGCGAGGGCGGCGGTGCGCTGCACGCGATCATGGGCACGCTGCTCATCACGGGCATGGCCGCGCTCATCTCGGTGCCGGTCGGCCTGCTCACCGCGATCTACCTCGTCGAGTACGGCCGCGGCAAGCTCAAGCACGGCATCACCTTCTTCGTCGACGTCATGACCGGCATCCCCTCGATCGTGGCCGGCCTGTTCGCCTTCGCGCTCTTCGCGCTCGTGACCGACGACCCCGGCGTGCGCATGGGCTTCGGCGGCGCCGTCGCGCTCTCGGTGCTCATGATCCCCGTGGTCGTGCGCTCGAGCGAGGAAATGCTGAAGCTCGTGCCGAACGACCTCCGCGAGGCCTCGTACGCACTCGGCGTGCCGAAGTGGCTCACGATCCTCAAGGTCGTGCTGCCCACCTCGATCGCCGGCATCATCACGGGCATCATGATCGCGGTCGCCCGCGTCATCGGCGAGACCGCGCCGCTGCTCATCATCGCGGGCTTCACGACGAGCATGAACTACAACCTGTTCGCCGACCGAATGATGACGTTGCCGGTGTTCGTCTACACGCAGTACATGAACCAGGGCAACCCGCCCGAGGCGTACATCGAGCGCGCCTGGGCCGGCGCGCTCACGCTCATCCTCATCGTCGCCCTGCTGAACGTCATCGCCCGCATCATCGCGAAGGCATTCTCGCCCAAGACCGGCCGCCGCTGAGCGCCGGAGCCCGCACCGGCGACCGCACAGACCCGTACCGACCCCCGTACAGAGAGAAGCACCACTCGTGTCCAAGCGCATCGAGGTCGAGGACCTCAACGTCTACTACGGCAACTTCCGCGCCGTCGAGGGCATCACGCTCGAGATCGAGCCCCGCACGGTGACCGCGTTCATCGGCCCCTCGGGCTGCGGCAAGTCGACCTTCCTCCGCACCCTCAACCGCATGCACGAGGTCATCCCCGGCGCGCGCGTCGAGGGCAAGGTGCTCGTCGACGGCAACGACCTCTACGGCCCCGGCGTCGACCCGGTGCTCGTGCGCCGGCAGGTCGGCATGGTGTTCCAGCGCCCGAACCCGTTCCCGACGATGTCGATCAAGGAGAACGTGCTCGCGGGTGTGCGCCTCAACAACAAGCGCATCGCGAAGCAGGACGCCGACGAGCTCGTCGAGCGATCGCTGCGGGGCGCGAACCTGTGGAACGAGGTGAAGGACCGTCTCGACAAGCCCGGCTCGGGCCTCTCGGGCGGCCAGCAGCAGCGTCTCTGCATCGCGCGCGCCATCGCGGTCTCGCCCGAGGTGATCCTCATGGACGAGCCCTGCTCGGCGCTCGACCCGATCTCGACCCTCGCGATCGAGGACCTCATCGAGGAGCTCAAGCAGCAGTACACGATCGTGATCGTGACGCACAACATGCAGCAGGCGTCGCGCGTCAGCGACAAGACCGCGTTCTTCAACATCGCGGGCACCGGCCAGCCGGGCAAGCTCATCGAGTACGCCGACACGACGACGATCTTCTCGAACCCGCAGGTGCAGGCGACCGAGGACTACGTCTCGGGCCGCTTCGGGTGATCGCCGCCTGCTGACGACGAGAACGGATGCCTCGGAGCGACTTCGCTCCGAGGCATCCGTGTCTCATGCCGGGGTCAGCAGGCCTTCACGAGCTCCCACGGGCCCCACTGCTCGGCGCCGGGAACGTTGTTCTGCGTCCACCACTTGGCCCGGTACTCGTTGCCCTGGTAGCTCACGACCTGCCCGCCGGTGTAGGCGGTCGACGCACTCCACGCCGCGGCCGCGCACGTGCCGGGATCGGTCGGATCCGTCGGGTCGGTCGGGTCGGTGGGATCCGTGGGATCGGTCGTGCACGAGCCCACCTCGGCCCAGACCGCGGCGGTGCCGGGCTGCTCGCCCTGCGTCCACCACTTCGCCGAGTACTCCTTGCCGCCGAACGAGACCTTCTGCCCGCCCGTGTAGACGGCGGTCGAGCTCCAGGCGGGCGACGCGCAGGCGCCCGGGTCGGTCGGGTCCGTCGGGTCCGTCGGGTCCGTCGGGTCGGTCGGGTCCGTCGGGTCGGTCGGGTCGGTCGGGTCGGTCGTGCCGACCGGATCGGTGGCGGGGCCGGCCTTCGCCGCGCGCAGCTTGTCGGCGAGGGTGCCGATGAGCGCGCCCTGGCGGTCGCCGTCGAGCTCCCACCACATGCCGCCGCCGAGGCCGAGGTCGGCGATGTACTGCGCCTTGCGCGTCGTCGACTGGGCGTTGTCGTAGCTCCACCACTGGTTGCCGTCGTAGCGCCAGGCCGCGCCGATGGCGGCGTCGTAGTGGTCGGTGCCGAGCGACTTCAGCTTGTCGTAGTCCTCGTTGCCCTTCTCCCACGTGCCGGGGGCGGCGCCCGTCGCCGGGCCCCACGCGTTCACCGAGGTGGCACCCTGCCAGCCTCGACCGTAGGCGGCGAGGCCGATGCCGAGCTGCTTCGGGTCGATGCCGGTCCGCAGGTACTCCTTGACGGCCTTGTCGACGCTGAACTTCTTCGACGCCGGTCGCGTGTCGGCCGGGTCGTCGAAGAGGTTCGCCTGGTGGCCCGTGAGGGCCGGGTCCCACGCACCGTGCAGGTCGTAGCCCTGCACGTTGCCGTAGTCGAGGTACCGGAAGTTCTCGGGGTTGTTCCACCCGCCCGAGGCGATGTCGGCGGGGTTCGCGGGCAGGAACGCCGAGAGCTGGTACGGGTGCCCGTTCTCCGCGCTGAGCGCGTCCAGCTGGGTGCGGAACTCCTTGAGGAGCAGCGTGAAGTTCGCCTTGTCGTTCACCTCGTCGACGTAGTTGCCGACCTCGCCGTTCTGCGAGCCGGGCCATTCCCAGTCGATGTCGATGCCGTCGAAGACGCCCGCCGCAGCACCGGTGCCGCCGCGTCCGTCGATCACGGGCAGGTTGCCGCGCAGGTAGAGGTCGACGCAGCTCTTCACGAACTTCTTGCGCGACGCGTCGGTGGCCGCGGCCTTGGAGAAGTTCTTCGACCAGGTCCAGCCGCCGATCGAGAGCATGACCTTGAGGTTCGGGTGCTTCGCCTTCAACTGCTTGAGCTGGTTGAAGGAGCCCGCGAGCTTCTGGTCCCACGTGTCGGCGACGCCCGCGACCGAGTTCGCGGCGGTGTAGCCCATGCCGAAGTCGGCCCACGCGTCGCCCGCGCCGTCGGAGCCCGTCGGCCCGGTGCCCTGCGCCTTGTTCGCGATGAAGCAGGTCAGGTCCTGGTAGTGGATGTTGCCGAACGCGTAATTGATGTGAGTGAGGTCGTCGGCTGCGCCCGAGGTCTCGAGCTGCTTGACCTGGAACGCCCGGCCGTAGACGCCCCACTGGGCGAAGTAGCCGACGTTGCGGTAGCCGTTGACCGCGCTCGGCGCCTGTTCGGCCGCGACAGCCGGGGCGGCGGCCCCGAACGCGGCGAGCCCGGCGACCATCGCGCCGGTGGCGACGGCGGCGAGCGCTGCGCGCAGGCCCCGTCGCGTGCGTTGCTGATTCTCCATGATGTCCTTCGTCGTGTGGGGAGGCGGACGCACACGGTGCACGCCCTTGGACGCTCTCACGCTAGGGAGGGGTGCGCCGGCTCGGCGTCCGCACGATCCACATGATCCGCGCGTCGATGCTCGGTACGCAGTACTACGTAGGCGGGCACGCCGACGGGCGGGGATTCCGGTCGCCGGAACCCCCGCCCGCGGCATCCGCACCGGTCAGCAGGCCTGCGCGTCGCCCCAGACCGCGGCCGTGCCCGGCGTCTCGCCCTGCGTCCACCACTTCGCGGTGTACTCGGCGCCGCCGTACGAGACGGTCTGGCCGCCCGTGTAGACCGAGCTCGAGCTCCACGCCGCGGCGTCGCACGCGCCGCCGCCGGTGCCGCCGCCCGAGCCGCCGCCCGGCGCCACGACCATCGCCCCGCGGGGCAGGTCGTAGAGCGTCGCGTACGTCTCGGTGCCGATCTTCACCCGCAGGTTCGAGAGCTCGGCCATCGGCAGTCGCCAGCTGAGCTTCGTGTACACGCTGCCGCCGGCTGGGATGCCACCGGCCGGGACCGTGATCGAATACGTGTGGAAGTCGCCCTTCAGCCCGCCGACGTTCGACCCGGTGTGGTCGCTCGAGACCTTCGTGATGCCCCACCCGTTCTGCTCGCCCATCGCGCCCGTGTCGCTCGTCGCGGTGTCGAACGTGATCGTCGAGCCCGCGGGGATCGCGGTCGTCGAGTGGTTCGTGAACGTCACCTTGGGGTTGATCGGGTAGTTGTTGTCGCCGAGCGCGAAGTCGGAGTACCGCACCTGCAGGTCGATCGCCTTCGCGGGCATCGCGACGTTCGCCTTCGCGGCGTCGTACGGCTGCGACGCCGCGAGCCGGTCGTGCAGCAGCGACACGAGCGTCGAGCCCATCTCGTACTGGCCCTTCTGGGCGTTGTACGAGTAGTCGCCCGCGAGCTCCCAGATCATCGCGCCGCCGACGCCGTTGCGCGCGATGTAGTCGGCCTTCGCCGTGATCGCCTGGTCAGCGTCGCCCGAGAGGAAGGTCTTCGTCGTGTCGTTCCACCACCACTCGGTCTTCGTGACCGAGTCGAAGTGGTGCGTGTACGACCCGGTGATCGTCGTCGGCGCGCCGTAGCTCGCCGTGTAGTCGCCGACGACGCCCTGTTGCAGGTTGAGCACGTGCCAGATCGGGTTCGCCCCGGCGCCGACCTCGGCGCCCGACTTGTCGAGGTCGTGCCACAGGTTGTTGATGCCGACCGCGCCGTTGCCGCACTTCGAGGTGCCGCCGAGCGACGGTCCCGTTCCGGGCGGGCACTTCGTCTGGTCGGGCAGCGGTGCCTTGCCGTAGAGGCCGTTCGTGCCACCCTGCACGCCGTCCCAGCCGCGGGTGTAGAACGGCAGGCCGACGTTGATGCGACCCGGCTGCATCGCGCCGCGGAAGTAGTGGTACGCCCAGTCGGTGTTGAGGTAGCCGATGCCGTTGTAGGCACCGTAGACGCCGCCCGCCGCGAGCTCGGGGTCCTTGCCGTCGTCGAAGAGCGGTCCGTTGCCGCCGACGTAGTCGTTCCACGAGCCGTGCAGGTCGTAGCTCATGATGTTGACGTAGTCGAGGTACGGGGTGACCTGGTACATCTCGGCCCCCCGCAGCAGCCAGCCCGAGGCGGGTGCTGCGACCGTGAGCAGGTAGTGCTCGCCGTCGGCGGCGCCGGCGCGGTCGAGCTTCTCGCGGAGCGTCTTCATGAGCGCCTCGTAGCCGGCCCACAGCTTCGCGCGACGCGGCTCCGAGAACGAGAAGTCGTCGGGGCTGCCGGCCTTGCCGTTCGAGTTGGCGTACTCGTAGTCGATGTCGACGCCGTCGAACCCGTAGGTGCGGATGAACTGCACGGCCGAGTCGGCGAATGCGTCGATCTTCGCCTGCGAGTCGGTGAGCGTGTAGAAGCCGCCGTCGGCGACGCGGTCGCCGTTCGCGTCGAAGTGGCCGCCGGTCTCGGCCCAGCCGCCGACCGAGACGAGCGCCTTCACGCCCGGGTTCTGCTGCTTGTACTTCGTGAGCAGGTTGAAATGCCCCTGGTACGGCAGCGACGGGTCCATCTCGGCGCCGGCGACCCCGGGCCACGTCATCTTCGTCGAGGCGTTGCCCGCGACATCCTGATCGACCGAGACCTTGCCCTGCCCGTCGATGTGGGCGAAGGCGTAGTTGATGTGGCTGACCTGCTTCCACGGGATGTCGCTCGCGAGGTACCGCGGCTGGCCGTTCTGGCCCGTGCGCCAGTTGGTGAAGTAGCCGATCACGCGGTGCTCGAGCCCGTTCGGGAGCTTCTCGCGACCCTGCTCGTCGTAGACCGTGCAGTAGGGCACGTTCACGCCGGGCGTCTGGTACAGGCCGTCGGGGCGGCACTTCTCGTCGGGGTTCGTCGTCCACGGGGTGCCGCCCGGGTCGGGCGTCGGGGTCGGAGTGGGCGTCGGGGTCGGGGTGGGCGTCGGGGTGGGCGTCGGCGTCGGCGTCGGCGTCGGCGTCGGCGTCGGGTCGACCGTGCCGCACGCGCCCTGCGCCTCCCACGGGCCCCACTGCTCGGTGCCCGGCACGTTGTTCTGCGTCCACCACTTGGCCTTGTAGTTGACGTTCTGGTACGAGGCGAGCTGGCCGCCCGTGTACGTCGCCGTCGACGACCACGCGGGTTCGCACGCGGTCGTGGCGGCGGTCGCGGCCGTGGCGCCGGCGAACCCGAGGGTGCCGATGAGCGCCAGGCCCGAGACGATCGCGCCCGCGCGGAAGCGGGCACGTGAAGAGAGTGTGCGCATTCGAGTCCTCACTGACTGGGGATGCCGCGGCGGCGGCCGCCCGGCGGCTCGACGCTATCTGCGGGAGGGGTCGAGCGCGTCCGTACGACCCCGCATACGTAGGACTGCGTACGGCGCGTTCCCGTGCGCGGTTCAGGACCGGAGCGGGGCGTTCAGCGGAGGGCGCGCGCGGCCGGCGCCATGCGGTGGGCGAGCACGGTGAGCTCGACGCGCGAGTGCACGTCGAGCTTCTGGAACACCCGGCCCACGTGCACCTCGACGGTGCGCACCGAGACGTAGAGCCGGGCGGCCGCGTCCCGATTCGACGCCCCCTCCGCGACGAGCATCGCGACCTCGAGCTCGCGCTCGGTCAGCACCGCGGCCCAGGCCGTGCGGCAGGCGGCGAGCGGGTCGCCTGGCGGATCCGCAGGGGGAACGGGTCGCGCGGGCGCGGACGGCCGGACGACGGGAGCTGGGACCCGCTCGACGCGCGGCGACGCGACGAGCGACCGCCGCTCGTCGGCCACGGCGGCGAGCCAGGCGTCGGCGCCCGCCTCGCCGAAGAGGTGCTCGGCCGCGAGGAGGTGCCGCTCGGCGCGGTCGGGCGCACCGGCCTCGCCGCACGCGCGCGCGAGCATGAGCTCGGTGCGCGCCCGCTCGTACGAGGAGGCGATCGCTCGCGTGCCCTCGACGGCGGTCAGGTAGTCGGCTTCGAACCGCCCGCGGTCGGTGCTGCGCATGCGTCGGCGCAGCGCGCTCGCGAGCCGCGCGTCGGGAGGCCGTCGCACCGAGCCGTCGTCCGGGGCCGGGAGGGGCTCGCGTGCGCCCCAGTCGATGCCGGCGTCGAGGCCGGGCACGTGCAGGCCGCCGGAGCCGTGGTCGAACTCCGCCGCGAGCGCCACGAGCGTCGCCGCCTCCGTGCGGGCGCCGCCGAGGTGGGCCACGACGGCGCGATCGATCAGTTCCTCGTAGCGCACGGTGCCCGCCGAGGGCGGCCGGGACGCCTCGATCGCCCGCGCGAACGCCGAGACCTCACCCGTCGTGATGATGTCGATGCGCCGGGCGATCGCCGCGCCGAGCCCGCCGAGCGGCAGTGCGACGGGCAGGTCGGCCGCACTGCGGGCGAGTGCCTGCGCGGCGCGGCGCACGTCCCCGGCCCAGAACTCGAGCAGGCTCGTCGCGACCGCGCGCGCCGCCCGCATGAGCGGCGAGCGGTCGTCGCGGGCGAGCGCCGGATCGGCCGACGTCTCGCGCACCGCGCCGAGCCAGCGCACGGCACCCGCCGGGTCGCCCGCGAGACCGCGTTCGAGGGCCGCCGCGACGGCCTGCGCGCCGCCGACGACCTTGATCGCCCCCGTCGTGGCCGTCACGACCGCGCCCTCGGCCCCTGCGGCATCCACGTCGAGGCCGAAGAGCGCGCACCAGGCGGTACCCGCCTCGAGCGGGCCGCGATCGAGGCCGTAGGCGTCGGTGACGATGCGCGCCTGCTCGAGGCGGCGGCGCGCGGCGACGAGGGCGCCGCGCTCCGCGAGCAGCCCGGCCGCCGTCGCAACGGCTCGGGCGAGGTGCAGCCGCAGCCGGCGCAGCTCGGGAGCGTCGTACGCCGGGTCGCCGGCCGTCGCCTCGCCCTCCGCCGCGTCGCGGCCTGCGGCGTCACGATCGGTCGTGTCGAGCGGTCGTGCGGCGCGCCGGCGCCCGTCCGCGTCGGCGACGGGCCCGTCGACGTCGGTCGACGCGAACCCCAGGTCGCCCGCGAGCGCCGCGAGCCGGTCGTCGAGCTCGACCTCGGGCACGTCGCCCTCGAGCCCGGCGCAGGCGGTGAGGTAGTCGGCCAGCACGACCGTGCGCGCCGTCTCGTCGCCGTGCTCGAGCACACGGTCGAGCCAGCCGCGCGCGTCGTCGACGTGCCCGCCGTGCAGGGCCGCACGGCCGGCGATGCGCCACGCGGCGACGGCGTCGGCACCGCGCGCGTGGCTCGCGGCCTCGCGTGCGACGGCGTGCGCCCACTCGGACTCGCCGGCGGCGTCGGCCGCCTCGGCGATCTCGAGCAGCGGCGCGACGAGGTCGCGCGAACCCTCGAGCGTCGCGAGCGAGCGATGCCAGACCGCCTGCCGAGCGTCGCCGAGACCGGCGCACGCCCGCGCGAGCGACGCGTGGGCCGCGGTGCGCTCGGCGAGGCTCGCCGCACCGTGCACCCACACCCGCATGCGCGGGTCGGCGAAGGCGAAGTGCCCGGCGACGAGCAGCAGGTGCCGGCTGACCTCGCCGTCGATGAGGTCGGCGACCGGTCGGCCCGAGGCGGCGAGGAGTGCGTCGATGCGGTCGTCGACGCAGACCGAAGCGACGATGAGCACGTTGCGCTCCCAGGGCGCGAGTCGCGTGCCGCTCGGCGCCATCGCGGCCTCGATCGCCGGCACCGAGGGCAGCGGGTCGGGCAGCACGGCGTGACCGAGGCGCTGGGCACCGCGCAGGAGCCCGGCGACCTCGATGATCGCGTCGGCATCGCCGCCGAGTGCGAGTCCCAGCCGAGCCGCGACGTGCGGAGCCGCGACGAGCCGGTGGCGCGCGAGCAGTTCGACGACGGCGCGCGTGTCTTCGAAGGCCTCGATCGGCGACCGGTGCCGCGCGGACGGTCGGGGGTGCTCGGGTGTGTCAGGCATCGGCCCCTCCGCTCGCTCCATCGGTCGCGTGGGGTTATGTTAGCAACATTTACAAAGTGGTCGCGAGGGTCGCCGCGCGCCGCGCAACTCCCCGTTCGAGGGGGCTCCCCGGGTCAGTCGCGCGGACTCAGCAGGTACTCGTTGAGGCGGCGCGTCTCGGCCGCGTCGAACGGCACGGGCGCCCCGTCGAGCGCCGTCACGCCCGCGGCGAGCCGCACGCTCGACACGAGCCAGATCGCATCGGCGGTCGCGAGCTCGGCCACCGGGATGTCGCGGTACTCGGTGACGCGCCCCTCGCGCTCGAGGAAGTCGAAGAGGCTCGACTGCGTCGTGCCGCGCAGGATCGCCCCGCTCGGCTCGGGCGTCGAGTAGACCTCGCCGTGCCGCAGGATCACGCTCGAGGTCGGACCCTCCATGACGTACCCGTCGCTCGAGACGAAGAGCGCGTCGTCGGCGCCGCGGCGCTTCGCCTCGCGGATCGCCGCCATGTTCGTCGCGTAGCTCAGCGTCTTCGCACCGAGCAGCAGCCACGGCGCCTTCGCGGCCGCGTCGTGCGCGAGGCCGCGGTCGAGCGAGACGACGCGGATGCCCTGCTCGCGCGATTCGGTGAAGTCGGCGGCGGGCGACGCCGCGAGCCAGGCGGTCGGCGCCGGGCCGTGCTCGACACCGCGGCTGAGCACGAGCTTCAGCGCGAACTCGCCCGTCGCCGGGAGCTGCGCCACCGCCGCCGCGATCGCTGCTCGCCACTGCGCGAGGTTGGGTTCGGGCAGTTCGCAGATCGCGGCCGAGTTGCGCAGCCGCTCGAGGTGCGGCTCCGCCTCCTGCGCGTGCCCGTCGACGACCGCGAGGGTCTCGAAGATGCCGTCGCCGCGCTGGGTGGAGAGCTCGCCGACGCGCAGCGCCGGCTCCGAGGCATCCACCGCATGGAACGTCGCCTCGAGGTCGACGGCGGGCGCGTCGGCGGCGAGCGGTGCGATGAGGAACGTCACGGTCTCGGGCATGCACCCAATCGTACGGGCGGATGCCTCGCCGCCATGCGCTACCGTACGGTGCATGCACGCGCTCGGGACCGGGGAGATGAGCCGGGCCTCGGGGCTCTCGCGCAAGGCGCTGCGGATCTACGACGCGAGCGGGCTGCTCGTGCCCGCCGAGGTCGATCCGCGCACGGGCTATCGCCGCTACGGCCCCGACCAGGTCGAGCGAGCCCGCACGATCGCCATGCTGCGCCGCATCGACCTGCCGCTCGCGCTCGTCGGCGAACTGCTCGACGCGCCGCCCGCGGCATCTCGCGAGCTGCTGCTCGACTGGTGGGCGTCGCAGCGCGACGATTTCGCCGTGCGCAGCCAGGCGGTCGACCGGCTCGCGGCCGGCGCGGCGGAGGCGGCCGCCGAACCCGCGGGCGCCGGGTCGGTGCTCGCGAACGAGCCCGTCGGGTTCGAGACGCTGCCCGACACCGCCGTCGCGAGCATCGTGCGCACGGTCGAGCAGCCGCGCCTCGTGCCGAGCTTCGTCGCCGACGTGATCGAGCTCCGCGGGCACCTCGAGCGCGAAGGGGCGACGCCGCACGCGGGGCACTGGGTGATCTACCACTCCCCCGTCGGCGACGGCCTGCCCGGGCGCATCGAGACGGCCGTGCCGTTCACGGGCCGCGCCGCACCGACGCCGAGCATCTCGCTCCGCGTCGAGCCCGCCGCCCGGTACGCCGTCGCCGACGTGGCGGCCCGAGAGGTCGTCTACCCGCACCTGCTGCGGTTCTACGACGTCGTGCGGGCGGCGGCACGCTCGGCGGGGCCGGGCGAGGCGGGGCCGGGCGAGGCGGGGCCGCCTCGCGAGTGGTACGCCGCCGGGTGGCCCGACGACGACGACGCGATCGCCGTGCGCATCGCGATGCCCGTCACGCCGATCGGCGGGGCCGGGCTTGACCCTGCCCCGGGGGCCATGCGCACGATCGACGCATGACCGCACCCGACCCGGCCGCCGACCGCCGCCGCCACTCGCCGTTCTCCGACCCGGGCGCCCATCGCGCGCTCGTCGCCGGGGTCGCGCCCGACCCCGACGCGATCCACCGGGCGGTGACGGCCACGATCGTGCACTACCGGGCCGATGCGTCGGCGACCCGAGAGCAGGTCGCCGACGTCGACCGGCGCTGGATCTCTTCGATCCTCGACGCCGCGGTCGAGCGCTCCGACGGCCCGCTCGTCGCCGACCGGGCTCCGGCCGAGCGCGTCGGCGGCTGCTGCCGCGACCACTCGCTGCTCGCGGTGTCGATCCTGCGCGAGCACGGAGTGCCGGCGCGCACGCGGCTCGGGTTCGCCGACTACTTCAGTCCGTCGTTCCGCCACGACCACGTCGTCGTCGAGGTGATTCGCGACGGCCGGTGGACGCGATTCGACCCCGAGCTCGACCCCGAGGCGTTCGCGTTCGACGTGCACGACCTGCCTCGCGGACCCGGCTCGCCGTTCGAGACCGCCGCCGAGGCGTGGCTCGCATATCGCTCCGGGGAGACCGGGCTGTCGGCGTACGGCGTGGCGCCGGGGCATCCGATCTCGGGCCCATGGATCGTGCACGGCTACGTGCTCGGGGACCTCGCGCACCGCATGGGCAGCGAGCTGCTGCTCTGGGACGGCTGGGGCGTGCTGGACGCACCGGACGCGCCGATCACGGCGGAGTCGCTCGCGCTCGCCGACCTGATCGCCCGGCTCATCGTCGCGGCCGACGACGGGGATGCCGCGGCCGAGGCCGAGCTCGCCGCGAGATGGCACGACGACGGTCGGGTGCGGCCCGGGCGACGGGTGACGACGTTCTCGCCCGCCCGCGGCTTCGGCACCGTCGACCTCGAGACCCGCACGACGGACTGGGCGGCGCCCCCGGAGGCGTGAAAAGGCCGGCCGCAGAACGCCTCTCGGCGCGAGGCCGCTCGCAGCGGCGAATTTTGGAGCCCGGGGTTACTGCGGCCGGCCTCAGACAGTCTAAACGACGTCGAGGGGCGCTTCATTCCCGCCCGTTCGCGACGACGGCCCCGGCGGTCAGTCGAGCGCGTCCCGGCGCCACAGCTTCGCGCAGGAGGCGAGCTCGTCGGCGAGCTCGGTCAGGCGCAGCGCACGCCGGGTGAGCGTGGCCGAGCGATCGTGGTGCACCGAGTCCGAGGCATCCGCGTCGTCGGCGAGACTCGTGAAGCCGATCGCCGAGACGCGCGCGAACGCCGCCGCGCGCTCGAGCGCCACCGCGAAGTCGCCCGTGAAGACGCCATGCAGCACGCGATCGGCGAGCTCGCGGATCTCGGCGGGTCCTGCGGGCGCGGCCGCGCCCGCGACGACCTGGTCGATCGTGTGCGAGACCTCGGTGCCGCGCCGGTAGGCGAGGCTCAGCATCTCGGCGTCCTGGCCGATGAGCGTGCGCAGCAGGTAGATGCGCCAGAGCGCTCCGGGCAGGCTCTTCGCCGAGGCGCCCGACCAGAGTTCGGCGATCGCGTCGATGCCGTGACGGTCGGTGTAGGCGATCAGTCGCGCGACGACCTCGGGGTCGGGGTCGGCGCGCACGCGCGCGAGCAGTGCCTGCGCGGTGTCGTGCGCGGCCCGGTTGAGGTGGGCCGGGTCGGCGCCGCCGACGAAGTCGTCGAACATGCCGGGCGGGAGCTTCGTCGGGCGGTGGAAGTCGGCGGCCATTCGGTACAGGATACTCCGGTCGGATGCCGTACTCCCCGGGCGCGGCCTCGCCCGCTCCCCCGGGTGGGGGCCGCCCGCATTGGGGGCTTCGGCGCCGTCGCGATCGGGCATAGCCTGCGAGGCGTGCACACCCGAAGCATTCTCGGGCGGGCGGCGAGCTGACCATGATGCCGCTCGAGGGCAGCGCGTCCGGCCCTTCTGGCCGACGTGCCCCGTCACCGAGATGGCGAGCGGCCGGTCACGGATCCCCCCTGACCGGCCGTATCGCCGTGCACCGATCGCGGTTCTTCGCCGTGCCCGCTACGACGCACGTCCCTCGTCGTCGGTGCGACGCATGAGCGCCGAGCGCCAGTTGTCGCCCATGCGCTCGTAGGTGACCCGCGCGTGGCAGTTGCGGCAGCGCACGTCGCACTTCGCGATCTCGGCCATGATGCGACGAAGCCCGTATCCGTCTTGCACGAGTTTCATCACCTCGGCGGTCTTGCCGCAGTTCTCGTGATGATCGAAATCGAGCACGCGAACGTCGGCCTCACCGCAGTCGACACACGGATGTTCGAGAAGGTATCCGCCGACCTCGTGAAGCGCGATCCGGCGCTGAACCGCCTTCCGCGCCATGATCACCCGGATGTGCGCCTCGCGGTTCTTCGCGTAGTACTCGCGAGCCTTGAGCTTGTTGCATTCGCGGCAGATGGGCTGAAGTCCATCGCGAGCGGATCGCAACCGATTGAAATCGGCGAGTGGCTTAGACTGTCGGCAAGCCGAGCAGCGCTTCTGCGTCATTCGGTCACGCCCCCGTAGCTCAGAGGCAGAGCAGCTGACTTTTAATCAGCGGGTCGGGATGTCGGAATTCCCCGGGGGCACCCTCCGGTCGACCAGTATCTTCATCGCCATTGATCATCGAAGACCTCCTTCGTTCGAAGCTATCTTCGACCGCGGACATCGGGCCTCGACGGCACACCGGGTCCACTACGACGTACGTTCTCGTCGCGTACCTGCCGCGTCAGCGCGGCACGAGCCCGCGCTCGTACGCCCAGATGACGACGTGCACGCGATCGGGCAGGTCGAGTTTCGCGAGGATCGCCTTCACGTGCGTCTTCACGGTGTTGCCCGTGAGGTGGAGTCGCCGGGCGATCTCGTCGTTCGAGGCGCCGGCGACGAGCTCGGCGAGCACGTCGCGCTCACGGCCCGTGAAGGGTCCGAGCAGCGACTCGGCGTCGGCCGGCTCGGGCGCCCGGGCGATGAAGTCGACGAGGCTCGCCGTCGCACGCGGTGCGAGCGTCGCGTCGCCCGCGTGCACCGCGCGGATCGCGGCCGTGAGCTCGTCGACCGTGGCGTCCTTCGTGAGGAAGCCGCTCGCGCCCGCGCGGATCGCCGCGAAGACGTACTCGTCGAGGTCGAACGTCGTGAGCACGAGCACCCGGGTTCCCGGATGCTCCGCCCGCACGCGCCTCGTCGCCTCGATGCCGTCGAGCCGAGGCATCCGCACATCCATCACGACGACGTCGACACGGTGCGCCCGCAGCGCCTCGAGGAGCTCGATGCCGTCGCCCGCCTGCACGACGAGGTCGAGGTCGGGCGGCTCCTCGAGCATGACCGCGATCGCCGAGCGCATGAGTTCCTGGTCGTCGGCGAGCGCGACGCGGATGCGCGACGCGGTCGTCGCCGTCGCGCCTGCCGTCGCGGCCGCCCCGGTCATCGCACCGCCTCCCCGCTCGCGTCGCCCGTGCCGTCGTCGAGCGGCAGTCGCGCGACGACCCGCCATCCCGGTGCATCCGGCCGCGCCCCCGCCTCGAAGCGACCGCCGGCCTGCTCGACCCGTTCCCGCATGCCGCGGAGTCCCCGCCCGGGCGACGCGGGAACCTCCGCCGTCGCCGCTGCACCCCGCCCGTCGTCGACGACCTCGACCTCGAGCTCGTCGCCCCACGCGAGCCCGACGCGCGCATGGGTCGGCGGCGCCGTGTGCCGGAGCACGTTGGTGAGCGACTCCTGCACGACGCGGTAGGCGGCGAGCCCGACCCCGGGCCGGACCCCGACCGGCGCACCGTCGACGACGAGCTCGGCCGTGCGTCCCGGCGACTGCGAGCGTTCGACGAGGCGGGCGATGCCGTCGAGCCCCGGGCTCGGCTCGAGCGGCGCGGCGGGGTCGGCCCGCGGCGCGTCGCCCGACGGCCCGTCGCCCCGCGGCATCCCGCCCGGCCGCACGTGGCCGGCCCGCACGTCGCCCGACGCGGCTCCGTCGGCGCCGCGCGGCGCGGTCGGCGACGCGGCGAGCGCCCCGAGCAGCCCGCGCATGTCGCCCATGGCCGCCCGCCCGGTCGTGACCACGTGCCCGATCGCGCCCCGGGCGCGGTCGTCGTCGCGGCCGACGAGCAGTCGGCCCGCCTCGGCCTGCGCGACCATCACGGCGAGCGAGTGGGCGATGACGTCGTGGAGCTCCCGGGCGATGCGCCGCCGATCCTCGGCGACGGCGCGCAGCTCGCCCTGCAGGCGCAGCTCCGCCGCCTGCGCGACGGCGAGCTCCTGCGCGGCGCGCTTGCGCAGCATCTCGCGCCGGTAGCGGCCGAGCGCCCACGCCGCGCCGATCCCGCCGGCGAGCGAGCCCGCGAGCGCGAGCACCGCACCCGATGTCGCGACCATCGCGGCGTCGCTCGCGCGGCCCGACAGCAGCACGACGCCCGTGATGATCCCGGCCCCCACGAGGCCGAACGCGAGCGCTGCCGCGCCGGCCGCGCGATCGTCGCTCGCCGCCGCGCCGTAGACGAAGGCGAGGTACGCGAGCGAGCTCGCCTGCAGCACCGCGAGGCCCGGCATGCCCGGCAGGCTCGCCACGGCGAGCAGGAGCATGAGGGCGGATGCCACGACGATCGACGTACGCGGCCACCGGCGACGCAGCGCGACGAAGACGTGCAGCACCGCGAACAGCGCGAGCACGACGACCGCCCACGTGAGTGCGCCGGGCCCCGCCTCGCGCAGCACCTCGGCGACGGTGATCGGCAGCAGCACGGCCGCGGCCGCGGCCGCCCACGCGAGGTCGGCGAGGCCCGGGGACCGGCGCTCGGTCGAGGCATCCATCACCGGCCCCACGCTACCGGCGCACCGCCTGCCGCATCTCACCCGATGGGGTGAGGCGCCCGGTCCCGGTCGCGCGGGACGCTGGCGAAGGCTCCCGCCGGTCGCCGGCCGGAGCCGCCGGGAACGTCGCCCATCGGCGACCTCCCGGCCGACGCAGAGGAGTTCACGATGACATCCACCCGACCGACGACCGTGGGCGCCGACCCCGCACGCGACGCCGACGCCGGCCCCGACGGGGCTCCCGGCCGAGACGGCACCGGGGGGCCGCGGCTCCGCGCGGCCGCGATGCTCGCACTCGTCGCCTCCGCCGCGATCACCGTCCTGGGGCTCGTCTGGTGGATCGTGCCGACCTCGAACCCGTACGCCTCGCCCACCTCTCGGAGCCTCGCGAGCCTCCTGCTCGATCCCGCCCAGTTCGCCGCGACGGTCGTCGCGACCGGGGCGCTCGGCCTCGTCGTCGGGATCGCCGCCGCCTCGCGAAGCGCCGGGGGGCGCCGCACGGCGCTCGTCGCCGCCGCCGCGGCGCTGCTCGCCCTCGCGGTGATCGTGGTGCTCGGCGACGCCGGCACGATCACCTTCGCCGGTTACGTGTTCGGCTTCTGCGCCGTGATCGCCGGGGTGATCACGACCGCCGTGCTCGTCGTACGGGCACCCCGGCTCGGCGTGCCGCTCGCCGTGCTGCTCGCCGGGCTCGTCGGCCTCGCGGTGTGGTGGGCGGGCCTCACGTGGGCCGGGGTCACCGAGTTCCTCGGCAAGTTCGGGGCGGCGCTCGCGGCGAACTCGGTGCTCATCCTCGTCTCCGCCGTGACCGTCGCCGCCCTCGTCGGCTGGACCGCCGTCGCGATCGTCGCCGGACGCACGACCCGCGAGGTGCGCGCCTTCGAGGCCGGGCTCGTGCGCCACCGCCGCGTGCTGACCGTGCTCGCGGCACTCGGACCCGTGCCCTACCTGGCCATGCGGGCCAGCTGGCTCACCCCGTGGCCGCTGTTCGCGCCCCCGGCCGACGAGATGTCGACGGCGACGCTCGCGACCGGGCTCATGCTCGGGTCGGGCGCGGCCGCCGCGGTCGTGCTCACGCTCGGGCTCGTCCTGCCGTGGGGCCGCGAGTTCCCGCGATGGATGCCGCGCATCGGCGGCCGGCCGGTGCCCGCGCGGCTGGCCGTCGTGCCGGGTCTGGCCGCGGCCGCGATCATCACGATCTCGGCCGTGCCGCTCCTCATCATGTCGCTCGACGCGGGCTCGATCGTCGAGATCGTCGTGTTCGACCTCGTGCTGCCGCTCTGGTTCTGGGGCCCGATGCTCGCCCTCGCCGTCTGGGCGTACGCCGCCTGGCGCCGCGAGGACGAGTCGCTCGAGCCGTCGGAGCGAGTCGAGCCCTCGGAGCTGCCGGTCAGCCGACCAGTCGCCTGAACCCGGCCATGAGCGCCACGCGCTCGGCGGAGTCGCGGGCGAGCGGAGTGACGGCGAGCGTCGTCACCCCGCTCGCCGCGAACGCCGCGACGCGCTCGGCGACGTATGACGCCGGGCCGATGAGCGAGATCGCGCGAACGAGCTCGTCGGGCACCGCGGCGACGGCCTCCTGCTTGCGACCGTCGAGGTAGAGGTCCTGGATGTGCGCGGCCTCGGCCTCGAATCCGTAGCTCGCGATGAGGTCGTTGTAGAAGTTCTTGCCGCGCGCGCCCATGCCGCCGACGTAGAGCGCGAGCTGCGGCTTCGCCGCGGCGAGCGCCATCGCCTCGAGCTGCGGGTCCTCGGTGATCGCGAGCGCGGGGCTCGCGAACACGTCGAGGGGCGCGAGCGCCTGGTCGCGCTTCGCGGCGCCCGCGGCGAGCGCGGCGCCCCACACGTCGCCCGCTCGCTCGGGGTGGTAGAACATGGGCAGCCAGCCGTCGGCGATCTCGGCGGTCTGCTCGACCGACTTCTGGCCGAGCGACGCGACGGTGATCGGGATGCGCTCGCGCACGGGGTGGTTGATGAGCTTGAGCGGCTTGCCGAGCCCCGTGCCCTCGCCCGCCGGGAGCGGGATCGTGTAGTTGCGGCCCTCGTGCACGACGGGCTCGCGACGCCAGGTCATGCGGCAGACGTCGATGATCTCGCGCGTGCGGCCGAGCGGCGCGTCGTAGCGCACGCCGTGGAAGCCCTCGATGACCTGCGGCCCCGAGGCGCCGATGCCGAGCTCGAACCGGCCGCCCGAGACGAAGTCGAGCCCCGCCGCGGTCATCGCGGTGAGCGTGGGCGTGCGCGTGTACAGCTGCAGGATGCCGCTCATGAGCGTCATCCGCTCGGTGCGCGCGGCGAGGAACCCCAGCTGACTGACGGCGTCGAACGAGTACGCCTCGGGCACGGCGACGAGGTCGATGCCGGATGCCTCGAGCTCGGCGACCTCCTCGGCCGCTTCGCGGAATCCGCCCGCGTAGTTCAGGAACATGCCGACGCGCATCCGTCACTCCTCATCGTGTGGGGTTCGTGCAAATGCCCGGCGGCGCGCGCACGGGCACTCAGAGGCTACCGAACGCGGGCGCCCGGGCCGCGCCGGTTTGTGGGGTTCCGACGACCCTCAGGTTGCTCCGAGACGGATGCCGCAGGCTGGACTCCAAACGACCGGACGGAGGACCGATGGCCTGGAGCCTCGTACTCGACCTCCTGCTCGTGCTCGTCTTCATCGCCGCGGCCGTGAACGGGTGGCGCTCGGGACTCCTGCGCACCGCGGCGGGCCTCGTCGGGCTCGTCGCGGGCGGCGTCGCGGCGTGGTTCGTCATGCCGTGGCTCGCGGGCCTCATGCCGACGCCCGCACTGCGCGCCCCCGTCGCGATCGCCGCGGCGCTCGTGCTGCTCTCGCTCGGCGCGTGGCTCGGTGCGATCGTCGGGCGGGCGCTGCATCGAGGGGCCCGCAAGGTGAGACTCGGCGTGCTCGACCGGGTACTCGGCGTGCTCGGCAATCTCATCGTCACGGCGTTCGTCGTCGCGCTCGTCGCCTCGGGGGTCTCGGCGCTCGCGGTGCCCGTGCTGTCGCCCGCGGTCGCGGGGTCGGCGATCGTGCGCGCACTCGACCAGGTGACGCCGCCGCCCGCGAAGTCGGCGCTCGCCGAGCTCCGCGCGGCGGCCCTCGGCGAGGGCCTGCCGTGGCTCGTCGACGTGCTCGACACCCCGTTGCCGACCGAGGCCCCGCCGAGCGACGTCGGCTCGCCCGCGATCGCCGCCGCCTCGAACTCGGTCGTGCGCATCACGGGCACCGCGTTCGAGTGCGGCAGCAACCTCTCGGGGTCGGGCTTCGTGGTCGCCGACGACCGCATCGTCACGAACGCCCACGTCGTCGCCGGCGTCGACGAGCCCATCGTCGAGGCGCCCGGACTTCCGGCGGTCGCCGGCCGGGTGGTCGCGTTCGACCCCGAGCACGACCTCGCCGTGATCGCCGTCGACGGGCTCGACGCGCCCGCGCTGACGCTCGACGAGCCCGGCATCGGCGACGAGGTCGCCGTCGCCGGGTACCCGTTCGGCGGACCGCTCGAGCTCCGGCCCGGCCGCGTCGCGGCGAGCGGCCCGGTGACGATCACGACCGACGGTGCGACCTCGACCCGCGACATCGTGACGCTCTCGGCCGAGGTCGACCACGGCAACTCGGGCGGGCCCGTGCTCGACGTCGACGGCGAGGTGGCGGGCGTCGTCTTCGCCCGTTCGGAGGCGGCCGCGACCGTGGGCTTCGCCATCCCCGTGTCGACGCTCGCGCCGCTCGCGGCGGAGGCATCCGGCCTCGACGACGCCGTGGACTCGGGGTCGTGCGCCGCCTGACCGGTCTCAGTCGGCGGCGAAGCCCTCGAAGCGGATGCCCCAGCTGAGCTGCCACTCCTCGCCCGGGCCGAGCCAGCGCAGGCCCCGGCCCGAGTTGAACGCCTCGGCTGGCGCCGTCATCGGCTCGATCGCGATCGCGACGTCGCCGTCTTCGCCGGGGAACTGGCGCGACGTGTAGACCTGCACGTAGCCGAACTCGTCGTCGGCCCAGACCGACACGCTGCGCCCGTCGGGTGCCGTGAGCGTGTGCAGCACCTGGCCGTCGTCGCCCGCAAGCTCGCCGAACGCGTCGTCGAGTTGCACGTCGCCCACGCGACGCCCCTCGCGGAAGTCCCACTCGGTGCCGTCGACGGGCACCTCGCCCGTCGGCAGCAGCCGGTCGTCGACCTCGATGTGGCTCGCCGCGTCGAGACGGAGCACGAGGTCGGCCGTCGGCACGCCGCCGATCTTGAGGTACGGGTGAGTGCCGATCGCGACCGGCGCGGCCTCGGCGCCGAGGTTCTCGACGAAGTGCGTGACCCGCAGTCCGTCGGCGACGAGCTCGTAGTGCACGGCGGTGCCGAGGAGGAACGGGTAGCCGAGCTGCGGGTAGATGCGCGCGGCGAGCGTGACCGAGTCGCGCTCGCGGCCTGCGACCGTGTACTCGGTGTACCGGAGCAGCCCGTGGATCGCGTTGCCGCGCGCCGGTTCGGTGATGGCGAGCTGGTGGTCGACCCCGTCGTGGCTCCAGCGACCGTCGCGGATGCGGTTGGGCCACGGCGCGAGCACGATGCCGGCCCCCATCGGCGGCGACTGGTCCTCGCCGTAGGTCGGCATGAGGTCGATGCCGTTGATGCTGAGGCTGCGGAGCCCGGCCGCGACCGCGGTGACGGTGGCCCTGATCTCGCCGCTCGACGTCGTCGTCTCGAGCTCGAACTGCTCGCCCGTGGGAAGGGTCATGCACCAACTCTAGGGTCTGCGTTCGGCCCGTGCGCGGTGACGACCGCGAGTCCCGCCTCCTCGAGCTCGGCGACCACCGGGCGGGGTGCCGAGGCGTCGGTCACGAGCTGGTCGAACGCGTCGACCGGGCCGACCCGGCCGAGGTGCACCTCGCCGATCTTGGATCCGTCGGCGACGACGACGGCCCGCGCGGCTCGTTGCAGCATGAGTGCCTTCACCTGCGCCTCGGGCAGGTTCGCGTTCGTCACCCCGTGCACGGGGTCGACGCCGTTGCAGCCGATGACGGCGAGGTCGACGTGCACGTCGCGCAGCATCGAGCCCGCGAGCGGGTCGACGAGGGAGTGCTGCCGCGGACGCAGCGTGCCGCCCGTGACGACGACCTGGAACCGGGGGATCTCACTCTCGAGCTCGAGGGCGATCGAGAGCCCGTTCGTGAAGATCACGACCTCGTCGAGCTCGGTGCGGAGCTTCAGCGCGCGGGCGACCTGCAGGGTCGTGGTGCCGACGTCGAGGATGAGGCTCTGCCCGCTCCGCACGAGGCCGGCGACGTGCTCGCCGATGCGTCGCTTCGGTTCGACGGAGGCCTCGAGCGCCTCCTCGAAGCTCGGCTCGCGCTCGGGCCGGTCGACGCCCGGGGTGCCCGCGGGCACCGCACCGCCGTGCACGCGGCGGATCACGCCCTGCCGCTCGAGCGCGTCGAGGTCGGTGCGGGCGGTCACGGTCGTCACGCCGAAGGCGCGGCTCAGCTCGGCCACCCGCACGAAGCCGCGTTCGGCGACGAGCGCCCGCGTGAGCTCCCGGCGCCGCGGCGCGTCGAGCTGGTCCTCGCTCCGCTCCTGCATACCTGCATCCTGCTGCCTCGATCGGTACTTTGCAATACGAAAGCACGCTTGTTTGCAAAACGAAAGTCACGTAGGGTTGCGGCGTGACCGACACCCCCATCGCCGACCCGCGCATCGCGGTGCACCGCACACGTCTGGCCGACGGGCGCGAGCTCATCTACTTCGACGACGTCGACACCACGCTGCCCGCCGGTCGGGCGGTCGACGAGCGCGACCTCGGTCCCCGTCCCGCGACGGCGGAGATGCGCCAGGACGTGCTCACGGGCGAGTGGATCTCGGTCGCGGCGGCCCGCCAGAACCGGGTCGTGCTGCCGCCGGCCGAGCTCGACCCGCTCGCGCCGCAGTCCCCGGTCAATCCGTCCGAGATCCCGAGCCGCTACGACGTCGCGGTCTTCGAGAACCGGTCGCCCTCGTTCGGCCCCGAGCTCGCCCGGGCCGGCGTCGCCGATCCGTCGGGGGCGCGCGCCTCGCTCACCGAACTGCGCCGGGTGGGGCTCGAGCGCCGCCTGCCGTCGGTCGGCCGCTGCGAGGTCGTGTGCTTCAGCCCCGACCACGAGGGGTCGTTCGGCACCCAGTCGGTCTCGCGGGCGCGCACCGTGATCGAGGCGTGGGCGCACCGCACCGCCGAACTCTCGACGCTGCCCGGCGTGCAGCAGGTCTTCCCGTTCGAGAACCGCGGTCGCGAGATCGGCGTGACCCTGGGCCACCCGCACGGCCAGATCTACGCCTACCCCTACGTGACTCCGCGCACCGAGCGGCTGCTCGCCTCGATCGACGCCTACGGGCCCGGCTTCTTCGCCGACCTGCTGCACCGCGAGCGCATCGGTCCCCGCGTCGTGCTCGCGGGCGAGCACTGGACCGCGTTCGTGCCGTTCGCCGCCCGCTGGCCCATCGAGGTGCACCTCCTCCCCCACCGGCACGTGCCCGACCTCGCGGCAACGACGCTCGACGAGCGCGACGAGCTCGCGGGGCTGTACCGCCGCCTGCTGCGCGGCATCGACGCCCTGTACGACACGCCCACGCCGTACATCGCCGCCTGGCACCAGGCGCCCGCCCACGAGCGCCGCGACGACGTGCGGCTGATGCTGCAGGTCACGAGTCCCCGGCGCGGGGAGGACAAGCTGAAGTACCTCGCCGGCTCGGAGGCCGCGATGGGAGCATGGGTCGGGGACGTCCCGCCCGAAGCACAGGCCGAGGCGCTGCGCGCCGCGATCGAAGGAGCCGCAGAATGACCGTCGCCGACGCCGCCCACGGATTCGCGGAGTGGTTCGGCCGCCGACCCGCCGGCGTCTGGTCGGCGCCCGGCCGCGTGAACCTCATCGGCGAGCACACCGACTACAACGACGGGTTCGTCTTCCCGTTCGCGATCGACCGTCGCACGACGGTCGCGCTCGGCGACCGCGACGACCGTGTGGTGCGGGTGGCGACGAGCCACGAGCCCGAGGCGGTCGAGATCCGGCTCGACGAGCTCACTCCCGATGCGGTCTCGGGCTGGGCCGCCTACCCGCTCGGCGTGGCGTGGGCACTGCGAGAGTTCGGCGCCGACCTCGACCACGCCCGCGGCGTCGACCTCTACATCACCTCGGATGTGCCCATCGGCGCTGGGCTCTCGAGCTCGGCGGCGATCGAGTGCGCGGTCGCGCTCTCCCTCGACGAGCACTGGGGGCTGGGCTTCGATCGCCCGACGCTCGCGAAGGTCGGCCGACTCGCGGAGAACCGCGTCGTGGGTGCGCCGACGGGCATCATGGACCAGACCGCGTCGCTGCTCGGCGAGCCCGACGCGGCGGTGTTCCTCGACTGCCGCAGCCTCGACGCCGACGTCATCCCGCTCGGGCTCGAGGCCGAGGGCCTGTCGATCGTCGTCGTCGACACGCGCGTGACGCATGCGCACGCCTCGGGCGGCTACGCGGCCCGCCGCGCGTCGTGCGAGGCCGGTGCGCGCGGCCTCGGCGTGGAGTCGTTGCGCGACGTGCGCATCGACGATCTCGCTCGAGCGGCCGAGGTGCTCGACGACGAGACCTTCCGGCGCGTGCGGCACGTCGTCACCGAGGACCAGCGCGTGCTCGACACCGTGCGCACGCTGCGGGAGCACGGCGCGGGTGCGATCGGCCCCCTGCTGGATGCCTCGCACGTGTCGATGCGCGACGACTTCGAGATCTCCGTGCCCGAGCTCGACCTCGCCGTCGAGACCGCGCAGGCGTCGGGTGCGATCGGCGCCCGCATGACCGGGGGCGGATTCGGCGGCTCGGCGATCGCACTCGTGCCCGACGCGCTCGTGTCCGAGGTCGCCCGCGCCGTCACGTCGGCCTTCGCCGAGCACGGCTACCGCGAGCCCGCGATCTTCACGGTGCGCCCGTCGGAGGGCGCCCGCCGCGACGGCTGATCCCGACGCTCAGGTCGCGCATTCGCATCCGCAGCCCTCGACGCACTCGCCGGTCTCCCAGCACGCTGCCGAGCACCGGCAGTCGTCGAGCGTGATCGGTTCGCGCCGAGCGCGCTCCCGCGCGCGTGCGAGCCGCTCCCGGCGCCGATGCCGCGCGGCGTCGACCAGGGCGCTCACCGTCGGCTGGTCGTCTCCCTCGGTCAGGCCGAGGCGCGAGCGACGCTCGTCGCGGCGCGCCCGATGGTGATACCACCCGTTCGGCGCGGCGCGGTCGTAGCGGACGTCGGTCAGCTTCGACCGCGGCGGATCATCGGGCGCTCGCACGTCGAGGTGAGCCGGCATGCGTCGCCCCGCATTGTCGCGCAGCACGTCCTCGGGCACCGGAGCGACCTCGCGACCGCCCTCATCGAGCACCACGAGCCGCATGCCTGCGAGAGCGAGCACACGCTCGAACTCGGCGACCCTGATGGTCACCTGCGACGCCTCGATCCGAGCGATCGATCCATTGCCGATACCCAGCCGACGAGCGAGCTCCCGTTGGCTCAGATCCAGCTTCCGACGGACTCGCAGCACCATGCCAGCAACGTCGACGCCTGCATCGCACACGGCTTCGTCGCAAGCGTTGCGGTTCGATGCCATGTCACCTCCCGTCATCGATTGCGATCAACGATCACGCGGCCCACCGACATCGGCGCGACCGCAGATGCACGCATGGCGTCCCTCCGGCGACTACGTCACTGCTCCGCGGAACGGAGCAGTGACGTAGGACTACCGTGGGGACCGCTGTTCGATGGCCGTGGGGCGGTCGGGTCGCTCGGGAGCGGGCGGATGCTGCGGGGAGCCGTTACCGGGCGAACGCTCCGGAAGCAGCCGAGCAGCGGAGGCGAGAACGAATCAGGCGTTTTCGGAGGCCGTCAGGCGGGCGGGTTCGACGGCGCTCGGGGTGCCGGCCGTGATGCGGACCAGTTCGTCGAACGTCGTGGGGAACACCGTCTTGGCGTGACCCGCGGCCGCCCAGACGACGGGGTAACCCGCGAGGTCGGTGTCGACGATCGTGCGCACGGGCGCGGGATGGCCGAGGGGTGCGACGCCGCCGATCACCTGGCCGGTCGCATCCTTCACCGTCTCTTTCGACGCGCGGCGGATGACGCCGCCGAGCTGGGCTCCGAGCCACTCGGTGTCGACGCGGTGCGCGCCCGAGGTGAGCACGAGGATCGGCTCGTCGTCGAGGGTGAACACGAGCGAGTTCGCGATCTGCCCGACCTCGACGCCGAGGGCGTCGGCCGCGAGCTGCGCGGTCGTCACGGCGTCGTCGAACCAGACGATGCGGGGCTCGAGACCGTGTTCGGCGAGCGCCGCCGCGACGCGGTCGACGGCGGCGTGCGAGGGGGTGGACGACGCTGCGCTCATCCCCCGATCCTATGGCGGGCACCGATGCGAAACCTCGGTGGCGTAGAGTTCGCGCGTGCCACAGCCCTCCCTCGACCGTCGACTCGGCCTGCGCGACGCCGTCGTCATCGGACTCGCCGCCATGATCGGCGCCGGCGTGTTCGCCGCCTTCGCCCCGGCGGCGGCCGCCGCCGGCACGGGCCTGCTCATCGGGCTCGCGATCGCCGCGATCGTCGCGTTCGCGAACGCGAGTTCGACGGCGCAGCTCGCGGCGCGCTATCCGGAGTCCGGCGGCGCATACCGCTACGGGCGGGAGCGACTCGGCGAGTGGCCGGGGTTCCTCGCCGGCTGGGGGTTCGTGATCGGCAAGACGGCGAGCTGTGCGGCGATGGCGATGACGTTCGCCGCCTACCTCGTGCCCGCGGCCTGGCAGCGCCCCGTCGCGGCCGGTGCCGTCGTGGTGCTCGTGGCCGTCAACCTCAGGGGCATCACCCGCACGGCGCGAGCCGCGAGCATCATCGTCGCGGCCGTGCTCGCCGTGCTGCTGCTCGTGATCGCCGCGGGGGCCGGGCCGCTCCTCACCCGCGGCATCCCGACCGGGGGCCTGCTCGAGGCGGGCTGGCCCGGAATCCTACAGTCGGCGGGACTCCTCTTCTTCGCCTTCGCCGGATACGCCCGCATCGCGACCCTCGGCGAGGAGGTGCGCGATCCTGCGCGGACCATCCCGCGCGCCGTGCCGATCGCCCTCGGCATCGCGGTCGCCCTCTACGGGGTCATCGGCTCGGTCCTGCTCGCGACGCTCGGCGCCGACGCGCTCGCGGCGTCGACCGCACCGCTCGTCGACCTCGTCGACGAGGTCGGCTGGACCTGGGCGGCGCCGATCGTGCGGGTCGGTGCGGCAGCCGCCGCGCTCGGGGCGCTGCTCGCCCTCATCGCCGGCATCGGCCGGACGGTGCTCGCCATGGCGCGCGATGACGAACTGCCCCGCCCGCTCGCCACCGTGAGCGAGCGGTTCCGCGTGCCGCACGTCGCCGAGATCGCCGTCGCGGTCGCGATCGTCGCGCTCGTGCTCACGGTCGACCTGCGCGAGGCGATCGGGTTCAGCTCGTTCGGCGTGCTCGCCTACTACCTCGTCGCGAACCTCGCCGCGATCACGCAGCCGGCGAGCGAGCGCCGGGTCCCGCGCGCGCTGTCGGCGCTCGGCGCGATCGGATGCCTCGTGCTCGTCGTGACCCTTCCGACGAGCGCGATCGTCGCCGGCGTCGTCGTCTTCCTCGTCGGCGCGGCCTGGCGTCTCGCGACCGGAGCCCTCCGCAGGCGCCGCCGCGCCCGCGGGTAGGCTGTCGCCATGTCCGTCGATCCCACCGCACGCATCATCCCGCTGGCCGGCATCACCGCCCCCGTCATCGACGATTCGGCGTTCGTCGCGGCCGGCGCCGTCATCGTCGGCGACGTGCGCCTCGAGCCGGGCTCGAGCGTCTGGTACAACGCGGTGCTGCGCGCCGAAGCCGAGCCGATCGTGCTCGGCGAGGAGTCGAACCTGCAGGACACGGTGGTCTGCCACGTCGACGCCGGCTTCCCCCTCACGGTCGGACGGCGCGTCTCGGTCGGCCACGGCGCCGTGCTGCACGGCTGCACGGTCGAGGACGACAGCCTCATCGGCATGAACGCCACGGTGCTCAACGGCGCCGTCATCGGAGCCGGATCCCTCGTCGCCGCCGGGGCGGTCGTGCTCGAGGGCACCGTCGTGCCGCCGGGCTCGCTCGTCGCTGGCGTGCCGGGCAAGGTGCGCCGCGAGCTGAGCGAGGCCGAGCGCGACGGCATCCGCCGCAACGCCGCCTCGTACCTCTCGCACGTCGGCGAGCACACCGCCGAGGCCTGACCTCCGGGCTACGCCGCGTTCGAGAGCTTCACGACGGGCGCATCCCGCTCGGGACCGACGACCGCGCGCCGCACGGCCCGAACCCGCCGCACCGCCCACCGCGAGGGGATCGCGACGACGAGCGACATCGCCCCCGCGACCGAGCGGTCGTACGGGCCGAGCATGCGCTTGCGCTCGAACGCCCGACGCGCCGCCCCGCCGACCAGGTTGTGCCGGCGCACGGGCCGGGGCAGCAGCCCCGCGTCACGTCGTTCGAGCAGGTCGTCGAGCCGCTCGACCCAATCGTCGAGCGCGGGGCCGTGGAAGTAGTTGTCGGCGAGCCACCCCGCTGCGGGCTGCTTCGCGGCCCAGCCGGCGACGTCGGCCCCGTCGCCGAAGAGCTCCGAGCCCTCGAAGACCGTGTTGATGAGCCTCGGCCCCACCCCGAACTCGTCCACCGCGATCACCGGGACCCCCGCGGCGACCGCCTCGAGCACCGCCGTGGAGCTCACCGTCACGAGCAGCGAGGCCCGGTCGAGGTGCGCCGCCATCGGGCCGTCCTCGACCACGAGGTTGGGCGGCACGCCGCCGAGCCGTGCGCGCACCTCGGGGTCGGCGAGCAGCTCGGCGTAGTCGTACGCCTCGGCGTGGGTCTGCGCCTCGCCGCGTCGGGCACGCACCTTCACCACGACCCGGCGCCGGGGGCGACGTCGGGCCGCATCCGCGAGCAGTCGCAGCATCCGCACCCGATCGTCCGCGTCGGCGGGAACCTTCGCCTGGGCGGCGAAGACGAGGTCGCCGTCGTGCGGCGCCGACGGCGGTGCGGATGCCGCGCCCGAGGCATCCGCCCCATCGTCGGCGCCCCGCCCGCGGTCGGTGAGGAACGGCAGGGTCGCGAGCCCGAACGCGACGTCCACGCGGAGCGCGCGCGCGACCTCCTCGAACTCCCGCACCTCGCGACGGCTGTGCAGCACGACGAGGTCGACCTGTTCGCGATAGACGACGGCCTTCGGCACCGCGGGGATCGTGAGGCCCGGGAAGCCGCTCATGACGACCGGGCGCCCCGGGAGGGACGCCACGATCGGCGCCACGACACGAACGAACGGCCCGCGCAGCGCCAGCATCACGGCGTCGGCCGGCCGGGCGGCGAGCCGACGCTCGAGGGAGGCGAGGTCGAGCCGTCGCACGCCCTTCGCCGTGAAGTCCGAGCCGGCGAGGGCGGCCGCGAGCTGGCGGTCGCTCGGCATCACGGGCGTCGTCACGACGACGAGTTCCGCCTCCCAGCCGTCGGGCAGTCGCGACGCGAACGCCGCACCCCACTTGACGTACGAGTCCGAGTCGGCCACGACGACGAGCCGTCGGCGCTGCACGACGCGGGTGCTCACAGCGCCGGCACCCGGCGGAGCTTCGCGCGGGGCGCCTCCTCACCGGGGAACACGCGCTTCACGCCGTCGCCCATGGCGTCGCCGATGACCCGGATGTCGCGCACGAGGTGCTCGAACCCGGCGGGCTCGAGCGACGCGGCCTGGTCGGAGCCCCACATCGCCCGGTCGAGCGTGATGTGCCGCTCGACCGCGACGGCTCCGAGCGCGACCGCCGCGAGCGAGATCTGCAGGCCGCGCTCGTGCCCCGAGTAGCCGACGGGCACGTCGGGATACCGTCGGCGCAGCGTGTCGATCGTGCGCAGGTTCGCCTCCTCGGGCGGCATGGGGTAGCTCGAGGTCGCGTGCATGAGCACGAGTCGCTCGGTGCCGAGCACCTCGACGGCGCGATCGATCTCGTCGAGGGTCGACATGCCGGTCGAGCAGATGACGGGCTTGCCGGTGGCCGCGATCGCCTCGAGCAGGTCGAGGTCGGTGATCGAGGCCGACGCGACCTTGTGGGCGACGACGTCGAGGCGTTCGAGGAACGCGACCGACGGCACGTCCCACGGCGAGGCGAACCAGTCGAGCCCCGACCGCATCGCGTACGAGGCGATCTCGAGGTACTCGGACTCGCCGAACTCGACCCGATGGCGGTACTCGAGGTAGCTCATCGTGCCCCACGGGGTCTCGCGGGCGACGTCCCGCATGTGCTCTGGGGTCGCGATCTCGGGCGTGCGCTTCTGGAACTTGACCGCCTGCGCGCCCGCCTCGACGGCCACGTCGACGAGTCGCTTGGCGATCTCGACGTCGCCGTTGTGGTTGAGGCCGATCTCGCCGATCACGTAGACGGGCTGGCCGGGGCCGATCGCCGATCGGCCGATGCGGACGGTGTTCATGCGAGGGCTCCCTGGGGTGCGTGGCGGGTGGCGGGCGGATCGGTCCGGGCGGTGCTGTCGGCGTCGAGGGCGGCGGGCTCGCGCGCCGCCAGCACGAGGTCGGCGAGCTCGCGCACCGCGCCGTCGCCCCCGCGCGATTCGAGCACGAGCCGCGCAGCGTCGCGGACGGCCGGCACCGCGTCGGCGACCGCGAGCGGCCAGCCGACGACGGCCATGGCCGGCAGGTCGCCGAGGTCGTTGCCGAGGTAGGCGATGCGCTCGAGCGGGATGCCGCGGGCCTCGGCCCACTCGGCGAGCGCCGGTGCCTTGTCGTGCATGCCCTGGAGCACGTCGACCCTGAGCTTGGCCGCGCGTGCGGCCACGACGCGGTTCGTCTCGGCCGAGAGCACGAGCAGCGGCACGCCGGCGTCGCGCAGGCGGGCGACGCCCTGCCCGTCGCTGCGACTCACTCGCACGAGTTCGCGGCCGTCGGTGTCGATCCAGGCGGTGTCGTCGGTGTGCACACCGTCGAAGTCGGTGACCACGGCGTCGACGTCGATGCTGCGCGCCGGGCGATCGATGAGCTCGACGAGCGCCCGCGCGATGACGAGGTCGGCCGCCGTGTCGATGTCGACGCCGTGCAGCTGCGGCACCACCTGCGGCGCGATGCGGCCGAAGAACCGGTGGCGGGCAGCGCGGAATCCGGCCGTGCGCATGGCCGTGAACGCGCCGGTCTCGCGGTACTCGGGTTCGCGTTCCTGCCGGCGGTGGCGCACGGCGGCGTCGTGGTTCGCGCCGAACACCGAGCCGTCGCCGGCCGCACGCCAGACGAACGCGTGGCTCTCGACCGCCGCGAACGCGCTGTCGGCTTCGTGACTGACGACGCGCGCGACCGCGGCGTCGAGGTCCGACGGATCGATGAATGGCGAGGTCGCCTGCATGAAGAGGGTGACGGCGGGCAACGGCCCGTCGACCTCGAGCTCGTCGAGCGCGTGCAGGAGCGCCGACTCGCTCGACGCCGTGTCGCCGGCGAACTCGGCCGGCCGGTCGACCACCTCCGCGCCGGCGGCTCGCGCCACCCGCGCGATCTCCTCGTCGTCGGTCGTGACGACGACGGCGCCCACGCTGCGGGCGGCACGTGCGGCGGCGACCGCTCGGCCCACGAGCGAGACGCCGCCGAGCCGCATGAGGTTCTTGCCGGGGAGGCCCTTCGACCCGCCCCGCGCCGGAATGATCGCGACGGCGACGCCGCGCGGATCGGTCTTCGACTCGGCCATGCGGGCAGGCTACGGAGCCGAGGTGGCGCCGGAGTGGCGCGAGGGTGAACGGTTCGCGGCGGGCGGGCTTCAGGGCCTCCCCTGATGTCATGAGCACGCACGGGGTCCTAGGCTCCGGCCATGCGAAGCAACGCTCCGGTGCTCATCCTCGCCTCGGCGACCGTCGCGCTCGCGCTCGTCGCCTGCGCGGACAGCGGTACGGGCGGTCCGCCGACGACGTCGGCACCGACCTCGACCGCTCCGTCGTCGCCGACCGACGCGCCGGCCTCGGCCGAGCCCTCGTCGCGCTACGGAGTCGATTGCGACGGCCTCGTCGACGAGGCGCTCGCGCTCGATGTGGTCTCGGTGCCGGTGGCCGCCTCCGATCCGCTCGTCACCGCGTCGGCGGTCGGCGTCGCGATCCCCCGGCAGACGTCGATCATCTCGGAGGGCGGCACGGTGTGCGAATGGTCGAACGCCGAGTCGTACAACTCCCAGTACGGCGGCAACGCCGCCTACGCCGGCGTCCTCCTCTCGGTGCTGCCGAAACCGGCCTCGGGCTGGTCGTCGAAGGCGGCGCAGTACGGCATGCCGGCCGATGCGACCGCATGCGCGGCCGACCTGTGCACGCTCAGCCGGGTCGCCGGCGACGCCTGGTTGACGCTCGAGGCATCGGGCGGCACGGTCGCGACGATCGATCCGACCGCGGCCGAGGCACTCATGGCCGCCGCCGTCTCGTCGATCACCGCGGCCGGTGCTCCGGCGCCGTTGCCCACGCCGGCACGCACGTCTCCGCCCCTGCCGTCGGACTGCGAACTCGTCCTCCCGCCGGCGAGCGTGCAGGCCGTCACCGGCGAGTCCTCGGCCGTGCTCTCGCACCCGGGCGGCGGCTGGAGCGACTGGGCGGAGGCGCGTCTCGCCGCGGGCAACGAGGGTTGCCGCTGGGCGGTCGGCGAGCAGAACGTCGCGACCGTCGACTGGATCCGCGACGGTCGGTGGGCGTTCGACCGGGCACTGTCGGCGGGCACCTTCGCGCCGACGACGATCACGGGACTCGCGGCCGGGGACGAGGCGATGATCCGGTGCGATGCCGCCTACGGCCCGACCTGCGCGGTCGATCTGGCGCTCGGGCCCGACTGGATCAACGTGTCCGGCGCCGACCAGGCGACCGCGATCGCCCTGGCCGAGGAGGTCGTCGCGCAGCTCGCGCCGTGACCACGGGCTCGGAGCGGCCCGTTCGGAGCGCCCGGATCGGGAACGGCCCGCAGGCGGCGCCGGCCGTCAGGCCGCCGCGGGCCGCCGCTCGCGGCCGAGGCGCTGGCGTGCGGTGTTCATGCCCGGGCCGACGGGCACGTGGGCCGTGGCCTTCGCGAGCCCGAACGCGGGCATGTCGGCGTACACCGACTCGGCATCGGCGACCCGCACCTCGTAGGTCTCGTGCCAGACGCCGACGTGCCCGGTGCCGAGCGCCGTGCGCATGAACTCGCGCCACGGCTCGAGGTGCGGCGCCGCGCGGTCGGCGGCGAACCGCTGCAGGTGCTCGGGGCTCTCCCAGTACGACAGCAGGATCGTCGTGCGCCCGACCCAGCTCTCGAAGCCGAGCATGCCCGACTCGGGGTGGGTCGCGAGGTGGCGCAGCATCTTCGGCATCTGCTTCGCGACGCGCTGCACCCGGGCGAAGCGCCACCAGCGGTTGGCACGCATGCCGATGAGGAACACCGTGATCGTCTCCTGCTCGGGCTTCGCGGTGTACCGCCCCGGGAACACTTCTCGTGTCATCGCTCTCTCCGTAACGTCGTTATAGAACGATGTTACGGCTAGGATGCAAGCATGGCAAGACCCCCCGTCCACGATGAGGCGCTCCGCGTCCGACTGCTCGAGGTCACCGCCGAGGTGGTGGACCGCGACGGCGCGGCGAAGGCCGCGCTGCGCGAGATCGCGAGCTCGGCGGGCACGTCGACCTCGGCGATCTACACGCTCTTCGGCGGCAAGGGCGAGCTGCTCGCAGCCGTCATCGAGCACGGATTCGCATCGTTCGCCGAGGCGCAGCAGCACGCCGCCCCAGACGGGCTCCGCGCGCTCGGCGTCGCGTACCGCGAGTGGGCACGGGCCCACCCGGCGCTCTACCGGCTGATGTTCGACGGCTCGCTCGACGACTTCTCCGACTGCGAACCCGATCCGGCCGCGGCATCCGAGTCGCTCGCGCCATTGCAGGCCGCGATCGCCGCCGCCGGCTCCGACGACGTCGCGCGCGACGCCATCGCCGTCTGGGCGCAGGTGCACGGGGCCGTCAGCCTCGAGTTCGCGGGCGTCGCGCCCCCCGACGCCGACTGGGACGCCGTCTACACCGCGGTGCTCGACACGATCGAGCGTCGCTGGGGCGTGGTTGCGGCGCAGCGGTCCGCGTAGGGAGGGTCTCCCCCGCTCAGGCCACGCGCAGCTCGGCAGCCTTCACGACGTTCGCGAGCAGCATCGCGCGGGTCATCGGCCCGACCCCGCCGGGGTTCGGCGAGAGGTGGCCGGCGACGGCCGCGACGCCCGGGTCGACGTCGCCCGTGAGCCGGCCCTTGCCGGTCTCCTCGTCCTGCACGCGCGTGATGCCGACGTCGAGCACGGCCGCGCCGGGCTTGATCCACTCGGGCTTCACGAGATGCGGCACGCCGACGGCGGCCACGACGATGTCGGCGCGACGCACCTCGGCGGCGAGGTCCTGCGTGCGCGAGTGCGTGAGCGTGACGGTCGCGTCGAGCCCCTTGCGCGTGAAGAGCAGCCCGAGCGGACGGCCGACCGTGAGGCCGCGGCCGATCACGGTGACGTGGCGCCCGCGGATCGGCACGTCGTAGCGCTGCAGCATCTCGACGATGCCGGCGGGCGTGCACGGCAGCGGCGAGTGCAGCTCGCCCTCGATGCCGAGCACGAGCCGGCCGAGGTTCGTCGGGTGCAGGCCGTCGGCGTCCTTGTCGGGGTCGATGAGCTCGAGCATCGCGTTCTCGTCGTGCCCTGCCGGCAGCGGCAGCTGCACGATGTAGCCCGTCACCTCGGGAGCCGCGTTGAGGTCGCGGATCGCCGCCCGCACGTCGGCCTCGGTCGCGGTGACCGGCAGGTCGACGCGGATCGACTCGATGCCCACCTCGGCGCAGTCGCGGTGCTTGCCCGCCACGTACGAGCGCGACGCCGGGTCGTCGCCCACGAGCAGCGTGCCGAGACCGGGCGTCGCGCCCCGCGCCTTCAGTTGCGCGATGCGGCCGGTGAGTTCGTGCTTCACGGCGGACGCGGTGGCGACCCCGTCGAGGGTGATGGCGGTCATGGGGCTCCTCGGTGGCGGGCGGGCGGTGGCGGATGCCTCGGGGCGGGCGGATGCCTCGGCGTCGGCGGATGCCTCAGCCGGGGCATTGCGCCGGGGCGGCGATCGCCGCCCCGGCGCAAGGGCCTACTGCTGCAGGCCGGGGTAGAGCGGGAACGCGGCCGTGAGGGCCTCGACCCGGCCGCGGAGCGCGGCCACATCGGCCTCGCCCTGGAGCGCGAGCGCGATGATGTCGGCGACCTCGGTGAACTCGGCGTCGCCGAAGCCGCGGGTCGCGAGCGCGGGCGTGCCGATGCGCAGGCCCGAGGTGACCATCGGCGGGCGCGGGTCGAAGGGCACCGCGTTGCGGTTGACCGTGATGAGCGCCTCGTGCAGGAGGTCTTCGGCCTGCTGGCCGTCGATCTTCGAGTTGCGGAGGTCGGCGAGCACGAGGTGCACGTCGGTGCCGCCCGTGAGCACGTCGATGCCCGCGGCGCGCGAGTCGTCGGCGGTGAGGCGGTCGGCGAGGATCGCGGCGCCGCGGAGCGTGCGCTCCTGGCGGTCCTTGAACTCGGCCGACGCGGCGATCTTGAACGCGGTCGCCTTCGCCGCGATCACGTGCATGAGCGGGCCGCCCTGCTGGCCCGGGAACACGTTCGAGTTGAGCTTCTTCGCGAGCTCCATGTCGCGCGAGAGGATGAAGCCCGAGCGGGGGCCGCCGATCGTCTTGTGCACGGTCGACGAGACGACGTCGGCGTGGGGCACCGGGTTCGGGTGCAGGCCCGCGGCAACGAGACCCGCGAAGTGCGCCATGTCGACCCAGAGCTTGGCGCCGACCTCGTCGGCGATCTCGCGGAACGCCGCGAAGTCGAGCTGGCGCGGGTACGCCGACCAGCCGGCGATGATGACCTGCGGGCGGTGCTCGAGGGCCTTCTCGCGCACGACGTTCATGTCGACGAGGAAGGTCTCGGGGTCGACGCCGTACGCGACGGCGTTGTAGAGCTTGCCCGAGAAGTTGAGCTTCATGCCGTGCGTGAGGTGGCCGCCGTGGGCGAGCTCGAGGCCGAGGATCGTGTCGCCGGGCGTCGCGATGGCGCTCAGCACGGCCGCGTTCGCGGTCGCACCCGAGTGCGGCTGCACGTTGGCGTACTCAGCACCGAAGAGCGACTTCGCCCGCTCGATCGCGAGCGACTCGGCGACGTCGACGTACTCGCAGCCGCCGTAGTAGCGGCGACCGGGGTAACCCTCGGCGTACTTGTTGGTGAGCACGGAGCCCTGCGACTGCAGCACCGAGACGGGAACGAAGTTCTCGCTCGCGATCATCTCGAGATAGTCGCGCTGGCGACCGAGTTCGAGCTCGAGAACTTCGGCGATCTCGGGGTCGACCTCGGAGAGGGGCGCGTTGAAGACGGATTCGGCCAAGACTGGCTCCTTCATGACGTACGGACCAACAAGGGGTTTGCTGCCTCTGCGACTCGCGCGGAAGCAGGCGTACCGGCCCAGGCGTGCGGTCGGTCCGTACCAGTCGCTCCCCGATGGGAATCCATCTCAACGCCAGTCGCGACGCGAGCAAGCATAGCAACGGATGCCTCGCGCCGCCGCAGTTCGCGACGCGAAGCGCCCCGTCGCCCCTTCCGCGCGCCCGCCCGTCCGTGGCATCATGTCCCCCGAGCCGATTTCGTCAAGATTCCTGTCTTTCGCTTCGAAGGGGCACCGATGCCGCGCGCCACCGTCCGCACCGCCGCCGTCCGCACGACCGTCGCCGTCGCGGCCGCCTCGCTCGTGCTCTCGGGATGCACCGCCGAGCCGGCCGATCGCCCCGACTTCGCCGGGGTCGTGCCCGCCCCCGCCCACTTCGAGCGCACCGACCGGGGCGACTTCACCCTCGACGCCGGTACGCGATTCGTCGTGTCGGGCGACGACGCGGCGGGCGTCGCCGAGACGTTCGCGGAGCCGTTGCGCGCCGCCACCGGCTACGAGCTGCCGATCGAAGAGCTCGCGCCCGAGGCATCCGCGCCCGACGACGGCTCGGCCATCGCGCTCGTCATCGACCCCGACGTCGAGGGCGACGAGGGCTACACGCTCGACAGCGGCGCCGACGGCGTTCGGATCGCGGCCTCGGCGCCGGCGGGCCTGTACTGGGGCACGCAGACGCTGCGACAGATGCTGCCGGGCGAGATCGAGGAGGCCGACGCCGACGAGCCCGAGGGCGGGTGGCGGGTGCCCGCGGCCTCCATCGCCGACAGGCCCCGGTTCGCCTACCGCGCCTCGCTCGTCGACGTCGCGCGCCACTTCTTCCCGGTCGAGTACGTCCTGCAGCACCTCGACCGCATGGCGCTCATGAAGCTCAACGTGCTGCACCTGCACCTCACCGACGACCAGGGCTGGCGCATCCAGGTCGACTCGTGGCCCGAGCTCACCGGCATCGGCGCCTCGACCTCGGTCGGCGGCGACGGCGGCGGCTTCTACACGAAGGACGACTACCGCCGCATCGTCGAGTACGCGGCCGAGCGGTTCATCACGGTGGTGCCCGAGATCGACCTGCCCGGGCACACGAACGCCGCGCTCAGCGCGTACCCCGAGCTGAACTGCGACGGGGTCGCGCCGGCGCCGTACGAGGGCATCGAGGTCGGCTTCTCGTCGCTCTGCGCCGACCCTCAGCGCGCCGAGGCGACCGACCGGTTCCTCACCGACGTGCTGACCGAGGTCGCCGAGATGACGCCCGGCCCGTGGATCCACGTGGGCGGCGACGAGCCGCTCGCGACCGCGCCCGACGACTTCCTCGACCTGACGCGCCGCATCACCGCGGCCGCCGCGGCGACCGGGAAGACCGTGATCGCGTACCACGAGATGGGCGCGTCGAGCGAGCTTCCGCCGGGCACGATCGGCCACTACTGGGACCTCACCGCCGCGCACGAGATGGCGGCGAACCGCCGCGACGAACCCGCGCGCCCCTACGCCGAGTCGGCCGGTCAGGCGCGCTCGTTCCTCGCGCAGGGCGGCAGGCTCGTGCTCGCACCCGCCGATCGCACCTACCTCGACATGATGTATCCCGACCGCCCCGCCGGACCGCTCGGCACCGAGCTCGGCACGCGGTGGGCCGACACGATCACACTCGAGGAGGCGTACGACTGGCGGCCCGAGGAGACCCTCGAGGGTCTCGACGAGTCCGACATCCTCGGGGTCGTGGCGTCGGTCTGGACCGAGACGCTCTCGAACGCGCCCGACTTCGAGTTCATGGTCTTCCCCCGCATCGCCGCGATCGCCGAGGTCGCGTGGTCGCCCGCCGACGCACGCGACGAGGAGGACTTCCGCTCGCGGCTGCCGACGCTCGGCGCCCACCTCGACGGGCTCGGCGTCGCCTATCGCCAGGTCGGCGGGGTCGACTGGCAGGACTAGCGGCGCGCGCTCCGCGCACGACGACGGCGGATGCCTCGGGGTCGACCCCGAGGCATCCGCCGTGTTCGCACGGGCCGAGCCGGCCCGCCCGGTTCACCCTCGACCGGGTGCCGGTGAGCTCGCGACCGGGCCGACGTGCCCGACCCCGTCGGTGGCGCGCGCCTCGAGCCGGTGCAGGCCCGGGGCCTCGACGACCACGTCCTCGCCGTCCCACGCGGTCCACGCGCCGCCGTCGAGACGGACCTCGACGCCCGCGACGCCCGAGCCCTCATCGTGCGCTTCGACCGCGAACCGCACCGGGTTCCTCGGAGTGCTCACGGCCGGTGCGCGGTCGGCGTCGACCTCGACCGACGGCGCCTCGGTGTCGACGCGCACCAGGCCGTAGCCCGTGACCTGCCGGTCCCCGACCGTCGCCCGGTACTCGACCAGCACGTCGCCCTGCTCGTCGATCTCGACGGGGCCGTCCGCGACCGACCACGCGCCGCCGTCGATCCGGTACTCGACGGCCGAGGACGAGCCCCGGGCGCCGCCTGCGGCGAAGCTCGCGGTCGGCACAGAGGTGTACCACCCGTCGGGGCCGTCGGGCGCCTCGGGCGAGAGTTCGGCCGAGATCCACGCCTCGGGCTCGCCGCTCGAGGGGATCGTGAGCTCGAACAGGCTGAGGTAGGGGCTCAGGTTCTTCGCCGTCACCGTCACCCGGAGGTGGCGAGCCTCGACGGGCTCGAAGGTCACGGTGTCGACTCGCGCACCGCCGGCCTGCCCGGTCATCGTCGCGACCTTCGTCCACGTCGTCCCGTCACCGGACACCTCGACGACGTAGTCCTTCGCCGAGGCGCCCTCCCAGTTCAGGACCACTTCGCCGAACCGCTGCGTCGCGCCGAGGTCGACGGCGATCCACGGCTGCGCGACGTAGTTCGCCGACCAGCGCGTCTTGTCGTCCCCGTCGATCGCGAGACCCGGCTGGAACGCGGCGGCCTCGACGCCCGAGGCGGTCGCCGTCGCGCCGCTCGTGAGCGGTTCGGGAGCGAACACCGACATCCGCCAGGCGCTCACGGCCTCGCCGCCGGAGCGGATGTCGCGGACCGCGACGTACCTCGCCGGCAGCGAGCCGAGCTCGACCGATGCCGTCGCGCCGTCGACGTCGTCGGCGACCCGCTGCCAGAACACGCCGTCGTGGGACACCTCGACGTCGTAGCTCGTCGGCGCGGCCCCGGCCCACTCGACCTCGAGCCTCCCCACCGGTGCGGGCTCGGCGAGCTCGATCCGCACGTCGGCGGAGTCCTCGCTCGTCGCCCACCGAGTGAGTGCGAGGCCGTCGGTCAGCGACTCGGCCGGCGTGCCGTCGTCACTCGACGACGCTGTGGCCGTCGCGCCCAGGCTCAGCTCGCCCGGCCGGGCGACGCCGGCCTGGTCGATCGTCGAGAGCCCCGGGCCCGAGCCGATTCGGCGCAGCACTTCGACGAAGTCGCCGTACGAGCGGGTCGGCGTCTGCGAGTCCCAGGTCTTCTGGGCGATCACCGGGAACGAGTCGCGCACGAGTCCGTGCACGTCGAGCTCGGTGTACTCCTTGTGCACGAGGTCGTTCCAGACCGCGAACATCGCACCCTCGGGCGCGCCCTCGGGTACGACCGCGGTCGAGCCGAGTCGATTGGGGAGCCACGTCGCGTAGAGGCCTGCGTTGTTCAGCCCGTTGCCGTGGTAGTAGTTCGCGAACGGCACGACGTAGAGGTCGCCGTCGTTCGTGTTGATGTACCGGTAGCCGTCGGCCTCGGCCTTGGCCATGCCGTACCAGCCGTTGTTCCACGAGTTGATGACGACGTCGCGGTCGTAGCCGTCGGCCGAGCCGTGCATGACGCTCATGCTGCCCCACGCGCGCGGCTGCTTGCCGAGCCCGCGGAGGTGCTCGGCCATCGTGTTGAAGAACTCGCGGTACTGGTCGGCGCCCGAGCGCGGGTACTCATCGGCGCCGAAGTGCACGTCGGGGCCCTCGAACCAGGGCACGAACTCGTCGAAGACGGCCTTGATCGTCTCCGTGGACTCGGGGTTCGAGAGATCGAGGTGGTCGGAGTCGCCGCCGTTGAAGCCCAGCTCGGGCTTCCAGCGGATGAACGAGCGCGAGTGCGCCGGCGCATCGATCTCGGGCACGATCGTCACGGCGTGCGCGGCGGCGGTGTCCTCGAAGCTCTGCCAGTCGGCGCGATCGTAGGCGCCGTCCTCCGAGGCGAGCCCCGCGAACGCGGGGTCGTCGCTCTTCAGCCGGAAGCCGTCGTACGCGTCCTTCCAGCCGCCCGCCGGCCGCGCGATCTCGTTGTCGTTGAGGTGCAACTGGAACTGGTTGAGCTTGTACCAGCTCATCATCGTGATGTAGTCGCGCACGAACTCGGGCGTGAAGAACCGGCGCCCGACGTCGAGCGAGAAGCCCCGCACGCCGTGATTCGGCCAGTCGATCGTCTCGCCGATCGGCAACGACCGGCGCAGCGGCGACTGGACGAGCGCCTGCAGCACGGTGCGCGTGCCCCAGAAGGCCCCCTGCGAGGCGGGCGCGGCGATCTCGACGCCCTCGGCGTCGATGCTCAGGCGGTACCCCTCGGCCGCGAACAGGTCCCTGCCATCGGCGGACTCGAGGTCGGCGTCGAGGTCGAGCCGGAGGTCGCCGCTGCCGGCTTCGGCGCCGATCGCCACCTCGGCGACGACACCCGTCGTGGCGGAGAGGTCGGCGGCGAACTGGCGCGCGACGTCCTCGAGCTCGGGATCGGCGACGATCCGCGCGTCGGCGTCGAGCTCGAACGCCCCCTCGCCGCCGGTCCACGTCTGCAGCGCGGGGATGATCTCGGGCGCCGCGTTGGTCGCGGCCTGCGCGGGCGTTGGGGCGAGGGCGAGCAGCGCGACCGTCGTCGCGATCGTCGTCGCCACGGCCGTGGCGCGTCGCCGTCGCGCCCCCGTCGCGCTGGGCGGAATCCTGTCGTCCAACTGAGACCTCCTCGTCCCGATGCTCACTTCAGTGAGTGAGTAAACTAAGTTGCCCCCGACACCATACGAGACATGCGCCTCGACCGTCAAGCACCGCTGTCGGCAGCCGTCCCACCCCCGGGCCGACCACGACGCCGGGCACGGACGACGAAGGCGGATGCCCCGGGGTCGGCCCCGAGGCATCCGCCTGCCGTCTGCGCGACGAGCCCTACTTCACGCTGCCCGCCGTGAGGCCGCCGACGAGGCGCTTCTCGATGAGCATGAAGAGCACGACGACCGGGATGATCGCCACGATCGAGACGCCGAACACGTACTGCCAGCTCGTCGAGTACTGGCCGACGAACTTCGTGAGCGCCACCGACATCGGCTGGTTGCCCGCCGTCGACAGGATCACGAGCGAGGCGGCGAACTCGTTCCAGCACGCGACGAAGGTGAAGACGATGGCCGTCACGATGCCCGGCCACACGAGCGGCAGGTTGATCTTGAAGAGCACCGTCAGCCGGCCCGCGCCGTCGATCTGCGCGGCCTCGTCGACCTCCTTCGGGATGCCCGCGAAGAACGAGTGCATGATCCACACCGCGAACGACAGGTTGAACGCCGCGTTGATGAAGATCATCGCCGCCCAGGTGTCGATCATGCCGAGCGTCGTGAACTGGCGGAACAGGCCCGAGGTGAGCACGGCGGGCTGCAGCATCTGCGTGACGATCACGAGGAAGAGGAACACGAAGCGGAACGGGAACTTGAACCGCGCCGTGTAGTACGCCGCCGGGAGTGCGACCGCGAGCACGAGCAGCGTCGCGAACACCGAGATCACGATCGTCGAGATCATGTTCTGCGGCAGCGGCGTCTCGGGCGTCGACCACATGTCGATGTAGTTCTCCCAGTGCCACTCCGTGGGGAAGTAGGTGGGGTCGACCGAAAGGATCTGCGACTTCGTCTTGACGGAGCCGAAGAACATGATGGCGTACGGCACGATGAAGATCGCGAGCACGATGAGCCCCGCGAACATGCGCAGCAGCACGCGGCCGAGCGAGACCTGGTCTTCGGTGTAACGGCGCTTGCGCGGCGGGGTCTGGCCGCCGGACGCCCCGCGACCGGTGTCGCTCGCGAGCATCGCGCGGGTTTCGGTGACGGTCACTCGCCGACCTCCTTCATGGGCTTGACGACCTTCACGTACACCGCGACGATCACGATCACGATCACGAAGGCGACGACCGAGAGCGCTGACGCGACGTCGACCTTGTGCTGGTTCTGGATGTACTTGAAGATCATCGTCATGATCGTGTCGGCGTCGTAGCCCGGGATCGAGCCGGTCATCACCCTGAGGATCGGCAGCGAGTTGAACACGTTGATGATGTTGATGAGCACGGCGACGCTGAGCGCGCCCCGCAGCTGCGGCAGCACGATCGTGAAGTAGGTGCGCACCGAGCCGGCGCCGTCCATCTTCGCCGCCTCGAGCGTGTCGCCCGGCACGGTCGCGAGGCCCGCGAGGATCGTGTAGGTCGTGAACGGCAGCGACACGAAGATCGCGACGATGATCGACCACATGAACGCGGTGGTCGGGTTCTTCGTCCAGCCGTAGCCCTCGGGGGTGTCGACGAGTCCGACGTCGACGAGGAACTTGTTGATGATGCCGAAGTACGGTTCGAGGCCGTAGTAGACGACCATCGTGGTCATGACGACCGAGGCCGCCCACGGGATGATGACGACGAGGCGCACGAGCTGCCGGCCCGGGAAGGCCTTGTTGAGGATCTGGGCGAGGCCGAGCGAGATCACGACCGTGAACGCCACGACCACGACGACCCAGACGATCGTGCGGAAGAAGATCGGCCAGAAGTACGGGAACTGGAAGACCTCGACGTAGTTGTCGAAGCCGACCGATCCCTTGTCGAGCCCCGACAGCGAGATGTCGCGGGTCGAGTTGTAGAACATGACGACGGCCGGGAAGAGCACGACGCCGAAGATGAGGATCAGCGCGGGCGTGATCCAGGGAAGCGCGGCCGCGAGGTCGCGGCCGCCGGGCTTGCCGCGGCGGGCGGGCTTCGCGCCCGTCCCGCCTGCCGGCGATCCCCCGGAACGGGGGCGGCCTGGGGCCGCCCCCGTCGGGTTCGGTGATGCGTCGGTCGTGGAGCTCATGGTGCGAGGATCACCGAACCCTTTCCGTGGAATCGCGCGAGCGTCAGCTCGCGTCGACCTGCGCCTGGATCTCGGTCAGCACGTCCTGGGCCGGCTTCGACTGGATCTGGCCGAACAGCGCCTTGAACGCGCCGTCGGTCGCCTGCCACTTCGGGTTCGAGCTCGGGTAGAACTGCGCGTCGGGCAGCACCGCGAGGAAGGGCGCGAGCGCCTCGTCGTCCTTCAGCTGGTCGGCGCCCGACTTCGTGACGGGGAGGAAGCCCTCGGCCTGCACCCACGGCACGTACACGTCGGCCGAGTAGTAGTAGTCGAAGAACTTCTTGATCGCCTCCTGCTTGTCGCCGTCGTTCTGGAAGGCCATGAGCTGGTCCATGACGCCGAGCGTGAACGGCGAGCCGTCCTTGGTCGGGATCGGCACGATCGAGTAGTCGAGGTCGGGGTTGCCGTCCTCGATCTGGCCGACGGTCGGCGGGAGGCCGACCTGCATGCCGATCTTGCCCTGGACGAAGATCTCCATGAGCGGGGTGCGGTCGGTCGAGCCCGGGTCGGCCTGGGTGGCGCCCGCGTCGATCATCTTCTTGATCTGGTCGGCGCCCGGCAGGTTCTCGGGGATGTCGACCGTGATCTCCTCGGCGTCGCCGAAGGTGCCGCCGCCGCCCCACAGCCACACGGCCGCCTCGGCCTGCGCCTCTTCGGAGCCGAGCGGCATGCCGTAGCCGGCGACGCCGCCGCCGAGCTTCGAGACCTTGGTGGCCGCGTCGAGCAGCTCGTCCCAGTTGGTCGGCGCCTCGACGCCCGCCTGGTCGAGGAGGGTGTTGTTGACGAACAGGGCGCGCGCCGACGCGATGAGGGGCAGCGCGTACGCGGTGCCGTCGACCTCGGCGTTCTTGAGGAACGAGTCCTGGAAGTCGTTGTAGGTGTCGTCCGAGACGACGTCCTTCGTCTCGTAGAGCAGTCCGTCGGCCGCGAATCCGGCGAACGGTCCGCCGTTGTAGATGTCGGGTGCCTCGCCGCCCTGGATCTTCGTCGTGATGACCGACTCGAGGTTGTCCCACGACTGGACCTCGAGCTTCACGTCGATGTCGGGGTTCTCCTTCTCGAAGCCCTCGATGACGGTGTCCCAGTTGTCCTGTGTGGCGTCGGAGTAGCTCGGGACGAGCATGTCGAGCGTGGTCTTGCCGGAGGCGTCGCCGCCGTCGCCGTTGCCGCCGCCGAAACCGCACGACGCGAGCGTCAGCGACGCGGTGGCCGCGAGCGCGATCGCGGCGCCGAAGCGCAGTGACTTCTTCATTGAATGCTTCCTCACTCTGGTGGTCGGTGCACCAGCCGTGAGGGCTCACGCGCCGGTGCGTCGTTCGAAACCTGCACGGATCGTGGAAACAAGTGCAGTTTCATGAACGTTTCGTCGAACAAACGATCAGGTGCGTTCATTCGACGCTCGGCAATCTATTCCGGATGCCTCGTGGCCGTCAAGCCGCGGGAGCCATTTGTTATCAGATTTTGTTCGGATCCTTCACAAACCCCGCTTTCGTGGGACACGGTTCGGAAACGATCTTTTCCATGCTCGGTAGACACGGATTGCAGTCATCTGCAATCATTGCAGCGTCAGTGCCCTGCATCGCCGGGCCCCGCCCGTCGACTGGAGATCCCGTGACCGTGCCCAGCGCATCCGCCCCCGCCGCCCACATGGCCGCCGAGCTCGCCTCGCAGCCCGAGACCTGGGCGCGTGCGGCCGAGCTCCGCGACGAGCAGTCGCGCCTGCCGCAGCGCGGCGAGCGCATCGCCGTCGTCGGCTGCGGCACGAGCTGGTTCATGGCCCAGTCGTACGCCTGGCTGCGCGAGTCGGGCGGCCACGGCGAGACCGACGCGTTCGCCGCGTCCGAGGCCTTCCCCCTGCGCGGCTACGACGCCGTCGTCGCACTCACCCGGTCGGGCACGACCACCGAGGTGCTGCAGCTCGTCGGCGACCTGCGCGGCAAGGTGCGCACGGTCGGCGTCATCGGCGACGCCTCGTCGCCGCTCGTCGACCTCGTCGACGATGCCGTCACGCTGCCGTTCGCCGATGAGCAGTCAGTCGTGCAGACCCGTTTCGCGACGACCGCGCTCGCGCTCTTCCGCGCCTCGCTCGGCGAGGACCTCTCCCCCGCGATCGCCGACGCCGAGCGCGCGCTCGCGGCCGACCTCGACCCCGCGCTCGTCGACGCCGAGCAGTACACGTTCCTCGGCCGCGGCTGGGGCGTCGGCCTCGCCCACGAGGCGGCGCTCAAGATGCGCGAGGCCTCGCAGTCGTGGACCGAGTCGTACCCGTCGATGGAGTACCGCCACGGCCCGATCGCGATCGCCGCGCCCGGCCGCGTGACCTGGCAGTTCGGCGAGGCCCCCGAGGGGCTCGCCGGCGACGTCGCCGCGACGGGCGCTCACTTCGAGACGAGCACGCTCGACCCCATGGCCGACCTCGTGCGCGCGCAGCGCGTCTCGCTCGCGCGGGCGCTCGCTCGCGGGCTCGACCCCGACCAGCCCCGCAACCTCACGCGGTCCGTCATCCTCGAGGGCTGAACCGATGACCACCGAGCCGATGGGTGACGCGAGCGACTCGGTGCCGCTCGGCCCCGGCGCGGCCGTTCTCGCCTTCGACGTCGGGGGCACCGACACCAAGTCTGGGCTCGTGGATGCCTCGGGGCGGGTGCTCGGGCTGCGGCGCACGCCGACCCCGCTCGACGCCGGCGACCCGGCCGGCACGATCGCGCGCTCATTCGCCGACCTCGCCGCCGCACTGCGCGCCGACGCTCCCGGCGTCGTTCCCGTCGCTGCCGGCGTGAGCGTGCCCGGACTCGTCGACGAGGCGGCCGGCACCGGCATCTTCTCGTCGAACCTCGGCTGGCGCGACGCACCCATCCGCGAGCTCGCCGAGCGCGCGCTCGGGCTGCCGGTCGCCTTCGGACACGACGTGCGGGCCGCGGGCGACGCCGAGCACCGCCTCGGCGCGGCACGCGGGTACGACGATGCGGTCGTGCTCGCGATCGGCACCGGCATCGCGAGCTCGATCCTGATCGAGGGGCGTCCCTACGCGGGCGGCGGCTACGCCGGCGAGTTCGGCCACTCCCTCGCCGACCCCGCGGGCGACCGCTGCGCGTGCGGTGCGATCGGATGCGTCGAGACGATCGCCTCGGCCGGCGCCATCGCGCGCCGCTACGCCGGCGCGACCGGCGAGCCCGTCTCCGGCGCACGAGCGGTGCTCGACGCCGCGACCGCGGGCGACGCGACGGCCCGACGCATCTGGGACGAGGCGATCGAGGCGCTCGCACAGGCGCTCGCGCGCCTCGTGGCGAACCTCGCCCCCGAGGCCGTCATCATCGGCGGCGGCCTCTCGCAGGCCGGCCCGGCCCTGTTCGGGCCGCTCGGCGAACGCCTCGACGCGCTGCTCAGCTTCCATCGGCGCCCCGTCCTCGTGCGCGCATCGCTCGGCGACGACGCGGGCCTGCTCGGCACGGCGCTCGCGGCGCGAGACCTCGCCGCCCGCTCGACGGCCTGGGAGGCGACCCCGTGATCCTCACCGTGACGCCGAACCCGGCCGAAGACCTCACCTGGCACGTCGACGCGCTCCGCCCCGGCGAGACCCATCGGGTGCCTACGGGCGCCTCCCGCGCGGGCGGCAAGGGCCTCAACGTCGCCCGGGTGCTCGCCGACGAGGGCCACGACGTGCTCGCCCTCACGACCGCCGGCGGCAGAACGGGCGAACGCCTCGTCGCCGACCTCGAGCGCAGCGGGGTCGCGCACCGCATCGTGCCCGTCGCCGGCGAGACCCGGCGCAGCCTCGCGTTCGTCGACGAGGCGACCGGCGAGACGTCGATCTTCAACGAGGTCGGCTCGGCGCTCACCGCCGACGAGTCGACGGCGCTCCTCGCCGAGGCCGCCCGGCTCGGTCGCAGCGCCTCGGTCGTCGCGATCTCGGGCAGCCTGCCGCCCGGGCTCGAGCCGACCGAGCTGGCCGGCCTCGTCGCCGAGCTGACCGCTGCGGGTGCCGCCGTGATCGTCGACACGAGCGGGCCGGCGCTCATCGCGGCCGCCCGCGCCGGCGCCACCGTGCTGAAGCCCAACCGCGACGAGCTCGCCGAGGTGACCGGCCTCGACGACCCGGTCGCGGGCGCACGGGTGCTCATCGAGGCGGGCGCCCGCCTCGTCGTCGTCTCGCTCGGCTCCGAAGGGCTCCTCGTCGTCGCAGCGGCGGAGGCCCGCGGCATCCGCGCCCGCCTCCCCGAGCCCCTGCACGGCAACGCGACCGGCGCCGGCGACGCGGCCGTCGCGGCGATCGCCGCGGCCCTCGCCGCCTCCCCGACACTCGCCATCGATCCCGGCGAGCGCGACGCCCGCATCGCACTCGCGCGGCGGGCGACGGCCTGGTCGGCCTCGGCCGTGCTCATGCCGCTCGCGGGAGCACTCTCGCCCGAGCACCCGACCATCGAATCCCGCGTCGTCGTCGACATCGACGACGCGAACCCCGAGGCATCCACCCCCCTCGCCGACCCGAAGGCCACCGCATGACGCTCACGCCCACCCGCACCATCCTCGAAGCGGCGGCCGCCGCCGGCACCGGCGTCGGTGCGTTCAACGTGCTGCACCTCGAGACCGCAGAGGCGCTCGCGGGCGCCGCGGAGGACACGGGGCTGCCGGTCATCCTGCAGCTGTCCGAGAACTGCGTGCGGTACCACGGCGCCTTCGAGCCGATCGCCCGTGCGACGCTCGCGGTCGCCGAGTCGTCGACCGCGAACGTCGCCGTGCACCTCGACCACGCCGAGGACCCCGAACTCGCGCTGCGCGCGGTCGACCTGGGGTTCGGCTCCGTCATGTACGACGGGGCGAAGCTCGATTTCGCCGACAACGTCGCGACCACGCGGCGCGTCGTCGGCGCGGCGGCCGCACGCGGCGTCCTCGTCGAGGCCGAGCTCGGCGAGATCGGCGGAAAGGACGGCGCCCACGCGCCCGGCGTGCGCACCGACCCCGACGAGGCCGCCCGATTCGTCGCCGAGACGGGCGTCGACGCCCTCGCCGTCGCGGTGGGCTCGTCGCACGCGATGACCGAGCGCACCGCCGCGCTCGACCTCGAGCTCATCGCCCGGCTGCACGCCGCCGTGCCCGTGCCGCTCGTGCTGCACGGGTCGTCGGGGGTGGCCGATGACACGATCGTCGCGGGCATCGCCGCGGGGCTCACGAAGGTCAACGTGTCGACGCATCTCAACAAGGCGTTCACGGGCGCGATCCGGGAGTTCCTCGCGGAGCATCCCGCCGCCGTAGACTCTCGCAAGTACGTCGCGGCGGGCCGCGACGCGGTGCGCATCGAAGCGGGCCGGATGCTGCGGCTCTTCGCCTCGGCCCAGGCCGGGAAGGACGGGATCGGATGAATCGCGCTGAACGACTGAGTGCCGTGCTCGACCTGCTCGCCGACGGCGGCCAGGTCGAGGTCGAGCAGATCGTCGAGCGGTTGAACGTGTCGCCGGCCACCGCCCGGCGCGACCTCGACGCGCTCGCGAGCCAGCAGTTGCTCACCCGCACCCGCGGCGGTGCGGTGGCGCACTCGGTCGCGTACGACCTGCCGATCCGGTACAAGAACCAGCAGAACCCCGAGTCGAAGGCGGCGATCGCCCGGGCCGCGAGCGAGATGGTTCCGCGGGGCGCGGTGATCGGCCTCTGCGGCGGCACGACCGCGACCGCGATCGTCGAGGCGCTCATGTCGCGCGCCGACATCATGGAGCCCGCGACCGACCCGAGCCTCACCGTCGTCACGAACGCCGTCAACATCGCGATGCAGCTCGCGATCCGGCCCCAGATCAAGACGGTCGTCACGGGCGGCGTCGTGCACGCCCGCTCGTACGAGCTCGTCGGCGCGTACACCGACGCCGTGCTCGGCAGCGTCACGCTCGACTACGCGTTCATCGGCGTCAACGGCATCGACCCCGCCATCGGGCCGACGTCGCACGACGAGCGCGAGGCCGCGGTCAACGCGCTCATGGCGTCGCGGGCGACCCACCCGGTCCTCGTGGCCGATTCGTCGAAGCTCGACAAGCGCGCGTTCGCCCAGATCGGACCGCGTCGGCTGTTCTCGACGCTCATCACCGATTCGGGCGTCACCGACGACCAGCTCGCGCGCCTCGCCGACCACGGCTACGACGTTATCGTTGCTTAGGTGAGCACCCCCGACGCTTCGACGCCTTCGTCCACCGTCATCCACTCCGCACGCCTGGTGTCGGGCTTCGACAGCGTGCCCGACGCGTGGGTGCGGTTCGAGGGCGACCGCATCGCCGAGCGCGGGCTCGGCGACGGATGGCGCGCCGCGCTCGACCCCGCGACGAGCATCACGGATGCCTCGGGGCGCTTCCTCGTTCCCGGATTCATCGACCTGCACTGCCATGGCGCCGGCGGCTTCGCCGTCGACGAGGGCGACGAGGCGATCGAGCGCATCCTCGCGGTGCACAACGCCCACGGCACGACCCGCTCGGTGCTCTCGCTCGTGACGGCGTCGGTCGACCGGCTCGCCGAGCAGGTCGCTGCGATCGGGCGGTTCGCCGCGCGCGACCCGCGTGTGCTCGGCTCGCACCTCGAGGGTCCGTTCCTCGACGACGCGTTCCGCGGCGCGCACGACCCCGCGCTGCTGCGCGCGGCCGACGCAGTCGCGGTCGACCGGCTGCTCGCGGCGGCCGACGGAACGTTGCGGCAGATCACGATCGCTCCCGAGCACGACGGAGCGGCCGAGGCGATCGCCCGGTTCGTCGACGCGGGCGTGGTGGTCGCCGTCGGGCACACCGGGGCGGACTTCGCGACGGCGCTCGCGGCGTTCGACGCCGGCGCGTCGATCCTCACGCATGCGTTCAACGGCATGCGCGGCATCCACCACCGCGCACCCGGGCCGGTCGTCGCCGCGATGCACGCCGACCACGTCACGCTCGAGGTCATCAACGACGGCGTGCACGTGCACCCCGACGTCGTGAGGCTCGCGTTCTCGGGCGCGCCCGGACGTGTCGCCTTGATCACCGACGCCATGGCCGCCGCGGGGTCGGCCGACGGCGACTACATCCTGGGTTCGCTCGACGTCGTCGTGACCGACGGCGTGGCCCGCCTGCGCGAGGGCGGGTCGATCGCCGGTTCGACGCTCACGCTCGACGAGGCGCTCCGCCGCACCGTGGTCGAGTGCGGCCTCCCGTTCGACCAGGCGGTCGCGGCGCTCACGATGGTGCCCGCCGCCGCCATCGGACGCGCCCACGATCTCGGCCGCCTCGACCGCGGCTATGCGGCCGACGCCGTGCTGCTCGGCGAGGAGCTCGACGTGCAGGGCGTGTGGTCGGCCGGGGCCCGGCTGGCCTGAGCCGCCGTCAGCCGGACTCGCAGCGGCAGGTGCATTCGTCGACGCACCCCGGCGTCTCCCGGCACTTCACCGGACACACGCACGTCGCCCACGTGGGATGGGGATCGACGCCGGCCCGTCGTCGTGCGCTCTCGCGACGGGCGAGGTCGCGATCGACCCGACGCCTGATCAGCTCGCTCGAGGTCGGTTGGTCGTCGTGCTCGTTCGTTCCGCGTCTCGCTCGGAGGCGGTCGCGCTCGGCACGATGGTGGAACCATGCGACCGGATCGGGCCGGTCGTATCTCGTGGCGTGGTCGAGCAGCGAGGGTCGGTCGTCCGGGAATCGCACATCGAAGTGCGCCGGCAGCCTCCGATCGGCACGGTCGCGCACGACATCGGCCGAGACGGGCGGCACTTCGGTGCCGGACGCATCGACCACGACCATGCGCAGTCCGGCCACCGCGAGCACGGTCGCGAAGTCGCCCACGTCCAGGTTCCGCTGAGCCGACTCGAGTCGCGCGATATGCGACTGACTCATGCCGACCCGCAAGCCCAGGTCTCGCTGACTGAGGTCGGCCATTCGCCGCACCCGCAGCCTCGCGGCGACCACCGACAATCCGTCGTGCGGGTGCGTGCCATGCGCCGTCGCCGAGGCGAGACGGCGTGCGGAGATTCGGTTCAGCGCTCCTCTGACACTGATGCCTATTCGGCATCAGTGTCAGAGGAGCGCCCGGTCAGTGCCCTGAGGCGATCGGGCGGGAGCGATCACCTCGGTGAGGGCGGGAACGAGTGGAGGCGGGAACCAGTCGAGGCGGGAACCAGTGGCGGCGGAACCTGCGGATCGTGCGGCATCGCGGCGGTGTGCAGACACGGTGGACACGCGGAGGTGGACCTGAAGTCGAGGGCGGGGGCCCGAGGAGTGAGGCGGCGGCGTGAGGAGTGAGGGCGGGGCCCCGAGGCGTGTTCCCCATCGCCTCCGGACCCCAGCCCGATCGAGCGGTGCACCTCCCCCGGCGCCACCGCTGCTCCGCCGGCGGGTACCCGGCGGCCGTCACGGATTTCGGGTCTCCGCGACGGCGGTTCTCGAGGGCGGTGTTCATGCCCTCACCTGATGAGACGGGGTCACCTCAGATCTATGACGCGAATCACGGAGAAATCTGCTGGAATTGACCGAGTCCGGCTTCCACGTCATGATTCGCCCGGTCGTGCGTCTCTTCGGTGAGGCCTGCGGGCGACCCGACACCCGCGAGCCCGGACCCCAGTTTCCCCAGACGCGAACCGACTCGACCCGAATCGCCCAGACCCCGAAGGAGCCGCGCGTGCCCCCCGTGCGCACCGACCATTCCGCCGACGCGGCGCTCATCGAGCGCACCCGCCGCGGCGACTCCGCGGCGTACGGCGAGCTCTGGCAGCGGCACGCCGCCTCAGGGCGAACGGTCGCGCGGTCGTTCAGTTCGCTCGATCCCGACGACCTCGTCGCCGAGTCGTTCACGCGGATCTACGACGCGATCCTGGCCGGCAAGGGGCCGACCGCGGCGTTCCGGCCGTACCTGTTCACGACCATCCGCAACACCGCGGCGAGCTGGGGGCGCGCCCGCCACGAGACGAACCTCGAGACGCTCGAGTCGTTCGAGGACCCCGAGACGAGCGAAGAGGCGACGCTCGAGGCGCTCGACCGCTCGACGACGGCGCAGGCGTTCCGGTCGCTGCCGACCCGCTGGCAGGAGGTGCTCTGGTACAGCGAGGTCGAGGGCATGACCCCGCAGCAGATCGCTCCCCTCCTGGGCATGAGCGCCAACGCCACCGCGGCGCTCGCGTACAGGGCTCGCGAGGGACTCCGCCAGGCGTGGATCCAGGCGCACCTCAAGAACGCGGTCGAGCCCGAGTGCCGGTGGACGATCGACCGCCTCGGCACCTACACGCGGGGCAAGCTGCGCGCACGCGACACCGCGAAGCTCGAGGCGCACCTCGACGACTGCGCCCGCTGCACGATCGTCGCCGCCGAGGCGCGCGAGGTCGGCTCCCGGCTCGCGCTCGTGCTCCTGCCGCTCGCGGCGGGCATCGGCGGTGCGACGGCGTACTCGGCGTGGCTCTCGCAGGGCACCGCCGTCACGACGCTCGCCATGGGGGCGGGCGGCATCGGCGCGGCCACGGCGGGCGCGACCGGCACCGCCGGCGCCGCTTCCACGGCGGGCGCGACGGGCGCTGCGGGCACGACCGGCACCGCGGGCACGACCGGAGCCGCGGGCACCGCGGGCGCCGGTCTCGGCGCCACGGGCACCGGCATCGCGGTCGGAACCGGTGCGCTGGTCCTCGCCGCCGCCGCGGTCGCGGTGGCGGTGATCGCTCCGAACCTCGCCCCGGTCGGCGAGCCCGCCGCGGCCCCGGCCGAGGTCGTCGAGGCCGCCGCCGAGCCGGCGCCTCCCGCCGATGCGGCCGCGCCCGGCCCCGAGCCGGTCGAGGCCCCGCCGTCCCTCGACGATCCGGGTGCGATTCCCGCGCCCGGCCCGACGGCCGAGCCCGAACCGCCCGCGCCGGACCCGGCACCCGAGCCGGCCCCCGCGCCGAGCCCGACCCCCGGCCCGACGCCGACGCCCACCCCGACTCCCGAGCCCACGCCCGGCCCGTCGCCGACCCCCACCCCGACGCCGACCCCGACCCCGACCCCGAACCCCGAGCCCGTCGACACCGAAGCGCTGCCGCCGGTCGTCCTCCCGATCGACACCGCGGGTGGGCTCGTCGACCCGATCGTCTCGGGCACGGCCGAGGCGGGTGCGGCCGTCGAGCTCGTGCTCGACGGCGCGACCACCACGGTGACGGCCGACGAGGCAGGTGCCTGGTCGTACGCCTACGAGGGCATCGCAGCGGGCGACCACACGTTCTCGGCCCGGCAGACCGACATCGCCGGCAACACGTCGGCCCCGGCCGCCGCGAGCTTCTCGCTCGAGGCGCCGTCGCTCGACGTCTACCGGTTCACGGGCTTCCTCTTCGTGTTCGTCGAGGGCCGTCCCGACGCGCTCGTCGAGGTCGCGAGCTCGCGCTGGTCGCCGCGGGTGGTCCGGCTCGACGGTCGCGGCGAGGCCGATCTCTTCGGCATCGGCAGGCTCACGAACGGCGACCTGGTCTCCGTGCGCTACACCCATGAGGGGCGCTTCGGCCCGTCGCTCACGACGAAGGTCAACGCGGTCGATCGAACCGCCGGCTGAGGCATCCCATCATGCGTTGCCGGCGACGCGGGGCCGGTAATCTGGGCTGATGACGACGGATGCCGCGCCCGAACGCCTGTACCACTGGGTCGTGACCCTCAGCTGCATCGACGGACCCGGCATCGTGCACGCGATCTCGGGGGCCATCGTCGGCTCGGGCGGCAACATCACCGAGAGCCAGCAGTTCGCGAGCCTCGACACCGGCCGGTTCTTCATGCGACTGCAGGTGGAGTCGCCGGCGACGCGCGCCGAGTTCGAGGCCGCCCTGGCCCCCGTCACCGAGCGGTGGAGCATGCAGTGGCACCTCGACGAGGTGGGCCGACCGCTCAGAACGCTCGTGCTCGCCTCGACCGCCGGGCACTGCGTGAACGACCTGCTGTTCCGCCAGCACGCGGGGCAGCTGCCGGTCGAGATCCCGCTCGTGCTCTCGAACCACGGCACCCTGCGCGACCTCGTCGACTTCTACGGGGTCCCGTTCGAGTCCGCTCCCGTGACGAGCCCCGACGAGAAGGCCGCGTTCGAGCGGCGCGTGCTCGAGGCGATCGACGAGCACGACATCGAGCTCGTGGTGCTCGCCCGGTACATGCAGATCCTCTCGCCCGAGCTCTGCGAGGCGCTCGCCGGGCGATGCATCAACATCCACCACTCCTTCCTGCCCGGGTTCAAGGGCGCGAATCCCTACCGGCAGGCGCACGCGCGCGGGGTGAAGCTCATCGGGGCGACCGCGCACTTCGTGACGAGCGACCTCGACGAGGGTCCGATCATCGAGCAGAACGTGGTGCGCGTCGACCACTCGCGCTCGGTGGCCGAGCTCGTCGCGATCGGCCAGGACGAGGAGAGCCGCACCCTCAGCCAGGCCGTGAAGTGGTTCGCCGAGCGGCGCGTGCTGCTCGACGGCGCCCGCACGATCATCTTCCGCTGAGCGGCGCGGTTTGCGCCGAGCGGGCGCGGGTAGACTCGAGGGTTGTGAGCAACGCACCCCAGCCCGCCGGCGCACCCGATTCTGCGCAGAGCGCCCAGCCGAAGGTCGGGCCGAACGACATCCTCCGGTTCTTCCTCGAGCTGTTCGCGATCGTCTCGCTCGGCATCTTCGGCTTCACCGCGTTCGCGCTGCCGTGGCCCGGCATCCTGATCGGCCTCGGCGCACCCGCCCTGGCGATCCTGCTGTGGGGGCTCTTCCGCTCGCCCAAGGCCGTGTTCCGGGTCGACCCGTTCGTGAAGGCGCTCGTCGAGATCGCCGTGTTCTCGTCGGCGGCGATCGCGTGGTGGATCATGGGCCAGCCGGTCGTCGCGATCGTGTTCGCCGTCGTGGCCGCGGTGAGCGGCATCATCAACGGCCGCAAGGAGCTGGCCGGCTGACACCGCGCGCCGCCCCGGTTCGCGGGGCGACGCACGGCGCGCAGGCGTGGTCGATGCCGGGATGCTACGCCTCGAGCGCCGCTTCGGCGTTCGGCTCGGCCCCACCGGCCGTGCGGAAGTGCCCGACGACCGAGAGCAGCAGCCCGCCGACCGCCCACGCCGCGAGCACGAGCCACGGGAACGTCGTGTCGGCCGCCGGGAAGTACGAGAGGTCGCGCACGAGGGTCGCCGCGGCGCCGGGCGGGAACCACTGGCCGACCTCGCCCCACGGCTCGGCGATGAACTCCTTCGGGATCGCCGCCGCCGAGATCGGGTTGGCGAACAGCAGCATGACGATCGGGCCGACCGCGATGCCCGCCCGGCCGAACAACGCGACGAACCCGGTGATCGGCGCGGCGATCGCGGCGAGCGCGAGCCCGATGGCGGCCGCGTTCAGCCAGTAGTCGCCCTGCAGCGCCCCGAACCAGCCCTGCAGGATGCCGGCGAGCACGAGCCCGCCCGCCGCGGCGTAGACGACGACCGCGAGCACGCGGCGCATGGCGCCGATCACGACGAGCGAGATCGCGATGCCCCCGAGCATGCCGCCGAGCACGAGCGGGAAGAGCGCCGCCGCGAGCCCCGTGCCGCGGGGGTCGGTGTCGGCGAGCGGCACGACGTCGGTCACGACGACGTCGATGTGCGGCGGCGCGGTGGGGGCCCCAGCGGCCTCGGCCGCGGCTGCGGCCTGGGCGTTGACGCCCTCTTCGAGGTTGCCGGCCACGGCGGTGAGCAGTTGCGAGACGACGAGGCTGCCGGCGGAGGTGGTCAGCACCTCGGGCTCCTGCCCGAGCACGATCGCGCCGTACACCTCACGGGATTCGATGGCGTCGACGGCGGCGTCGCGATCGTCGACCTCGGTGAACGCGATCGCGCCGGGCTGCTGCTCGTCGACGGCCGCTTCGGCCGCGGCGACCGCCTCGGCCGGGCCGGTGATCGCGATCGGCAGGTCCTTCGCCTCGGCCGTGACCGACGGCCACGAGAAGGCGAGCACGATGACCGCGACGATCGCCGCGAGCACGAGGCCGAGGCCGATCACGCGTGCGATGGGAGTGTGCCGGTTCACGGCATCGGTGTGGGGCATGGTCTCCTCCGGCCTGGTGCGCCCGCGCTGGGCCGGGTGGGCCGGCGGGTCGCAGGACGTCTACTCAAAACGAATGTTCGTTCTTTATAAGAATGCGCCCGGCGCCTATGCTTGTCAAGAACGTTCATTCTGTTTGCGACCGAGGGGGACGCCGATGCCGAAGGTGACCGCCGAGTACCGGGCCGCCCGCCGCGACGAGATCCTCGACGCGGCGCTGCGCGCATTCACCGAACAGGGCTTCCAGCGCACCTCGATGGCCGACATCATCGCGGAGTCGGGGCTGTCGGCTGGGGCGATCTACGGTCACTTCGCGGGCAAGCGCGAGCTCGTCGCGGCGGTGGCCGCGCGAACCCTCGAGGCCCGCCGTTCCGAGCTCGTCGCCCGCAGGGCCGAAGGTCGCCCCCTCTCCCCCGGCGAGGTCATGGCCACCGTCGTCGACGGCATGCGGCACGAGAAGTTCAGCCGGATCCTCGTGCAGCTGTGGGCCGAGGCCGCGCACGACCCCGAGGTCCGCGGCCTCGTGCAGGGCGTGCTGGCCCGGCTGCGCGCGACGCTGCACGACCAGCTCGTCGAGTGGGCCGAGGCGAACCCCGACCGCGTCGACGGCGACCCGGCCGCGTGGGCGGATCGACTCACGCCCGTGGTCATCGCCCTCGGCCCCGGCTTCGTCGTGCAGCGTGAGCTCGTCGACGGCTTCGACGAGGAGGGCTTCCTCGCCGCGCTGCCCGAGCTCCTCCCCCACTGACGGCGGTCGGTCGGCCCGTGCCGCCGGTCGGCCCCGCAGACGACGGATGCCTCGGAGCGACGCGCGCCCGAGGCATCCGGTTCGATCCCGCAGGAGTCAGATGCCCTGCCAGGCCGGCTTGTTCGCCCAGGCGTGCCGGTAGTAGTCGAGGTTCGCGAGCTTCGAGGCCGCGGCCGCGTCGACGATGACCGTCGCGTGCGGGTGCAACTGGATCGCCGACCCCGGCTGGCTCGCCGAGACGGCACCCTCGACGGCGGCGGCGACCGCATCGGCCTTCGCCTCGCCGAACGCGAGCAGCACGAGGTGCCGCGCCCGCAGGATGGTGCCGATGCCCTGCGTGATGCAGTGCATCGGCACGTCGTCGGGCGAGTCGAAGAAGCGCGCGTTGTCGATGCGCGTCGGCTCCGTGAGCGTCTTCACGCGCGTGAGCGAGGCGAGCGACGAACCGGGCTCGTTGAAGCCGATGTGGCCCGTGCGCCCGATGCCGAGGATCTGCAGGTCGACACCGCCGGCGGCCGTGATCGCCGCCTCGTAGTCGGCGCCCGCGTGCTGGATCGTCGCCGGGTCGCCGTTCGGCACCCGCACGAGCTCGGGCGTGAGGCCGAGCGGTTCGACGACCTCGCGCGTGATGACCGCGCGATAGCTCTCGGGATGCCCCGCCGGGAGTCCGACGTACTCGTCGAGCGCGAACCCGCGCACGCCGCGCACGTCGATCGACTCGGCCGCGATGCGCGCGGCGAGCGCCCGATAGCTCGCGAGCGGCGTCGATCCGGTCGCGAGCCCGAGCACCGCGTCGGGCTTGTGCCGGATGAGCGAGACGATCGCGTCGGCGACCAGCTCGCCTGCGGCCGCGTCGTTGTCGACGATTACGACTTCTGCCATTGCGCAACTCCTACCAGTGCGGCGCCCACTGCCGCTGCCGGGAAACCGAGGGGGATGACCTGGACCCGCTCCGCGAGATCCAGGGAGGCGAGGAACGCCGAGTCGGCGGCCCACTCGTTCAGGATACGGCGAGTGCCCTCGACGAGCGGCGCGCCGAGCGCGGCGAGCCCGCCCCCGATCACCACGTCGTCGACGTCGGCCGTCAGCACGAGCAGCCGCACCGCCGACGCCACGCCCCACAGGAATCGCTCGCGCACCCGGATCGCCTCGGCGTCGCCCGCCTCGGCGGCGTCGAACAGCTCGCGCGCGGGCAGCTCGGCGAGCGTCGGCCACGTCTTCGCGATCGCGGAGCCCGAGGCGAACGTCTCGAGGCAGCCGCGCTGGCCGCAGCCGCATCGGTCGCCCGCCGGATCGACGGGGATGTGCCCGATCTCGCCCGCGACGCCGTGGCCGCCGCGGAGCAGCCTGCCGCCTTGCACGATGCCGGCCGCGAGGCCGGTGCCGAGGTTGAGGTAGGCCATCGACCGTTCGTCGGAGCCCGCGCGGGTCGCGGCCGACGGTGCGCCCGCGCGCCCGAGGCCCAGCAGGTGCTGCGCCCCGAGTGCGGCCGCCTTGACGTCGTTCTCGACGCGCACCTCGATGCCCAGCCGGTCGGCGAGCCGCGGCCCCAGGTCGAGCCCCTCGAGCCCGAGGTTCACGGCGTGCGCGACGCGCCCCGTCTCGTTGTCGACGGCGCCCGGGATGCCGATGCCGATCGACGTGAACGCGCCGACGCCGTGCAGCTCCGCCATGCGCTCGACCGTGCGGAGCGCGGTGGCGACGACCTCCTCGGCGCCGAAGCCCGTCGGCATGCGCACCTGGTCGCTCAGCTCCCCGCCGTCGCCGATCGCGACGGCGGCGGTCTTCGTGCCGCCGATGTCGATCCCGAGTCGCACGGCTGGGCCGATGCTCACCGGGCCGCCACCGGCGCGTGGGCGCCGTCGACGAACGCGAGCACGGCGTCGCCGACGAGGCGCGAGGCGCCGAAGGTCGCGACGTCCGCATAGGCGCGGTCGTGCGAGGGCCAGCCCATGTCGATCGTCACGACGTCGTCGCGCACCGCGCGCAGCGCGTCGATCGCGGCGCGCGCGAACTCGTGGCGGTGCAGGTCCTTGCCGACGACGAGCACGGCGCCGGGCAGCGAGGCCGGGTCGGCGAGGCCCGCGCCGTCGGCGATCGGCACGATCTCGGCGCGGCCGAGCCACGACGGGGCCGGGGCGACCGCCTCGGCGGCGAACGGCCCCCAGGGCGCGACGCCGATCGCGATGTTCGCGACGGTGTCGACGCGGATCACCGTGCCGATGCCCGATGCCCGCGAGAGGCGCTCGCGCGCGGCATCCGACACCTCGAAGGCGGCGACCACGCGCGCGATCTCCTCGTCGTCGTGCGCCGGTTCGATCACGTCGGGCGCCGCGGGGCCGGCCGGCACCGACGGCGCCGTCGCCGCGAGCGCGCGCACCCGCGAGGCGGCGTCGCGCACCCGGTCGGCTGGGAGCCGGCCGGAGGCAACGGCCCGGGCGACGGCGTCGGCGATCTCGCCGATCTGCGCGTCGCTGTTGTCGGCGCCGATGCAGAGCAGGTCGCAACCGGCGGCGAGGGCGCGCACAGCGGCTTCGGGTATGCCGTGCACGCCGCTCGCCCCCTTCATGTCGAGGGCATCACTCACGATGACGCCCTCGAACCCCAGCTCCCCGCGGAGCAGGCCGTGCAGAATACGCGGGGAGAGGGTGGCGGGGTTCTCCGCATCGAGCTGCGGGATGAGGATGTGGGAGGTCATGATCGTGCGCGTGCCCGCGGCGATCGCGGCCTCGAAGGGCACGAGCTCGCGCTCGCGCAGCGTCTCGACGGGGACGTCGACGACCGGCAGCGCGAGGTGCGAGTCGGTCGCGGTGTCGCCGTGGCCGGGGAAGTGCTTCGCGCTCGCGGCGATGCCGGTCTGCTGCAGCCCCTCGACCCACGCGGCCGAGTGGCGGGCGACGAGCTCGGGATCGGCGCCGAAGCTGCGCACGCCGATGACCGGGTTGTCGGGGTTCGCGTTCACGTCGACGTCGGGACCGAAGGTCACCGTGCAGCCGGTCGCGGCGAGGGCTCGGCCGACCTCGGCGGCGACCCGCCTGGTCAGCTCGGGCTCGTCGATGCGGCCGAGCACGGCGTTGCCCGGGAAGGGCGCGCCGCGGTCGTAGAAGAGCCGCGTGACGTCGCCGCCCTCCTCGTCGATCGCGATGACCGCCTCGGGGTTCGCCTCGCGCAGGCTCTCGTTGAGCGCGCGGAGCTGCTCGGGGTCGACGACGTTCTCGCCGAAGAGGCAGATCCCGCCGAGCCCCGCCCGCAGCCGGGCGAGCACCCACTCGGGGGCGACCGGGCCGGTGAAGGCCGGAAGCAGGGTCGTCAAGATGTCCCGGTCGAGCGCCGAGGCGCCGCCGGTCGGAGTCGCGGTGCTCATCCCTTGACGGCTCCCGACACGAGACCGCCGACCATGCGGCCCTGCACGAAGAGGAAGAAGATCACGACGGGGATGGTGATGAGCGTGGAGCCCGCCATCACGGCGCCCCAGTTCGTCGCCTCGGTCGCCGACTGGAACGAACTCAGCCACGGCGGCAGCGTCAGGTTGTAGCCCTTGAGGAGGAGGAGCGCCATCAGGAACTCGTTCCAGCTCTGGATGAACGCGAAGATGCCGGTCGAGACGAGTGCGGGCGCCATGAGCGGGAAGGTGACCTTCCAGAACGCCTTCGCCTTCGTGCAGCCGTCGATCTGGGCGGCCTCCTCGAGCTCTTCGGGCACGCCCTTGACGAAGCCGCGGAGCGTCCAGATCGTGAACGGCACGACGGCGGCGAGGTGCACGATGAACAGGCCGAGCAGCGTGTTCATGAGGTGCCAGTCATCGATCATGTTGTAGATCGTGAACATCATCGCCTCGCCCGGCACCATCTGCACGACGAGCACGGCGATGATGAAGAAGACACGACCCTTGAACACGAAGCGCGACAGCGCGATCGACGCGAGGAAGGCGAAGACCGCGCCGACCGCGACCACGCCGAGGGCGACGACGATGCTCGATCCGAGGGCGTGCGGGAAGTCGGTCTGCCCGGGGGCCGCCTCGCGCGTCCACGCGGTGATGTAGTTCTTGAACGTGAAGTCGAACGGCAGCAGGTTGGGGTTGCGGCTGATGATCTGGTTCGACGGGGTGAACGACATGTTCACCATCCAGTAGACCGGGAAGATCGAGCACACGATGATCACGAGCGCCCACAGGTTGAGGCCGAGCCGGCCGATGAGGCCCTTGCGGCGTCCGACCCTGCCACCGAGGCGGCCGCCGTCGCGGATCGTGGTCGCGGCACGGGTCGAGGCGTCGACCGAGCCGGGCTCTTCGGCGAGCTGCATTCCGGGACTGATGCTCACAGCTCGTCCTCGTCTTTCAGGGAGTTGCGGACGTTGAAGTAGGAGAGGGCCATCAGCAGGACCATCATGAACACGCCGATCGCAGCGGTCGTGCCGAACTCTCCGATCCCCTGCCGGAACAGGTAGGTGGGCAGCACGTTGGTCTCGCTCGCGAGGCCGCCCTGCTGCTGCAGCGAATACACCTGCGTGAAGATGCGCAGGTTCCAGATCGTCTCGAGCACGAGCACGGCCGTGATGACGTTGCGCATGTACGGCAGGACGATGAGCCGGAATCGCTGCCACGCACCGGCGCCGTCGAGCGAGGAGGCCTCGATGACCTCGTCGGGCACCTGGCCGAGGCCGGCGTAGAAGGTGATCGCGGCGAACGGGATGCTCTGCCACGTGACGATGAGGACGAGCACCATCATGAACGACCACGGGTTCTCGAGCCAGCCGTGGCCACGCCAGTCCTGCGTGCCCGTGATGGTGTTGAGGGCCCAGTTCACGACGCCGTAGTCGGTGTCGAACATCCAGCCCCACACGACCGTCGCGGCCAGCGGCGGCATCGCCCACGCGAACAGCAGCGAGATCGACACCGCGAGGCGCCACGCCTTCGACAGCTTCGTCATCGTGAGGGCGATGAGCATGCCGAAGACGACGATGAGGATGGTGAGCACGACCATGAGGCCGAGGCTGCGGGCGAGCACCTGGGGGAACTGCGAGTCGGTGAAGATCTCGAGGTAGTTGTCGAACCCGACGAAGTCGGGCGCGGTGCCCAGCATCTTGTTCTTGATCTCGAGGTTCGTGAACGAGGTGATGAACATCAGGATGGTCGGGTAGACGACCATCACGACGAGCAGTGCGATGCTCGGGCCGAGGAGCACCCAGGGCGCCCAGGGCAGCGGCTTCTTCTTGCGGGCGCCGGCGGGGGCGCCCTTGGGGGGACGGGGTGGCTTGGTGGTCGGCGTGCGCGGCGCTGCGTCAGGCTCGGTGAGGGTTGCGCTCATGGCTGCTCCTCTGGGTGACCGCGAGGGGGACGCGGGTATGACTGATGGTACGACTCGCGGCACCGGCGCCGCTCGTTCCGCTCCCGGCCACGGCCGGGCAGAAGAGCGGGGGCGGAGCTGTGTGGGACTCCGCCCCCGCGGGGCTCAACAGGCTAGCTGTTGAGGATCTCCTCGATCTGCTTGTCGAGGTCGGTCGCGATGGCCGTGACGTCGCCACCCTGGGCGATCTTCACCAGCGCCTCCTGGATGATCTGCGAGGCCTCGACCTCGGCCCACTTCGGGGTGGTCGGGGTGACCTTCGAGTTCTCGAGCGCGGTGGCCTGGGCCTTCGCGATCGGGGTGTCGGGCAGCGACGACGCGGCCGCCGTCAGGCCCGGGGTGAGGCCGCCCTCGGCGAGGAGCTTCTGGTAGCCCTCACCGGCCATGATGTCGAGCGCGGCGCGAGCCTGCTCGGGGTTGGCGCTCTTCGTCGCGACGGCGATGTTCGAGCCGCCCGCGAAGATCGGGGCGGTCTCGCCGGCCGTGCCGCCGGGCAGCGGGTAGGCCTGCAGGTCCTTGCCGTACGTGTCGGGGCAGCCGGGCGCCTCGGCGTCGGCCGGAGCGGTGATCGACCACTGCACCCAGGCGGGAGCCGAGAGGAAGAGGACCTCACCGGCGCAGAAGGGCACCTGCGGGTCGGTCTCGTCGCCGTCCTTGGGGGCGTTCGAGGCCTTCTCGTAGACCTGCTGCAGCTGCGTCAGGCCCTCGATGCCGCCCTCGCTCGAGAAGCCGGCCTTCCAGGTGTCGCCGTCCTGCTCGGCGATGAAGCCGCCGTGCTCCCAGACGTAGGGCAGCGCGTTGTACCAGTCGCGGCCCGGAGCCCAGATGCCCGAGACGGTGTCGGTCTTGCGGGCCTCGCCCGTCGCGACGTACTCGTCGAGCGTCGTCGGGATCGCCGTGTCGCCGAGGACCTCGGGGCTGTAGAACACGATGCGGCCACCGGCGTAGTACGGCGCGGCGTAGAGCTCGTCGTCGTAGGTCGCCGAGTCGACGAGGCCGGGCAGGTACGCCGAGCTGTCGAAGTCGTCGAGCGGGAGGAAGAGGCCCTGGTCGGCGAAGCTCGCCGTCTGGGTGTTGCCGACCTCGACCACGTCGGGCGAGTCGTTCGACTGGAGCGCGGCGGCGTAGGTGTCGCTCACGTCGGCCCAGGTCTTCTCCTCGACGGTGAGGGTCCAGCCCTCGTTCTCCGACTCGAAGGTGTCCTTGAGGTAGGCGCGGGCCTCCTTCGGGGTGTCGGAGCCGACGACCCAGACGGTGATGTCGCCGCCGTCGGCGGAACCACCGTTGTCGCCGCCGCCGGTGCTGCAACCGGCGAGCGTCAGGGCAGCTGCGGCGCCGAGGGCCACGATGCCGAGTTTCCGCATTTCTTTTCCTTTCATGGGGGTTGGGCGGTCAGCGGGGGTTCGCTGTCACCCTTGGTGCCTGAGGTCTCTCACGAGACCCCGAGTTGTCCGGAGAGGACCATGACGGCCGCGCCGCGGAGGACGACGTCCTCCGCCTGCTCGGACATCCGGAGCCTCAGATCACGGTTGACGACCGCCATCGTCCGCTGCCGGAGGGTGTCGACGGCCGCGTCGTGGAACGGGCCGTCGAGCAGTTCGGCGGGGCCGCTGAGCACGACCTCCGTCAGATTGAGGGCGCCGACCACCGGCGCGAGCACGATCGCGAGCCGGCGGCCCGCCTCGCGCAGGATCTCGTCGCGCGCCGCGCGGACCGCGGCGGGGTCGCCCGCGAGCGCGTCGAGCTGCTCGGTCAGGCGGGGCACGGCGAGCCACGCCTCGAGGCAGCCGTCTTTTCCGCACGCGCAGCGGGGGCCGCCGTCGGTGCCGACGACGACGTGGCCGATCTCGCCGGCCGCGAAGCCGCCGCCGATGACCGGGCGGCCGCCGACGATGAGGCCGGCGCCGACGCCGTGGCCGATCTTGATGAGCAGCAGGTCGTCGAGCGGCGTCGCGCCGTGCTCGGCGAGCACCGCGACGTTCGCGTCGTTGGCCACGTGCACGGGCAGGTCGGTGCGGGCGGTGAGGCGCGCCTGGAGGGGCAGGTCGAACCAGCCGAGGTTCGGCGCCGATCGCACGACGCCGAGCGGGTCGACGACACCGGGCGAGCCGACGCCGATGCCGAGCACGGGCGCCGTCGCGAGGCCGAGCAGCCGGTCGACGATCGACTCGACGAGCGCGACGGCCTGCTCGCCCGTGGCGCCGGCGCGTGCGAGTTCGACGCGCTCGAGGATGCCGCCGTCGAGCGAGCTCACGACGCCGCGGAACACCTCGTGCTCGGAGAGGTCGAGCCCGATGATCTGGAACGCGCCGCGGTCGACGTCGATGATCGTCGCGGGCTTGCCCGGGCGGACGCCCTCGCGCTGCCCGAGCTCGACGACGAGGCCCTCGGCGATGAGCTCGGCGACCAGGTCGGAGACCGTGACGCGCGTCAGCCCGGTCTCACGGGCGACGTCGGCGCGGCTCTGCGCGCCGGCCGTGTAGAGCGTCTGCAGGACGAGGGCGCGGTTGTGGCTGCGCGCGTGCTCGGGCAGCACCTTGCTCGTGGGGCGGAGCGCCCGCGACCTGGTGAAGATCGGCGCGCCAGCGAAGGGCACGGTGAGCAGGTCGACCGAATGCGGCTCGGAAGGCACCACCGAGGTGGTGGGCGTCGGCTCCGTGGTGACCGGGCCTCGCTGTGCTTCCGTAGCAGTCACGTTTGTTAGTAAACATTACGAACAAACCTCGCGCAAGTGTTCGTCCCAGATTTCTCGGCGCGTTACCGAGTTGTGACGGTGGGTGCGTGCGTGCGGCTCACGCCTGCTGCGAGACCGGCGCAGATGCCGCGGCCGGCGTCTCGCTCGAGGCATCCAGCCGGCCGCCGATGGCGCGCAGCGCCGCGAGGATCGCGATCAGGTCGACGACCTCCTGCAGCAGCGCCCCGATCGTCGCGGGGATCACGCCGAAGGCCGCGATCGTCATGAGCCCGACGCTCACGATGATGCCGATCCAGATGCTCTGCAGCGCGATGCGCACGGTGTCGCGACCGATCTCGACGGCCTTCGCGGTGCGCGAGATGTCGTCGACGAGGATGACGGCCGAGGCCGACTCGCTCGCGGCCGTCGCCCCCTTCGCCCCCATCGCGATGCCGATGTCGGCCGCGGCGAGCACGGGCGCGTCGTTCACCCCGTCGCCGACCATGATCACCGGGCGCGCGGCCACGGCCGCGACCTCGCGCACCTTGTCGGCCGGCAGGCACTCCGCCCGCACGCGGGTGATGCCGAGCTCCGCGGCGATGTGGTCGGCGGTCGCCTTCGCATCGCCCGTGAGCATCATCGTGTCGTGCACGCCGAGCGCGTCGAGGCGTTCGAGGGTCGCCCTGGCGTTCTCGCGCAGGCGGTCGCTCGCGAGCAGCGCCCCCGCGTACCGGCCGTCGACCGCGACGTAGACGGCGAGCTCCCCGGGCGCGATCGCGGTGCGCTCGGCCTCGGGCGCGCGCGACTGCACGAAGGCGAACTTGCCGACGACGACCTCGCGGCCGCCGATCGTCGCGACGACGCCGTTCGTCGCCTCCTCGCGGGCGGCATCCGCCTCGGCGAGCGTCAGCCCGCGAGCGCGGGCCGCCTCGATCATGGAGGCCGCGAGCACGTGCGACGAGTACTGCTCGGCCGACGCCACGAGCCCGAGCAGCTCGTCCTCGACGAATCCGTTCTCGGGCCGGATCGCGACGAGCGTGGGCTCGCCGTGCGTCAGGGTGCCGGTCTTGTCGAACACCGCGGTCTTCGCCGCCGCCAGCGACTCGAGCACTCCGCCCGACTTCACGATGACGCCGTTTCGGGCGGCGCGGCTCATGCCGCCGATGAACGCGACCGGCGCGGCGATGAGCAGCGGGCAGGGAGTTGCGAGCACGAGCACCTCGGCGAACCGCACGGGATCGCCCGACGCCCACCAGGCGACGCCGGCGAGCGCGAGCGAGAACAGCGTGAACGGCACGGCGTACCGGTCGGCGAGCCGCACGACGGGCGCCTTCGACTCGGCCGCGCCGGCGACGAGCGCGACGATCTGCTGGTACTGGCTGTCGGCCGCGGTCGCGGTGGCGGTGATCTCGACGGCGGACTGCCCGTTGACCGCGCCGCTCAGCACCGCGTCGCCCGCGTGCTTCTCGACCGGCACGCTCTCACCGGTGATCGACGACTCGTCGAAGGAGGCCTCGTGCGAGCGCAGTTCGCCGTCGACCGGCACGATCTCGCTCGGGCGCACGAGCAGCACGTCGCCGACGACGACCCGGTCGACGGGCACCTCGACGAGCTCGTCGCCCTCGACGCGGTGCGCGAGCTGCGGCGACCGGGTCAGCAGGGCGTCGAGCTCGCGCTTCGCCCGGCGGTCGGCGTAGTCCTCGAGCGCCGCTCCCCCGGTGAGCATGAGCACGACGAGCAGCGCCGCCACGTATTCGCCGACGAGCACGGTCGCGACGATCGCGGTCACCGCGAGGATGTCGAGCCCCCAGTGCCCGCGCAGGATGTCGCGCACCATCTCCACCGCCTGCCACGCGGCGATCGCGAGCGCGTAGCCGCTGAACAGCCACTGCACGGCCGCGCCGGCGCCCGAGAGGGCGAGCACGATGCCCACGAGTCCGATTCCGAGGGTGAGGGTCACGACCCAGTACCGGCGGGCGAGCTTCAGGAGTCGAGCCATGCGTCCATCCTGCCCCGGACACGGCCCGGACACGACGAAGGGGGCGGATGCATCCGCATCCGCCCCCTCCGTGAGCCGCCGCGTTCGCGGCCGGCCGTGCGCTTACGCGCCGAGGCGCGCCTTGAGGTTCGCGTCGATCGTGTCGAGGAACTCCTCGGTCGTCTGGTAGCCCTGCTCGGGGCCGACGAGGAGGGCGAGGTCCTTCGTCATCGCGCCCGACTCGACGGTCTTGATGACCACGTCTTCAAGGGTCGCAGCGAAGTCGATGAGCTCCTGGTTGCCGTCGAGCTTGCCGCGGTGCGCGAGGCCGCGCGTCCAGGCGTAGATCGAGGCGATCGGGTTCGTCGAGGTCGGCTTGCCCTGCTGGTGCTGGCGGTAGTGGCGGGTGACGGTGCCGTGCGCCGCCTCGGCCTCGACGACCTTGCCGTCGGGCGTCGCGAGCACGCTCGTCATGAGGCCGAGCGAGCCGAAGCCCTGCGCGACGGTGTCGGACTGCACGTCGCCGTCGTAGTTCTTGCACGCCCAGACGTAGCCGCCCTCCCACTTGAGCGAGGAGGCGACCATGTCGTCGATGAGGCGGTGCTCGTAGGTGAGGCCGGCGGCGTCGAACTGCTCCTTGAACTCGGTGTCGAACACCTCCTGGAACAGGTCCTTGAAGCGGCCGTCGTAGGCCTTCAGGATGGTGTTCTTCGTCGAGAGGTACACCGGGTAGTTGCGGGCGAGGCCGTAGTTCAGCGAGGCGCGCGCGAAGTCCTTGATCGACTCGTCGAGGTTGTACATGCCCATCGCGACGCCGGCGCCCGGCGCCTGGAACACCTCGAACGACTGCGGCTCCGAGCCGTCCTTCGGGGTGAAGGTCATCGTGAGGGTGCCCTCGCCCTCGAAGCGGAAGTCGGTGGCGCGGTACTGGTCGCCGAACGCGTGGCGGCCGACGACGATCGGCTTGTTCCAGCCGGGAACGAGGCGCGGGATGTTCGAGATGATGATCGGCTCGCGGAAGATCACGCCGCCGAGGATGTTGCGGATGGTGCCGTTCGGCGAGCGCCACATCTTCTTGAGGCCGAACTCCTCGACGCGGGCCTCGTCGGGGGTGATGGTCGCGCACTTGACGCCGACGCCGTGCCTCTTGATCGCGTTGGCCGCGTCGACCGTGATCTGGTCGTCGGTCTCGTCGCGCTTCTGGATCGAGAGGTCGTAGTACTCGAGGTTCACGTCGAGGTACGGGTGGATGAGCTGGTCCTTGATGGCCTGCCAGATGATGCGGGTCATCTCGTCGCCGTCGAGCTCGACGACCGTGCCTTCAACCTTGATCTTGGACAAGTTGAGTTCTCCTTGGATCTCTCGGGGAATTGAGGAAGTCTCGTGGGGCGGATACGCCACCCGCCAGCTTACCGTGTCACCCAGACTGTCTCGACATCGAGATAACCGGGATGCCTCGCCCGGCGGTCGGGCGGGCGACCCCGGTCGGCTCAGGGTCGTCTCAGGGTCATCCCGGCTACCGTGGCGCCGGATCGACGGGTTAGCCTTGGCGCATGGCTGAGCTGAGACTGGAAGAACTGTCCGCCTCGAACATCGTGGCTGCGAACACGCTGTCGCTGAAGCCCGGCCAGGAGCAGTTCATCGCGCCCGTCACCTACTCGGCCGAGGCGTCGGTCGTGAATCCGCAGACGGCGTGGCAGCGCGTCGCCCTGCAGGGCGACAAGGTCGTCGGCTTCATCCACGGCAACTTCGACCCCGACAACGTGCACGAGGAGTTCCGCGCGTGCATCTGGCGCATCAACGTCGACGCCGAGGTGCAGGGCAAGGGCGTCGGCCGGTTCCTCACCCGCGCCCTCGCCGAAGAGGCCAAGCGCCGCGGCTTCGACCGCATCACCGTGCTGTGGGAGCCGGGCGAGCTCGGACCCGAGAAGTTCTTCCACCGGGTCGGCTTCGTCGATGTGGGCGAGACCCAGTACGGCGACGTCATCGGGGCGATCGAGCTCTGAGCCCGATCCCTCCGTCCGGCGAGCACGCCGACGAGCCGGTCGACGGCTTCGTCGCGGCGGTGCTCGTCGTGGTCGCCGACATCCCTCCGGGCTGCGTCGCGACGTACGGCGACGTCGCCGCCCTGCTCGGCTCGCGCGGCGCGCGCGCGGTCGGGCAGGTGATGGCCAGGTACGGGTCGGATGCCCCGTGGTGGCGCGTCATCCGCGCCGGCGGCCGGCCGCCCGCCGGCCATGCCGAGCGCGCCCGGGAGCACTACGAACGAGAGGGCACCCCGATCGTCGAGACCCGCGACGCCGACGGCTATCGCGTCGACCTCGCCGCGGCGCGCTGGCGTCCCTGAGCGTTCAGTCCGCCCGGGCGACCGGGATGCGGATCGTGATCGTCGTGCCCGCCCCCGGCGGGCTCTCGACCGAGACCTCCCCGCCGACCGCGTCGACGCGGTCGCCGATGCCGACGATGCCGCTCCCCTCGGGTGAGGCGCCGCCGACCCCGTTGTCGCGCACGACGAGCTCGAGCACGCCGTCGACGAGATGGGCGCGCACCCACCCGCGGGTCGCCTGCGCGTGCTTGGCGATGTTGGCGAGCGCCTCCGCGACGGCGAAGTAGGCGGTCGACTCGACGACCTCGGGCAGCCGGCCCTCGGCCTGCACGTCGATCTCGACGGGCACCGGGCAGCGCCCGGCGAGCTCGGGCACGGCGAGCGCGAGCCCGCCCGACGACAGCAGTGACGGGTGGATGCCGTGGGCGAGCTCTCGCAGCTCCTTGAGCGCGTCGTTCAGCATCGCGATGTTGCCGTCGAGCTCGACCCCGAGCGGCTCGACCCCGCGGTCGCGCGCCTCGTTCGCCGCGAGCCGCAACCGCATGCCGAGCGACACGAGGTGCTGCTGGGCCCCGTCGTGCAGGTCGCGCTCGATGCGTCGGCGCGCCTCGTCGCCGGCCTCGACGATGCGGGCGCGCGACTGGCGCACCTGCTCGAGCGTGCGCTCGATCTCCGACCGGAGTCGGCCGTTGTCGACCGAGAGCCTGAGCGCGCTCGACACCCCGTCGAGCAGGCGCATGTTGTCGGTGAGCACCCGGTCGTGCCGGATGAGTGCGATCGGCATGCCCGTCGGCGAGGCCACCGGCAGCAGGCCGTGGTCGCCGTTGCGATCGGCTGGATCGTGCACGATGGGTTCGCCCGAGGCATCCGCATAGCGCCCGCGCTCCTCGTCCCACCAGTAGACCCGCACCGAGGCGTCGCGCAGGGTGCGCGCGAGCGACTCGGCCCAGAGCCCGCGGTCGGCGCCCTCGCGCGTGATGCGCATGAGGTCGGCGACGCGGGCGCGCATGTTGCGGGTGTGCGCGATGCCGGCGACGAAGCTCACCGGGATCGACGCGATCGCGACGAGCGAGACGGTCGCGAGCACCTGGTCGGACGTGCCGGAGGTCGCGTAGGTGACCGCCTGCGCGGCGAGCGTCGTCGCCCACGCGAACAGCGCGAGCGGCATCAGGAACGCGACCGTGCGGGCCGGCACGCTGCCGCGCACCCAGCGCACGAGCAGGCGGCCGGCGATCACGAGCGCCAGCAGCACGCCGATGAGGCGGTAGCCGATGTCGATGACGGCGTACACCGCGGGGGCGTCGGCGACGTGGTACGGGTTCGGCGCGCAGTCGCACAGCGCCTCGGGCGGCGGCGCGAGCAGCACCGTGCCGAGCAGGAACACGATCGAGGCGGTGACCGCGATCGTCGCGATCACCCGGTCGGTACGGTCGGCGAGGCCGCCGCGCGGGTAGAGCAGCACGAGGATGCCGGTGAGCAGTCCCCACCAGAGGTGGACGCCGTAGAGGAGCGGCCACACCCACGCGAGGTCCTCGACGACGCGGAGGAACGCCAGCGGGATCCACAGCACCGGGAACAGCACCATGAGCCGTGCGGGCGCCCGCGAGGGCCCGATCGCCCAGGCGACGCCGGCGCATGCGGCGAACACGAGCGGCACGATCGCGTGCAGGGTCGTGTAGCTCACCTCGGGGCGTTCGGCCGGGGGCGTCGCGATGAAGCCCGTGACCTCCATCGTGAGGCTGAGCGCGACGACGATCGCGATCGTGATGCTGCGTCTGACGATCCGGCCCTTGCGGCCGGGAGCCATCACCTCGCGCCGAGGAGCGTCAGCACCGCGAGCACGCGCCGGTGGTGCTCGGGTGACTCCTCGAGGTCGAGCTTCTGCAGGATCGACCTGACGTGCGTCTCGACCGTCTTGAGGCCGAGGAAGAGCGTCTGGGCGATGCCGCCGTTCGAGTACCCCTGCGCCATCAGCTCGAGCACCGAGCGCTCGCGCTCGGTCAGCCGCGACAGCGGGTCGTCGGCGCGCGTGCGGTGCACGAGCTGCTCGACGACCTCGGGATCGACGACCGAGCCGCCCGAGGCGACCGTCTCGACGGCGCGCACGAGCGTCTGCGGCTCGGAGACGCGCTCCTTGAGCAGGTATCCGGTGCCGCTGCCCGCGCCCATGACGCGCAGGGCGTACTCGGGCGTCGCGTACATCGACAGCAGCAGCACGCCGATGGTCGACCCGCCCGCCCGCAGCTCCTCGAGCGCGAGGATGCCCTCGTCGCGGAAGCTCGGCGGCATGCGGATGTCGAGCACCGCCGCGTCGATGCCGCCCGCGCGCACGACCTCGACGAGCTCGTCGCCGGTGCCCACGGAGGCGACGACCTCGAGCCCGCCGCCCTCGAGCACCTTCGCGATGCCCTCACGCAGCAGCAGCGCGTCGTCGGCGATGGCCACCCGCAGCGGCCGGGATGCCTCGACCATCGCACCTCTCCTTCAAACGGGCGCAGGCGACCGAACGGACGCCCCCGCCTGACTCGACGGTAGCGCGTTCGTCGCTCGGCGCGCTCCCCCGGTTCAGGGGGTACCCGGATCCGGGCGGGGCCCGCGACGTGGAAGGCTGCCCGGGCGACGTGCGTGCGACCGCGGGTTCAGGGAGAACCCTCTCCGCGAATCGTGGCGACTCCTGATCCGGCGCGCCCGTGCGGCGGGAAGACTGCGGGCATGTCCACGATCCAGTTCCCCTTCACCCCGGCGATCGCCGTCGACTCCCACCGCGACATCGACCGGCTCGAACGCCGGGGCGTCCCGCTCGACGGGTGCATCCGCACCCGCCGGGCGCGCTCGGTCGCGGAGATCACGGGCGCCTACCTCCGGGGCGTGCGCATGTTCGTGATCGGCGGCGCCGAGGAGCTCGCCGACTTCCGCGAGCTGCCCGACGTGACGGTGCTCGTCGAGCTCGACTTCGCCGGCTCCTTCGCGCGGGCCCGCCGCGCCGGGCGCGGGGTCGCGCCGCACGCCGCCGCCCGCACCGTCGGCGCGTGCCGCGCGGCCGGCATCCGGGTCGCGGGCTTCACGCTCGACCTCTCGCGGGCTCCCGCCGTCGGGCGAGGCCGTCGGATCCGCCGCACGCTCGCCCTCATGCGCCGCCTCGAACGCCGCGGCCGGCTCGGCTTCGAGACCCTCGACCTCGACTTCGGCGACCCGGCGGTCGACGGCACCGGACTCACGGTCACCCGGGGCATCCGCACCGCCGTGCGCGGCGCAGCACGCCGCTATCGCGTCGTGGCCCGCAGCGCCGCCTGAGCACGGGGATGCCCCGAGCCGGAGTCCGGCTCGGGGCATCCTCGTTCGCCCGGAATGCTCCCGGGCCCCCGCTCAGACGAGCGAGTCGCGCCAGGCCGCGTGCAGCGCCGCGAACCGGCCCTCGCCGCCGATGAGGTCGGCGGGCGCGCCGTCCTCCACGATGCGGCCGTGCTCCATCACGAGCACGCGGTCGGCGATCGCGACCGTCGACAGGCGGTGCGCGATGATCACCGCGGTGCGGTCGGCGAGGAGCTTCGTGAGGCCCTCCTGCACGAGGCGCTCGCTCGGGATGTCGAGCGAGCTCGTCGCCTCGTCGAGGATCAGCACCGCCGGGTTCGCGAGGAACGCGCGGGCGAACGAGATCAGCTGGCGCTGCCCCGCGCTGACCCGGCCGCCGCGCTTGTTCACGTCGGTGTCGTACCCGCCCGGCAGGCCCTCGATGAACTCGTGCGCGCCCACCGCCTTCGCCGCGGCGACGATCTCGTCGAACGTCGCGTCGGGCTTGCCGAGCGCGATGTTGTCGGCGACCGAGCCCGAGAACAGGTACGCCTCCTGCGTGACCATGACGATCGCGCGGCGCAGGTCCTTGGGGTGGAGCTCGGCGAGCGAGACCCCGTCGAGCGAGACGACGCCCTCGCTCGGGTCGTAGAACCGGGCGATGAGCTTCGCGAGGGTCGACTTGCCGGCGCCCGTCGACCCGACGAGCGCGATCGTCTGGCCGGCCGGGATGTCGAGGTCGAACCGCGGCAGGATGCTGCGACCCTCGACGTACGAGAACTCGACGCCGTCGAACTGCACCCGGCCGTCGGCCTTCCACAGGTCGACGGGGTGCGCGGGGTCGGGCACGCTCGGCTCCTCCTCGAGCACGCCCGAGATCTTCTCGAGCGCCGACGAGGCGGACTGGTACCCGTTGTAGAACATCGCCAGGTCCTCCATCGGGTCGAAGAACCGCTTCGTGTAGAGCACCGCGGCGAGCAGCACGCCGACCTCGAGGCCGCCGTCGATGACGCGGAACCCGCCGAGCACGATCGTCACCGCGACCGCGGTGTTGCCGATGAGCGCGAGCCCCGGGTTGAAGACGACGAAGAGGCCGAGCACCTTCGCGTTGACGTCGCGGTAGTCCTCGACGAGGCCGCCGAACTCGCGCTCGTTGCGCTGCTCCTTGCGGAACGCCTGCACGGCGCGGATGCCCGTCATCGTCTCGACGAACTGCACGATGAGCTTCGCCGACGCCACCCGGGAACGGCGGAACAGCGTCTGCGACCGCACCTGGAACCACCGCGTCAGGATGCCGAGCGGGATGAGCGCGACGAGCAGCACGAACCCCGAGGGCGCGTCGAGGATGAACAGCATGATCGCGGTGAAGACCATGTACATGAGGCCGCGCACGAGCAGCGTGAGCCCCTCGTCCATGAGCTCGCGGATCGCGTCGAGGTCGCTCGTCTGCCGCGAGATGATGCGGCCCGACGTGTACGTCTCGTGGAACTCGAGCGACAGCTTCTGCGTGTGCAGGAACACCCGCGTGCGCAGGTCGATGAGCACGGCCTGGGCGACGCGCGCCGACAGCCGGATGTACGCCGAGATGAGGAACGCGCCGACGAGGCCGGTCACGAGGTAGGCGATGCCGGCGAACGCCGCCGGCATCCAGTCCTGCGCCATGAGCGCGGGGATGCCCTGGTCGATGCCGTACGCGATGATCGCCGGGCCCGCGACCTGCGCGGCCGACGAGACGACGACCGCCGCGGCGGTCAGCCAGAGCTTGCCCGTGAGCGGTCGCAGGAGCGACCCGAGCAGGCGCCGCGAACGGATGCGGATGTGCCGCGACTCGGCCTTCGAGTACTGGTCGCGCTCTTCGCCCTGTACGCCGGTGACGCTCATGATGCGGCCTCCTCTCGTTCGAATTCGGATGCCTCGTCGGCATCGCCCCCGTCGGCCGGCCCTGGCGCGGGCGAGGGGTGCGGACGCGACTCGAGGTCGCGCCGTTCCTCGTCCTCGAGGCTCGAGATGACGAAGCGGTAGTGCTCGCTCTCGCGGAGGAGCTCGGAATGGGTGCCGACCGCCGTCACGCGCCCCGCTTCGAGAAGCGCGACCCGGTCGGCGAGCATGACCGTCGACGGGCGGTGCGCGACGATGAGCGCCGTGGTGTCGGCGAGCACCGTGCGCAGCTCGGCCTCGACCCTCGCCTCGGTGGCGACGTCGAGCGCCGACAGCGGGTCGTCGAGCACGAGCACGGCGGGCTTCGCGGCGACGGCGCGCGCGAGCGCGAGCCGCTGGCGCTGGCCGCCCGACAGGCTCATGCCCTCTTCGCCGACCTTCGTCTCGACCCCCTCGGGGAGGTCGTAGGCGAACCCGGCCTGCGCGATGCGCAGCGCCTCGTCGAGCACGCGCTTCGCCTCGGCCACGGTCTCGGGGTCGTCGCCCGCGAGCTCGGGGCGCCCGAGGAGCACGTTCTCGCGCACGGAGGCGCTGAACAGCGTCGCATCCTCGAAGGCCATCGCGATGTGCGTGCGCAGCTCCTCGCGCGTGAAGGCGCGCACGTCGACGCCGTCGATCGTGACCGAGCCGCCGGTCACGTCGTAGAGGCGCGTCGTGAGGGCGGTCATCGTCGTCTTGCCGCAGCCGGTGAGGCCGACGAGGGCCATCGTCTCGCCGGGCTCGACGACGAGGTCGACGCCGTCGAGCAGGTCGCCGAAGCGCTCGGGCGAGTCCTGGTACCGGAAGTGCACGCCCGTGAAGGCGAGTTCGCCGCGCGGCCGCTCGAGGTGCTTCGGGTCGGCGGGGTCGACGATCGCGTTCTCGGAGTCGAGGATGTCGAAGAACCGGTCGGTCGCGGTGCGCGCGTCGAGCGCGAACGCGAGCATGAAGCCGATCGACTCGATCGGCCACGCGAGCACCGTCGCGGTCGCGAAGAACGCGACGAGCTCGCCGACCGAGAGCTGGCCGTTCGCGGCGAGCCAGATGCCGACGACGAGGCAGAGCGCGAGCGCCACGGTCGGCACGACCATGATCCACACCCAGATGTTCGCGTCGAGTCGCGCCTTCTCGATCTCGGTCGAGCGCAGCGACTCGGCCTGGGCGCGGAAGCTCGACAGCGCGTACTTGCCCCGGCCGAACGCCTTGAGCACGCGGATGCCGTGCACCGACTCCTCGACCGCGGTCGCGAGGTCGCCCTGCTGGTCCTGGCTGAGGCGCGACTTCTCGGAGTAGCGCCCCTCGAACCGCCAGCCGGCCCACCAGAGCGGCAGCGAGCAGACGAGGAAGATGAGTCCCAGCATCCAGTTCATCGACATGAGGATGCCGACGCCGACCACGATGATGACGAGGTTCGCGCCCGTGAGCACGAGGCCGAAGCTCAGCCAGCGGCGGATGAGGCCGAGGTCGCTCACCGCGCGCGAGAGCAGCTGGCCGCTCGGCCAGCGGTCGTGGAAGCTCACCGGCAGGTCCTGCAGCTTCGCGTAGAGCGCGTTGCGCATGCGCGCCTCGACCTTCGTGCCCGGGCCGACGACGAGCCAGCGGCGCAGCGCGTAGAGCAGCGACTCCGCCGCACCGAGCGCGAACACGAGCAGGGCGAGCGGCACGATCGCCGAGGCGTCGCCGTCGGCGAGCGGACCGTCGACGATCTGCTCGAACACCTGCGGGATGGTGAGGGCGATCAGTTGCGCGACGAGCGCGGTCGCCATGCTCGCGATGAACGCGGGCATCGCGGGCCCCGCGTACTCGCGCAGTCGCCAGAGCGAGCGCACTGCTCCGAGGCGGTTGGGGTTGGTCTGTTCCGACAAGAACGGGTCCTCTCCAGAGGCATGGCCGCGGGCTCGGTCGTCGAGCCTCGGCGGCGGAAGAGCGGGAAGGTCGCGACGCTTTCGGCGTCGTCGCGCGGACGGACCGCGGGATTGCGCAGGCGGAGCCTGCGGGCGTGTGCGGGCCTGCTACCCGGCGTACACGGCCTCGACGAGCGGGGATCGGGTGCGGGCAGCACCACCGGCCGCGGTGCGGGCGTTGATGTCTGTCTGCATGGTGTCCTCCTGGCGTCGTCGTCTCGAACCCTCGTGGTCGCGCGGTAGGGCTGCGCGGCCAGCCTTACAGACTAGGACCGAATCGCGGTGGCACGCAAGACCACCTCCGGGAGTAGGCTGTGCGGATTCGTCTGTCACGCGGGCCTGCGTGCAACCGCTCTCTCCTGCGGCGGCACGCGCCGGCCCTGCACCGCCCGCGTGCCGGGGACCCGATTCGATGAGGAGCGCGCGTGGGAGCAGCACGGACGGTGTTCGCCCGCGCGAACGCCCGGGCCGGCGTGTTCGTCGGCATCGCCGCGGTCGTCCTGCTGCTCTCGGGCATCGGCACTGCCGTCGTCGGCTCGCTGACCGCGACCGCGACGAGCGGCCTGCGGTCGGGCCTCGACGAGGCGACCGGCACGTCGGGCGCCGCCCGCTGGCAGATCCGTGTCGACGCCGACGCCGAGGCCCAGGCGGATGCCGCGGCCGAGGTCCTCGACCGCATGATCGTGCCGCACGGCGCCTCGTGGCAGCGCAGCGTGCAGTCCCGGCCGGTCGACTCGACGGCCGGTGACGCCGCGTTCGGCGCGGTGCTGACGGCCGACCCGATGCTGGCCGGGCGCTCACGGCTCGTCGAAGGCGACTGGCCGGGGGCCGGCGGCGCGTCCGGCGGCGGCTCCGGTGAACCCGCGCCGTCCGCGGTCAACCGCGCAGCGGCGGAGCAGCTCGGGCTGGGGCTCGGCGACGTCGTCGCCGTCGGCGACGAGGGCCTCCGACTCGTCGTGGTCGGCGTCTGGGAGCCCGTCGACGCCGCGGCGCCGATCTGGTTCGGCGAGCCGATCGTCTCGGTCGGCGTCGCCGAGGGGAGCGCCGGTCCGTTCGTCGTCGACGAGGCGACGGCGACCGCCGTGCCCGAGGCGACGCTCGTGCGCTGGACCGCGACGGTCGACGCGGCGAGCGCGACGCCCGACGCCGCGGCGGCACTCGCCGACGAGCTGCCCAAGGTCGAGCCCGCCCTCCGCAACGAGCCGGCGATCGGGGCGAGCGGACTCGCCGCAGGGGGCGGCCTCCACGGCACGCTCGAGCGGCTGCTGACCGGCATCGGCGCGGTCCGGGCGCTCGCACCGGTGCCCGTGCTGCTGCTCGCGTTCGCCGGCATCGCCGCGTTGTCGCGACTGGCCACCCTGCTCGGCGCCGCCCGTCGCGGCGAGACCCTGCTGCTGCGTGCCCGAGGCGCCTCCGCGACCCGGCTCGCCCGCGACACCGCCCTCGAAGTGCTCGCGATCTCGGTGCCGGCCGCGGCGGTCGGCGCGGTCGCGGCCGAGGCGTCCCTCGCGCTCGCCCGCCCCGACGAGGTCCACCATCCCCTCATCGGCTGGGTGGTCGGCGCCTCGAGCGTGCTGATCGCGGTGCTGCTCGTGTGCGGCCGCGCGTTCGCCGACGCCCGGCGCCCGATGCTCCGCGGCGCCGGCGACGAGCTCGGCCGCGCGTCGCGAACCGCCGTCGCGGGCGGCGTGGTGCTCATCATCGCCGCCGCCGCCATCGCGTTCTGGCAGTTCCGGCTGTACGGGTCGCCGCTCGTCGTCGACGCGACCGGCGGCGTCGACGTCGACCCCGTCGCGGTCGTCGCACCCGTGCTCGTGCTCGTGGCGCTCTCGCTCCTCGCCCTCGGGCTCTCCCGGCCCGCCGGCGCCGTGCTCGAACGTGCTGCGGCCGCCGCGCCCGCCCTCGTGCCGGCGCTGCCGATGCGCCAGCTCGCCCGCCGCGGCTCGCTCTTCGCCGCGGCGTCGCTCGTGACGATCATCGCGGTCGCCGGGCTCACCCTCTCGGCCGTCGTCGCGGGTGCGTGGCGATCGGTCGACGTGCAGGCGCAGGCGTATGCGACCGGGGGTGACGTGCGCGTGTCGCTGCCCGGGCGCAGCGTCGTGCAGGGCCCCGACCCGCTCGCCCTCGGCGAACCGTTCGAGCGCCTCAGCGGCGTCTCGGCCGACGGCCCGGTCTTCCGCGGGGAGGCCCGCATCGGCTCCGACCCGACGACGCTCGTCGCGGTGCCGGCCGGCTCCATCGGCGACATCGCGCCGGGCACGCCGGCGGGCACGGCCGCGTCCGCCCTCGCCGACTCGGCCGCCGCGGCGGCGATTCCGCTGCCGGCCGACGCCGCCGCACTCGAGGTCGGCGTCCGCGTCTCCGCGCTCGAGGGAACCCCGGGCGACGTCGCGGTCTCGGCGTGGCTGCTCACCGACGAGGGCGCCGCGATGCGGCTTCCGGCCGGCACGGTGCCCATCGCCGACGGCGGCGGCACGGCGCGCCTCGAACTGCCCGATGCCCCGGGTCTGCGCCTGCTCGGCCTGCAGGCGCGGCTCGAGAGCGGCCCCGGCGTGCGCGGCGTCCAGGTCTCGTTCGGCGACGTGGTGGCGGACGGCGCCGCCGTGCCGGGCACCGCGCCCGACGACTTCGCCGACGTCCGGCTCGACTCGGCGTCGCCCGAAGGGCGCGCGTACCTCCTCCGCGAGGGAGACGCGTCGCTGCCGGTCGTGCTCGGCGCCGAGCTGGCGACGCGCATCGCGGCCGAGGTCGGCGACACGGTCGAGTTCCGCGTCTCGACCGGCGGCGCTGCGGTCACGGCCGTCGTCGCGGGCACGACGCCCGCCGTGCCGACCGCGGGCGCGAATGCCATGCTCGTCGACCTCGGCGCGCTCGAGCGCTCCGCGTTCGACGCGGGCAGCGGGGTGCCCCAGTTCGACGAATGGTGGATCGCGACGAGCGCTCCCGACGCCGCGTCCGCCGAGCTCGCGCGCGAGCAGCAGACCCCGATGACGTCGTCGACCCGCGCATCCGCCTCGTCGGCGGCGTTCGCCGCGCCCGCGATCCTCGCGCTCTGGGCCGGGGCCGCCGGGGCGCTGCTCTTCGCGCTCATCGCCCTCGTCGCCCTCACGAGCGCACTCGCCGCCGGCCGGTTCGGCGAGATCGTCGTGCTCCGTGCGCTCGGCGTCGGGCCGAAGGTGCAGTCCCGCGGGCGGTTCGCCGAGCTCGCGGCCGCCGTCGCGGGCGCCGTGGCCGTCGGCATCCTGGTCGGCTGGGCGACGTCGTGGCTCGTCGCCCGCGAGCTCGCGCGCGCCGCGATCACGGGAGCGCCCGACGCGCTGGGCGCCCCGCTCGCGATCGACCTGGCGCCGTGGCTCGCCGGGCTCCTCGGCTTCGTGCTGCTCGCCGCGATCATCGCCGCGGGCGCCGCGCGCGCCGTGCGCCGCACCGCGTCTCGACCCGGGCTCAGGGAGGAGGAGCGATGAGCGCCCGCCACCACTCCCGACTGTCGACGACCGGCCTCCTGCGGCGGCAGTTCTTCGCGGCCCCGTTCGCATCGATCATGCTCGCACTCCTCGTGGCCTCGGGCGCGTTCCTCGCGACCGCGCTGCCCCGCGCGGTCGCCGCGATGCACACCGCCGCGCTCTCCGAGCATCTCGAGGGCTTCCCCGCCCGCACGCTCGACGTCGTGTCGTCGAACCGGTCGAACATCCCCGACCTCGGACCGTCGAGCGACGGCACGACCCTGCCCGACGACATCGACGCCGTGTGGGGCGCGCAGGAGCAGCACATGCTCGACGCGCAGGAGCAGATGGCCCCTGAACTGCGCCGGGTGACCGACGACCCGCTCGCCGTCGTGATCGCCGGCCCGAACGACGCCAAGAAGCCGGGCGCCGGCATGGGGTCGGCCTCGTACGTGCTCTATGCGGGATTCGACCCGCGGCTCGACGAACACGTCGAGCTCACGAGCGGCGAATGGCCGGCTCCGCTGCCTTCGAGCGGCGAGCCGCTCGAGATCGTGGCCACCGAGGCGTTCGCCGAGCTGATGGAGTGGGACGTCGGTCAACTCCGCTCGATGCCGGTCGGCACGCAATCCCAGCCCGTCGAGCTCGTCGGCACGTTCGCCGCGGTCGACCCCGACGACGGGTTCTGGAGCCACCTGCCGGTGCCGCTCGAACCGTCGGTCGCGTTCGCCGCCGACGGCTCGCTCCGCGTTACCGGATTCGCGTTCGCGCACCCCAATTCGTGGCCGGCGCTCGAGGACGCGCAGCTGCCGTCGACCGTCGAACTCTGGTACCCCGTCGCGACCGACCGCGTGCGCGCCGACCGTTCGGCCGAGCTGCGCACCGAGCTCGACGAGTTCACGAGCATCGGCTACACGATGGGCTCGGGCGAATGGCCCCCGAATCAGTACTTCAGGACGGTCGGCGTCGTGGCGTTCGGCAGCGGACTCGGCGACGCGCTCGAAGACGCCGCACTCACCGCCGACACGAGCGACGCCGTGCTGGCGACGATCGCCTCGGGTCCGATCGGCGTGGTGGTCGCCGTGCTCGTGCTGGGTGCGCGCGTCGTCTTCGAGCGACGGCGCAACGGGCTCGAGCTCGCGGCGGCGCGCGGCGCGTCCGACGGGCAGCTGCGCGCTGCGCTCGCGATCGAGGGACTCATCATCGGCCTGCCCGCCGCCGTGCTGGGCTCCGTGCTCGGCGCATTCGCGGTGCCCGCCGACGGCGGCACGGTGGGCTGGTTCATCGCCGCGCTCTTCGCCCTCACCCCGGCCGCGCTGCTCATCGCCTCCGCACCGGCGCTGAGTCCGCTCCGGCGCGCGCGCGCCGACTTCGCGCCGCGCGGCGGCGGACGGTTCCGCTGGGTCGTCGAGGCGCTCGTCGCGATCGTCGCCGTCGTCGCCGTCGTGCTGCTGCTGCGACGGGGGCTCACGACCGCGGCCGGGGCCGTCGGCGTCGACCCCCTGCTCGCGTCCGTACCGCTCCTGCTGTCGCTCGCCGCCTGCCTCATCGTGCTGCGGCTCTATCCGATCCCCCTCGCGGGTATCGTGCGCCGAGCCGGCCGACGACGCGGGCTCGTCGCGTTCCTCGGCTCGGCCCGGGCCCTGCGCGACCCCTCGGCCGGCGTCGTGCCCGTGCTCACGGTCGTGGTCGGCATCTCGGTGGCGATGTTCTCCGCCGCGCTGCTCGGCACGGTGCAGGCCGGCGTCGACCGCGCCGCGCAGGCCCGGGTCGGCGCCGATGCCCTCGTCGCGGGCGGCCCGTTCACCCTCGAGCAGCAGGCGTCGTTCGCCGAGGTGCCCGGTGTCGAGGCGACCGCGCCGGTCTACGCCACGACGCCCGTGCAGGTCTCGATCGACGGGCGCCTGCGCACCACCACGCTCATCGTGATCGACACCGAGGAGATGCGCCGGGTGCAGGCGGGCCGCGTCGACGCGACCCCGCTGCCCGAGACGCTCGCCACCACCGACGGCGACGAGGTGCCGGTCATCATCTCGCAGGTGATCGCCGACTCGATCGACGGTGCCGACGAGGTCGAGATCAACCGCGACGCCTTCGAGGTGCTGGGGGTCGTCGACGGACGCACCCCGTACATGCCGCGCACGAGCTGGGTGCTCATGGACACGGCGAACGCCGACCGCTTCGTGAGCACGTTCGTGCCCGAGACCGTGCTCGTGCGCTTCGAGCCCGGAGCAGACCCCGAGCAGGTGGTCGACGACCTGCAGGCGGTCGCCGGTCCCGGAAGCACGGTCACGACGCCCGAGATGGTGCGTTCGGAGCTCGGCGCTGGGCCGACGACGCAGGGGCTCGTCGTGGCCCTCATCGGCGCGATCGTGCTCACGGGCCTGCTCACCGCGCTCGCGATCGTGCTCACCCTCGTCGTCGGCCGCGGCGCACGCGAACGCCTGCTGCCCCTGCTCGCGACCCTCGGCCTGCGACGGCGGGGCGAACGCGCGCTCGTCGCCTGGGAGATCGGCCCGGTCGTCGTCGCGGCGCTCGTCGCAGGCGTCGCGCTCGGCGTGGCGCTGCCGTTCATCGTGCTGCAGGGCATCGACCTGCGGGCGTTCACCGGCGGCGACATCCAGCCCGCGGTGGTGTTCGATCCCGTGCTCATCGGCGTCGTGCTCGTCGCGTCGCTCGCCGTCACGGCCCTCGCCGTGCTCATCGCGTCGCGGGCCGGCGGCGACGCGAGCGCCGCACGGGCGATGCGCAAAGAAGAGGAAGGCTGATCATGCCAAGACCATCGAGCCCCGAGGTCGGCGTCGTCGACCGCTCGTCGGCGGCGTCGGCGACGTCGGCGGCGTCGGCCACGCGCGCCGGCGCCGCCCAGGGCGAGCCGCACATCCTGTGCACCGACCTCGTGCGCATCTTCACGGCCGACGGCATCGAGGTGCAGGCCCTGCAGGGGCTCAACCTCCGGGTCGACGCGGGTGAGATGGTCGCCGTCGTCGGCGCCTCGGGCTCGGGCAAGTCGACCCTCCTCACGATCCTGTCGGGCCTCGACACCGCCACGGCCGGTGTCGCCCGCGTCGCCGGCCACGACCTGCTCGCCATGGGTTCGCGCGAGCGGGTCGCCTACCGCCGGCGCACCGTGGGCTTCGTCTGGCAGCAGACGTCGCGCAACCTGCTCCCCTACCTCACCGCCGCCGAGAACGTCGCCCTCGCGATGAACGTCGCGCGCACCCGTCGCGGCGCCGAGCGCGCCCGGCGCATCGACGAACTGCTCGACCTGCTCGAGGTCGGCGCCGAACGCGACCGGCGGCCGGGCGAGCTGTCGGGCGGCCAGCAGCAGCGCGTCGCGATCGCGGTCGCCCTCGCGAACGACCCGCTCGTGCTGCTCGCCGACGAACCCACGGGCGAGCTCGACGAGGCCATGTCGTCGGCGGTGCTCGAGGCGATGCGCGGCGTCAACGAGGAGCTCGGCGTCACGACCCTGATCGTCACCCACGATCCGGCCGTGTCGGGCCACGTGCGCCGCACGGTGCAGATCCGCGACGGTCGCACCTCGACCGAGGTGCTGCGTTCGACGCGGGTCGACGAGCACGGCGAGGAGCAGCACGTCGCCGAGGAGTTCGCAGTGCTCGACCGGGTCGGCCGGCTGCAGCTGCCGCAGGACTTCATGCAGAGCCTCGAACTGCGCGACCGGGTGCGCCTCGCGCTCGAGAGCGACCACGTCGGCGTCTGGCCGGGCCACGAGCGGCAGGCGGATGCCACGGCCGCGGCGTCCGCCGACGCCGAGGCCGCCGCGCCCCGTGACGAGGGGCGAGCCGCCGCTCCCCCCGGCCGCGGGCGGCACTCCGCCGACGGCGGCGAGCCTGCGGGACCCGAATCGCCCGAGGCATCCGAAGCGCCCGAGGAGGAACGATGACCACGCTCCGCGCCGAAGCCGTCGGCCGCGTCTTCGAAGGGCGCGGTGAGACCGTGCACGCCGTCGACGGCGTCTCGCTCGACGTCGCTCCCGGCGAGCTCGTCGTCGTCACGGGCCGCTCGGGCGCCGGCAAGACGACGCTGCTCAACCTGCTCGGTGGCCTCGACCGGCCCACCTCGGGCCGGGTGCTGCTCGGCGACGACGACCTGTCGACGCTCGACGAGGAGGCGCTCGCGGCGGTGCGCCGCGACCGCGTCGGCTACGTGTTCCAGTCGTTCGGGCTCATCCCGGTGCTGTCGGCCGCCGAGAACGTGGAGGTGCCGCTGCGGCTGCAGCGGACCGACCCGGCCGAACGCGCCCTCCGGGTCGCCGAGGCCCTCGAGCTCGTCGGGCTCGGCGCGCACGCGGCGCAGCGGCCGTACGAGCTCTCGGGTGGCCAGCAGCAGCGCGTCGGCATCGCCCGGGCGCTCGCGGCGCGCCCGCAGGTGCTGCTCGCCGACGAGCCGACCGGCCAGCTCGACAGCGGTACCGCGGCGACCGTCATGGACCTCATCGGCGATCTCGTGCACGCGCGCGGCGTCGCCGCCGTCGTGACCACCCACGACGCGGCGCTCGTGAGCCGTGCCGACCGGGTCATCGAGCTGCACGACGGCCGGGCGCGCGAGCCGCAGCCGGTCGGCTGACCCGTACGGGTCGGCCGGCCGCGGCCGAGTGCTGAAGCGCCCCGGTCAGCGCACCCGCACCGAGAGGCACGTGACGCAGCCCTCGAGCTTCTCGAACTCCGAGATGTCGACCGTGACGACGCGGTAGCCGAGGCCCGCGAGCATCGCCGCGGTGCGCGGGGCCGACGCCGACATGACGAGCGACGTGTCCGACAGCGCCACGACCGCGACGCCCTCGGGCTCGGGCACCGGCAGGAAGCGCTCGAACACGCCGGGCGCATCCAGCAGTGCGGGGTCGCCGATCACGGTGCCGTCGGGCAGTGCGGTCGCGGCGCTCTTGAGGTGCAGCGCCTTCGTCATCGGCACGCCGACGACGCGGTAGCCGTGCGGCGCGAGCAGCGCGCGCAGCTGGCGGATGCCCTCGCCGTTCGTGCGGGCGGATGCCCCGACGTAGACCACGTCGTCGACCTTGAGCACGTCGCCGCCGTCGAGGGTGCCGGGTTCGGTGATGCGTTCGACGTTCACCCCCGCGATCGAGCGCACGGCCCGCTCGACGCCCTCGACCTCGCCGCGACGCGACTCGGCGCCGGGGCGCGTGAGCACCGCGAGGTCGCCGAACATGACGACCGCGTCCTCGACGAAGACCGAGTCGGCCATCTCGGGTGCGGCGTCGACCTCGACCGTCTCCCATCCCTCGGCGACGAGGGCGGCGCAGTAGTTGTCCCACTGCTCGTCGGCGCGAGCCTGGTCGACCGGGCGGCGTTCGAGGTGGGTGAGCTCGGCCTCGTCGAGGTTCGACGCGGGGATGCGCACGAGCCCGAGCCGGCGGGGCGCACGCTCGGCGCGGTGGTCGAGGATGCCGCGCATGACCCGCGGTGCGAGGAAGACCTCGCCCAGCACGATCGCGAGCACGAAGATGAGGTTGAGGCTCACGAGCGAGCCGATGACGAACAGGATGGCCGGGCCGAACGGCGACCGGGCGCTCGCGACGACCATGGCGGTCGTCGCGATGAGGGCGGCGAGGCAGCCCGAGGTGAGCCCGGTGATGAGCGCGAGGAACCAGACCCGGGTCGCCCCGATCGCGTTCGCGATCGACAGCAGGGCCCAGGCGAAGAACGCGGCGAGCGCGAAGTGCCCGAAGACCTGCGTGAAGACGGCCGGCGTCTGCCCGCTGCCGATGAAGAACGCCAGCGCGGCGACGCTCATCGCGACGATCGCCACCACCGCCGCCGACACGAGCACCGCAGCGACCCGGCGGCCGCGACTCGCGGCGGGCGTGTACCTCGCCGACGGTCGTGCGGGCGCGGTCGAAGACGGTGAGGCGGGGGACGTCATGCAGACGAGCCTACTGGCCGTGCCGATGCCCGGGGGCCTGCCGGCCGAGCGCGCCGACGCCCCCCGCCCGCTGGGTGAGGAGCGCCGACGCGGAGCGGCGACGCGTCTCGAGACCATGGTGACCGAGCCTCACCGGGCTTCGAAACTCGTCCTCCTGCGTCGGCCGCTCCTCGACCGTCGAATGGACGCGACGTGCGCCGCGGCTCAGCGGCCCGCGTCGAGGCGGGCGCGGGCGAGCCGCTCGGCGGCGTCCAGCGTCGTGGTGCCCTGCTCGGCCGCGTCGCGCAGCACCTCGGCGACGACCTCGCCGATGCCTTCGATGCGCGCGTCGAGCGCGGCCTGGTCGGCGCCGGGCTGACCGGCGACGTCGAGGTAGATCACGCCGCCCGCGTTGACCACGAAGTCGGGCGCCCAGACGATGCCGCGGTCGCGCAGCAGCTCGGCGATGTCGCGCGAGGCCAGCTGGTTGTTCGCGGCGCCGACGACGGCGGCGACCCGCAGCTCGGCGACGACCTCGGGAGTGAGCACGCCGCCGAGTCCGCACGGCACGAAGACGTCGGCCTCGACGCGGTGCGCCTCGGAGGGCTCGACCCACGTCGCGCCGAGCTCGACGGCGAGCGCGCGCTTCGACTCCGCGACATCCGTCACGGTCAGGCGCGCGCCCGCGGCGGCGAGGCTGCGCGCGAGGCGGCCGCCCACCTGGCCGAGGCCCGAGATGACGAAGTGGCGGCCGGCGGCGTCGCGCGAGCCGAACACGTGGCCCAGCGTCGCGAGGATCGAGGCGTGCACGCCGGCGGCGGTCGCATCGGCGGGCTCGCCGACACCGCCCTGCTCGGGCGGCAGGCCGCAGACGTGTTCGGTGCGTTCGTGGACGACGGCCATGAGCTCGGCGCTCGTGCCGACGTCTTCAGCCGTCATGTACGCGCCGCCGAGCGACTCGACGGCGTCGCCGAGGTCGAGCATCGCGTCGCGCTTCTGCGCGTCGTCGAGCACGACGCCCGACGGCACGACGACGACCGACTTGCCGCCGCCGCGCATGAGACCGGCGGCCGCGTTCTTCATGGTCATCGCCTGCGAGAGTCGGAGTGCGTCGGCGAGCCCGTCGGTCCAGTGCCCGTAGTTCCAGACCCGGGCGCCGCCGAGCGCCTGGCCGAGGCGCGTGGAGTGCACGGCGACGATGACGGTGAGGCCGGAGCGGGGACCGCGGGTGATGAGCACCCGCTCGTGGTCGGGGGCGTCGCTCGGCAGGGTGGCGCTGACCTCGGCGGCTCGCGCCGGGGCGTGGGTGATCGACATCGATCGTTCTCCTCGAATCATCCGCTTCGTGGGCGGAACCTGGCCCTCGCTCGGTGTGCGCAGGGTCGGTTCAAGGGTACCGCCGGGCGGATGCCCGATGACGCATAGTGGCGGGCGACGACGACCGACCGTCGCCCGCGGCCGCGCTCAGTGGAAGAAGTGGCGCTCGCCCGTGAAGTACATGGTCACGCCGGCCGCCTTCGCCGCCTCGATCACCTCTTCGTCGCGCACCGATCCGCCGGGCTGCACGACGGCCTTCACGCCCCCGTCGAGCAGGATCTGCAGGCCGTCGGCGAACGGGAAGAACGCGTCGGATGCCGCGACCGATCCGGCCGCGCGGTCGCCCGCCCGCTCGACGGCGAGCTTGCACGAGTCGACGCGGTTGACCTGGCCCATGCCGACGCCGACCGACGCGCCGCCGGAGGCGAGCAGGATCGCGTTCGACTTCACGGCGCGGCATGCGCGCCACGCGAACTCGAGGTCGGCGAGGGTCGCCTCGTCGGCGGGCTCGCCAGCGGCGAGCGTCCACTCGGCGGCGGGCGCGAAGTGCCGGTCGGCCTGCTGCAGGAGCATGCCGCCCGAGACCTGCTTGAGCTCGACCGCCGTCGGCGCGAAGCCCTCGGGCAGGGTGAGCAGGCGGATGTTCTTCTTCTGCGTGAGGAGCTCGACCGCCTCGGCCTCGAACGCCGGCGCGACGAGCACCTCGGTGAAGATGCCCGAGACCGTCTCGGCCATCTCGCGCGTGACGGTGCGGTTCGCGGCGATGACGCCGCCGAACGCCGACACCGCGTCGCATTCGTGGGCACGGCGGTGCGCGTCGGCGATGGGGTCGGCGGCGCCGGGCGATGCGACGGCGATGCCGCAGGGGTTCGCGTGCTTGATGATCGCGACGGCGGGCTCGTCGAAGTCGAAGGCCGCCCGCACCGCGGCATCCGCGTCGACGTAGTTGTTGTAGCTCATCTCCTTGCCGTGCAGCTGCACGGCCTGGGCGATGCCCGGGCGGCCGCCCTGCGAGGCGTAGATCGCCGCCCGCTGGTGCGAGTTCTCGCCGTATCGCAGATCGGCGTCCTTGAGCCAGGTGCCGCCGACCCACGCCGGGAACGGCGAGACGTCGACCGGCTGGTCGGGCGCCACGACACTGCCGATCCAGCTCGCGACCGCGACGTCGTACGACGCGGTGTGCCGGAACGCCTCGCGCGCGAGTTCGCGGCGCTGCGCGAGCGTCGTGCCGCCCGCGGCGACCGCCGCGACGAGCTCGTCGTAGCGGTCGGGCGAGACGACCACGGCGACGTTCGCGTGGTTCTTCGCCGAGGCGCGCACCATCGCGGGACCGCCGATGTCGATCTGCTCGACCACCGCGTCGGGCTCGGCGCCCGAGGCGACGGTCTCGACGAACGGGTAGAGGTTCACGACGACGAGCTCGTAGGGCGCGATGCCGAGGCCCGCGAGCTCCTGCTCGTGCGACTCGAGGCGCAGGTCGGCGAGGAGGCCCGAGTGCACGGCGGGGTGCAGGGTGCGCACGCGGCCGTCGAGGTGCTCGGGGTAGCCCGTGACCTCGGCGATCTGCGTCACCGGCAGGCCGGCGTCGGCGATCGCCTTCGAGGTGCCGCCCGTCGAGACGATCTCGACGCCCGCGCCCACGAGCGCGGTCGCGAGCTCGACGAGGCCGCGCTTGTCGCTCACCGCGATGAGCGCCCGGCGCACGGGCACGACGTCGCGGTCGCGGTAGAGGCTGGGGTCGATGGCGTGGCCGCTCATGATCGTGCGAGGCCCTTCAGGTCGAGGTGCGAATTGGCGATGTCGAGCACGGCCTGGATGAGCAGGCGCCGCTCGACGGGCTTGATGCGGTCGTGGAGGCTCGACTCGGTGTCGCCCGGCAGCACCGGGATGCGCTCCTGCGCGATGATCGGTCCGCCGTCGACCGAGTTGTCGACGACGATGAGGCTCGCCCCGGTCTGCGCGACCCCCGCGGCGAGCGCGTCGCGCACGCCGTGCGCGCCCGGGAACTCGGGCAGGTAGGCCGGGTGCGTGTTGATGAGCTGCGGCGAGAACGCGTCGACGACCGCCGGCGGCACGAGGCGCATGAGCCCCGAGAGCACGACGAGGTCGGGCTCCCAGGCGCGCACCTGCTCGATGAGCGCGTCGCCCCAGGCGTCGCGGTCGTCGTAGGCCGTGAACGGCACGGTGAAGGTGGGCACGCCGAACTCCTCGCCGAGCACGAGACCGGATGCCTCGCGGTCGGCGCCGATCGCCACCACGCGCGCGGGGAACTCGGCGTCTTCGGCGGCTTCGAGCAGGGCCCGGAGGTTCGAACCTCCACCTGAGATCAGGACGACGAGCTTGAGCACCCCTCGAGCCTACCGGCCGAGATCGAGGCGTGACGTCGTGGATGCGCCGACGCCGGCGCGCTGCTGCACCCGGGCGGTCACGCCGCCCACGATCGCGCCGACGCCGATCGTGGCCGCGGCCACCAGCGCGACGGCCCAGCCGTCGGGGCCCACGTCGGCGAGCCGCCCGGGTCCGACGGCACCGCCCGACCACCACGCGAGCAGCCCGAGCACGAGTCCCGCCACGACGGCCGACCCGCCGCCGACCGCGACGGGTCGCCACCACGGGTCGCGCCCCTCGACGGGCGCGGCGGTGCGGAGCACGAGCCAGGCTCCGCCGAAACCGAGCACCACCGGCACGAGCAGCCAGAGCACGCCGAGCGCAGGGGCGTCGGCGGGCAGCGCGCCGAGCAGCGGCACGCCCGGCACCTGGCCGAGCACGGTGCCGCCGGGTGCGACCGTGGTGCCGGTGCCGATCGCGAAGCCGGGGCCGAGCAGCCACGACGCGACCCAGATCACGAAGTTCGGCAGGAACGCGAGCTCGCCGATGAACAGCAGGAGCCCGCCGTCGACGCCGGCGCCGAGCGCCTGCGAGAGCCCGGCGATCGTGGCGTAGTCGAGTGCGATGAGCAGCGCGACGACGACGCCCGCGACCGCGAGCACGCCGAACGCGGCGCCCGCGCCGATGCGGGTCGCCTGGCGCGTCGCGGCGACGAGGCCGGCGGGGAGGTCCGCGAGGCGTTCCCGTATCCAGCCGCCGGCGAGGTCGCCGGCGTCGGTCTCGCGCAGCGTCTCGGGCACGACCCCGAGCACGACGCCGATCGCCATCACGACGGGCGGCAGCACGAGCGCCTGCCAGAACGACGCGCTCGCCGCACCCGTGGTCGCGGTGAGGCCGAGCGCCGCGCCGATCGCGGCATAGGCGGCGACCGCCGAGAGCGCGCCCGTGATCGAGTGGCCGCCCGCCGCCGAACGGCGCCCGATGCGGCGGCCCGCGACGACGGTCAGCAGGGCGAACCCGAGCAGCGCGATCGTGATCGGGAACGGGTCGCCCGCCCCCGGGAGCCCGATGCGAGCGGCCGTGAGCTCGTCGAGCCGCACGACGAGGTCGACGCCGTGGCCGAGCAGCCACCCGTCGGCCGCGGCACGGAAGAACGCTGCGGCGTCGACGGCGAGACCGAAGTGCACGGCCCAGACCACGAGCAGCGGCACGAGCGCGAGGCCGAGCCCGATGAGCGCGGCAACGGCGGCTTCGAGGGCGGAGAGCAGGGCGATCGTCGTGCGACTCATGACCCGGACGAGCCTACCGGCGCGGGCGGGTTTCGCCCGCCGGCGCGGCGGCGAGGCCGATCACGTGCGCGGCGACGTGTCCAGCGGTTCGGTCTCCTGCCGGTCGACGTCGAGCACCGCGGTGTCGGCGTCGTCGTCGGGCTCGTCGACCTCGACGACGACGACCTCGGTGTCGTCATCGAGCGCCGCCGCGGCGTCCGCCTCGATCTCGTCGGCCGGCCGTCGGAGGAGTTCGACGAGCAGGAGCGCGATGAGGGCGACGATGATCGTGCCCCAGACCGTTCCGGTCGTGACCGGACGGTTGAACATGAGCACGAGGGCCGCGACGAGTGCGATCGCGCCGTAGGCGAAGCCGCGTCCGCGGTCGAGCGCGACGCCGAACGCACCGGTCGTGATGCCGTGCGCGGCCGCGGTGCGCCGCAGGGCCGAGAAGCCCGAGCCGGCGAGCCCGCGCGCGGCCCGTGCGGGGCGCCACGGTCCGGCGAACCAGGCGACGATCGCCACGAGCAGGCCGAGCACGAGCGCTGCCGCGGTGGTCGACGCCATGGCCTCGGTGACGTAGCCGTAGATGGCGGTCGCGGCGCCCGCGGGGATGATGCTCGGGCTGACCGCCCCGAGGAAGACGAGCTGGCCGACCGCGAAGCCCGAGGCGAGGAGCGCCATCATGAGGGCGAACCCGCCCGCCGTCCAGAAGAGCGCGGCCGATCGCCGCTTCGCGACGAAGACCCCGGCCACGAGGAAGGCGAACGCGACCCAGGGCAGCCAGGTGCCGACGGCGAGCGCGAGGGCGTACACGGTGCGCACGAAGACGAACGCGTCGGCCTGGGCGATGACGATGCTCTGGTTCACCACCGGAATGGCGTCGGCGAATCCGACGCCGTTCTCGACGAGTCGCTGCTTCACGGCCTCGATGATCGGCCCGAGCTGCACCGACAGGGTGCCGTCGCCGCCGACCTCGAGTGCCGCGTTCGGATCGCCCTGCATGGCCGCGACGAACTGCTTGTGGGAGACGCGCAGCGCGTTGGCCCAGATCTCGGCGAACGCGTCGGAGGCCACGATGCGGTCGACGACCCCCGAGACGAGTGACTGCAGACCCTGTACGGCGGGGGCCTCGAGCAGGCCGAGCGCCTGCTCGGCCTTCGGCGGCAGGTCGAGCGACCGGATGCCGTCGAAGACGTCGGAGGTGAGTTGCGGGATGTCGACCTGCTTCTCGATCGCCGCCGTGACCTCGTCGGCGACGAAGCTCTGCACCGCCGGGTCTTCGGCGAGGGGGGCGAAGGTCGCGACGAACTGGTCGGTGTTCACGAGCTCGGCGCGGGCCCAGCCGGTCACGACCGCGACCGGCGCGAGCAGGAGACCGATCACGACGAGCACGATCGCGCCGGCGGTGCGCCCCCGACCCCGCTTGACGCGCGGGGCGCCGGCTGCAGCGGTCGCCGCCGATTCGGCCGCCACCGCGGCCTCGGTCGCGGCGGCCGAAGCGGCCTCGGCCTGCTCGCGCAGACGCGCGTTCTCGCCCTCGAGCTGTGCGATCCGGGCCTGCAGCTCGGCATTGGTCATCTTCGGCATGGTGCCCCCTTTGGCATGACGATAGCGGGTCGGGGGGCGCGGTTCATCACACAGATCAGTGGATGATCGCCTTGAGCAGGATCATGACGATGCCGAACGCCGCTGTGCCGAGGGCCCCGAGCAGTTGCAGGTGCAGTGGTGCGCCGCGCCGGCGGTAGGCGACGAACCCGAGCACGGCGAGCACGACGACGCCCGCCCAGAGGGCGATCCAGATCGTGAGCACGTCGGGCACCACCTTCGCCGCCCCGAGCAGCAGGATCGCCGAGGGGATGAGCGCCGAGAGCAGGAGCCCGAGCGAGCGTCGGAACGACTCGGCGAAGGCGTCACGGAGGCCCATCACCCGCCCGACGGCCAGGCCGTGGCGCGCGACCGTGCCCGCGTAGACGTGCGCCGCCCAGAAGACGAGCACCGTGATGACGACCGTCCAGAAGACCTGCCACGAGCTCGACCCGTGCGAGCCGGCGACGACGATCATGCCCGAGACGAGCAGCACGCCGTAGATGGACTCCTCGGTCACGAACGCGGTGCGCACGAGGCTCTCGCGCGGCTCGGTCGGTGCTTGCCGACGGGATGCCTCGCGCGAGGCATCCCCCTCATCCATCTCCATGTCCGCAACTCTCTCACAGTGTCCGCGTACCCCCTGTTCTGGGACGTGAGGTTCTCTCGATTGACCGGTCCTCGCGGTGTAGCCTCGCGGGTGAGCCCTGAGACGCCCCCCTCGGGTCCGATGCATTCCCGCCGTCGATTACCCGCGACGACGGGCCGACGACTCTCACCCGCACGCCCTGCCACGCCCGCGCACTGCCGCCGCGCCTTCCATCGCCCCGCGGAGGGTCCGTCCGGTCCGCCCGGATCGGACGAAACTGCGCGATCCTGGAGGCGACGATGCCACTGCGCAACCAACCCGAGAGCTGTCCCACCCCGGCCCAGCGGCGGCGACGTCGCCGCCGCTCCCCCGTCATCGCGGCGGCCGCCATCGGCGGGCTGATCCTCACGGGACTCGCCGTGGCCCCGGCCTACGCGAGCCACGTCCCGTTCGGCACGAGCACGTTCGAGATCGACACCGACGCCAATCTCATCGTGAACCACGCCGGTGATCTCGACTGGGTCGGCGTCGACGAAGAGCGCACCGCCGACGTCGCGAATCCGAAGAACGACGACTCGTTCGGCCAGGGCACGAAGGAGGACACCGAGGTTCCCTCGGTCGTGACGGGCGGCATTCCGCCGAACAAGAGCGACCTCAAGAACTTCGGGTTCTACCTCGAGACGACCGCGGGCGGGCACCAGTACCTGCACCTGTTCTGGCATCGCGTCCAGGACCCGACCGGCACGACGAACATGGACTTCGAGTTCAACCAGTCGGACGTGCTCACGTCGAACAACAAGACGCCGCAGCGAACGCACGGGGACGTGCTGATCCAGTACGACCTGTCGAACGGCGGCACCAACCCCCAGCTCTCGGTGTCGAGATGGCTCACCGCCTTCGAAGCGGCACCGCTCAACGCCTGCGAGGCGGGGAGCCTGCCGTGCTGGTCGAAGAAGGTCAACTTCTCCGCCCAGGGACTCGCGACCGGGTCGATCAACACGTCCGCGATCACGAACGGCAACGCCGACGGGCTCGGCCCGATCTCGGCACGCACCTTCGGGGAGGCGTCGATCGACTTCACGGCGCTCGCCAGCACCCTCGACGAGTGCGCGACGTTCGGCAGTGCGTACCTGAAGAGCCGGTCCTCCGACTCGTTCACGGCCGCGCTGAAGGACTTCATCGCCCCGATCGACACCAACTTCCCCACCTGTGGCGGCGTCACGATCCGCAAGCAGACCGACCCCGACGGCGCGACCCAGCAGTTCTCGTACACGGGCGACTTCGCGAGCTCGCCCTCGTCGAGCAGCTTCACGCTGACCGACGACGGGGTGCAGGAGTTCGAGAACGTTCCGATCGACACGACGGGCCACGTCACCGAGGCGACGCCTCCGGCGGGCTGGAAGTTCGACCGGATCGACTGTTCGGCGAGCACCCCCGGCGCGAACGTGACGACGTCGGGCGCGCAGATCACGTTCAATCTCGACACCGCGGCGGACAAGGTCGACTGCACGTACTACAACGAGACGGGTGCCACGGTCAGGATCCACAAGATCACCGATCCAGCCTCCGACACGACGACGACGTTCGACTACTCGACCCAGCTCGGCACCCTCGGCAACGGATCGAACCCCGCGTTCGACCTGACGAACGGTGAGACGCAGGAGTACACCGACGTGCTGCTCGGCAACGACCTCACCATCACCGAGGACGACCTGCCCGACGGCTGGAAGCTCGACAAGGTCGAATGCACCGACGACAGCGTCGCGAATTCGATCGACGGCGCGACGATCACCTTCGACCTCACCGACGCCGACGACGTGCTCGACTGCACCTATTACAACGAGACCGGCGGCCGGGTGATCATCCACAAGGTGACGCAACCGGGTTCGGACACGACGACGACGTTCGACTACTCGACGCACCTGTCGAGACTCGGCGAGAGCTCCGATCCCGCGTTCGACCTGAAGAACGGAGAGACAGAGACGTACGAGAACGTGCTGTTCGGCTCGGGTCTCACGGTCACCGAGGGCGCGCTGCCGCCGGGCTGGGCGCTCGTCGGCCTCGACTGCTCGGCGAGCACCGACGGCGTCGTCACCGACGTCTCCGGCGCGACGGTGACGTTCGCGATCGACGACGCGAGCGACACGCTCGAGTGCACCTACACGAACCGCGCGAGCGGGCGACTCACCGTCGAGAAGGTGACCGATGACGGGCACGGCACGTTCGGCTTCACGTCGAACACGCTCGACCCCGCGTCGTTCTCGCTCACGACGATCGCACCCGGAGAGGCCGGTAAGGACTCGAAGTCGTTCGCCAACCTCGACCCGGGCGCGTACGACGTGGCCGAGATCGTGCCGCCGAACTGGCACCAGACCGGTGCGGAATGCGTCGGCGACGATGACGGCGACGACCCGGCGTCAGTGCAGCTCGACCCCGGCGAGAACATCACGTGCACCTTCACGAACGCCCGCGACCGCGGTGCGCTCCTCATCGAGAAGACGCACAAGCACGCGGCCGACGGCCCCGGCGATCACGCGCAGGAGGGCGTCGAGTTCACGATCACCGGCGGCGGGCTCGCCGATCCGATCGTGGTCGAGACGAACGCCGACGGCATCGCCTGCGTATCGGACCTGCTCGTGAGCGGGCTCGTCGGCACCTACACCGTCGAGGAGACGGTGCCCGCCGGCGAGAAGGTCATGACCGACAACCCGCAGTTCGCCTACGTGTCGAACGAGAACGACTGCGACGAGGTCACCGACTCGGCCACCGTCACCTTCGAGAACATGCCGCTGACCGACATCACCGTGAGCGCGCACTCGCAGGTTGAGGGCGGCACGTACTCGAGCATCGAGTGCGACGTCGAGGGCTCCGACTCGGTGTCGCTCGACGACAAGCTCGGCGACCCGAGCGTGACGATCGAGGACCTCGAGCCGGGCACGTACACATGCACGATCGTCGTCGATCCCTAAGAGCTGATCGCATGAGATGAGCCCGGCGGGCATTCCCCCCGGTTCGCCCGCCGCTACGCAGCACCCCGCAGACCTCGGCCTGCGGGGTGCTGTCCGGTTCGGCCGGGGATGCCTCGACCCGGGCCGCGCACGCCACGAGGCATCCGGGATACCCCCCGTTCTGGGTTATTGAGGATTGCTCATTGCTCTTTTCCCTCCGCCGAAGTCGGAGTACCGTCGCTCGTGAGCCCTGAGACTCCCCCTCGGGTCCGATGATTCCCGCCGTCGATTACCCGCGACGACGGGCCCGACGACTCTCACCCGCACGCCCTGCCACGCCCGCGCACTGCCGCCCCGCACCATCGCCCCGCGGAGGACCGTCCGGTCCGCCCGGATCGGATGACGCTGCGCAACACCGGAGGCGACGATGCCACTGCGCAAGCAATCCGAGAACTGTCCCACCCCGCCCGCACGCCGCAGGCGCCGCTCGCCGCTCATCGCTGCGGCCGCGGTCGGCGGCCTGATCCTGTCGGGTCTCGCGATGGCTCCGGCCTACGCGAGCCATGTCCCGTTCGGCACGAGCACGTTCGAGATCGACACCGACGCCAATCTCATCGTGAACCACGCCGGCAATCTCGACTGGGCGAACGTCGACGAGGAGCGCACATCCGACATCACCAACCCGAAGAACGACGACTCGTTCGGCCAGGGCACGAAGGAGGACACCGAGGTTCCCTCGGTCGTGACGGGCGGCATTCCGCCGAACAAGAGCGACCTCAAGAACTTCGGGTTCTACCTGGAGACGACCGCGGGCGGGCACCAGTACCTGCACCTGTTCTGGCATCGCGTCCAGGACCCGACCGGCACGACGAACATGGACTTCGAGTTCAACCAGTCGAGCGTCGACTCGGGCAACGGCGTGACACCGCAACGGACGCATGGCGACGTGCTGATCCAGTACGACCTGTCGAACGGCGGCACCAATCCCCAGCTCTCGGTGTCGAGATGGCTCACCGCGTTCGAAGCGGCGCCGCTCAACGCCTGCGAGGCCGGGAGCCTGCCGTGCTGGTCGACGAAGGTCAACTTCTCCGCCCAGGGACTCGCGACCGGGTCGATCAACACGTCCGCGATCACGAACGGCAACTCCGACGGGCTCGGCCCGATCTCGGCACGCACCTTCGGGGAGGCGTCGCTCGACTTCACGGCGCTCGCCAGCACCCTCGACGAGTGCGCGACGTTCGGCAGTGCGTACCTGAAGAGCCGGTCCTCCGACTCGTTCACGGCCGCGCTGAAGGACTTCATCGCCCCGATCGACACCAACTTCCCGACCTGTGGCGGCGTGAAGATCACCAAGCAGACCGACCCCGACGGCGCGACCGCCGACTTCGGCTACGAGGGTGACTTCTCGAGCGAACCGGCATCGAGCAGCTTCACGCTGAGCGACGACGAGTCGATCGAGTTCACGAAGGTGCCGATCGGCGTGACCGGGCACGTGACCGAAACCGACCTGCCCGTCGGGTGGGATTTCGACCACCTCGACTGCAGTCTCAGCACCGACGGAGCGAACGTCACGACCAGCGGAACGGAGATCACCTTCAACCTCGACAGCGCGGAGGACACGGTCGACTGCACGTACTACAACAAGGCGCGCGGATCGATCACGGTCGAGAAGATCACCGACAGCGGCAATGGGGCGTTCGACTTCACGTCGGGCACGCTCACCCCGTCGCCGTTCACGCTGACGACGAGCGGCCCCGGTGACGCGGGCAAGGATTCGAGGCTGTTCGACGACCTCGTTCCCGGCACCTACGACGTCGCAGAGACCGTTCCCGCGAATTGGCACCTCGTCAGCTCGACCTGCGACGACGACGACGGAACGAACCCGGCGACGATCGTGGTCGACCCCGGTGAGGACATCACGTGCACGTTCCACAACGAGCGGAACACGGGCGCGATCCTGATCGAGAAGACGCACAAGCACGCTGCTTCGGGCCTGGGTGAACAGCACCCTGAAGCCGGCGTCACGTTCACCGTCACCGGCGGTGGGATCGTCACCCCGATCGAGGTCACGACGGGACCGGACGGCACCGCTTGCGTCCCGAACCTGCTCGTGAGCATCTTCGCCGGCACCTACACCGTCACCGAGACGGAGCCGGCCGGCGAGCGCGTCGACGGGGACATCTCGCAACTCGCCGCGGTGGCGACGAGCGCGAACGACTGCTCCGACGTCGGAGCGGCCGCGACCGTCTCGTTCCAGAACATCCCGCTGACCGACCTCACCGTCTCGGTGGACTCGTTGGTCGATGGCGGTACGTTCTCGAGCATCGACTGCGAGCCCAGCGATGACGACCCCGACCTGCCCCTCACGAGCGGTGACGGCGATGGGAGTGTCACGCTGCACGACCTCGACCCCGGCACCTACGTGTGCACGGTCGTCATCGATCCCTGATCGGAGGCGCAGAATCCTGAGATGAGGTAACCGACCCGGCGGGTGCGTCCCCCCGATTCGCCCCGCCGCACGCAGAACCCCGCAGGCGCGAGCCTGCGGGGTTCTGTCGATTCAGCCGGGATGCTCCGGCGCGGTGCCTATTCGCCGAGCGCGGCGTACACCTCGCGGAGCAGCTGCGCCGTCTCGCTCGGGGTCTTGCCGACCTTGACGCCGGCGGCCTCGAGGGCCTCCTTCTTCGCCTGCGCGGTGCCCGCCGAGCCCGAGACGATCGCGCCGGCGTGGCCCATCGTCTTGCCCTCGGGCGCCGTGAAGCCCGCGACGTAGCCGACGACCGGCTTGGTCACGTTCGCCTTGATGAAGTCGGCCGCGCGCTCTTCGGCGTCGCCGCCGATCTCGCCGATCATGACGATCGCCTTCGTCTCGGGGTCGGCCTCGAACGCGGCGAGCGCGTCGATGTGCGTCGTGCCGATGATCGGGTCGCCGCCGATGCCGATGGCGGTCGAGAAGCCGAGGTCGCGCAGCTCGTACATCATCTGGTAGGTGAGGGTGCCCGACTTCGACACGAGGCCGATCGGGCCCTTGCCGGTGATGTTCGCCGGGGTGATGCCGACGAGCGACTCACCGGGGCTGATGATGCCGGGGCAGTTCGGCCCGATGATGCGGGTCTTGCCGCCCTTCTCCTTGGCGTAGGCCCAGAACTCGGCCGAGTCCTGCACGGGCACGCCCTCGGTGATGATGACGAGGAGGGGGATCTCGGCGTCGATGGCCTCGATGACCGCGTCCTTCGTGAAGGCGGGCGGCACGAACGCGATCGAGACGTCGGCGCCGGTCGAGGCCATGGCCTCGGCCACCGAGGCGTAGACGGGCAGCTCGACGGCGTTGCCCGAGGCATCCGTGTGCAGCACCGTGGTGCCGGCCTTGCGCGCGTTGACGCCGCCGACCACCTGGGTGCCGGCCGCGAGCATGCGCGCGGTGTGCTTCGAGCCCTCGCCGCCGGTGATGCCCTGGACGATGACCTTGCTGTCCTTGTTGAGGAAGATCGTCATTGCTCTGTACGCCCCTTACGCGTTCGCCAGCTCGGCGGCCTTGTCGGCGCCCTGGTCCATGTTCTCGGCGAGCGTCACCAGCGGGTGCGCGGCCTCTTCGAGGATGCGGCGGCCCTCGACGACGTTGTTGCCGTCGAGACGCACGACGAGCGGCTTGTTCGCGGCCGAGCCGAGCTCGGCGAGCGCGCCCACGATGCCCTTGGCGACCTGGTCGCAGGCAGTGATGCCGCCGAAGACGTTGACGAACACGCTCTTGACCTGCGGGTCGCCGAGGATGATGCCGAGGCCGTTGGCCATGACCTCGGCCGACGCGCCGCCGCCGATGTCGAGGAAGTTGGCGGGCTTCACGTTGCCGTGGTTCTCGCCCGCGTAGGCGACGACGTCGAGCGTCGACATGACGAGGCCCGCGCCGTTGCCGATGATGCCGACCTCGCCGTCGAGCTTGACGTAGTTGAGGTCGAGGGCCTTGGCCTGCGCCTCGAGCGGGTCGGCCGCGGCCTTGTCTTCGAGGAGGGCGTGGTTCTGGTGACGGAACTCGGCGTTCTCGTCGAGCGAGACCTTGCCGTCGAGGGCGATGATCTCGCCGTCCTCCGAGAGGATGAGCGGGTTGACCTCGACGAGCGTCGCGTCCTCGCCCTTGTAGACCTCGTAGAGCTTCACGAAGACGTCGGCCACCTTGTCGACGAGCTCGGCCGGGAAGTTCGCGGCGACCGCGATCTCCTTGGCCTTCTCGACTGTCACGCCGGCGATCGGGTCGACCTCGATGCGCGCGAGCGCCTCGGGCTTCTCGACCGCGAGCTGCTCGATCTCCATGCCGCCCTCGACGCTCGTGAGCGAGAGGTACGAGCGGTTGGCGCGGTCGAGCAGCACCGAGAAGTAGAACTCCTGCGCGATGCGGGCGCCGCCGGCGACCATGACGCGCTTGACGACGTGGCCCTTGATGTCGAGGCCGAGGATGGCCTGGGCCGCCTCGTACGCCTCGTCGGGGGTCTTCGCGACCTTGACGCCGCCGGCCTTGCCGCGGCCGCCCGTCTTCACCTGGGCCTTGACCACGACGACGCCGCCGAGCTTCTCGGCCGCCGCACGCACCTCGTCGGGGGTGTCGGCGACGATGCCCGGGAGCACCGGGACCCCGTACTGCTCGAACAGGTCTCTGGCCTGGTACTCGTAAAGATCCACGCTCTACTTCCAATCGGTCCGCACGCGCGATCACGCACAGGGGCTGGTGGGTTTCGGCCCGGAGGGCGACGAAAAACATCTCGACGTCAAGACAAGTGGGCCGTCTACTATGCTACTCCCCGCCTCGACGGGCCGAGAATCGGCCGGGATGCCCCGGTGTCTCGCCGACCGGACTGCAACCCCCTTGGCGGGGCGAGGTGCCTTCGGAAGACTGGCGTGATGGCTCGGCCGCTCCCCCGCACGCGGCATCCCGAGGTTCGGATCGGCATCTCGGGATGGGTGTACCCGCGCTGGCGGCGCTCGTTCTACCCCGCCGGCCTCCGTCAGGCCGACGAGCTCGCGTACGCCGCCGACCGGATGACGGCGATCGAGCTCAACGGCTCGTTCTACGCGCTCCAGCGGCCGCAGAGCTGGGCCCGCTGGCGCGACACCGCACCCGACGGTTTCGTCTTCGCGGTCAAGGGCCCGCGGTTCATCACGCACATCAAGCGGCTGCGCGAGGCCGACGCTCCGCTCGCCAACTTCTTCGCGTCGGGCGTGCTCGACCTCGGCCGGAAGCTCGGTCCGATCCTGTGGCAGCTGCCGCCCACCCTCGGGTACGACCGCGCGCTCCTCGAAGCGTTCCTCGCCAGGCTGCCGCGCACCCGCACGGAGGCTGCGGCGCTCGCCGCCCATCACGACGACCGGATGCGAGGCCGCGCGTCGTATCGGCTCGGCGAGGACGCCCCGCTTCGGCACGCGGTCGAGGTGCGCCATCCGTCGTTCGAATCGGCCGCCGACGACTGGGCCGCCCTGCTCGCCGCGCACCGGGTGGCGAGCGTCGTCGCCGACACGGCCGGCCGATACCCTCGGATCGATCGCGCCACCGCCGACTTCGCCTACGCCCGGCTGCACGGCGAGGAGGAGCTCTACGCCTCGGGCTACGACGACGAGGCGCTCGACCGCTGGGCCGCCTGGGCACGCGGGCAGGTCGCCGCCGGCCGCGACGCCTACCTCTTCTTCGACAACGACGTGAAGGTGCGCGCCCCGTTCGACGCGATGTCGCTCATCGCGCGGCTCCCCCGCCCGGGCACGCCCGGGTGAGGCGAGCCTCGCCATGCTGGCGGCCCGCTGCGCCCGCTGCCAGACTGCCGACATGACGGATGCCTCGACCGAACCGCAGCACGGCGACGACCCGCACGACCCGAAGGTGCACGAGAAGCTCAACTGGCTGCGCGCCGGGGTGCTCGGCGCGAACGACGGCATCATCTCGGTGGCCGCGCTCGTCGTCGGCGTCGCGGCCGCCACGACCGACCTCGGCGCCATCCTCGTCGCCGGCATCGCCTCGGTCGTCGCGGGAGCCATCTCGATGGGCCTCGGCGAGTACGTGTCGGTCTCGACCCAGCGCGACACCGAGCACGCGCTCATCGCGAAGGAGACCCGCGAGCTCGCCGAGATGCCCGACCAGGAGCTCGCCGAGCTCGTCGGCATCTATCGCGCGAAGGGCCTCTCGGAGGAGACCGCCGACCGGGTGGCCCGCGAGCTCACGGCGCACGACGCGCTCGCCGCGCACCTCGAGGCCGAGCTGCACATCTCGGCCGACGACGTCGTGAACCCGTGGCATGCGGCCGGGGCCTCAGCCCTCTCGTTCCTCGTGGGCGCGGTGCTGCCGATGCTCGCGATCCTGCTGCCGCCGCCCGAGTGGCGCATCGCGACGACCTTCGTCGCGGTCGTCGTCGCCCTCGCGATCACCGGATGGCTGTCGGCGTGGATCGGCGGGGCGCCGCGCGGCCGCGCGGTGCTGCGAGTCGTGATCGGCGGGGCGCTCGCGCTCGTCGTGACGTGGGTCATCGGCGGGCTGCTCGGCGGGGTGGTCTGACGCGGGAATCACCCGACGTGCGCGTTCGCGGCTCGCGGCCAGCCGGGCGTCGCGCGCAGCGCGCCATCCGTCCCGACGGCGAGCACGTCGACGTCGTGTCGTGCGGCGAGGTCGTCGAGGGCCTCGTATCCTCCCGCGACGATCGCGGTGGCGAGCACGTCGGCCGTCACGAGGTCGGCCGCGGCGACGCTCACCTGCACGAACGGGGTGCGCCCGAGCGCCGCGGTCGTCCAGATGTGGTCGCCGCGCTCGGCGCTGCCCGAGGTCGCGAGCGCGCGTCGGCGCGCCCCGTCGAGGTCGAATCCGGTGAGCAGGCGAGTGCGGTCGTGCGGGTCGACGACGCCGACCCGCGCTCGGCTGCCTCGGGCGACGAGGATGTCGCCGCCCGCGTCGATCGCCCAGCCGGCGCGGCCCGCGGCATCGAGGGCGTCGCCCGCCGCTTCGACGGCGAGCGCCTTCACGATGCCGTCGAGGTCGATCACCCCGTCGGGGCGGTGCGGGGTGAATCGCCCGGCGGTGGCGTCGCGCCACTCGAGCGCACGGGCGTACACCCCACGGAGTTGTTCGCTCGCCTCGGTCAGTGCGAGCTCGCCGTGCGCGACCCGGCTGAGCTCCGAGCCCGCCTCGTAGAGGCTGAACCGGCGCTCCCAGCGGGCGAAGACCTCGGCGACCAGGCCGAGCGTCGCCCGGTCGTCGACCGGCGGCGACGCAGACGCATCCCGGTCACCGATCGCGGGTTCGCCGGGCCGCACGCTGACGACCGTGCCCATCGCGGCGAACGCGCCCGGCGGCAGCATCGTGGGCGGCGCGGTCGTCATCCCCGGAACCCCGCCGCATCGAGCGCGGACTGCAACGACTGCAAGTACGCCGCGCTCGTGTAGGTGGCGCCGCTCACGAGCGAGACTGAGGCCGACTGCGCCTGCAGCACCTCGGAGCGGAGCACGGGCTCGGCACGGTTGCTGATCTGCACCGACCGGCCGTCGTGGTCGGTGAGCTGCAGTGCGGTCACGTCGGAGATCGCCCCGCCCGCGATCGTGACCTGCACCTGCACGTCGCCGAATCGCGTCGAGACGGTCGAGCCTGCGTAGGTGCCGTCGGTCGCGGTCGCCGGTGCGGCGGCGTCGGTTCCGGTGCTGCCGGCGCTGCCTTCGGTTCCGGTGCCGGACGTCGCGTCGCTCGGCTCCAGCGCGTCGAAGTCGACCCGACCCGAATCGGTCGCCTGGTCGCTGCCGGTGGCGCCGGTGCCGGTCGCGCCCGCCGAGGCGTTCGTCACCGTCGGTGTGCCGGTGGCGGTCAGGCCGGCCGTCGCGACCTCGCCGAGCTGCCAGCCGCCGACGATGGCCGCGGCCGACGCCGCGGAGGCCAGGAGGATCGCGCGTCGTCTCACCAGTCGAACCTCTCGTGATGGATCTGCTCGGGCGCGAGCCCCGCCGCCCGCGCCTCGCCGATGAGCTGCTCGGCCCAGCCGCGGGGGCCGCAGACGTAGAGATCGCTGTCACGGACCGACGGAACGAGCGCGGCGAGGTCGAGACCCTGTCGCTCGGCGGCATCCGGCAGCCACCCGCTGCCGCGCGGGCCCGGCACGGTCAACAGCGTCGCACCGCGTGCCCGGCAGAGCGCCGCCACCTCGTCGAGCAACCAGCCCTCTCCGGCTCCCGTCGTACGGAGCACGACCGTCGCCTCACCCGGACGGAACGTCGCCTGCTCGAGGAGCGAACGGATGGGCGTGACACCGATGCCCGCGCCGACGAGGGTGATGCGGTCACGGGTGCGCGCGGCCTCGCTGAAGATGCCGTACGGCCCCTCGAGCGCGACACGGGTGCCGGCCGGGAGGTGGGCGAGCGACGACGATCCGTCGCCGAGCGAGCGCACCGTGATGCGCAGCCGGTCACCGCGCGGCACCGCCGACAGCGAGTACGGGTGCGCCTGCCACCACTGGCCTCCGGCGAGGAACCGCCAGATGAAGAACTGCCCGCCCGAAGCCGCGAGCGTCTCGAGTCGTCGGCCCCGCATCGTGATCGAGAAGACGCCGTCGGTCGGGCGGCCGACGGGCACGACCGAGTCGACGACGAGCCGATGCCGCATCGACACCACGATCGGCGCCACCAGCCGGAAGACAATGAGCGCAGCGAACACGACGACGACGAATGCGAGCCAGAACCAGCGCTGCCACCCGCCCTCGGCGAAGAGCCCGCCGACGCTGAACTGGTGCGGCAGCGCGGCGAGCACGGCGGCGTACGAGAGCAGGTGCACGAGGTGCCAGGCCTCGTACCGCAGGCGCCGCCGCACCGCGACGAGCGAGGTGGCCACGACCGCGATGAACAGCGCGAAGCCGAGCATCGCGAGCGGGAGATCGGGCAGGTTCCAGATCGTCACGACCTCGGCGACGACGTCGACCCCGTCGGCCACGGTGTACCCGGCGACGAGCAGTGCGCCGTGCGCGACCAGCAGGTACAGCACGGGCTTGCCGAGCCGGCCGTGCAGCGCCATCGCGGCGTCGTGCCCGACCGCGCGTTCGATGAGCGGCACGCGAGCGGCGAGCAGCAGCATCACGAGCACGAGGTCGGTGGCGACGAGCCCGGCGATGATGCCGAGCGAGGTGAGCGCGGCACCCGGGTCGCCGAATCGGGATGCTCCGCCGTCGGCGAGGAACAACGCGATCACCACCGCGACGGAGGCCACGGCGAGCGCCTGCAGCACGTCGACGCGCCACAGCCGCCCCGCGCCCCGCACGCCAGGGGCGCCGAGCGGGCGCGAGGGCCGCTCGAGGTGCCGGGCGTCGTGCACGAGGAATGCCATGGGCTCATCGTGCGCCGCCGACCTATCGCCGGGCGGTGAGTCGGCTATGCGCGCGCTGGGAGATCGAGCACCCGGTGGCCGGTCATCCGCGCGGAGGGCGGGGCGGACCGGACGGACCGACGCTCGGCGTCGCGGTCGTCGGCGGGGGCATCGGCACCGCCTCGACGAACCGACGGGCCGCGAGCACGGCGACGACGCCGACGGCGGCACCGAGCACGGTCTCGAGCACCCGGTCGCCGATGAGGGTCGCGACGGGAACGGGCGAGGCGAGGTGGGCCACCGTCAGCGCCATGGGGGTGACGAACACGAGCGCGGTGCCGTAGTGGCGGGTGACGAGCACCTCCGCCCCGAACTGGCAGACCGCCACGACGGCGACGAGCACCCAGACCGACGGCTCGGGCCACAGCACGAGCGCCGTCACCGCGACGCCCGCGATCGTGCCGAGCACGCGATGCACGGCCCGCGAGACGGTGTGCGCGGCGCGTGCCGGCGGGATGACGGCGATCGCACTGACCACGGCCCAGTACGGATGGCCCAACCCGAGTGCGAGCGCGATGCCGCCCGCGACGAGTGCGGCCAGCACGTTCTGCACGACGTTGAGCCAGAGGCGAGGGTCGGCATAGCCGCGCAGTCGTGTCGGCGTGCGGCGCGGCAACGGCTTGAACAGCTCTCGCGAGCGGCCCGCCCGGCCGGCGAGCCGGCGCAGCATCCAGCCCGACATCGCGAGCAGCCAGGCGAACCCGGCCGCCGCCCACGCGACGCTCCAACGCTGCCAGCCCGTGCCGTCGTCGACGGGCTGGGCCGCGCACACGAGCAGGCCGAACACGGCGAACAGCGGCGTCGAGGGCGTGACGCCGAGCAGGTTGAAGCCGACGATCACCGCGGCGACGACGAGAACGAGCGCCCCGGCCTGCACGGCGAGCGGCGCGTCCGAGGCCGAGAGCAGGATGCCGAGCCCCGTCGCCATCAGCTGCGCCGCCGCGGCGGCCGTCACCGTGCGCAACCGGGTGCCGTACGGCTCGCTGCGGCCGAAGATCGCGACCATGCCGCCGAACGCCGCGTACGACGCCCAGTCGACTCGGCCGACCGCCACGAGGATCGCGAGCGGCACCGCCGCGGCGACGGCGGCGCGCAGCGCCACCTCGAGGTCGAGCGCACGTGCCGACCGCCACCAGCCGGCGAGGGTCGCGCGCACGGGGCTCACGCCAGGCGGCCGAGCTCGAGCGCCGCGAATCCCAGCGCGGCGATCGTCTCGCCGTCGGTGATCTCGCCCTCGCGCACCATGCGCAGCACCTCGGGCCACGGCGCCGCCCGCACGGCGGTGATGCCCTCCTCGAGCCGGGTCGCGTGCGAGGTCTCGCGGCCGTCGCCCCCAGCGGCCGCGCCGGGGCGATGCAGCCCCGTCGCGAGGAACACGTGCTCGACCGCCCGGGCGATGCCGTTGAGCGCGGTCATGCGACCGATCTCGCGCCACTCGGATGCCTCGTACCCGGTCTCCTCGGCCAGCTCGCGCCGCGCGGCGACGAGCGGGTCCTCCCCGTCGGTGCCGCCGGCGGGCACCTCGATGCTCGCACCCACCGTGTGGCGGTCGACCGTCACGAGCAGCACCTCGTCGGCGTCGGTGACGGCGACCACGAATGCCGCCGGGTGCGCCATCTCGACGACGCCGTAGATGCCGGTGTCGCCGTCGGGGCGCACGACCTCGTCTTCGATCACGCGGATCCAGCGGTTCTCGTAGACGGTGCGCGAGGAGTGCGTCGGCCAGGGCATTCGGGCGAGCCTCAGAGCTTCTCGATCGGGGCGATCTTGATGAGCAGCTTCTTCTGGCCGGCGCGATCGAACGAGACGTGCGCGATCTTCTTCGTGCCCTCGCCCGTGACCTGGGTGACCTTGCCCTCGCCGAAGTCGGTGTGGCGGATGCGGTCGCCCGCCTCGAGCGTGAGGTCGCCGTTGTCGCGCACCGTGCCCGTGACCTTGTTCGCCCACTCGGTCTTCGGCTTCGCGCTGCGGGTGACGCTGAACCGCTCGAGGTCGCGGTCGCGCGTGCCCCAGGCGCCGCCGTCGCGACGTGCGTTGAGTGCGCGCGGTTGCGTGCCGCCACGGCTCGTCGCCATGCCCGGCGACTGGCGCCAGTCGATGAGCCCCTCGGGGATCTCCTGCAGGTAGCGGCTCGGCATCGCGACCGCGACCTCGCCGAACTGGGCACGGCTCATCGCGAGCGACAGGTAGAGGCGCTTGCGGGCGCGGGTGATGCCGACGTAGAACAGGCGGCGCTCTTCGGCCGGACCGCCGGGCTCGGAGGCCGACATCTGGTGCGGCAGCAGGCCCTCTTCGATGCCCGTGAGGAACACCGCGTGGTACTCGAGCCCCTTCGCGGTGTGCAGGGTCATGAGCGAGACCGTGCCCGAGGCGTCGTCGAGCTCGTCGGCTGCGGCGACGAGCGAGACCTGCGTGAGGAAGTCGACGAGCGTCGCGCCCGGGTTCTCGCGGTCGAAGTCGCGGGTCTGCGCCACGAGCTCCTCGACGTTCTCGGCCCGCGTCTCGTCTTGCGGGTCGCGGCTGTTGCGCAGCGCGTCGAGGAGGCCCGACCGCTCGAGCAGGAACACGAGCACGTCGGAGACCTTCGTGCCCGAGACCCCGGTCGCCGCGCCGGCCGAGGCGCCCGCCGTGGGGTTGCCCTCGGCGTCGGTCGAGCCGCCGGTGTTGGCCAGCATCGCCGCCGCCTCGTCGAGCACGTCGGCGAGCGCGAGGATCGCACCCGTCACCTTCGGCCCGAGCCCGAGACCGCCCGCAGCGCGCATCGCCTCGCGGAAGCTCACCTCGTTCTGCTCGGCGAAGGTCGCGATCGCCGTCTCGGTCGCCGGGCCGATGCCGCGCTTCGGCGTGTTGAGGATGCGCCGCAGGGCGAGCTCGTCGAGCGGGTTCGCGACCGAGATGAGGTACGCCATCGCGTCTTTGATCTCGGCGCGCTCGTAGAACTTCGTGCCGCCGACGACGCGGTACGGCAGCGCCGACCGCACGAAGATCTCTTCCAGGGCGCGCGTCTGCGCGTTGGTTCGGTAGAACACGGCGATGTCGCGGTAGGCGATGCCGTCGCGGTGCAGCGATTCGATCTCGTCGGCGATGAACTGGGCCTCGTCGTGCGCCGTGTAGCCCGTGTAGCCGACGATCTGATCGCCGTCGCCGTCGGCCGTCCAGAGCTTCTTGTCTTTGCGGTCGAAGTTGTTCGAGATCACCGCGTTCGCCGCCGACAGGATGTTCTGCGTCGACCGGTAGTTCTGCTCGAGGAGCACGACCCGCGCCCCCGAGAAGTCGCGCTCGAACTCGACGATGTTGCGGATGTCGGCGCCGCGGAACGCGTAGATCGACTGGTCGGAGTCGCCGACGACGGTCAGCGAAGCGCCGGGGATCGCACCCGTCGCGTCGGTCATGGCGCGCACGAGGATGCCGTGCTCGTCGAGCTCGCGCACGATCGCGGGCTCGATGGGCCGGGTCAGCTCGCGGATGAGCGCGTACTGCGCGTGGTTCGTGTCTTGGTACTCGTCGACGAGGATGTGCCGGAACCGGCGCTGGTAGAGCGCCGCGACCTTCGGGAAGGCGCGGAACAGGTACACGGTCTCGGCGATCAGGTCGTCGAAGTCGAGGGCCGACGCCTCGCGCAGGCGCCGCGTGTACTGCCGGAAGATCTCGAGGAACATGACCTCTTGCGGGTCGTTCGTGTTCGCGTTGCGCGCGTACGTCTCGACGTCGGCGAGCTCGTTCTTGAGCTTCGAGATCTTCGCCTGCGCGCTCGCGGGCGTGAAGCCCATCGTGTCGGCGTCGAGCTCTTTGATGATGCGCTTGAGGATCGTGCGCTGGTCGGCTGAGTCGTAGATCGTGAACGTCGACGAGAGCCCGAGCGACTCGGCCTCGCGGCGCAGGATGCGCACGCACGCCGAGTGGAACGTCGAGATCCACATGCCCGACGCGCTGTCGCCGAGCAGCGCCTGCACGCGCTCGCGCATCTCGGCGGCGGCCTTGTTCGTGAACGTGATCGCGAGGATCTGGCTCGGCCAGGCCTCACGGGTCTCGATGAGGTGCGCGATGCGGTGGGTGAGCACGCGGGTCTTGCCCGAGCCCGCACCCGCGACGATGAGCAGCGCCGGTCCGCGGTACTCGACCGCCTCCTTCTGCTGCGGGTTGAGGCCGTCGGTCAGGCGGGAGCCGGGGCCGGATGCCGCGGCCGATGCGTCGGTGGAACGTGCGGGCGGCGCCTCGCGCCAGCCGGCCGGGTCGTCGGGGTCGAGGATCAGCGTCATGTCGCCTTCAAGTCTAGGCGCGGCCCCCGACACCGCGGCCTCCGGCCGAGCAGCGCAAGGAGTCAGAATGTCGTAACATTTGCGCACCCCCAGCGAAGGACGACGATGACCGATCGCGCAACCACGACGCCGCCCCCTGCCACCGCGCCATGGCGCTACGCCATCGGCATGTTCGGCACCTCGATCCCGATCAACATGATCAAGGGCTCGATGATCCTCTACTACGTCGACATCCTCGGCCTCGACGTGCGCGTCTACGGCGCGGTCATGGTCGTGTACGCCATCATCGACGCGATCGACAACCCCGTGCTCGGCTTCCTCTCCGACCGCACCCGCACCCGCTGGGGTCGGCGCCGACCCTGGCTCGTCGTCGGCGCACCGCTGCTCGCGGCGAGCATGATCGGCTTCTTCTCCGCGCCGACCTCGCTCGACGGACTCGGCCTCGTCATCTGGTTCGCCGTGTTCGCGATCCTCTGCGAGGCGTCCGACTCGATGCTGAACGCGAACTACGGCGCCCTCCTGCCCGAGCTCTTCCCCCGCGAGCGCAACCGCGCGGTCGCGAACTCGCTGCGGCAGGCGTTCCAGCTCGTCGCGCTCGTGCTCTCGCTCGCGGTGACGCCGCTGCTGACGACCTCGGTCTTCGGCACCGAGGACACGACCGTCGGCTTCACCGTCACCGCGATCATCTACGGCGTCATCGCCGTCGCCGTCATCCTCTTCATGGCGTTCGGCGCGAAGGAGAACCCGCGCTACGGCTCCGGCGAGCGCCCGCGCTTCGTCGCCACGCTGCTGACGATCGTGCGCAACCCCCGGTTCTGGTCGATCGGCGTCGCCGGCGCCTGCTACGCGAGCGCGATGGCGCTCGTGCTGGCCGGCCTGCAGCTCTACGTGCGCTACTCGCTCGGCCTGCCGGTCGCGAACGCGCTCTACCTGCAGGGCGCCGTCATCCTGTGCTCGGTCGGCGGACTCGCGATCTGGACGCGCGTCGTGCGCCGCAAGGGCGCGGCGTTCGCGTGGCGCCTCGCCTTCGTCGTGCTCGCGGTGAGCTTCGTCCCCCTGTTCTTCGCCACCGACCTCGTCACGGCGCTCGCGGCGGGCATCCTCGTCGGCGCCGGCTACTCGGGCATGCTCGCGACGAACGACCTCATCGTCGCCCGCGTGCTCGACGACGACGCCCGCCGGCACGGCCAGCACCGCGAGGGGCTGTTCCTCTCGGCGTTCGGCTTCTTCGGGCGCCTCAACGGCATCATCACGGGCCTCGCGCTCGCCTCGCTCGGCGTCTTCTTCGGGTACTACTCGGGCGACGACCCGGGCACGCAACCCGACCTGGCGTACCGCGTCTACCTCTGCGTGTACCCGTTCGCTCTGTGCACGATCGGGGCCGTGCTCGCCCGGTTCATCCGCGTGCCCGACGGGCTGTCGGAGGCCGAGGTCGACGCCACCGCCACGATCGCGTCGACCGCGGCCCGCGCCGCCGACGACGACACGGTGCGATGAGCCGCCGTCTCGTCATCACGGCCGACGACCTCGGCCGCGAGCCCGAGAGCGCCGACGCGATCGCCGCTCTCGCCGCCGACGGGGCGATCACGGCCACGACCGCGATCGTCGTCGCGCCCGCCGCCGAGGCCGGGGTCGCTGCGGTGACGGCGGCCGGGCTCGTGCCGCACCTGCACGCGACGCTCTCGAGCGACGGCGGCACCGCGCCGTGGCGCCCGCTCACCGGGGGCCGATCGCTCGCGACCGCGAACGGCACCCTGCCCGACGCCCCGGCCGTCGTCGGCGAACGCGCCGACCCTGCCGAGGTCGCGACCGAGCTCGACGCCCAGCTCGCGTGGCTGCACGTGCGAGGCATCCGCCCCGCCGCCCTCGACTCCCACTCGGGAACGCTCTACGGCCTCACCGGTCGATCGTTCCTCGGCGAGGCGCTCGCCCTGGCCGCACGACACGGAATGGGCTTCCGGCTTCCGCGCGACCCGGCCCTCTACCTCGGCGGCGAGCTGCCCGCCGGGTTGCGCGAGCTGCACGCGCGAGCGGTCGCCGCCGCCGACGCCGCCGGCGTCGCGCTTCCGGCCTCGATCGCCACCAACCGACGCACGGCCGCCGACCTCAGCGGGTACGAGGCCCTCCGCGACCACTACCTGCGGCTCCTCGGCGCACTGCCCGAGGGCACGAGCGAGCTCTTCCTGCACCCGGCGCCCGAGCACGCCGTGGCCGGTCCGAACGGCATCATCCGGTCGTGGGAGCTGCGGCTGCTCGGGGACGCGGCGTTCCGCGACGCGATCGAGGCCGAGGGGTTCGAGCTCGTCGCGGAATGGTGAGGAGGGGTCAACCCGCCGTCGACGCGAAGTCGGAGCGCGCCTCGATGCCGAGGTCGGGGTGGTCGACGAACACGCCGTCGACGCCCGTGGCGAGCACCTCGGCGAACTCCCCCGCCCAGTCGCCGTAACCGGCACGGGCGGAACCGCGTCGCCTGGCCGCCGTGAGGAAGCGGTTCTCGGGCCTGAGCGTCCACGTGTAGACCTCGAGGCCCACGGCGTGGGCGGCCGAGACGAGCGCCGCCCCGCGCAGCGGCGGCGTCGCGGCATCCCCACGTCGTTTCGGCGGCGGGCCGACGAGCCGGCCCTTGCCGACGCTCACGCCGTCGAACCTGCCGGCGAGCCCGCTCAGGCCGTCGGCGGTCACGAACGCGTCGTACCGGGGAGCGTGCCGGCCCTGCGCGAGCACGAGGTCCCACGGGGCGCCGGTGTTCTCGATGAGCGCGATGCGCTTGCCCCGGATGCCTCGTGCCGCGAGCCGGTCGAGCAGGGTGGGCTCGAATGCCTCCATGATGAGGCGCTCGTCGCCCGTGCCCCACCCGGCCGCCGCGAGCTCGGCGGCGAACAGCTCGTCGAGCGGCAGCCCGAGGGACTCGAAATGCGCGGCGTGCTTGAACTCGGCGACCATGCGGATCAGGCGGCGCTGCTCGTCGGCGGCGGTGTCGATCAGCCCGAACAGGTCGCGCAGCCGGATCACCGGGTAACGCCCGTCGAAGCTCGCGCTGGCCGGTCGCAGCGACCCGAGTCGTTCGCGGGCGCGCAGGGTCGACAGTTCGGCCCACGTGAAGTCCTCGGTGAACCAGCCCGTGAGCGCAGCGCCGTCGACCTCGCGCGTGGTGCGCCGACCGGCGAACTCGGGCCGGGACGCGACATCCGTGGTGCCCGAGATCTCGTTCTCGTGACGCAGCACGAGCACGCCGTCGCGGGTCGACACGATGTCGGGCTCGACCGCGTCGGCGCCGAGCGCGAAGGCGAGCTCGTAGGAGGAGCGGGTGTGCTCGGGCCGATAGCCCGGGGCACCTCGGTGCCCGATGACGAGCGGGCGGCGGGCCGGGTCGGGCTGCATCCGCCCAGCGTAGCGAGCCGGTCGCGCAGCCCGGCCGCGCGCCCGCGGAATTCCGCGCGAACTCTCGGCGTTGTCACGAAGAACTCCGATAGGTTTGTTACCTGGCACGGATGCCGCATCCGGTCGCCGATCCCCCGCATCCGACGACAGCCGAAAGCAGAGGAACCCATGGCTCTCGACAATCCCGCATTCTCGCGGAACTCCGCATTCTCGCAGCAGGGAGCCGTGGCGCAGGCGCAAGACCTCTCCGCCCAGCAACTGCAGGAGATGTACAACCAGCCGTCGACGCCGCCCGCCGGCGAGACGATGACGGTCGAGTCGACGCTCGGCAAGTCGGTCGCCGGCTTCGGCCTGCTGCTCGTGGGCGCCGCGATCGGCTGGCTCACGGTCGAGAGCGTGCCGTTCCTCTGGATCGGCGCGGGCATCGTCGGCTTCGTGCTCGCCCTCGTCAACACGTTCAAGCGCGAGCCGTCGGCCGGCCTCATCCTCGCCTACGCCGCGGTGCAGGGCGTGTTCGTGGGCGGCATCTCGGCCTGGTACGAGATGGCCTACGGCGGCGGCATCGTCGCGCAGGCCGTGCTCGCCACGTTCGTCGTGTTCGGCGTGACCCTCGCCCTCTTCGCCTCGGGCAAGATCCGTGCGTCGAAGAAGGCCACGAAGATCTTCCTCATCGCGATGGTCGGGTACCTCGTGTTCTCGCTCATCAACTGGGGCCTCATGGTCTTCGGCGTGAACAACGACCCGTGGGGCATGCGCGGCGCCGAGATCATGGGCATCCCGCTCGGCATCATCCTCGGCGTGCTCGTCGTGATCATGGCCGCCTACTCGCTCGTGCTCGACTTCGACTTCATCCAGCAGGGCGTGCGCAACCGCGCCCCGAAGAAGTACGAGTGGACCGGCGTCTTCGGCATCATGGTCACCGTCATCTGGCTCTACCTCGAGATCCTGCGCATGCTCGCGATCGCGCGCGACTAGTCGCTCCGCCGGTCGAGTAGGCGCGCAGCGCCGTATCGAGACCCGAACGGCCGCCTTCGGGCGGCCGTTCGTCGTTTCCGGGGGCGGGCGTTCAACGGGATCAGGAATCTTCCCAAACGGGGCCCGGGTGTGGTGGAATCGCTCGAGGCATCCCGCGGCGTTGCGCAGGCGGCAGGCCCGTCCCCTGCGACCCGAACATCCGGAGACCCGATTGCCCCGCCCTGACTCCGTCGTCCCCCTCCGCGGCCACGGTTCCCGCCTGCCGCGACGCCGCCACGTGATCGCTCGGGCGATCGGACCCATGGTCGCGATGGTGGCCGCCCTGAGCCTCCTCTTCGCCCCGGCATCGGCGGTCGCCTCCCCTGACAGGGCGAGCATGAACGCTCTGGCGGGCACGTCTCGGATCACGGGGCAGGTCGTCGATGACGAGGGCAGCCCGTTCCCATGGGCGACCGTTCGCGTTCACCTATTCCGGTACGCGGCCGACTCCGACGCGTTTCAAGCCGTGAGCAGTACGGCGATCGAATCGGATGGGACATTCACGTTCTACGCACTTCCGGCCGGATCCTATTCGTTGTGCGCCGACCCCACTTGGACCTCCGTCGCAGAATGCCAAGGCGGAACTGCTGAACGCGGCCCGACGATCGCGCTCGCAGAAGGCGAGAACCGCACTGCGGAGCTCAACGTGTCGGGCGGACCCACCCAGCTAGCCGTTCCGACGATCGCAGGCGCGCCGGTGGTCGACTCGACCTTGACGGCGCGGGCCTCGTCCACCACTCCCGGCACGGAGTTCGACTATGTCTGGCTCGCCGGTGGAGAGCCCCTCATCGGGCAGACCTCGCAGCGCCTCGCCCTCGACGCGAGCCTGCTCGGGGCGGTGATCGACGTCAAGGTGACGGCGACGGCTCCAGGGCGCCTCCCGCGATCGCTCTCGTCGACGGCGCATGTCGAAGTGCGGCCGGCCACACTGCTTTCGTCGACGCCGATCATCTCCGGTGACCCGATTCTCGGTTCCACGCTGACCGCGATTCCGGGTGAGTGGAGCGCGGGTACCGAGCTGACCTACACCTGGAGCACGTACCAGCCCGACACGGCTACGATCATCACGCACGACCGCCAACTCAAGCTCACCTCGGAGTATCTCGGCGCCGCCTTGGACCTTTCCGTCACGGGAACCAAGCCGGGTTATTCGACGAAGTACGAGTTTGCGGAGGGCGTCTACGTCTGGCGCGGACACACGGCTGTCACGACACCGACCATCTCGGGCTCGCTCGTCGTCGGATCGACTCTCACGGCAAAAGCCTCGTCTTCGACGCCGAATGCGACCCTGGGCTACCGCTGGTTCGCTGACGGCAAGCCGATCGACTCGTACACGAATGAGCGGCTCCTACTCGGAGAGGCCCAACGCGGCGTTCGCATTTCGGTGACGGTGACTGCGTCCGCAGACGAGTTCTCCCCGACCGAACGCACGTCCGCTACGACAGCCCCCGTGGCGGCTCAGCAGTGGGGCAAGACATCGCGCCTCTCCGGTAGCGACCGTTACTCGACCGCTTCGGCGATCTCAGGAGCCAACTTCGCACCACCGGCAGAGGGCCTCTTCATCGCAAGCGGCTCCTCATTCCCCGATGCACTAGCTGGTGGACCGGTTGCAGGCGAGCGTGACGGTCCACTCCTGCTCACCGGTTCGGCGGCCCTTCCTGCGTCGACGATCGCCGAGCTCAAGCGGCTCAGACCCCAAAGCGTCGTCATCTTCGGAGGCACGGGTGTTGTGAGCAAGCGCGTCGAAGATCAGATTCGACAGCTGACCTCGTGGCAGATCGCCGTCGACAGATTCTCCGGCGCTGACCGATACGCGACCTCGGCCGCAATCGCGAAGATGCAGTACTGGTCTGGCGGCCCGCCCGACGTCGCCTTCATCGCCAACGGCACGACCTTCCCCGATGCGCTCGCCGGCGCACCGTTGGCCACGAAGGAACGTGGACCGCTCCTCCTCACGGCGCGCTCATCGCTACCTCCTGTCATCGTGGCCGAGCTCAAGCGCTTGAACCCCAAGCGCATCGTGGTGCTCGGAGGCCCCGGATCGGTCAGCACCTCCGTCGCCGAGCAACTCGATGCCTATACGACCGGGAAGGTGACGAGAATCGCGGGCGCCGACCGATACGCGACCGCCGTCGCGATCTCGCGAGAGAGCTTCACCGAAAGGACACCTGTCGCATATGTCGCCAGCGGCAGCGATTTCCCCGATGCACTCGCCGGCGGCCCGCTCGCCGCGTCCAAGGGCGGACCAGTCCTCCTCACGCCGCCCAGTTCCCTCCCCTCAGCCGTGGTCAGCGAACTCAAACGGCTGCGCCCTGCTCGGATCGTCGTCCTCGGCGGCACCGGGGCGGTGAGCGCTGCCGTGGAGTCGCAGCTCTCGAACCTGTGGCGCGAGCCGAATCCATACTCTTGAGGGTTCGGACGGCCGACACCCGTCCGGCGACGCCGAAGGGCGCCGGCCAACGGCCGGCGCCCTTCGCGCACCCCCGTCACCGAGCGACGGGGTCGGGAGCGATCACTCCCACTCGATGGTCCCCGGCGGCTTCGACGTGACGTCGAGCACGACGCGGTTGACCTCGCGCACCTCGTTCGTGATGCGGTTCGAGATCTTCGCGAGCACGTCGTAGGGCAGGCGGGTCCAGTCGGCGGTCATCGCGTCTTCGGACGAGACGGGGCGCAGCACGATCGGGTGGCCGTAGGTGCGGCCGTCGCCCTGCACGCCCACCGAGCGCACGTCGGCGAGCAGCACGACCGGGCACTGCCAGATCTCCTGGTCGAGGCCGGCCTTGGTCAGCTCCTCGCGGGCGATCGCGTCGGCGTCGCGCAGCAGTTCGAGCCGGTCGCGGGTGACCTCGCCGACGATGCGGATGCCGAGGCCCGGGCCGGGGAACGGCTGGCGGCCGACGATCGCTTCGGGCAGGCCCAGTTCGCGGCCGATCGCGCGCACCTCGTCCTTGAAGAGGGTGCGCAGCGGCTCGACGAGCTCGAACTGCAGGTCTTCGGGGAGGCCCCCGACGTTGTGGTGGCTCTTGATGTTCGCGGTGCCCGAACCGCCGCCCGACTCGACGACGTCGGGATACAGCGTGCCCTGTACGAGGAACTTGATCGGCGTGCCGTCGGCGGCGGCCTCGGCGATGAGATCGCGCTCGGCGGCCTCGAACGCGCGGATGAACTCGCGGCCGATGATCTTGCGCTTCTCCTCGGGGTCGGTGACCCCGGCGAGGGCGTTCAGGAACGTCTCCTCGGCGTCGATCGTGACGAGGCGAACGCCCGTCGCGGCGACGTAGTCGTTCTGCACCTGCTCGCGCTCGCCCTTGCGCAGCAGCCCGTGGTCGACGAAGACCGCCGTGAGCTGGTCGCCGACGGCGCGCTGCACGAGCGCGGTCGAGACGGCGGAGTCGACGCCGCCCGAGAGTGCCGAGATGACGCGGGCGTCGCCGACCTGCTCGCGGATGCGGGCGACCTGCTCGGCGATGACGTTGCCCGAGTTCCACTCGGCCGGGATGCCGGCGGCGCGGTGCAGGAAGTTCTCGATGATGCCCTGGCCGAACGGCGAGTGCTTCACCTCGGGGTGCCACTGCACGCCGTAGAGCTTGCGCTCGTCGTTCGCGAACGCGGCGACCGGGGTCGACTCGGTCGACGCGAGCACCTCGAAGCCCTCGGGCGCACGGGCGACCGAGTCGCCGTGGCTCATCCACACGGTCTGCGCGGCCGGCTGGTCGACGAGCAGCGCGTTGCCCGAGGCATCCGTGACGTTCGCGGCCGTCGCGCCGTACTCGCGCGCGCCGGTCTCGGCGACCTCGCCGCCGAAGTGGCGGGCCATCACCTGGAAGCCGTAGCAGATGCCGAGGGTCGGCACGCCGAGCTCGAGGATCTCCTCGTCGAGCTGCGGGGCGCCCTGCTCGTACACCGAGCTCGGCCCGCCCGACAGCACGATGCCGATCGGGTTCTTCGCGCGCACCTCGTCGGCCGTGATCGAGTGCGGCACGATCTCGGAATAGACGGATGCCTCGCGCACCCGTCGCGCGATCAGCTGCGCGTACTGCGCGCCGAAGTCGACGACGAGGACCGGGCGCTGCTCGGTCTGCTGATCGGTCACTGCTGTGCCTCCACGGAGTCGGGGGTGGGGTCGGATGCCTCGGGGCGGGCGCCCTGCGCGGTGCCGGCGTCGCCGGTGGCCGCGTCGGCCTCGCGCCGGTCGAGGTACGCACGCACCTCGCGCCCGATGCGCGCCTCGAGGAAGAACGAGAGGAACGGGATGATGCCGCCGAGCGCGATCACGATGAACCGCGTGAACGGCCAGCGCATGAGGCTCCACAGGCGGAAGTCGCTGAACAGGTAGACGACGTAGAACCAGCCGTGGGCGATGAGGATGCCGGTCGAGAGGTTCACGCCCTGCCCGGTCGACTCGAGGCCCGAGGCCGTCTCGAGGACGGGCTCGAAGCTCACGAAGCCGTTCGGGCCGAACGCGAAGAGCTCGTAGTGCCAGACGTACTTCAGGAGCATCTCGGCGCAGAGCAGCAGCAGCATGACGCCCGTGATGACCGAGGCCACCTGGTAGAACTTCAGCGCCCCGCGAATGCGCGGCAGATCGGCGAGTTTGGGCTCGAGGGGCATGCGTACAGTCTACGTGGCGTCGGCTGGGCGAAGACCGAGCACGAAGCGGCGCAGCGTCGCGACCGCCTCGTCGATGCCCCGAGCGGGGTCGGGCGCCGCCGCGTTCGCGATCGCGACCTCGTTGAGCGCGCCCGAGAGCATCGTCGCGACGGTCTCGAGCGACCGGTCGGCGATGATTCCCGCTTCGGCGAGCTCGGCGACGCCCTCGTCGAGCAGCCGCACGCTCGACTCGAGATCGCCGTCGCGCCATTCGCCCCAGCCCAGCACCGCCGGCCCCTCGATGAGCAGGATGCGACGCACCTCGGGCGCGAGGCTCGCCGCGAGGAAGGCGCGGCAGCCCGCGAGGAAGTCGTCGAGCACGTCGTCATGGCCCGTCGCGGCCTGCTCGACGGCGCGGGCGACGCCGAGCTGCGCCTGCTCGACCACGGCCTGGAAGAGCCCGCGCTTGCTGCCGAAGTGGTGGTAGAGCGCCCCGCGGGTGAGGCCGGCCTCGGCCATGACGTCGTCGAGGGCGACGCCCCCGTAGCCGTCGGCGGCGAACCGGCGCGTCGCGATGCGCACGATCTCGGCGCGCGTGCGGTCGCGCTGCTCGGCCTTCGTCGCCACGGCACCTCCTGGTTGACATGCACACTGTATGTCACCATCATGACACATACATACAGTGTGTATGTTTCTTGCCGCCGACCCGAGGAGACCCCCATGCTGCGCAGTTGCTATCCCGTGCTCGGCTCGACCGACGTCGCCGCCGGCGCCCGCTTCTACCGCGAGCACTTCGGATTCGAGACCGCGTTCGAGACCGACTGGTACGTGAGCCTGCGACACCCCGACGGCGGGCACGAGCTCGCGCTGCTCGACCCCGCGCACGAGTCGATGCCGTCGGGCTACGGCGCGGTGGCGCGCGGCGTGCTCGTCAACCTCGAGGTCGACGACGTCGACGAGGTCGCGGCCAGGCTCGAGGCATCCGGCGTGCCCGTCGTGCAGCCGCTCCGCAGCGAGCCGTTCGGGCAGCGCCACGTGATCGTGCTCGACCCCGGCGGCGTGCTCGTCGACGTGATCACCGAGATCGAGCCGTCACCCGAGTTCGCCGCGGCGTTCGGGGGCTGAGCCGGGCCTCGCGGCCGGGCCTCGCGAACGGGCCGCGCGCCCCGCATCGCGGCCGCCCGTCGCGGTCAGGCGTCGCCCGAGGCTCCCCCGGCCGGCGCGGCCGCTTCGGCGGCGTCGGCCTCGTCGCGCTCGCGCTCGACGGCGTCGCGCACGAGGCGGTACCAGAGGTAGATCGCGAAGCCCGCGAACACGGCCCACTCGACCGCGTAGAAGACGTTGAGCCAGTTGAGCTCGGTGGTCTGCTCGGGCGGCGGCGACGAGATGGCGTCGAGTCCAGCGACCGGGTCGGCAGCCGTGATGTAGCCGAAGTACACGGGCCGGTCGTCGTAGTCGGCCCACAGGTTGATGAGCTGGGCGACGGCCACCGTGTTCATCGCGAACGGGTCGCCATCCGTGTCGGGCGCGACGGGTGCCTCGGTCGGCAGGAAGCGGCCGACGAGGCTCACCTGCGAGGTGCCGTCGAGGCCCGCCTCGAACTCGTCGATCGCGGCCTGCACGGTCTCGACGTCGGGGGCCCAGCCGAGGGCGATCGGGATGCCTCCGGGCGGGGCGTCGGCGACCTCGAGGTGCGCGACCGCCCAGTAGCCGAGGACGCCGTCGTTCAGCCGTCCTTCGATGACGACCGTGTCGCCCGGAACGTACGTGCCCGTGACCTCCACGCGCTGGGCGGTGACCGCCTGGCGGGTGGGCTGGTCGGGCTCGGCGATGCCGTCGAACGGCAGCACCTCCTCGGTCGGCCGCTCGACGACGACCGCCTGCTCGACGGCGCGCTCGATCTGCCACTGGCCGAGGAGGGCGAAGCCCGCCGCGACGGCGAGCGCGACCACGAGCGCCGCGATCCAGCGGGGGCGCAGCATCATGCGCACGACGGCGCGGCGTGAGTCGGCGGACACGATCCACAAGCCTACCCGCGCGCGGCTGGGAGGTCGGTCGAGCGCCGGGTTGAGTAGGCGCGCAGCGCCGTATCGAAACCGAGGCGCGCAGCGCCGTATCGAGGCCGCGGGCTCCGGGCTCAGTCGACCTTCACGATGTCGGGCGCCTCGAGCCGCACCCGGTCGGCGGACTCGTCGTCGGGCTGCTCCTGCGACGCGCGCTCGGCGGCGACGCGCTGCAGGTAGCGTTCGACCTCGAGGGTCTCGCGCGCCTCGTCCCAGCCGAGCACCCGACCCATGAGCTTCGCCGCGACGGGCGCGGCCGACACCCCTCGGTCCCACGACTCGATCGAGATGCGGGTGCGGCGGGCGAGCACGTCGTCGAGGTGCAGGGCGCCCTCGTGTGAGGCCGCGTACACGACCTCGGCGGCGAGGTAGTCGTCGGCGCCGGGCAGCGGCTCCCCGAGCTCGGGGTCGCTGCGAATGAGGTCGAGCAGCTCGTCGGTCAGCGTGCCGTAGCGGTTCAGCAGGTGCTCGATGCGTACCTTGTGCACGCCGAACGCGCGCGCGATCTTGCCCCGCTTGTTCCAGGCCGCCTGGTACCCCTCGGCGCCGAGCAGCGGGATGTCCTGCGTGGCCGACGGCGGAACCTTGCCGTCGAGGGCGTCGACGGCCGCGTCGATGGCGTCCTTCGCCATCACCCGGTAGGTCGTCCACTTGCCGCCCGCGATGACGACGAGCCCGGGCACCGTGTGGGCGACGAGGTGCTCGCGCGACAGCTTCGACGTCTGCTCGCTCTCGCCGGCGAGCAGCGGCCGCAGGCCTGCGTACACGCCCTCGACATCCTCGCGGGTGAGCGGAATGGCGAGCACGCCGTTCACGTGCTCGAGCAGGTAGTCGATGTCGGCCGCGGTCGCCGCGGGGTGGGCCTTGTCGAGGTTCCAGTCGGTGTCGGTCGTGCCGATGAGCCAGTGCCGGCCCCACGGGATCACGAAGAGCACGCTCTTCTCCGTGCGGAAGATCATGCCCATCGCCGACTGGATGCGATCGCGGGGCACGACGAGGTGGATGCCCTTCGAGGCGCGCACCTTGAACGTGCCGCGCTCGCCCACCATGCGCTGGGTGTCGTCGGTCCAGACGCCCGTCGCGTTGACGACCTGCTTCGCGCGCACCTCGAAGTGCTCGTCGGTCTGGAGGTCGTGGGCCTTCACGCCGACGACCCGCTCGCCGACCTTGATGAAGCCCTCGACCTTCACGCGGCTCGCGACGTGGGCGCCGTAGAAGCTCGCGGTGCGGGCGAGGGATGCCACGTAGCGGGCATCGTCGACCTGGGCGTCGTAGTACGTGAGGCCGCCGACGAGGGCGTCCTTCGAGAGCGAGGGGATGGCGCGCATCACCTGGCGCTTCGACAGGTGCCGGTGGTGCGGCACGCCCGGCGGACGCCCGCCCGTGTAGCTGAAGATGTCGTAGAGCATCATGCCCGCGCCGACGTAGAACCGCTCGAAGACGCGCTTCTTGAGCGGGTAGAGGAACCGCACGGGCTTCACGAGGTGCGGGGCGATGCGCTGGAGCAGGAGCCCGCGCTCGATGAGGGCCTCGCGCACGAGCCGGAAGTCGAGCTGTTCGAGGTAGCGGATGCCGCCGTGCACGAGCTTCGACGAGCGGCTCGAGGTGCCCGACGCCCAGTCGCGGGCCTCGAGGAGCCCGGTCGAGAGGCCACGGGTGACGGCGTCGAGCGCCGCACCGGTGCCGACGATGCCGCCGCCGACGACGAGCACGTCGAGCTCTTTCTCTTTCAGGCGCGCAATGGCGGCTTCGCGCTCCTCCGGTCCGAGCTTCTGCGAACGCGTCACCGACTTGAGCTTGGCCATCGTGCCACCCCATCCCCGCGGCTCAGGGCCCGGCCGCGTGATCCGTTTCCACGCTACCCGAACACCGTCGCGGTGAGGAGGGGGCTGGCGCGCGTTACGAACCCAGGTACGGTTCGACGACGACCTCGACGCGCTGGAACTCCTTGAGGTCGGAGTAGCCGGTGGTCGCCATCGACTTCTTGAGTGCGCCGACGAGGTTCGCGGTGCCGTCGGCCGCCGGGGCGGGGCCGTAGAGGACCTCCTCGAGCGGGGCGACCTGGCCGACCTGCACGCGGCGGCCGCGGGGCAGCTTCGCGTGGTGGGCCTCCGCACCCCAGTGGTAGCCGCCGCCGGGCGCGTCGGTCGCGCGGGCGAGCGCCGCACCGAGCATGACCGCGTCGGCGCCGCACGCGACGGCCTTCACGATGTCGCCGGCCGTGCCGACGCCGCCGTCGGCGATGACGTGCACGTAGCGGCCGCCCGACTCGTCGAGGTAGTCGCGGCGCGCGCCGGCCACGTCGGCCACGGCCGTCGCCATGGGCGCGTGGATGCCGAGCGTCGTGCGGGTGGTCGACGCGGCACCGCCGCCGAAGCCGACGAGCACGCCCGCCGCGCCCGTGCGCATGAGGTGGAGCGCGGCCGTGTAGGTCGCTGCCCCGCCGACGATGACGGGCACGTCGAGCTCGTAGATGAACTTCTTGAGGTTGAGCGGCTCCTGGTTCTTCGACACGTGCTCGGCCGAGACGGTCGTGCCGCGGATGACGAAGAGGTCGACGCCAGCGGCGACGACGGTCTCGTACAGCTCTTGCGTGCGCTGCGGCGAGAGCGCACCCGCGACGGTCACACCCGCGGCGCGGATCTCGGCGAGCCGCGCCGACACGAGCTCGGGCTTGATCGGCTCGGCGTAGAGCTGCTGCATGCGCTCGGTGGCGCGGTCGGCGGGGAGGTTGCGGATCTCGGCCAGCACGGGCGCCGGGTCGTCGTACCTGGTCCAGAGGCCTTCGAGGTCGAGCACGCCGAGGCCGCCGAGCTGCCCCATCATGATCGCCGTCTGCGGCGAGACGACCGAGTCCATGGGGGCCGCGAGGAACGGGATGTCGAACTGGTAGGCGTCGATCGACCACGCGACGGACACGTCTTCGGGGTCGCGCGTGCGCCTGCTCGGCACGATCGCGATGTCGTCGAACGCGTACACTCGCCGGCCCCGCTTGGAGCGGCCGATCTCGATCTCCTGGCTCACCGTTCCACCCTACCGTCCGGCCCGGCCGCGGCCCGGGTCCCCCGCCGCGCGACGGTCATCGCGCGCGGGCGACCCGGCCCTCATCCCACACCGGCGCGTCGGTCTCGACCACCTCGCCCGACTCGGTGAAGACCACGAAGCGGTCGAAGCTGCGGGTGAACCAGCGGTCGTGGGTGACCGCGAGCACGGTGCCGTCGAAGCGCTCGAGCGCCTCCTCGAGCGCCTCGGCCGAGACGAGGTCGAGGTTGTCGGTCGGCTCGTCGAGCAGCAGCAGGGTCGCCCCCGAGAGCTCGAGCAACAGGATCTGCAGGCGCGCCTGCTGCCCACCCGAGAGCTGTTCGAAGTTCTGCAGCGCGGCACCGGCCAGCCCGTAGCGGTCGAGCGCCGAGCTCGCGGCCTCGCGCGGCAGACCGTCGCGGTCGGCGTCGCCCCGGTGCAGGATGTCGAGCAGGGTGCGGCCACGGAACTCGGGGTGCTCGTGGTTCTGCGCGAACCAGCCGGGCACGACCCGTGCGCCGAGCACCGCGCGCCCCTCGTGCGGCACCCGGGCGAGCGTCTCCCCCACGCTCGTCACGTGCCCGAGCGTGCGGTCGGGCTCGGTGCCGCCGCCCGCGAGCAGCCGCAGGAAGTGCGACTTGCCCGACCCGTTCGAGCCGAGCACCGCGATGCGGTCGCCGTACCAGACCTCGAGGTCGAACGGCCGCATGAGCCCGGTGAGCTCGAGCGCCTCGCACACGACCGCGCGCTTGCCCGTGCGCGAGCCGCGCAGCCGCATCGACACGGCCTGCGCGGGCGGGCGCTCCTGCGGCGGCCCCGCCTCCTCGAACTTCGAGAGACGCGTGGTCGCCGCCTTGTACGCGGCCGCCATGTCGGCGTTGTACTTCGCCTTCTCGCGCATCCGCAGCACGAGCGCCTTGAGCGCCGCGTGCTGCTCGTCCCAGCGTCGCCGCAGCTCGTCGAGCCGCTCGAACCGCGCCTCGCGGGCCTCGTGGTACCCCTCGAACCCGCCGCCGTGCACCCACGCCGTGTTGCCCGCGGTGCCGAGCTCGATCGTGACGATGCGGTCGGCGGCGCGAGCGAGCAGCTCACGATCGTGCGAGACGAGCAGCACGGTCTTCGAGGTCTCCCGCAGCCGGTCCTCGAGCCAGCGCTTGCCGGGCACGTCGAGCGAGTTGTCGGGCTCGTCGAGCAGCAGCACCTGCTCGGGCCCGCGCAAGAGCGCCTCGAGCGCGAGCCGCTTCTGCTCCCCGCCCGAGAGCGTCGACAGCTCGCGCCACTTCGCGCGCTCGTAGGGGATGCCGAGCGCCGCCTGCGTGCAGTGGTCCCAGACGACCTCCTGCTCGTAGCCGCCGGCCTCGGCGTACTCGGCGAGCGCGGTCGCGTACCGCATCTGCGCGTCGGTGTCGTCGCGTTCGATGAGGGCGTTCTCGGATGCCTCGAGCTCGAGCGCGGCCTCCCTGATGCGGCGCGGCGCGACCGAGACGAGCAGGCCCTGCACCGAGGCATCCGCCCCCTCGACGGTTCGGCCGGTGCCGATGAACTGGTCCATCACGCCGAGGCCGCCGTCGACCTGCACGCTGCCCTCGTCGGGCCGGAGGTCGCCGCGGATGATGCGCAGGAGGGTCGACTTGCCGGCGCCGTTGGCGCCGATGAGCGCGGTCGTCGCACCCTCCGAGACGCGGCAGGCGAGGCGCGCGAGCAGCGGCCGCCCGTCGGGGAGCGAGTACGAGACGCCGTTGACGTCGATGAAGCCCATGGGTTCGTGTTCCGATCGGTCTGCGACCGGAATCGGGACGCCCGCGGTCGCGCCGCCAGGTGACGAGCAGAGCTGGGCAGCCGACCAGACTACAGCCGCACCCGCCACCCCTGCCAGTCCTCGGCGTTCTGCGGCAAGCTGGAGGCATGCATCGCATCGCCGCTGAGCCCCTCGACGCCCTCCGCACCCGCACGAGCGAGAAGTGGCGGCACTACGACGCCGACGTGCTGCCGTTGCCCGTCGCCGAGATGGACTATCCGCTCGCCGAGCCGGTCGCCGCGGCGCTGCACGCCGCGATCGACCGCTCCGACACGGGCTACGCCGCGGGCAGCCGGGCGGTCGCCGAGGCGTTCGCGCCGTTCGCCGCCGAGCGGTTCGGGTGGGAGGTCGACCCGGCGCGCGTGACGTGCACGGGCGACGTCGCGATGGGACTCGTCGAGGTGCTTCGCCAGGTGACGACGCCGGGCGACGCGGTCATCGTGACGCCGCCCATCTATCCCCCGTTCTTCGACATCGTGACCGAGGCGTCGGCGCGGGTCGTCGAGGTGCCCATGCGCGGCGGCATCGACGAGGGGTGGGCGCTCGACCTCGACGGCATCGACGCGGCGTTCGCGGCCGGCGCGAAGGCCATGCTGCTCTGCAACCCGCACAACCCGATCGGGCTGGTTCCGCCGCGCGACGACCTGGCCGCCCTCGCCGAGATCGCCGCGCGCCACGGGGTGACGATCGTCTCCGACGAGGTGCACGGGCCGCTGTCGCAGCCGGGCACCGTCTACACGCCGTTCCTGACGGTCTCCGACGCCGCGCGCGAGCACGGCGTCACGGTGACGGCCGCGTCGAAGGCGTTCAACCTCGCGGGCCTCAAGGCGGCCATGATGGTCACGGCGTCCGACCGCGGCGACGCGGTGCGCCGTGCCATGCCCTACGAGGTCGAGTGGCGCATGAGCCAGTTCGGCTCGATCGCCTCGGTCGCCGCCTTCCGCGAGGGCGGGTACTGGCTCGACGGCGTGCTCGCGAGCCTCGACGACAACCGGCGCCTGCTCGCCGAGCTCATCGCCGACGAGCTGCCGGGCGTGCGCTACCGCATCCCCGACGCGACCTACCTCGCCTGGCTCGATCTCTCGTCGCTCGGCTGGGGCGACGACCCCGCCGAGGTCGCACTCGAGCGGGCGAGGGTCGCCCTCGGCATCGGCACGATGTTCGGCAAGCAGGTCGGGCGCGGCCACGTGCGGCTGAACTTCGCGTGCACGCCCGAGGTGCTCGCCGAGGCGATCACCCGGCTCGCCGACGCGGCCGGCGGCGACGCATGAGCACGGGCGGCGTCCGGCGACCGGATGCCTCGCCCCGCGGCATCCGCCTCGCCGGCGTCGACGACGCCGCGACCGCGGCCCGCCTGCAGGTCGAGTTCGCCGAGGAGTTCGACACCCCCACCCCGACCCGCGACGAGCTCGAACCCCGCTTCCGCCGGCTCATCGCCGACCCCGACGGGTTCGTGCTGTTCTCGGGCGACGGAGCGGAGCCGACCGGCTACGCCGTCGTGACCCTGCGACCCACGGTGTACTGCGAGGGCCTGCTCGCCGTGCTCGACGAGCTCTACGTCGTGCCCGCCCGGCGCGGCGACGGCATCGGCACGGCGCTCCTCGGGCATGCGATCGCCGAGGTGCTCCGCCGAGGGGGCGGCGAGATGCACATCAACGTCGACGAGGTCGACGTCGACGCCCGCCGGTTCTACGAGCGCCACGGCTTCGTGAACATCGAGCCGGGCACCGACTACCGCATGCTCTGCTACATCAGGGAGCTGGTGTAGTCGTCGACGCTCACGGCCCGATCGCGGCACCCGACGCGGCGGCCCCGAGCTCGACGGCCCGTCCGACCATGCCGACGCCCGGAGGCACCGGCGTGTCGGCCGGCACGGGGATGCCGCGGCGCTGCAGTTCGGCGCGCACCGCGAGCTGCGTCCGCTCGAGCGAGGCGCGCTGCTCGGGCGCGAGGAGCGCATAGGCGGCGACCGCGTCGTCCACCGCGCGTTCGCGCGCCGCGCGCAGTCCGGCCTGCACCCGTGCCCGGAAGTCGTCGACGACCGCTTCGCGTTCGACCTCGCTCGGCAGCCGGTGCCGCGCGACCGCACCGGCGACCGCGATCGCGCCCGTCGTGAGCGTCGCGGCGGCACCGAGCCACAGCCACGGGACGAGCTGCCGATCGACACTCGTCACCACCCACACCGACGGCCACATCGTGAGAGCGCTGAGGATCGCGAAGGCCGCGCTCGTGAACGCGACCGCCGGGCCCGGCGGATCGGCTCGGCGGATCGGCAGCGCCGCGATCGCGCACCCGATCGCGGCCACCGCGAGCAGCACCATCGCATACGGCATCATGTCGGCCGGATCGAGCTTCGCCCGGGAGAAGAAGAACGCGAACGCCGCGGCGACCGCGAGGAGCGCGATGAGGAGGCCGCACCCGGTGCGCCCGCGCATCGGTCCGACGGCACGAGCCGCGTCCTTCGCGGCCTCCGACGGGGAGGCCTGCAGCTCCTCCAGCAGCCGCGGCCGCACCTGCTCGGCCTCCCGCCGCGCGGCCCCGGCGATCTCGGCGAGGCGCCCGGCATAGGCCGGCGCCTCGCCGACGAGCACGCGCTCGACCGCGTCGGGATCGCGCACGAGCACGTGCTTCTGCACGATGCGGGCGTACTCCAGCGCGTCCACCTCGTCGGGCGGCCGCGCGTCAGCGCGTGTAGTTCGGCGCCTCGACGACGATCTGCACGTCGTGCGGGTGCGACTCCTTGAGGCCCGCGGGCGTGATGCGCACGAAGCGGCCCTTGGTCTTGAGCTCGGCGATCGTGCGCGCACCGACGTAGAACATCGACTGGCGGAGGCCCCCGATGAGCTGGTACGCGACGGCCGACAGCGGGCCGCGGTACGGCACCTGGCCCTCGATGCCCTCGGGGATCAGCTTGTCGTCGCTCGGCACGTCGGCCTGGAAGTAGCGGTCCTTCGAGTACGAGGTCTTCTTGCCGCGCGTCTGCAGGGCGCCGAGGGAGCCCATGCCGCGGTAGGCCTTGAACTGCTTGCCGTTCTGGAAGACGAGCTCGCCCGGGCTCTCGGCGGTGCCCGCGAGGAGCGAACCGAGCATGACCGTGTCGGCCCCGGCGACGAGCGCCTTCGCGATGTCGCCCGAGTACTGCAGGCCGCCGTCGGCGATGAGCGGCACGCCGGCCGGCTTCGTCGCCTTGGATGCCTCGTAGACGGCGGTGATCTGCGGCACGCCGACACCCGCGACGACGCGTGTGGTGCAGATCGAGCCGGGCCCGACGCCGACCTTGACGGCGTCGGCGCCGGCCTCGACGAGCGCCTTGGCGCCCTCGTAGGTCGCGACGTTGCCGCCGATGACGTCGATGTGGGCGAAGGTCGGGTCGGCCTTCAGGCGGCGGATGATGTCGAGCACGCCCGCCGACTCGCCGTTCGCGGTGTCGACCACGAGCACGTCGACGCCCGCGTCGCGCAGCGCCTCGGCGCGCTCCCACGCGTCGCCGAAGAAGCCCATCGCCGCGCCCACGCGGAGGCGGCCCTCGTCGTCCTTCGTGGCGTTCGGGTACTGCTCGCTCTTGTCGAAGTCCTTCACGGTGATGAGGCCCGTGAGGTGGCCCTCGTCGTCGACGAGGGGAAGCTTCTCGACCTTGTGCTTCGCGAAGATCGCGAGCGCCTCGTCGGGGTTCATGCCGACCCGGCCCGTGATGAGCGGCATCTTCGTCATGACCTCGGAGACCTTCGTCGACGGCTTCTCGAAGTCGGCGACGAAGCGCATGTCGCGGTTGGAGATGATGCCGACGAGCTTGCCCTCGTCGTCGACCACCGGAAGGCCGCTCACGCGGTACATGGCGCACAGCGCGTCGACATCGGCGACCGAGGCGTCGGGCGTCGTCGTCACGGGGTTGGAGACCATGCCCGACTCGCTGCGCTTGACGCGGTCGACCATGTCGGCCTGGTCTTCGATCGACAGGTTGCGGTGCAGGATGCCGATACCGCCCTGGCGCGCCATGGCGATCGCCATGCGGGCCTCGGTGACGGTGTCCATCGCGGCCGACAGCAGCGGCGTGGCGACGGTGATGCGGCGGGTGAGCCGCGAGGCCGTGTCGGCCTCGGAGGGGATCACGTCGGTGTGACCTGGCAGGAGGAGGACGTCGTCGTACGTGAGTCCAGTGAATCCGAACGGATCTGCCTGATCCATGACTTCCCTTCGTGTCGAACACCCGAGCCGGTCGGCGTGGTGGGTGGAGGTGGCGGTGCATCAATGTTAAGCGAGTTCTCGCCGCGGGCATTCCCCCCGATCTTCATAACGATCCAGCACAAACGGCGGCCGGTGACGGGCGACAGCACACGGGCACGCCGAGCATGGGTCATAATCGGCAGGTACCGTCGACGACGCCGTCGGCGGAAAGGACCGGTCCCGGAGGTCTCACCACGCTCTCCGGTGACCCCTTGGAGGTGCAGTGGAACCCACGAGATCTGTCCAGACTCGCTCTCGCGGGAGGTGGCTCCTTCTCCTCGGAATACTCCTGTCCGCACTCACTCTGTCCGGCATCGCAGCGTCCCCTGCGATGGCGGAGGATGGGAGTGCGGCCTCGGCTTCCGACGAGTTCGAGTACCACTTCTCGGGCAATGTGCAGTACAACGACGAACCGCTCGAAGGCGTGAAGATCACGGTCGAGGGCGGCGGATTCTCCGCCGACACCGAGACCGACGCCGACGGCAAGTGGACCATCGGCGTGCCCGAGAAGACCGAGTACACCGTCGAGCTCGATGAAGACACGCTGCCCAAGGGCGTCGTCGTGTCGAAGGGCGAGAACCCCCGCACGGCGGAGTTCGGGCTGACGAACAACAAGTCGGTGAACTTCTTCCTCGGCGAAGGCACGCGGGTGACTGTGTCGTTCTTCGACCAGCTCGTCAACCGCGTCGTCAACGGCCTGAACTTCGGCCTGCTGCTCGCTCTCGCGGCGATCGGGCTGTCGCTCATCTACGGCACCACGGGGCTCAGCAACTTCGCGCACTCCGAGATGATCACGTTCGGCGCGCTCATGACCCTGACGTTCGCCAACATCCTCGGCCTGCCGATCGCCATCGCGATCCTCATCGCGATCATCTTGAGCGCAGGCCTCGGCTGGACCCTCGATGCGGCGTTGTGGAAGCCGTTGCGACGACGCGGCGTCGGCGTCATCCAGCTCATGATCGTGAGCATCGGCCTCGCCCTCGCGATGCGGTACACCTACCAGTTCTTCTACGGCGGACGCACCCGGCAGCTGCCCGGCGCGGCGCCGGCGGAGTTCCACCTCGGGCCGCTGTCGCTGTCGTGGGTCGATGTCGCGAGCATGGGCATCAGCATCGTGGTCCTGCTCGCCGTCGCGTTCTTCCTGCTGCGCACCCGCATCGGCAAGGCGACGCGCGCGGTGTCCGACAACCCGAGCCTCGCCGCCGCGAGCGGCATCGACGTCGACCGCACGATCCGCATCGTGTGGGTGCTCGGCGCCGCGCTCGCGGGCCTCAGCGGCATCCTCTGGGCCTACTACCGACCGGGCGCGAGCTGGGACATGGGCTTCCAGATCCTGCTGCTCGTGTTCGCGGCCGTCACCCTCGGCGGGCTCGGCACCGCGTTCGGAGCCCTCATCGGCTCCCTCATCGTCGGACTGTTCGTCGAGCTCTCGACGCTCTGGATCCCGGCAGACATGAAGTTCGTCGCGGCACTGGTGATCCTCATCCTCGTGCTGCTGCTGCGTCCGCAGGGCATCCTCGGTCGCCGAGAGCGGATCGGCTAGGAGGCCCGAAATGATCGACTGGGGAGCAATCTTCTCGAACGCGGCCGTCGAGGTGCTGAGCCCGACCACCGCCGCCTACGCGCTCGCGGCCCTCGGCCTCGCGGTGCACTTCGGCTACACGGGCCTCCTGAACTTCGGCCAGGCCGGCTTCATGGCGCTCGGCGCCTACGGCTACGCGATCTCGACCCTGACGTTCGGGTTCCCGGTGTGGGCGTCCGTGCTCGTCGGCGTCGGGGCGTCCGTCGTCTTCGCGCTCATCCTCGGTATCCCGACGCTGCGTCTGCGCGCCGACTACCTCGCGATCGTGACGATCGCGGCGGCCGAGATCCTGCGACTGCTGTTCACGACCAACACGTTCCGCGACGTCACGGGTTCGGCGAACGGCCTGAGCGAGTACAAAGACGGATTCCGCGCGCTCAACCCGTTCACCTTCGAGGGCACGGCGGGCTTCGGCCCGTGGGTGTTCAGCGCGAACGACTGGTGGAGCATCCTCGTCGCGTGGGTGATCGTCGCGATCGCCTGCGTGCTCGTCTGGCTGCTCATGCGCAGCCCGTGGGGCCGCGTGCTCAAGGGCATCCGCGAAGACGAGGACGCCGTGCGGTCGCTCGGCAAGAACGTCTACTCGTACAAGATGCAGAGCCTCATCCTCGGCGGCGTGTTCGGCACGTTCGCGGGCATGATCTTCATCCTGCCCCGCGCCGTCGTCCCGGCGAACTACGCGACCTCGCTGACATTCTTCACGTGGGCGATCCTGCTGCTCGGCGGGGCCGCGACCGTGCTCGGCCCCGTGCTCGGCTCGATCGTGTTCTGGGTCGTGCTGTCGTTCTTCTCGGGCTTCGTCGCGCGGGCCGTCGAGGCCGGCTGGCTGCCGATCACCGAGGTGCAGTCGGGCCAGCTCCGATTCATCCTCGTCGGCGTGGCGATCATGCTCATGGTCGTGTTCAGACCACAGGGCATGCTCGGTAACAAGAAGGAGATGTCCTTTGTCAAGTGACGCCGTTCCCACGAAGAAGCCGGTCAAGTCCGTCGGCCTGCACGTCGGCGACGCCGCACCGGGCTGCAAGAAGACCGATCCGATCCTGATCGCCGACGGCGTCAAGCGCACGTTCGGCGGCCTCACCGCGGTCGACGTCGCGCACGTCGAGATCCCGCGCGGCGCCATCACGGCCCTCATCGGCCCCAACGGCGCCGGCAAGACGACGTTCTTCAACCTGCTGACCGGGTTCGACAAGCCCGACACCGGCAACTGGAGCTTCGACGGCAGGTCGCTCGCGCACGTCCCCGCGTTCAAGGTCGCGCGCATGGGCCTCATCCGCACCTTCCAGCTCACGAAGGCGCTCGGCCTCCTGACCGTCATGGACAACATGAAGCTCGGGGCGACGGGCCAGCGGGGCGAGAACGCGTTCCGGGCCCTGCTGCCGTTCCTGTGGCGCAAGCAGGACGACGAGATCGAGCAGAAGGCACTCGAGCTCCTCGGCCGCTTCAAGCTCGACGCCAAGAAGGACGACTACGCCGCGAGCCTCTCGGGCGGTCAGCGCAAGCTCCTCGAGATGGCCAGGGCGCTCATGAGCGACCCGACGCTCGTCATGCTCGACGAGCCGATGGCCGGCGTGAACCCCGCGCTCACCCAGTCGCTGCTCGATCACATCCTCGACCTGAAGACCCAGGGCATGACGGTGCTCTTCGTCGAGCACGACATGCACATGGTGCGCCACATCGCCGACTGGGTGATCGTGATGGCCGAGGGCAAGGTCGTCGCCGAGGGCGACCCGCACACGGTCATGCAGGACCAGGCCGTGATCGACGCCTACCTCGGCCAGCACCACGACCAGGATCTCGGCGCAGCCGACACCGGTCACGTCGAAGCGCTGAAGGAGCTCATCGATGACGAACAGTAGCCCCGCCCCCGCCATCGAGCAGCCGGCCGCCGGCGATCTCGTCGTCGAGGTGCGCGACATCACCGCCGGATACCTGCCGGGGGTGAACATCCTCAACGGGTGCTCGCTCACCGCGGCTCCCGGCGAGCTGATCGGCATCATCGGCCCGAACGGCGCCGGCAAGTCGACGCTGCTCAAGTCGATCTTCGGCCTCGTGAAGGTGCGCGACGGCGGCATCTTCCTGAACGGCGAGGAGATCACGAACCTCAAGGCGAACAAGCTCGTCGCGAAGGGCGTCGGGTTCGTGCCCCAGACGAACAACGTGTTCCCGTCGCTCACGATCCGCGAGAACCTCGAGATGGGCATCTACCTGCGCCCGAAGGGCATCACCGAGCGGCTCGAGTTCGTCACGGCGATCTTCCCCGAGCTCGGCAAGCGGCTCGGCCAGCGCGCCGGATCGCTCTCGGGCGGCGAGCGCCAGATGGTCGCGATGTCGCGCGCGCTCATGATGGGCCCGCACGTGCTGCTGCTCGACGAGCCGAGCGCCGGCCTCTCGCCCGTCCGTCAAGACGAGGCGTTCCTGCGCGTGAAGGAGATCAACAAGGCCGGGGTGACCACCATCATGGTCGAGCAGAACGCGCGCCGCTGCCTGCAGATCTGCGACCGCGGCTACGTGCTCGACCAGGGCCGCGACGCCTACACGGGCACGGGCCGCGAGCTGCTCAACGACCCGAAGGTCATCGGGCTCTACCTGGGCACGCTCGGCCAGGACGACGACTGACCGGAACCCCTCACCGAAGAACGGGCGGATGCTGCGGCATCCGCCCGTTCTCGTTCGTCGACGGCGGCGCCGCTGTCTGGCGTGCGGGCCACGTCTCGCGGCTGAAGGCCGTCCCCGACAGCGCGCCACGTCGCGCCTGAACCACCCGCCCGACCAGCGCCCCGCCACACGTCGCTGGACCGCCCGGGCCCACGTCACGCCACGCCACGCCACACCATGCCATGCCATGCCACGCCACGCCACGCCATGCCATGCCATGCCATGCCATGAGCCTCGAGTGGGCCAATATCGCCCCTGCAGAGCGTGTTTCAGGGCGATATGCGCCCACTCGATCCCCACGCCTCCCACGCGCGCCGGAGCTGCGGCGACGCGACGAGCGGGCGAGCGCGTATCTGCGCGCACGAGAGCACGAGAACGGCCCCGGCGCGATGCGCCGGGGCCGTTCCGAATGTCGCTGAACGCTTAGTTGATGCGCTCCGAGACGTTCTGGTCGTTGTACTCGTAGATGCCGATCGTGGCGCCCTGCGGGTCGCCGTTCTCGTCGAACGAGATCGGGCCCGACAGACCGTCGTAGTCGATCTGCTTGCCCTCGGCGAGCGCCTTCGCGCCGTCTTCGAACGAGGTGACCTTCTCGCCGTCGCCGGTCGAGCCCGACACCTGCGTGAGGTAGTCGGCGATCGACTGACCGCTCGCCTCGTTGGCCGCGTAGGCCGCGAGGGCGAACAGCACGATGTTGTCGTACGACTCCGCCGCGTAGGTGAAGTCGGTCAGGCTCGGGTCGATCTCCTTCAGGCGGTCGGTGAAGTCACCGAGCGTCGCGAGGTCGAGACCGGGCGTGGTCGCGTGCGCGCCCTTGATGAGGCCCGGGGCGAAGTCGGCGCTGTAGTCGAGCCGGTTGCCGTCGGTGAGGTAGATCTTGTCACCGGGGAAGCCCGTGCCGACCAGGTCGGGGATGATGACCTTCGCCTCGTCGAACGAGATGATGACGATCGCGTCGGGGTTCTGGGCCGTCACGTCGCCGATCTGGGTCGAGAAGTTCGTGTCGCCCGTGTTGAACGACGACTCGGCCACGACCTCGCCGCCGGCACCCTCGAACGCCTTCTTGGTGGCGTCGGCGAAGCCGGTGCCGTAGGCGTCGTTCTGGTAGATGATGCCCAGCGTCGAGTTGCCGTCTTCGGCGACCAGGTTGCCGAGCACCTCGCCCTGGAGGAGGTCGGACGGCGCGGTGCGGAAGTACAGGCCGTTGTCGTTGATCGACGACAGGTCGAGACCCGTGTTCGACGGCGACATGAGCACGACGCCCGCGCTCGTGACCTGCTCGTAGATGTTGCGGGTCGTCGCGGAGGCCGCAGCGCCCGAGATGGCCGCGACGTCCTGCGAGAGCAGGTCGGTGACCGAACCGGTCGCGACATCGACCGTGCTGTCGCCCTCGTCGCGGAGGGTCAGCTCGACCGTGATGCCGAGGTCGGCGGCGTTGATGTCGTTCACCGCGAGCTGCGCGGCCGCGATCTGGGGCGGGCCGAGCACCGCGAGGGTGCCGGACTGCGGCGCGATCTGGCCGACCTTCAGCGTGAGGTCGCGGTCGCCGGCCTCGACGGGCTGGGCGTCGCCGGTGTCGGCGGGCTTCTCGCTCTCGGTCGACGACGGGGTGCCGCCTGAAGTGCACGCGGTGAGCAGGAGGGTGCTGACGCCGACGATGGCGAGACCCGTCCATGCAGCGCGCGCAGAACGCTTGGCCGAAGCCTTCGCGAAGACGCTCATGTTGCTCCTTGGGACTGAAGGAATTTCGTTACACGATCAAGCGCCGTAACGACGCCGTTGATCGACAGTATGCCGGGGCATCCCACCGAGACAAGTCACCCCGGTCACAACCCGGTAACACCGGCCGGATCGTTACCCGCTCGACACCTTTTCGGGGGTCGGACGCACGAAATCCGCGTCATACGACGGCATCCGCTGCGGAATCCGCCATCCTCGCGCCCTCGCGCGACGTCAGACCGGTTCGGCGAAGACGCGCCTCGCGGACCGGGCGCTGCGCACCAGGTCGAAGGTGAGCACGGCGAGCGCGACCCAGACGAGGCCGAACCCGATCCAGCGCTCGGGCGGCATCGGCTCGCCCAGCACCGCGACGCCGACGATGAACTGGATGAACGGCGCGAAGTACTGGATGAAGCCCATGTAGATGAGCGGCAGCCGCCGCGACGCCGCCGCGAAGAGCAGCAGGGGCACCGCCGTGACGACGCCCGCGAGCGAGAGCAGCACGGCGTGCCACGCACCGTAGGCGCCCATCGTGAGCCCCTCCTGCGCCGCGATCCACCACAGCTGCACGCCCGCCACGGGCGCGAGCCAGAGCGTCTCGAGCGTGAGCCCCGAGACGGCGTCGACGCGCGGGCCGACGCGCTTCTTGATGAGCCCGTAGAAGCCGAACGAGAACGCGAGCAGCAACGCGATCCACGGGAACTGCCCGTGCCCGACGGCGAGCACGACGACCGCGACCATCGAGATGCCGACGGCGACCCACTGGGTCGGATTGAGGCGTTCCCGCAGGATGAGCACGCCGAGGAAGATGGTCACGATCGGGTTGATGAAGTACCCGAGCGACGCCTCGACGACCTGCTCGTTCACCGCCGCGTAGACGTAGGTCTCCCAGTTCACGAAGATGAGGGCGCCGGCCGCGGCCATCGTGAAGAGCACGCGCCGGTTGCGCAGGAGCGCGATGAACTTCGGCCAGCCGCGCGTCACCGTGATGAGCAGCGCGCAGAAGACGAGCGACAGCAGGATGCGCCAGGCGACGATCTCGACCGAGCCGGTCGGCTGCAGCGCGATGAAGTAGATGGGCAGCACGCCCCACAGCAGGTACGCGGAGATCGCGTAGCCGAGACCCGGTCGGCTGATCGCGCCGTGTTCGGCGTGTGCGGAGCGGGAATTCACCGATACAGCCTACGCCCGCCGGCCGGCCCGGCCGAATCGATTCGACATCGGATGCCTCGGGCTCGCGCACCTCGGCCGCATCGCCGCAAGGAACGGCGAACGGCCCGGATGCCGAAGCATCCGGGCCGTTCGCGCCGGGTTCGAGTCGCTCAGCGAACGACGACCGCGAGCACGTCGCGGGCCGAGAGCACGAGGAAGTCCTCGCCGCCGAACTTGACCTCGGTGCCGCCGTACTTCGAGTAGATGACCTTGTCGCCGACCGCGACGTCGAGCGGGACGCGGTTGCCGTTGTCGTCGATGCGACCGGGGCCCACGGCCACGACCTCGCCCTCCTGCGGCTTCTCCTTCGCGGTGTCGGGGATGACGAGACCCGACGCCGTGGTCTGCTCGGCCTCGACCTGCTTGATGACGATGCGATCCTCGAGCGGCTTGATGGAAACCGACACGGTTGACCCCTTTTCTAGACGAATGCCGTCTTTTGACGAAGACTGGTTAGCAGCCTCAGAGCGAGAGTGCTAAAGCGAGTCTAGGCGCGTTCTGGCACTCGTGCAACGTGAGTGCCAATGCCGTTCACGCGAGGCGAACAGGGGTCTCCCGCGCGATGCTAGCGTTGCCGCGTGGAACGCTCCGACCTCGTCGAACTGCTCTCCCCCGAGGGGCTGCGACTGCTCGACGCCCTCCCCGCATGGGACTCGAAGGCCGACATCGTGAAGACCGTCGCCGAGCTCCGGCGGCAGGGGTACGACGCGGGCCTCGTCGCGGCCGTGCTCAGCCAGTCGAAGCTGCGCGCGAAGGCGGCATCCAAGTTCGGCCCCTTCGCCGACCGCATGCTGTTCACCGAGGCGGGCCTCGAGCAGGCGACCCGACTGCAGGTCGCGGCGCTGCACGCCGGACGGTTCTCCCGTGCCGGGGTGCGCCACGTCGCCGACCTGGGCTGCGGCATCGGCGGCGACGCGCTCGCGATGGCCGCGATCGACCTCGAGGTCACGGCGGCCGATGCCGACGAGGTGACGGCGGCGATCGCGGCCTTCAACCTCACGCCATTCCCGCACGCCCGCGTGCTGCATTCGCGAGCCGAGGACGTCGCGCTCGGCGGCATCGACGGCGCGTGGCTCGACCCGGCGCGGCGCACCACGGCGGGCGGCACCACGACGCGCATCGCGGATGCCTCGGCGTATTCGCCGAGCCTCGACTTCGCGTTCGGGCTGGCCGACCGCATGCCCGTCGGCGTGAAGCTCGGCCCGGGCACCGACCGCGACGTCGTGCCGGCCGGTGCCGAGGCGCAGTGGGTCTCGGTCGACGGCGACGTCGTCGAGCTCGGCGTCTGGCTCGGCGCGCTCGCCCGCCCCGGCATCGGGCGCTCGGCGCTCGTCATCCGCGGCGACGCGGCCCACGAGCTCGTCGCGCCGGCCGACAGCGAGGACGCCCCCGACGGTCCCCTCGGCGACTACGTCTACGAGCCCGACGGCGCGGTCATCCGGGCGCGCCTCATCGGCGACCTCGCGCGCGCGAACGGCGCGTGGATGCTGAGCCCCGGCATCGCCTACCTCACCGCCGACACGGCGTTCGACTCGCCGTTCGCGCGGGGCTTCCGAGTGCTCGATCGCCTGCCCGCCGACGAACGGGGCCTGCGCCAGGCGCTGCAGGCGCGCGGCATCGGCACCGTCGAGATCAAGAAGCGGGGCGTCGACGTCGACCCCGCGGCGCTGCGCACCCGGTTGAAGCTGAAGGGCTCCGACCGCGCGACGATCGTGCTCACGCGCGAGCAGGGCCGCCACGTGGCGCTGCTCGTCGAGCGGCTCGAAGCGGCCGGCTGAGGAGCTCCCGCGGCAGGAGCACGCCGCCCTCAGACCGGCAGCGCGCCGAACACGATCGCGTAGTAGCCGATCCAGACGGCCGAGAACACGAGCCCGGCGAGCCCCGTGCCGATGCCCACGAACGCGAGCGCGCGGCCGTGCTCCTCACGGCGCAGGCCGAGCACGCCGAACACGATCGCCGCGATCGACAGCGGCAGCATCCAGCCGACGAAGAGCGACGCGGCCGCGCCGATCACGCCCGTGACGGCGGCGACCCAGCTGAACGCCCGGCGCTGCTGCTCCTCCTCCTCGAGCTCCTCGGCCTGGTCGTAGCCGGCCCGATGCACGATGAGGAGCTGACCGGTGGAGATCCGGCGCAGCTGTCCGGTGTCGACCGGCACGTCGAACTCGCGCTGGGCGGGCCCGGCGGAGTCGGCCTCGAGGATCGCGGGGTCGGCGCGGAAGGTCGGCTCGGCAGGCCGATAGGGCGCGAGCGGATCGACGGGGCCGGAGCGACGCTCGTCGGCGGCCGGCTCGGCAGGACCGCCCGGCTCGTCGGCGGCCGGCTCGGCAGGACCGCCCGGCTCGTCGGCGGCCGGATCGGCAGGACCGCCCGGCTCGTCGAGAACGGCGGGCTCGGCAGGACGGGCGGCCGCGTCGAGACGGCCCAACTCGTCGGCGGCCGGCTCGTCGGGTCGGCCCGCCTCGCCGGGAAGGACCGGCCCGGCGGTCGGCCCTCCCGGCAGACGGTCGGGGGCCTCGCCGTCAGGCGAAGCCCCCTCGCGTTCGGTCATCTCGCCGCTCAGTAGTCGTACGACGGCGTGTCGTACAGATCCGCCGTCGACAGCAGCACACCCCAGAGCACGAACGAGAGCAGCGCGATCGCGATGCCGACGAATCCGAGGATGATGCCGGTGAGCCACATGCCCTTGGCCTGCGGCTCCTTGCTCTTGCCGATGAAGCCGAGCACCACGGCCGCAGCCGGGATGAACAGCTGCAGCACGCCGCCGACGAAGGGCAGGAACACGACGGCGAAGCCCACGAGTCCCACGATGCCGGCGATCAGCGAGATGAGGCTGAACACCGGGGTCTTCTTCGCGGGCGCCGCACCGTAGGCGGGCGCCGCGTAGCCTGGCGCGCCGTAGCCCGGCTGCGCCGTGGGCGCACCGTAGGCGTTCGGAGCGGGCGGAGGCGGCGGGGTCGCCGACCCGTAGGCCGGGGGCGTCGCCGCAGGTGCGCCGTACGCCGGAGGCGCGGGCGGCGCCGGCGGCGCGGGCGGGGCCGGGGGTTCGGGCGCCGCGGGCGGCTCGGGCGCGCTCGGCACCTCGGGCACCTCGGGACCCGACGCCGCGGCGTCGACCGGGACGACCGGCTCGGGGGCACCCGGCACGCCGGGCTCCGTCGGAGTCGGCGCGTCGGGCTCGGGCACGTTCGGCACCTCGGGCTCGACCGGTGCGCCGGGGACCTCGGGGGTCTCGGGCGTCTCGTCGGGATTTCTCGGATCAGTCATTTCTTCCCCCTCTGATTCGCGTCAGGTTCGGCGGGATCAGTAGCTCGTGGTGTAACCCTGCGACGCGGCCACGGTCATCGCGACGATGACGAAGATGATCCAGATCAGGCCGACGACCAGGCCGATGTAGCCGAGCACCAGGCCGGCGATCGCGAGGCCGCGGCCCTGCTCGCCGGTCTTCTTGATCTGGCTGAGCGCGATGTGGCCGGTGATGACCGCGACGAGCGAGATGAAGAACGCCGACACGAGCGAGACGATCGCGAGGACGTTGGTCTTCGAGCTCGCGGGAGCGGCGTAGGCCGGAGCGGCGTAGGCGGGCGCGGCGGGTGCGCCGTACGCGGGCGCGGCCGGCGCGGCGGGAACCTCGGGAGCGGGCGGAGCCGGCGGGACGGCGGGCTGGCCTGCGGGCTGCTCGGGAAGGTTCGGGTCGGTCACGGTGGTTCCCCTCGATGCTGTGTTGTGGTGCGCTGCTGCCGGTTCGGCAGGCGCTCGGGGCGCGATCGATGTCGCCGACCCCGTGGTTTCGCCCCCACACTATCGCGCGAGCCCCCTCGCGCACAGGATTCTTGCGTCAGTCGACCTGGATCTCGGTCACCGGCAGCGTCGAGTCGGCGCCGAAGCCGAGCTCCGACGGCGCATGCCCCGCCATCACGAGCTGCGCGCCGAGCGCGGCGATCATTGCACCGTTGTCGGTGCAGAGCGACAGCGGCGGGATGCGCAGCGCGATGCCCGCGGCGGCCGCGCGCTCGGTCGCCACCTCGCGGAGCCTCGCGTTCGCGATGACGCCGCCGCCCAGCAGCAGTCGCGGCACGCCGAGCTCGGTGCACGCGTCGATCGCCTTGGAGACGAGCACGTCGACGACGGCTTCGCGGAAGCTCGCCGCGACGTCGGCCATCGGCACGGGCTCGCCCGCCGCCTCGCGCTGCTCGACCCAACGCGCGACGGCGGTCTTCAGGCCCGAGAAGCTGAAGTCCCAACGGTGCGCCGCCAGGTCTTTCGGGCGGGTCAGTCCGCGCGGGAAGCGGATGGCGTCCGGGTCGCCGCCGACGGCCGCGCGGTCGATCTCGGGGCCGCCCGGGTACGGCAGGCCGAGCACGCGGGCGACCTTGTCGAAGGCCTCCCCTGCGGCGTCGTCGATCGTCTCGCCGAGCAGCTCGACGTCGGAGACGAGATCGCGCACGAGGAGCAGCGACGTGTGCCCGCCCGATACGAGCAGCGCGACGGTCGGCGTCTCGAGCGGATCGGCGGCGTCGAGGAGATCGGCGCCGACATGCCCGACGAGGTGGTTCACCGCGTAGATCGGCAGCCCCTTCGAGAGAGCGAGCGCCTTCGCGGCGCCGACGCCCACCATGAGCGCCCCGGCGAGACCGGGACCGCTCGTCACGGCGACCGCGTCGAGGTCGTCGAGCGAGACGGATGCCTCGGCGAGCGCCGCCCGGACAGTCGGGCCGAGCGCCTCGAGGTGCGCCCGGGCGGCGACCTCGGGGACGACGCCGCCGTAGCGGGCGTGCTCCTCCATCGAGGAGGCGATGACGTTCGCGAGCAGGGTCGAGCCCCGCACGATGCCGACGCCCGTCTCGTCGCACGAGGTCTCGATGCCGAGCACGAGCGGCTCACGGGTGTTCATCGATCGCCTCCTGCACCGGCGGGCCGCGTGACCGCGGGCGGAACCTCGAGCCGCATGAGCACGGCGTCGACCCCGTTGCGGTAGTACCGGGGGCGCACGCCGATCTCGGCGAAGCCGAGCGAGTCGTAGAGCGAGCGCGCGATCGGGTTGTCGGCGCGCACCTCGAGGAAGAGCTGCGCGATGCCCCGCCGGCGCGACTCGGTGATGAGCGCGTGCATGAGCCCGCGGCCGAGGCCCATGCCGCGTGCCGCGGGGTCGATCGCGATGGTCTGGATGTCGCCCTGGTCGCCGCCCGACGGTGCGAGCAGCCCTGCGTAGCCGAGCAGCGGCGGCCACGCGGCATCCTCGTCGTGCTCGTCGTCGACCGCCACGAGGTAGTAGCCGTGCGGGCTCTCGATCTCGCGCCGCATCGCGTCCTCGGGCCACGCGTCGTCGGTGAACGTGGCCCGCTCGAGTCGCATGATCGCCTCGAGGTCGGTCGTCTTCGCACGGCGCATGAACACGCTCACGGGAGCACCCGCTTTCCGGCGGATGGAGTCACGTCGGGCGCGCGCAGGTAGAGCGGCGCGTCGTCGGCGAGCGGCAGCCGGCCGGCCGCGAAGGCGAGTTCGGCGAGGAACCCGACAGCTGCGGCCGAGACGACGGCGGCCTCGAAGCGGGCGCCGATCGCCTCGGGCAGCGCGTCGCGCGGCACGAGGCCGGGACCGCTCAGTCGCACGGGGAGCCGATCGGCGTCGAGGCCGTCGTACTCGGAGACGGCGAACTCGCGGCGACGGGCGTCGGTGACGACCTGCAGGGCCCCGGTGTCGCCCGCGGCGTACCGGCTCCAGGCGATCGCGTCGTGGCTCGGCACGGGCACGAACGGGCGGTCGATGCCGAGGGCGAAGGCGTGCGCCGCGGCGATGCCGACGCGCAGGCCCGTGAACGGTCCGGGGCCCATTCCGCCCGCGACGCCCGAGAGCCGGGCCGGCTCGACGCCCGCCTCGGCGAGCGCGTCGCGGATGAAGCCGCCGATGACCTCGGCGTGGCGCATCGTGTCGTCGGTGCCGGTCTCGGCGAGCCTGCGCAGCTCGCCCGTCGTGCGGTCGCGATCGACGACGGCGACGCTCGTTCCCGTCGAGGTGTCGATCGCCAGCAGCATGGTTCCAGCCTAATTCCGATTCGGGAGGGGGTCGGGCGACCGCGGGGTCACGCGTCGAGCGCGCCAGACACCCGCGCGAGGAGCGGTCCGGTCAGGGTGACCGTGCGCGGTTCGTCGCCGTCGAGGTCGGATGCCTCGGCGCCCGCGTCGAGCACGGCCGCGACGTCGTCGACCGCCACCGCGCCGGTGGGACGCTCGATCACGACCTCGAGCCAGGAGTCGCCCGCCTCCTCGACGAGCCCGGCGCCCCACTCGACGACGACGACCGAGCGGGCGAAGTCGAGGTCGAGGTCGTCGACGAGCTCGGCGGAGCCGAGCCGGTAGGCGTCGACGTGCACGAGCGGCGGGCCGTCGCCGAGGCTCGGGTGGGTGCGGGCGAGCACGAAGGTCGGGCTCTGCACGGGGCCGCGCACGCCGAGCCCGGCGCCGATGCCGCGTGTGAGCGTCGTCTTGCCCGCGCCGAGCGGCCCCGTCAGCACGAGGAGGTCGCCCGCGCGCAGCTCCGCGCCGAGGCGGCGGCCGAACTCCTCCATGGCCGCCGCGTCGGCGACCTCGAACACGCGGCTCACAGGTCTTCGGCCTCGGGCCAGGGCACGGTGCGCGGGCCGCCCGTGTAGCGGCGGGGAACGCGGGGGCCGATGCGGGTGACGACCTCGTAGCCGATCGTGCCGGCGGCGGCGCCCCATTCGTCGGCGGTCGGCGCGCCGGTCGCGGGGTCGCCGAACACGACGACCTCGTCGCCGACCGCGACAGGATCGTCGCCCGCGTCGACGATGAACTGGTCCATGGCGACGCGGCCGACGACCGGCCGGCGCCGGCCGCCGAGGAGCACCTCGGCGCCTTGCCCCGACGCCTGCCTGGGGATGCCGTCGGCGTAGCCGAGCGGCACGAGGGCGAGGGTCGTCTCGGTGTCGGCGTGCCAGATGTGCCCGTACGAGGCCCCGGCACCCGCTTCGACCCGGCGCACCGCCGCGACCCTCGCGCGGAGCGTCATCGCCGGGGTGAGGCCGAGGTCGGCCGAGGTCGTGCCGTCGCCGAACGGGGTGAGCCCGTAGAGCCCGATGCCGATCCGTACGGCGTCGTAGCGGGACGAGGGGTCGCGCAGTGCCTGCTCGCTCGAGGCGATGTGACGCAGCCGGCCCGAGAGGCCCGCCGCCTCGGCGACCGCGAGGGCCCGCTCGAACGCGGCGAGCTGGTCGGCGTCGACCTCGCGCGAGGTGTTCGCGAAATGGCTGAAGATGCCGACGACGCCGATTCGCTCGGCGCGCTCGAGCTCGACCGATCGCGCGACGACCGCCGGCCAGTCGCGCTCGCTCACGCCGTTGCGGCTGAGCCCGGTGTCGATCTTCAGGTGCACGCGGGCTGCCGCGCCCGGGGCCGCCGCGGCGACCTGCTCGAGCTGCGCGAGGCTCGAGACGCCGATCTCGACGTCGGCCCGCACGGCCGCGGCGAAGTCGGCATCGGGGTCGTGCAGCCAGGCGACGACGGGTGCGTCGATGCCCGCGTCGCGCAGTTCGAACGCCTCGTCGAGGTCGGCCACGCCGAGCCTCGTGGCGCCCCCGGCGAGCGCGGCGCGCGCCGACTCGACGGCGCCGTGCCCGTACGCGTCGGCCTTGACGACGGCGATGATCTCGGCCGGGGCGACGCGCTCGGCGACGGTGCGCACGTTGCGCACGATCGCGCCGAGGTCGACCAGTGCCTCGCGGAACGCGTGCGCCGAGGCATCCTGCCCCGTCATGCCGCTCATCGAGCGCTCACCGCCTCGAGCACGACGAAGGCGCTCGCGATGCCCGCATCGTGGCTCATCGACAGGTGCACGCGATCGATGCCGAGGCCCGCGACGTGCGCCGCGAGCGCGCCCGAGAGCTCGAAGTCGGGGTTGCCCTCGGCGTCCTGCACGATGCGCATGTCGTGCCAGCGGATGACCGCGTGGCCGCCGAGCGCCTTGATGAGCGCCTCCTTCGCGGCGAAGCGGGCGGCGAGCGAACGCGGCGCGCGACCGCGTTCGCTCTCGGCGAACAGGCGCTCGACGAGTGCGGGGGTCCGGGCGATCGAGCGCTCGAAGCGCTCGATGTCCACGACGTCGATGCCGATGCCGGCGATCACTCGGCCCCCGCGCTCTCGGTCACTCGACCGTCACCGACTTGGCGAGGTTGCGCGGCTGGTCGACGTCGAGGCCCTTGGCCTGCGAGAGCTCCATCGCGAAGATCTGCAGCGGCACGACCGCGAGCAGCGGTTCGAACAGCGGCGCCGCGAGCGGGATGCGCACGACCTCGTCGGCGAACGGCAGCACCGCGGCGTCGCCCGCCTCGGCGATCGCGATGACGCGGGCGCCGCGAGCACGGATCTCCTGGATGTTCGACACGACCTTCGGGTGCAGGCTGCCGTCGTGGCGGGGGCTCGGCACGACGACGAAGACCGGCTGGCCCGGCTCGATGAGCGCGATCGGCCCGTGCTTGAGCTCGCCCGCGGCGAACCCCTCGGCGTGGATGTAGGCGAGCTCCTTGAGCTTCAGGGCACCCTCGAGGGCGATCGGGTAGCCGACGTGACGGCCGAGGAACAGCACCGAGCGGGTGTCGGCCATCCAGTGCGCGAGCTGGGTGACCTTCTCGGCCTCGCCGAGCACCTGGGCGAGCTTCTCGGGCACCGCCGTGAGCTCGTCGAGCTGGGCGGCGAGCGCGGCCTCGTCGAGCGTGCCGCGCACGCGCGCGAGGTGGAGGCCGAAGAGGTAGAGCGCGGTGATCTGCGCGACGAACGCCTTCGTCGAAGCGACCGCGACCTCGGGGCCGGCGTGGGTGTAGACGACCGCGTCGGACTCGCGCGGGATCGTGGCGCCCTGCGTGTTGCAGATCGAGATCGTGCGCGCGCCCTGCTCGCGGGCGTACTTCACGGCCATGAGCGTGTCCATCGTCTCGCCCGACTGGCTGATCGAGACGACGAGGGTGTCGGCGTCGAGCACGGGCTCGCGGTAGCGGAACTCGTGGCTGAGCTCGACCTCGACGGGCACGCGCGCCCACTGCTCGATCGCGTACTTCGCGACCATGCCCGCGTACGAGGCGGTGCCGCACGCGATGACCGTGATGCGACGGATGCCGCGGAGCTCGTCGTCGCCGAACGACTCGAGCTCGGGGATGACGACGCCGCCGTCGGCGATGCGGCCGCGCAGGGTGTTGGCGACGGCCTCGGGCTGCTCCGACACCTCCTTGCGCATGAACGACGACCAGCCGCCCTTCTCGGCCGCCGAGGCGTCCCACGCGACCTCGAAGGCCTCGACCTCGACGGGCGCGCCGTCGAAGTCGGTCACGACGACGTCGTCGGCCGTGATCGCGACGATCTGGTCCTGGCCGACCGCGACGGCGCGCTTCGTGAACTCGACGAAGGCGGCGACGTCGGAGCCGAGGAAGTTCTCGCCGTCGCCCAGCCCGATGACGAGCGGCGAGTTGCGACGGGCGCCGACGACGAGGCCGGGCTCGGCGCGGTGCACGGCGAGCAGGGTGAACGCGCCCTCGAGGCGCGAGACCGTGTTGCGGAAGGCCGTGCGCAGGTCGCCCGCCTCGCGGTACTCGTGGCCGAGCAGCACGGCCGCGACCTCGGTGTCGGTCTCGGACTCGAACGAGTAGCCCTCAGCGAGGAGCTCGTCCTTCAGCTCGGCGAAGTTCTCGATGATGCCGTTGTGGATGAGCGCGAGCCGGCCCTCGTCGCCGAGGTGCGGGTGCGCGTTGCGGTCGGTCGGACCGCCGTGGGTCGCCCAGCGGGTGTGGCCGATGCCGGTGCCGCCGTGGTGCAGCGGGTTGCGCTCGAGCTCGTCGGCGAGCACCTTCAGCTTGCCGGCCCGCTTCGCGGTCTCGATGGCACCGTCGTCATCGACGACCGCCACTCCAGCCGAGTCGTAGCCACGGTATTCGAGGCGGCGCAGGCCACCCATGAGGACGTCGAGGCTGTTGCGCTCTCCGACGTATCCGACGATTCCACACATGGGGGCGATTCTAGCGGCGGGCGGCTGGGCGCCCGCCCACGGCCGGGGCCGGCACTACACTGGCACGGTGCCGGATCCGCAGAGCTCGTCGTCGCATGCTGCGCAGATCTCGCCGTTCGTCGAGCTCGATCGAGCCGACTGGGCGGCGCTCGCCCCCTCGATGCCGTCGCCGCTCGCGGAGACCGAGCTCATCAAGCTCCGGGGCCTCGGCGAGCCGCTCGACCCGACCGAGGTCGCCGAGGTCTACCTGCCGCTCAGCCGCCTGCTGAACCTCTACGTCGGCGGTACGAAGTCGCTGCACAAGGTGACGAGCGAGTTCCTGCGCGAGCGCTTCGAGTCGACGCCGTTCGTGATCGGGGTCGCCGGGTCGGTCGCCGTCGGCAAGTCGACGATCGCGCGCCTGCTGCGCGAGCTCCTCGCCCGCTGGGAGCACACGCCCCGGGTCGAGCTCGTGACGACCGACGGGTTCCTCTTCCCGAACGCCGAACTCGAGCGGCGCGGGCTCATGGCGCGCAAGGGCTTCCCCGAGTCGTACGACCGGCGCGCGCTGCTGCGCTTCGTGAGCGAGGTCAAGGCGGGCGCCGCAGAGGTGCGCGCACCCTTCTACTCGCACCTCGCCTACGACATCGTGTCCGACGCGCAGGTCACCGTGCGCCGCCCCGACGTGCTCATCGTCGAGGGCCTCAACGTGCTGCAGCCGCCAGGGCCGGGGCACCGGCTCGCGGTCAGCGACCTGTTCGACTTCACGATCTACGTCGATGCCCGCACGAGCGACATCGCGCGCTGGTACGAGGAGCGGTTCCTGAAGCTGCAGCGGGGCGCGTTCGCGAACCCGCGCTCCTACTTCCACCGGTTCGCGTCGCTCACCGAGGACGAGGCGCGCCACCGGGCCCGCGAGATCTGGCACTCGATCAACGAGCCGAACCTGCTGCAGAACATCCGGCCCACGCGCTCGCGCGCCTCGCTCGTGCTGCGCAAGAGCGCCGACCACACCGTGTCGAGCGTGCTGCTGCGCAAGCTCTGACCGTACCGACGCGAATCGCCCGCCTCCGGGCGGAGACGGGCGATCCGAGGTTCTGGGTGGAGTGCTAGTGCGCCAGCTCGGCCTGCACGACCTCGGCCAGTGCTGCGGCGTGCCGCTCGGCGGTCGACTGCTCGGCGGCCTCGACCATGACCCGCACCATGGGCTCGGTGCCCGACGGCCGCAGCAGCACCCGGCCCGAGTCGCCGAGCTCGGCCTCCGCCGCCTTGACCGCGGCCGCGACGCCCTCGTTCGAGCCGAGCGCGTGGTGGTCGACGCCGCGCACGTTGACGAGCACCTGCGGGTACACCGTCATGACCGAGGCGAGCTCGGCGAGCGACTTGCCCGTGCGCGCCATCTCGGCCACGAGGTGCAGGCCGGTCAGCACGCCGTCGCCGGTCGTGGCGTACTCGCTCATGATGACGTGGCCCGACTGCTCGCCACCGAGTGCGAACCCGCCCTCGGCGAGCGCCTCGAGCACGTAGCGGTCGCCGACCTTCGTCTCGACGATGCGGATGCCGTGCTCGGCCATCGCCCGCTTGAGCCCGAGGTTCGACATGACGGTCACCACGAGGGTGTCGTCGGTGAGCTTGCCGCGCTCCTTCATCGAGAGCGCGAGGATCGCCATGATGCGGTCGCCGTCGACGATGTCGCCGTTCGCGTCGACGGCGAGGCAGCGGTCGGCGTCGCCGTCGTGGGCGATGCCGACGTCGGCGCCGTGCTCGAGCACGGCGGCCTGCAGCTGGTCGAGGTGCGTCGACCCGACGCCGTCGTTGATGTTGATGCCGTCGGGATCGGCGCCGATGACGACGACCTCGGCACCCGCGTCCTTGAACGTCTCGGGCGAGACGCCCGCGGCGGCGCCGTGGGCGCAGTCGAGCACGACCTTGATGCCGTCGAGACGATGCGGCAGCGTGCCGAGCAGGTGCACGACGTAGCGGTCCTCGGCATCGGCGAAGCGGCGGATGCGGCCGACACCGTCGCCGACCGGAGCGAGCTTCTGCTTGCCGAGGTACGACTCGATGCGGTCTTCGACCTCGTCGGGCAGCTTCGTGCCGCCGAACGAGAAGAACTTGATGCCGTTGTCGGGCGCCGGGTTGTGCGACGCCGAGATCATGACGCCGAAGTCGGCCTTGATCGAGTCGATGAGGAATGCGGTCGCGGGCGTCGGGATGACTCCGGCGTCGAGCACGTCGACGCCGGAGCTCGCGAGGCCTGCGGAGACCGCGGCGGTGAGGAACTCACCGGACACGCGGGGGTCGCGCGCGACGACGGCGACCGGGCGCTTGCCCGCCGCACGGTTCTCGTCGGCGTGACGCCCCTGCGTGAGGACGGCCGCAGCCGCCTGGGAGAGGCCCAGGGCCAGGTCAGCCGTGAGTTCACGGTTGGCCAGGCCCCGGACCCCGTCGGTTCCGAAAAGCCGAGGCATGTACGGAGTCCCGGAGGCTGATTAGCGCTTCGAGAACTGCGGAGCCTTGCGGGCCTTCTTGAGACCGGCCTTCTTGCGCTCGATGACGCGAGCGTCGCGCGTGAGGAAGCCGGCCTTCTTCAGGGTCGGACGGTTGTTCTCGCGGTCGATCTCGTTGAGCGCACGCGCGATCGCGAGGCGCAGCGCGCCGGCCTGGCCCGAGGGGCCGCCGCCGGTGATGCGGGCGATCACGTCGTACGAGCCGGTGAGCTCGAGCACGGTGAAGGGGTCGGTGATGAGCTGCTGGTGGAGCTTGTTCGGGAAGTAGTCCGCGAACTCGCGGCCGTTCACCGTGATGGTGCCGGCGCCGGGGACGACGCGCACGCGGGCGATGGCCTGCTTGCGGCGGCCGACGGCCGCACCCGAGACGTTGAGGACGGGGCGGGGGGTGGCCGGAGCCGCCGCCGGGGCGCTCTCGGTCGTGTAGCTCTCAGGAGCCTGGTCGATCTGGTCTGCGATCTTCGCCATGGTGGTTGTGAATCCTTAGTTCGAGAAGGTCGAGTGCGCCGGGCTTACTGGGCGACCTGGGTGAGGGTGTACGGCTTCGGCTGCTGAGCCGCGTGCGGGTGCTCCGGGCCGGCGTAGACCTTCAGCTTCTTGAGCTGCTGGCGGCCGAGCGAGTTCTTCGGGAGCATGCCGCGGATCGCCTTCTCGACGGCGCGGACGGGGTTCTTCTCGAGGAGCTCGGCGTAGCCGACCGCCTTGAGGCCGCCCGGGTAACCCGAGTGGCGGTACGCCTTCTTCTGCTCGAGCTTCTGGCCGGTGAGGGCCACCTTGTCGGCGTTGACGATGATGACGAAGTCACCGGTGTCGACGTGGTTCGCGAAGATCGGCTTGTGCTTGCCGCGCAGCAGGGCTGCGGAGTGGCTGGCGAGACGACCGAGGACGATGTCGGTCGCGTCGATGACGACCCAGTCGCGCTGGATCTCGTTCGACTTCGGGGTGTAGGTGCGCGTCACGGAAGTGCTGCTTTCTGATCGAGTGAGGGGTTCGTGAATCCCACTCCGTGGGGTGTTCGAACGCGATGCGCGCGAACGCCTCGGTGGAGGGCTCAACTTCGGGTGCCGACGCAGTGCACGGCACCAAAGGGAGAGCTTACCAGCTTCGGCCCGGGTTGCAGAATCCGCGGCTCATTCGACGAGGTCGGGGATGCCGCTCACGTGCAGTTCGCGTCGCGCCCGCGTCTGCACGGCCCGAGCCTCGAGCTCGTGGTCGTCGGGATAGCCGACCTCGGTCAGCACGAGCCCCTTCGCCGGCATGACCTTGAACGCGCTCGTGCGCTCGGCGGCGGCGAGGAGGCCCGCGAGGTCGCCCTCGTCGAGCTTGCCCTCCCCCACGGCGACGCACGCGCCGACGAGGGCCCGCACCATCGAGTGGCAGAAGGCGTCGGCCTGCAGCATCGCGACGAGCACGCCGCCCTCGCCGCGGTGCCAGTCGTACGCCTGCAGCGTGCGGATCGTCGTCGCCTCCTCGCGCGGCTTGCAGAACGCGGCGAAGTCGTGGAGCCCGAGCAGCCGGTTCGCGGCGCGGTCCATCGCCTCGACGTCGAGGCTGCGGGGATGCCAGACGGTGCGATTGCGGGCGAGCGGGTCGCGCAGCGCCGCTCCGTCGGCGACGCGGTACTCGTAGCGTCGCCAGACCGCCGAGAAGCGCGCGTCGAAGCCGGCCGGGGCGAGCTCGGCGTGCGTCACCACGACGTCGGCGTCGGAGGCGCCGAGTACGCCGCCCAGCCGGCGCAGCAGCACCGCGGCGGGATCATCGGCGAGGCCGCTCGACGCGTCGCCCCGGCGCGGCCTCGTCACGGCGGCGAGTGCTGCAGCGGGCACGTCGAGGTGGGCCACCTGGCCGAGCGCGTGCACGCCGGCGTCGGTGCGGCCGGCGACGGTCAGCCGCGGCGCGACGCGCTCGCGGCGGAAGAGCGTCGCGAGCGCGCCCTCGAGCGTGCCCTGCACGGTGCGCAGCCTCGGCTGCGCCGCCCACCCCTTGAAGTCGGTGCCGTCGTAGGCGATGCCGAGGCGCAGGCGAACCGTCTCGTCGAGCCCTCCGGCGAGCGGGGATGCCTCGCCCGATGCGTCGCCCGACGACCACCGCGACTCGGCGGGTGCCGCACCGCGCGCCGCCGGGGTGCCGCCCGCGGCATCCGCCTCGCTCGTGACCATACCGACCAGCCTAGGCGCGCGCCGTCGCCGCGACCGCGTCGACCTCGCGGCGTCGCGGTCGCGGAGACCTCGGCCCCGGCCCGCCGACGATGAGGGCGATCACCGCGACCGTCACGAGCGACCAGCCGAACAGCCCGTTCACGAGCGGCACGTAGCCCATCGTCAGGAACACGTCGACGCCGGCGACGGCCGTGAGCGTCCAGATGACGACCGCCGCGAGCGGCGTGCGACGTTCGACCGGCGCCGGCCAGCGCGCCTCGAGCTTCGGCACGACGAGGCAGCACCCGGCGATGACGACGGCGATCGCGAGGATCCACAGCGGCCGCGTCGCCCACCACGCGGGCGACAGCACGGGCGGGTACGGCAGCCCCAGGGCGAGGTGGCCCGCCGTCACGACCGCCATCGCGAACGTGTGCCAGAGGTAGATGACCATGCCGTACAGCCCGAACACGAACACGGCGCCGAGCACGGCCCGGTGCGCGACGAATCGGCGGATGGCGGGCTGCAGCAGCGCGAAGAGGCACGCCTGCCCGAGCGCGAGCGCCATGATCGCGAGGCTCGGCGGGTTGAGGTTGTCGAGCAGGTCGTGCGAGTAGCCGAAGACGGCCACGAGCATCGCGATGAACCCGTATGCGAACGCCGCGACGCCCACGAGCACGACCCACGAGCGCCGGGCGAACCAGCCGTCGCGGAGGCCGAACCCGAGCTGCTGCGCGAACAGCCAGACGAAGAGCCAGTTCACGGCGCCGACGGGCAGCCCGAGGCCCCTCGCGAGCACGTCGACGAGCACGGCGCCGGCGGCGAGGCCGAGGTAGGTCGGCCACGGTGCGTGCCGGTGCAGCCACGACATCGCCGGAACGAGCGCCGTGCAGATGAGGTACACGGGAATGAACCAGAGCGGCTCGGCGAGCCGCACCGCGAAGCTCTGCACGAAACCGACGTCGACACCGGTCAGCAGCATGCCGCCGAGCACGAGCCCGACCGCCGCGGTCACCGACACGACGGGCTGCGCGAGCCGCACCGCGCGCACCCGCAGGTAGTGCGCGCCCGTCTCGCCGTGCCCGCGGAGCCGGCGCCACTGCGTGATCGACGCGAAGCCGCCGCAGATGAAGAAGACCGGCATGATCATGAGCGGCCACGTCGCCCACGCGAGCGGCTCGAAGCCGTCGAGCGCGTTGAACGCGCGCAGCGGGTCGCCGCCGATGCCCATCTGCAACGCGTGCAGGAGCACGACGACGGGGAGGCAGAGCGCGCGGGCGAAGTCGATCGAGAGGTCGCGATCCTCGGGGATCCTGACCGGTGCGCGCACAGGGCTCCTTCGCTGCAGGCGGCGGCGCCCGGCCGGGTCCGCCGTGATCGGGCCCGTCCCGGGCCCGCGACGACGATCATTCCACAGACGCGAACGGGCCCCTGTGCGAATCGCACAGGGGCCCGTCGACGCGTGGACGCGAGGCTTACTTGGCCTCGGCCTCGGCGGCCTCCTCGGCGGGAGCCTCGGCCGACTCCTCCGACGCCTCGGCGCCGGCGGCCTCGTCGACCGCGGCCTCGGCCTCGGTCACGACCTCGTCGGCAGCCGTCTCGTCGGCGGCGGGCGCCTCGTCGGCGACCGGCGCGGCGGCGGCGGCCGGCTTGGCGGCGCGCTGCTTCTTCACGACCGGCTCGAGCACGAGCTCGATGACCGCCATGGGGGCGTTGTCGCCCTTGCGGTTGCCGATCTTCGTGATGCGGGTGTAGCCGCCCTCACGGTCGGCGACCTGCGGGGCGATGACCGCGAACAGCTCGTGCACGACGGCCTTGTCGCCGATCACGGCGAGCACGCGACGGCGGGCGTGCAGGTCGCCGCGCTTCGCGAAGGTGATGAGGCGCTCGGCGAGCGGGCGGAGCCGCTTGGCCTTGGTCTCGGTGGTGGTGATGCTCTTGTGCGTGAAGAGCGCAGCCGCGAGGTTCGCGAGCAGGAGTCGCTCGTGCGCGGGTCCGCCTCCGAGGCGGGGGCCCTTGGTGGGCTTCGGCATGGTTCGTTATCTCCAGGTAGTGAGGGGGTCGGGCAGCCGCAGGGGCTCAGTTCTCGTCGTCGAAGCCCGTGTAGAAGTGGGCGCCGTCGAAGCCGGGCACCGAGTCCTTCAGCGACAGGCCCATCTCGGTGAGCTTGTCCTTGACCTCGTCGACCGACTTCTGGCCGAAGTTGCGGATGTTCATGAGCTGCGACTCGCTGAGGGCGACGAGCTCCGACACCGTGTTGATGCCCTCGCGCTTCAGGCAGTTGTAGCTGCGCACCGACAGGTCGAGGTCCTCGATCGGGATCGAGAGCTCGCTCGAGAGCACGGCGTCGACCGGCGCGGGGCCGATCTCGATGCCCTCGGCCGCGGTGTTCAGCTCGCGGGCGAGGCCGAACAGCTCGGTGAGGGTGCGACCGGCCGAGGCGATGGCGTCGCGCGGCGAGATCGCCGGCTTCGTCTCGACGTCGACCACGAGGCGGTCGAAGTCGGTGCGCTCACCGGCACGGGTGGCCTCGACGCGGTAGGTGACCTTGAGCACCGGCGAGTAGATCGAGTCGACCGGGATCTGGCCGGCCTCCGAGTACTCGTTGCGGTTCTGCGAGGCCGAGACGTAGCCGCGGCCGCGCTCGATCGTGAGCTCGAGCTCGAACTTCGCCGAGTCGTTGAGCGTCGCGATGACGAGCTCGGGGTTGTGCACCTCGACACCGGCCGGAGCCGAGATGTCGGCGGCGGTGACCTCACCCGCGCCCTGCTTGCGCAGGTAGGCGGTGATGGGCTCGTCGTGCTCGCTGGAGACGACCAGGTTCTTGATGTTGAGGATGATCTCGGTGACATCCTCCTTCACGCCGGGAACCGTCGAGAACTCGTGCAGCACGCCGTCGATGCGGATGCTCGTCACGGCCGCGCCGGGGATCGAGGAGAGGAGGGTACGGCGAAGCGAGTTGCCGAGGGTGTAACCGAAGCCCGGCTCGAGGGGCTCGATCACGAAACGCGAACGGAACTCCGAGATGTTCTCTTCGGTGAGCGTCGGGCGCTGTGCGATCAGCACTGTTGATTCCTTTCGGCAGGGTGTCCGCTATATGACACCTGCGAGGTCGAGGATCTTGAGTTGTGAGAGAACGGGATGCCGCGTGGCCGGCCGGAACGCACGTTCCGGCCGACCTCGCGGCGTGGAGAACTTAGACGCGGCGACGCTTCGGCGGGCGGCAGCCGTTGTGCGCCTGCGGCGTCACGTCGTTGATGCTGCCGACCTCGAGGCCTGCGGCCTGGAGCGAGCGGATCGCGGTCTCACGGCCCGAGCCGGGGCCCTTGACGAACACGTCGACCTTCTTCATGCCGTGCTCCTGCGCCTGGCGCGCGGCCGACTCGGCGGCGAGCTGCGCGGCGAACGGGGTCGACTTGCGCGAGCCCTTGAAGCCGACGCCGCCCGAGGAGGCCCAGCTGATCACGGCACCGGTGGTGTCGGTGATCGAGACGATCGTGTTGTTGAACGTCGACTTGATGTGGGCCTGGCCCACGGCGATGTTCTTCTTTTCCTTCTTGCGCGGCTTGCGAGTAGCCGCCTTGGGTGCTGCCATGTGTGAAATCTCCTAGATCTGGCGACGAGCGGTTACTTGCGGCCGGGCTTCTTCTTGCCGGCGACGGTGCGCTTCGGGCCCTTGCGGGTGCGAGCGTTGGTCTTGGTGCGCTGACCGCGGACCGGAAGGCCGCGGCGGTGGCGCAGACCCTCGTACGAGCCGATCTCGACCTTGCGGCGGATGTCGGCGGCCACCTCGCGGCGGAGGTCGCCCTCGACCTTGAAGTTGCCCTCGATGTAGTCGCGGAGGGCGACGAGCTGGTCGTCGGTGAGGTCCTTCACGCGGATGTTGCCGTCGATGCCGGTCTCCGCGAGGGTCGTCAGCGCGCGAGTGCGGCCGACGCCGTAGATGTACGTCAGTGCGATCTCCACGCGCTTCTCGCGCGGGATGTCGACTCCTGCCAGACGTGCCATGTGTTGGCTTCTCCTGTTTCGAAGTGGAGGTGTGGAGCACTGCCGGTGCCCGGGCCTCCGTCCCGAGGTGTCCCCTCCAGCGCGTTGAGGAGCGACGAAGTCGCGTCTCGAAACCGCGGAGGTTCTGGCAGTGCCGATTCGTATTCAGTTATGAGCTGCGGGGCGCGCACGCGGCGCGCCCCGGCGTCGTGCGACTAGCCCTGGCGCTGCTTGTGGCGCGGGTTCTCGCAGATGACCATCACGCGCCCGTGGCGGCGGATCACCTTGCACTTGTCGCAGATCTTCTTGACGCTGGGGTTGACCTTCACAGTGGTTCCTCGTGGTTCGCTGTCCTCGTGCCCGCGGGGTGCCGCGGGCCGTTACTTTCCGGCAGCCCTTACTTGTAGCGGTAGACGATGCGGCCGCGCGTCAGGTCGTACGGGCTCAGCTCCACGATCACGCGGTCCTCGGGGAGGATGCGGATGTAGTGCTGGCGCATCTTTCCTGAGATGTGCGCGAGGACCTTGTGACCGTTGGTCAACTCGACCCGGAACATCGCGTTCGGGAGAGCCTCGATGACCGAGCCTTCGATCTCGATGACGCCGTCTTTCTTGGCCATAGCCTCACTATCGCTTGGAGTGTTGGGATGCTGGTCGTGCGATGATGCTGCACGCGCGACGCTCGGGCGACCGCTTCTCCGGCCGATGGGCCGGTCGTCGGGCACGCCGAGGCAGGCGGGCAGAACACCAAGGGTCAACTTTAGGACATTTCCGCCGATTTCGCCAGTCGAGGCCGTGTCCGGCGATCGCCGACGCGGTGCGGCCGGTTCGCGGCATGGTCGCGGGACGCCTCGAGCGCGCGTCACGCCCCGGTGTGCGTCGCCGCCTCGGCGGCCGCCGCGCGTGCCGCGGCGGCGTCGTCGGCGGCGACGGCCGCCCCGGCGATGCGGCGTGCATCGTGCGCGGTGACCCGCGCCAGCGCGGCGCGCACTCCCGCCAGCGCCGACGCCGACATCGAGAGGCTCGTCGCCCCCAGGCCGACGAGCACGACGGCCAGCAGCGGGTCGGCCGCCGCTTCGCCGCACACGCCGACCGGCCGGCCGAGTGCGGCTCCGGCGTCGCCGACCTCGCCGACGAGACGCAGCACGGCCGGATGCCACGGGTCCTGGAGCTCGGCCGCGCCGGCGAGCTCGCGGTCGGCGGCCATCGTGTACTGGGTGAGGTCGTTCGTGCCGATCGACGCGAAGTCGACGGCGGCGAGCACTTGCCGCGCCGTCAGCGCCGCCGCCGGCACCTCGATCATGACCCCGGCCGACGGCAGGCCCGCCTCGCGCACCTGCCGGGCGAAGTAGCGCGCCTCCTCCACGGTCGCGACCATCGGCGCCATCACCCGGAGGTCGACCGGATGACGTGCGGCGGCGTCGGCGAGTGCACCGAGCTGATCGCGGAGCACGGGTTCGGCCCGCCGGAGTGCGCGAAGACCGCGCACGCCGAGTGCGGGATTCGCCTCGTGGCCGACGCCGAGGAAGGCGAGCGGCTTGTCGGCACCCGCGTCGAGCACCCGAACCGTCACGGGGCGGCCGGCGAACGACTCGAACAGCGACTCGTAGGCGGCCTGCTGCTCCGCGCGCGACGGTGCGCGCTCCGCGTCGAGGAAGAGGAACTCGGTGCGGAAGAGGCCCACTCCCTCCGCCCCCGCGCGGACCGCTTCCGCCGCCCCGGCGGGGTTGCCCAGGTTCGCGTACAACGGCACCGCCGTGCCGTCGGCGAGCCGCCCGGGCACGGGCGGGGCCGCCGCCTCCGCGGCGAGCCGTTCGCGTCGCATCGCGGCCGCGTCGAGGGCGGCGGCGTCGGGCTCGCGGATGACGCGGCCGGCGTCGGCGTCGACGATGACCGTCTCCCCCTCGCTGAGCGAAGTCGCGTCCCGCGCGCCGACGATGGCGACGAGCGACTTCTCCCTCGCGAGGATGGCCGTGTGCGAGGTCGGACCGCCCTCGACCGTCACGATCGCGAGGACCTCGTCGAGGTCGAGCGTCGCGGTGTCGGCCGGCGCGAGGTCGTGCGCGACGAGCACGAACGAGTGGCCCGGATGCGGCACGCCCGGTGCGGGGACGCCCTGGAGCACCGCGATGACGCGCTGCGACAGGTCCTCCAGGTCGTTCGCGCGATCGGCGAGGTAACCGCCCATGCCGGCGAGCAGGTCGCGGTACCCGGCGAACGCGTCGAACACCGCGCGTTCGGCGGTCGTGCCGTCCGCGAGCCGTTCGGCGACGCTCGCATGCACCGCAGGGTCCTCGAGGATGAGCGCCTGCGCCTCGAGCACGTCGTGCGCCGCACCGGTGACTCCGGCGGCGCGCGCCCTGAGATCGGCGGCCACCGCCGCCGCGGCGGACTCGGCGCGCGCGCGCTCCGCCTCGCCGCCGATCGTGCTCGGCGCCGATGAGGGCTCGGGCTGCGGCGCCGCCATCCACGCCACGCGCCCCACGGCGACTCCGCGACCGATGCCCGTGCCGACGACGTCCATCTGCGCACCACCCCCGGTCCGAGTCGACGGGACGCTCACGAGCGCTCCCCCGTTCATCACCCTATCCCCCGCCGTTTTCGAGCGGTGCGGGGCTCAGGCGATCGGCGCCGGGACGATGCCGTACGGCGCGAGCCCGGCGGCGCCGCCGTCGTCGGCCGTGAGCACCCAGATGCCGCCGGCGTGCACCGCGACGCTGTGCTCCCAGTGGGCCGCGTCGGCGCCGTCGGCGGTCGTCACCGTCCAGTCGTCGTCGCGCACGAACGTGTCGACCGCACCGGCGACGAGCATCGGCTCGATCGCGACGACGAGCCCGGGCTTGATCGCGGGGCCCTTGCGGTCGACCCGGTAGTTGAACACCGGCGGCTCCTCGTGCATCTGGCGTCCGATGCCGTGCCCCACGTAGTCGGTGAGGATGCCGTAGTCGCCCGCTCCGCGGACGTAGTCCTCGATCGCGGCGCCGACCTCGTTGAGGTGCGACGCCCGAGCGAGGGTCGCGATGCCGTGCCACAGCGCCGTCTCGGTCACCCGCGAGAGCTCCTCGCGGGCCGCGACGATCTCGGGCCGCGCAGGGTCGGGGATGACCATGCTGAACGCCGAGTCGCCGTTCCACCCGCCCACGTCGGCCCCGCCGTCGACTGAGACGAGGTCGCCGGGCCGGAACGGGCGATCGCCCGGGATGCCGTGCACGATGTCGTCGTTCACCGACACGCACAGGGTGTGCCGGTAGCCCGGCACGAGCTTGAAGTTCGACCGGCCGCCCGCGGCCTCGATCGAGCGCTCGGCCGCGGCGTCGAGCTCGAGGCCCGTCGCTCCCGGTCGCACGCGGCCGCGCGCCTCGGCGAGGGCGCCCGCGGTCGCCCGACCGGCCGCGACCATCGCGCGGAGGTCGGCGGGCGACTTGTAGATCGAGCGGCGGAACACGGCCGTCAGGCCGCGGCGCCGGGGTGGCGCGGGGCGAGGCCCCGGGCGGCGAGCGCCTCGAAGATGCGGGCCGTCACGTCGGCGAGCGAGCCGACCCCGTCGACTCGCACGACGAGGCCCCGCGCACGGTACACGTCGAGGATCGGTGCCGTCTCGCGCTCGTAGATCGCGAGGCGGTTGTCGATCACCTCTTCGGTGTCGTCGGTGCGGCCCTGCTCGACCGCGCGCTGGTGGATGCGGCGGATCGACTCGTCGCGCGGCACCTCGAGCTCGATCACGGCGTCGAGCGACTCGCCGCGCGACGTGAGGAACGCGTCGAGGTCGTCGACCTGGCCCCGGTTGCGCGGGTAGCCGTCGAGGAGGAATCCGGTCGCGGCATCCGGCTGCTGGAGCCGGTCGCGCACGAGCTCGCTCGTGAGCGCGTCGGGCACCAGGTCGCCGGCCTCGATGATCGCCTGGACCCGCTTGCCGAGCTCGGTTCCGCCCGCGACGTTCGCGCGGAAGATGTCGCCCGTGGCCACCTGGGGCACCCCGAACGCCGCCGCGACGAGCACGCCCTGCGTTCCCTTGCCGGACCCCTGCGGGCCGACGATCAGGAGGCGGGCGGAGGTGGCTGCTGCGGTGCCGTTGGAAGCGGCTGGCGTCATCGGAGAAGTCCTTCGTAGTGGCGCTGCTGGAGCTGGGCGTCGATCTGCTTGACCGTCTCGAGGCCGACGCCGACGATGATGAGGATCGACGCGCCGCCGAACGGGAAGTTCTGGTTCGCCCCGACCATCGAGAACGCGATGAGCGGGATCAGGGCGATGAGGCCCAGGTAGATCGAACCCGGTGCGGTGATGCGGGTGAGCACGTAGTCGAGGTACTCGGCCGTCGGGCGGCCCGCGCGGATGCCGGGGATGAAGCCGCCGTACTTCTTCATGTTCTCCGACACCTCGTCGGGGTTGAAGGTGATCGCGACGTAGAAGTACGTGAACCCGACGATGAGCAGGAAGTACAGCAGCATGTAGAGCGGGTGGTCGCCCTTCGTCAGGTAGTTCGTGATCCACACGACCCAGGCCTGCGGCTCCTCGCCCTGCTTGGGCTGGTTGAACTGCGCGATGAGCGCCGGCAGGTAGAGCAGCGACGACGCGAAGATGACGGGCACGACGCCGGCCATGTTGACCTTGATCGGGATGTACGTGTTGTTGCCGCCGTACGTGCGCCGGCCGACCATGCGCTTGGCGTACTGCACGGGGATGCGGCGCTGGGACTGCTCGACGAACACGACCGCGACGACGATCGCGAGGCCGACGAGGATCACGATCGCGAAGACGTCCCAGCCGCGCGCGATGCCGATGGCCCACAGCGAGCCCGGGAACTGGGCGGCGATCGAGGTGAAGATGAGCAGCGACATGCCGTTGCCGATGCCGCGCTCGGTGATGAGCTCGCCCATCCACATGATGAGGCCGGTACCGGCGGTCATCGTGATGACCATGAGGAGGATCGCGTACCACGCGTCGTTCGTGATGAGCGCCGAGCAGGCGGGGTCGGCGGTCGGGAAGAGCGCACCCGAGCGGGCGACCGTGATGAGCGTCGTCGACTGGAGGACGCCGAGCGCGATCGTCAGGTAGCGGGTGTACTGCGTGAGCTTCGCCTGGCCCGCCTGGCCCTCCTTGTAGAGGGTCTCGAAGTGGGGGATCACGACGCGCAGCAGCTGCACGATGATCGACGCGGTGATGTACGGCATGATGCCGAGCGCGAAGACCGAGAGCTGCAGCAGCGCGCCGCCCGAGAAGAGGTTGACGAGGTCGTAGAGCCCGGTCGCACCGGCTGCGGCGTTGGCCGCGAGGCACTGCTGCACGTTGCCGAAGTCGACGAAGGGCGCGGGGATGAAGGATCCGAGCCGGAAGAGGGCCACGATGCCCAGCGTGAACCCGAGCTTGCGGCGAAGATCCGGCGTGCGGAAGATCCGCCCGATGGCGTTGAACACTCGTCCTCCTGTTGCTCCGTGCTGCGCGCCGGTGCGGCGCACGGAGTTGAATGGTTATACGACTCGAGCCAGTCGAGACCCCGCTTATCCTACGCGAGGTCCCGACTGGCTCGAACCAATCGTGGTGCCGGCCTTACTTGACCGAGCCGCCGGCGGCGACGATCTTCTGCTCTGCCGAGCCGGAGACCTTGTCGACGGCCACGTTGAGCTTGACCTGCAGGTCGCCGTTGCCGAGCACCTTGACGCGCTCGTTCTTGCGCACGGCGCCCTTCTCGACGAGGTCGGCGACGGTGACGTCGCCGCCCTTCGGGTAGAGCTCGGCGAGCTTGTCGAGGTTCACGACCTGGTACTCGACCCGGAACGGGTTCTTGAAGCCGCGGAGCTTCGGCGCACGCATGTGGTACGGAAGCTGGCCACCCTCGAAGCCGGGGCGCACCGTGTTGCGGGCCTTCGTGCCCTTGGTGCCGCGACCGGCGGTCTTGCCCTTCGAGCCCTCACCGCGACCGACGCGGGTCTTGTCCTTCTTGGCACCGGGCGCCGGGCGCAGGTGGTGCACCTTCAGGACCTGCTCGCGCTTCTCCGCGACGTCGGCCTTGGGGGCCGCCTTCTTCGCGGGAGCCTTCTTCGCAGGGGCCTTCTCGGCCGAAGCGGTGTCGGCCTTCGCGGCAGCGGCCTTCGCCGGAGCCTTCTTCGCAGGAGCCTTCTCGGCCGGAGCCTTGTCGGCAGCCGCCTTGGCGGGCGCCTTCTTGGCCGGAGCCTTCTTCGGGGTCTCCTCGGCGACGTTCTTCTCGTCAGCCATTAGTCAATCTCCTCAACCTTCACGAGGTGGGCGACGGTCTTGACGTAGCCGCGGTTCTGCGGGGTGTCGTCGCGGACGACCGAGTCGCCGATGCGCTTGAGACCGAGGCTGCGCAGCGTGTCGCGCTGGTACTGCTTCTCGCTCACCTTGGACTTGATCTGGGTCACCTTGAGCTGCTTGGCCATCAGGCACCTGCCTTCGCTGCTGCAGCGGCCTCGGCCGCCTGTGCCTCGGCACGGATGAGACGGGCCGGGGCGACCTCGTCGTAGTCGAGACCACGACGGGCGGCGACGGCGCGCGGCTCCTCGAGCTGCTTGAGCGACTCGACCGTGGCGTGCACGATGTTGATCGTGTTCGACGAGCCGAGCGACTTGGACAGCACGTCGTGGATGCCGGCGCACTCGAGCACGGCGCGCACCGGACCACCGGCGATGACACCGGTACCGGGAGCGGCCGGACGCAGGAGCACGACACCGGCAGCGGCCTCGCCCTGCACGGGGTGCGGGATCGTGGTGCCGACGCGCGGGACGCGGAAGAAGTTCTTCTTCGCCTCCTCGACGCCCTTCGAGATCGCGGTCGGGACCTCGCGCGCCTTGCCGTAGCCGACGCCGACGAGTCCGTTGCCGTCACCCACGACGACGAGCGCCGTGAAGCTGAAGCGACGGCCGCCCTTGACGACCTTCGACACGCGGTTGATGGTGACGACGCGCTCGAGGAACTGGCTCTTCTCGGCGTCACGGCCGCCGCGGTCGCGGCCGCCCTGGTTGCGGTCGCGGCCGCCACGGCGCGAGTCGCGCTCGTTGCGGGCCGGCTCGGAAGCCGCAGCCGTCTCGACGGGTGCCTCTGCGGTCACCTCGGTCTCCTTCACAGTGTTCTCGCTCACAGGCTCAGCCCTGCCTCTCGCGCTCCATCGGCGATCGCGGCGACGCGACCGGCGTACTTGTTGCCGCCGCGGTCGAACACGACCGCCTCGATGCCGGCCTGCTTGGCGCGCTCGGCGACGAGCTCGCCGACCTTCTTCGCCTTGGCGGTCTTGTCACCGTCGAACGCGCGGAGGTCGGCCTCCATGGTCGACGCCGACGCGACGGTGTGACCCTTGGCGTCGTCGACGATCTGCACGAAGACGTGGCGGGCCGAACGGGTGACGACGAGACGGGGGCGGACCTCCGTGCCGACGATCTTCTTGCGAAGGCGGGTGTGGCGACGCGAGCGCGCAGCCGTCTTGCTCTTCACGGCCATGATTACTTACCAGCCTTTCCGGCCTTGCGACGCACGACCTCGCCGGCGTAGCGGATGCCCTTGCCCTTGTACGGCTCGGGCTTCTTGATCTTGCGGATGTTCGCGGCGGTCTCGCCGACGGCCTGCTTCGAGATGCCCGCGACCGTGAGCTTGTTGTTGCCCTCGACGGTCAGGGTGATGCCGGCCGGCGCCTCGACGGTCACGGGGTGCGAGAAGCCGAGCGCGAACTCGACCGCGCTGCCCTTCTGCGCGACGCGGTAACCGGTACCGACGATCTCGAGGCCCTTGGAGTAGCCCTGGGTCACACCGATGATGTCGTTGGCGATGAGCGTGCGGGTGAGGCCGTGCAGCGAACGCGAGGCGCGCTCGTCGTCGGGACGGGTCACGACGACCTGGTTCTCCTCGACCTTGGCCACGATGGGGGCGGCGACGGTGAGCGCGAGCTCACCCTTCGGGCCCTTGACGGTCACATCCTGGCCGTCGATCGTCACGGTGACGCCGGCGGGGATGTCGATGGGAAGTCGTCCAATACGCGACATAGCTGATTACCACACGTAGGCGAGGACTTCCCCACCCACGCCCTTCTTCTCGGCCTGGCGGTCGGTGAGCAGACCGCTGGAAGTGGACAGGATCGCGACGCCGAGGCCGCCGAGCACCTTGGGCAGCTCGGTCGACTTCGCGTAGACGCGGAGACCGGGCTTCGAGACGCGCTTGATACCGGCGATCGAGCGCTCGCGGTTCGGGCCGAACTTGAGCTTCAGCGTGAGCGTCTTGCCCACGCGAGCGTCGGCGACCTCGAAGTCGGCGATGTAGCCCTCGGTCTTGAGGATCTCGGCGATGTGGCCCTTGAGCTTGGAGTGGGGCATCGACACGGTGTCGTGGTGCGCGGAGTTCGCGTTCCGCAGACGGGTCAGCATGTCAGCGACCGGGTCGGTCATCGTCATGACGATTCGTTCCTTACGTTCACCAGGTTTCAGGACCCGTTACACGGGGACTGACCTGTGGTGGTGGTCTCAGCGGTTGCGTGAGACCGGATGCCTCGGGCCGGCCGGCTCCCGACGGATCGAGAGCCGGCGGGCTCGAAGCACAAACTCGTAGATCCTACTACACGTAGGACTTACGCGGCGTCGACCTGCTTGAACGGGAAGCCGAGCGCCTTGAGCAGCGCGCGACCCTCGTCGTCGTTCTTGGCGGTGGTCACCACGGTGATGTCCATGCCGCGGACGCGGTCGATCTTGTCCTGGTCGATCTCGTGGAACACGCTCTGCTCCGTGAGGCCGAAGGTGTAGTTGCCGTGGCCGTCGAACTGCTGGTCGCTGAGACCGCGGAAGTCGCGGATGCGGGGCAGTGCGAGCGAGAGCAGGCGGTCGAGGAACTCCCACATGCGGTCGCCGCGGAGCGTCACGTGCGCGCCGATCGGCTGACCCTCGCGCAGCTTGAACTGCGCGATCGACTTGCGGGCCTTGGTCACCTGCGGCTTCTGGCCGGTGATCTTCGTGAGGTCGGCGATCGCGCCGTCGATGACCTTGCCATCGCGGGCTGCCTCGCCGACACCCATGTTCACGACGATCTTCACGAGGCCGGGCACCTGGTGCGGGTTCGAGTACTCGAACTGCTCGGTGAGGGCCTTGGCGATGTCGCCGCGGTACTTGGTCTTCAGTCGCGGCTGGATTTTGCCAGCCTGCGTTGCCGTGTCGGTCATTACAGGTCCTTACCTGACTTCTTGGCGTAGCGGACGCGGACGGTCTTCGTGACGCCGTCCTTCGTCACCTGCTCGGTGCGGAAGCCGACGCGGGTCGGCTTCTTCGTCTCGGGGTCGACGATCGCGACGTTCGACACGTGGATCGGCGCCTCCTGCGTCTCGATGCCGCCGGTCTTCGTGCCGCGCTGCGTCTGGCCGACGCGCACGTGCTTCGTGACGTAGTTGACGCCCTCGACGATGACGCGGTTCTCGGCGACGAGCACCTCGAGGACCTTGCCCTGCTTGCCGCGGTCTCCGCCGCGAGCCTGGCTGCGGCCCGAGATGACCTGGACGAGGTCGCCCTTCTTGATGTTGGCCATGACTTAGATAACCTCCGGTGCCAGCGAGATGATCTTCATGAACTTCTTGTCGCGAAGCTCGCGACCGACCGGGCCGAAGATACGGGTGCCGCGGGGGTCACCGTCGTTCTTCAGGATGACCGCGGCGTTCTCGTCGAACTTGATGTAGGAGCCGTCGGGACGACGGGTCTCCTTGACGGTGCGGACGATGACGGCCTTGACGACGTCGCCCTTCTTGACATTGCCACCGGGGATCGCGTCCTTGACGGTCGCGACGATGACGTCACCGAGGCCGGCGTAGCGCCGCTTCGAGCCGCCGAGCACGCGAATGGTGAGCAGCTCCTTGGCGCCGGTGTTGTCGGCGACCTTGACTCGTGATTCCTGCTGAAGCACTTCGAACTCCTTCTATAAGCAAGCCCGAGGCTTACTTGGCCTTCTCGACGATCTCGACGAGACGCCAGCGCTTCGTGGCGGAAAGGGGACGGGTCTCGCTGATCACGACGAGGTCGCCGATGCCGGCGGTGTTCTGCTCGTCGTGCGCCTTGACCTTCGACGACCGGCGCATGACCTTGCCGTAGAGCGGGTGCTTCACGCGGTCCTCGACCTCGACGACGATGGTCTTGTCCATCTTGTCGCTGACGACGTAGCCGCGGCGGACCTTGCGGTACGGGCGCTGCTCGGCGGTCTCGACCTCGGCGACCTCGGCCGCAGCCTTCTTGGTCTCAGCCATGATCAGGCCTCCTTCGTCTCAGCGGCCTCGGCCGAAGCATCCGCCTCGGCCTTGGCCTTCTTGGTCTTCTTCTCGGCCTTGGCGGGAGCCGCCTCGACCGGCGCGGGCGTGGCACGGATGCCGAGCTCGCGCTCACGGATGACCGTGTAGATGCGAGCGATGTCGCGCTTGACGGCCTTCAGGCGGCCGTGGCTCTCGAGCTGGCCGGTGGCCGACTGGAAGCGCAGGTTGAACAGCTCTTCCTTGGCCTTCTTCAGCTCGTCGACGAGTCGCTCGTCTTCAAAGGTGTCGAGCTCTGCGGGGCTGAGCTCCTTGGTTCCGACGGCCATTATGCGTCGCCCTCCTCGCGCTTGATGATGCGTGCCTTGAGGGGCAGCTTGTGGATGGCACGGGTCATCGCCTCGCGTGCGAGCTCCTCGGAGACGCCCGAGACCTCGAAGAGGACGCGACCCGGCTTGACGTTGGCGACCCACCACTCGGGCGAACCCTTACCGGAACCCATTCGGGTCTCGGCCGGCTTCTTCGTGAGCGGACGGTCGGGGTAGATGTTGATCCACACCTTGCCGCCACGCTTGATGTGACGCGTCATGGCGATACGAGCGGACTCGATCTGACGGTTGGTCACGTAAGCGGGCGTGAGCGCCTGGATGCCGAACTCACCGAACGACACCTTGGTGCCACCGGTGGCCTGGCCCGAGCGGCCGGGGTGGTGCTGCTTGCGGTACTTGACTCGACGGGGAATCAACATGGTTTACGCCTCAACTCCTGCGGTCGCCGGCTCGGCCTTGGGGGCGCGGTCGCGGCGGGGACGGTCGCTGCGGTCGCGCGACGGCTTCTGGGCCGCCTGCTCGCGCGCGAGCTCCTTGTTGGTGATGTCGCCCTTGTAGATCCAGACCTTCACGCCGATGCGGCCGAAGGTGGTCTTGGCCTCGTAGAAGCCGTAGTCGATGTTCGCGCGGAGCGTGTGCAGGGGCACGCGGCCCTCGCGGTAGAACTCCGAGCGGCTCATCTCGGCGCCGCCGAGACGGCCCGACACCTGGATGCGGACACCCTTGGCGCCGGCGCGCTGCGCGCCCTGCAGGCCCTTGCGCATCGCGCGGCGGAACGCCACACGAGCCGAGAGCTGCTCGGCGATGCCCTGCGCGACGAGCTGGGCGTCGGCCTCGGGGTTCTTCACCTCGAGGATGTTGAGCTGGATCTGCTTGCCGGTGAGCTTCTCGAGGTCGGCGCGGATGCGCTCGGCCTCGGCGCCGCGGCGGCCGATCACGATGCCGGGACGGGCCGTGTGGATGTCCACGCGGACGCGGTCGCGGGTGCGCTCGATCTCGATGCGCGAGACACCCGCGCGGTCGAGCGACGTCTGGAGCAGGCGACGGATCTTGACATCCTCGGCGAGGTAGTCGGCGTAGCGCTGACCGGGCTTCGTCGAGTCGGAGAACCACCGAGACACGTGGTCGGTGGTGATGCCGAGACGGAAGCCGTACGGGTTGACCTTCTGACCCATTACTTCGTACCCTCCTCGGGCGTGCCGAGCACGATGGTGATGTGGCTCGTGCGCTTGTTGATGCGGAAGGCACGGCCCTGCGCGCGCGGCTGGAATCGCTTGAGGGTCGTGCCCTCGTCGACGAATGCCGTCTTCACGTAGAGGTCCTGCTCGTCCAGGTAGGTGTTCGTGGCATCGGCCTTGACGCGAGCGTTCGCGATGGCCGAGGCGACGAGCTTGTACACGGGCTCGCTCGCACCCTGCGGGGCGAACTTCAGGATGGCCAGCGCCTCCTGAGCCTGCTTGCCGCGGATCAGGTTGACGACGCGGCGGGCCTTCATGGGGGTCACGCGGATGTGTCGCACGCGTGCGATCGACTCCACCATTTCTTTCCTCCTTCACACCACCGCTTTAGCGGCGGCGGCCCTTCTTGTCGTCCTTCACGTGTCCACGGAAGGTGCGGGTGGGGGCGAACTCGCCGAGCTTGTGGCCCACCATGGTCTCGGTGACGAACACCGGGATGTGCTTGCGGCCGTCGTGCACGGCGATCGTGTGACCCAGCATGGCGGGGACGATCATCGAGCGACGCGACCACGTCTTGATGACGTTCTTCGAACCGGCTTCGTTCTGCACGGCGACCTTGCGAAGCAGGTGCTCGTCGACGAAGGGGCCCTTCTTGAGACTGCGCGGCATCTTCTTCTACTCCTACTTGCGCTTCTTGCCGACGGTGCGACGACGGACGATGAGCTTGTCGCTCTCCTTGTTGGGGCGACGGGTGCGACCCTCGGCCTGACCCCACGGGCTGACCGGGTGGCGACCACCGGAGGTCTTGCCCTCACCACCACCGTGCGGGTGGTCGATCGGGTTCATCGCGACACCGCGGACGGTCGGGCGGACGCCCTTCCAGCGCTTGCGGCCGGCCTTGCCCCAGTTGATGTTCGACTGCTCGGCGTTGCCGACCTCGCCGATCGTCGCGCGGCAGCGCGCGTCGACGTTGCGGATCTCGCCCGACGGCAGGCGGAGCTGCGCGTAGGGGCCGTCCTTGGCGACGAGTCGCACCGAGGCACCGGCCGAGCGGGCCATCTTCGCGCCGCCGCCGGGGCGGAGCTCGATGGCGTGCACGACGGTACCGGTCGGGATGTTGCGCAGCGGCAGGTTGTTGCCCGGCTTGATGTCGGCGTTGGGGCCGGCCTCGATCGGGTCGCCCTGCTTGAGCTTGTTCGGGGCGATGATGTAACGCTTCGTGCCGTCGATGTAGTGGATCAGCGCGATGCGGGCGGTGCGGTTCGGGTCGTACTCGATGTGAGCGACCTTGGCGGGCACGCCGTCCTTGTCGTTGCGACGGAAGTCGATCACGCGGTACTGGCGCTTGTGGCCACCACCGATGTGACGGGTCGTGATGCGGCCCTGGTTGTTGCGACCACCGGTCTTCGACAGCGGCTTGAGCAGCGACTTCTCGGGCGTCGAGCGCGTGATCTCCGCGAAGTCGGCGACCGACGAACCGCGACGACCCGGGGTCGTGGGCTTGTACTTACGAATAGCCATAGTTCTTCCTCTGCTCCTTAGCCGACAGCCGTGAAGATGTCGATCGAGCCGGACTTGAGGGTGACGATCGCGCGCTTGGTGTCCTTGCGCTTGCCCATGCCGAACCGCGTGCGGCGGGTCTTGCCCTGGCGGTTCAGGGTGTTGATCGACGCCACCTGGACGTTGAAGATCTTCTCGATCGCGAGCTTGATCTCGGTCTTGTTCGAGCGGGGGTCCACGATGAACGTGTACTTGCCCTCGTCGATCAGGCCGTAGCTCTTCTCCGAGACGACGGGCGCGATGATGATGTCGCGCGGGTCCTTGTTGTGTGCGGCGCTCATGCCGAGACCTCTTCCTTCTTCGCCGACTTCGCGGCCACGAAGGCCTCGAGCGCGGCGGTGCTGAAGACGATGTCGTCGGAGACGACCACGTCGTAGGCGTTCAGCTGGTCGACCGCGAGCACGTGCACGGTCTCGATGTTGCGGACCGCACGCTCGCTGAGCTCCTCGCCGCGGGCGAGGACCACGAGGTGACGACCGGCGGGGGCGATCTTGCCGAGGAGCGCGACGGCGTCCTTCGTCTTCGCGACGTCGCCGGCGACGAAGCCCTCGACCGCGTGGATGCGCGAGCCGCGGGCACGGTCGCTGAGCGCGCCGAGGAGCGCTGCGGCGATCATCTTCTTGGGCGTGCGCTGCGAGTAGTCGCGCGGCTGCGGGCCGTGGACGGTGCCACCGCCCTTGTGCTCGGGAGCGCGGACCGAGCCCTGGCGCGAACGGCCGGTGCCCTTCTGCTTGAAGGGCTTGCGGCCCGAACCCGAGACCTCGCCGCGGTTCTTGGTCTTGTGCGTGCCCTGGCGCGCAGCAGCGCGCTGGGCGACGACGACCTGGTGGATGAGCGGAACGTTGGTCTGCACGTCGAAGAGCTCGGCGGGCAGCTCGACGGTGCCGGACTTCTTGCCGGTCGCGTCGAGGACGTCGATGGTGTTGGCGGTAGCCATGGACTACGCCCCCTTCACTGCGTTGCGGACGAAAACGAGACGGCCGCGCGCACCGGGAACGGCGCCCTTGACGAGCATGAGGCCCTTCTCGGCGTCGACGGCGTGCACGCGGAGGTTCAGCACGGTCACGCGCTCGCCACCCATGCGACCGGCCATGCGCATGCCCTTGAAGACACGGCTGGGGGTCGACGAAGCACCGATCGAACCGGGCTTGCGGTGGTTGCGGTGGGCACCGTGCGAAGCGGAGACGCCCTTGAAGTTGTGGCGCTTCATGACACCGGCGAAGCCCTTGCCCTTCGAGGTGCCGACGACGTCGACCAGCTGGCCGGCCTCGAAGGTACCGTCGACGGTCAGCTCCTGGCCGGCCGAGTAGCTGGCCGCGTCGGCCGTGCGGATCTCGGTCACGTGGCGACGGGGCGTGGTGCCGGCCGTCTTCTCGAAGTGGCCCTTGAGCGGCTGCGACACCTTGCGGGGGTCGATGGCGCCGGCGGCGATCTGGACGGCCTCGTAGCCGTCCTTCTCAGCGGTGCGGATCTGGGTGACGACGTTGGGAGCGATCTCGATGACCGTCACCGGGACGAGCTTGTTGTTCTCGTCCCACACCTGGGTCATGCCGAGCTTCGTGCCGAGCAGACCCTTCACGTTCTTGGTAGCGGAAGACATCTGTTACCTCAGAGCTTGATCTCGATGTTGACGTCGGCCGGGAGGTCGAGACGCATGAGCGAGTCGACGGCCTTGGGCGTCGGGTCCACGATGTCGATGAGACGCTTGTGGGTGCGCATCTCGAAGTGCTCGCGGCTGTCCTTGTACTTGTGGGGCGAGCGGATGACGCACACCACGTTCTTCTCCGTCGGAAGCGGCACGGGGCCGACGACCGTGGCGCCCGCGCGGGTCACCGTGTCGACGATCTTGCGCGCCGAGGTGTCGATGACCTCGTGGTCATACGACTTCAGTCGAATGCGGATCTTCTGTCCCGCCATTGCTGACTCTCTCTCTGTCAAGGCGTCTTACCCCTTCCGAGGGCATCGGACGCCGCGTAGTCACTCCGTGTGAAGCACCACTGTTCTTCTGTCAAAGGCCGGTGATCGAGCCTGTCGAAACCACCCGCCCGGTCACCCGGGGCGGTGCTCTCGACACGCTCGACCTTCGAGCCCCAACCGGCGCGCACGCGCACGGGTCGCCCCGGGCGTGTGGTTGTCGGTTGTGTGTTCTCCTGCCTGCGGCCTAACCTGACCCCGGAAGCACCGGGTGGTTATGCACTGCCTGACAGTGATTCGAACGCGCGCACGAGGGCACGCGTTCGAAATGTTGAACTCAACGAGTTTGCCATACTCGACGGGTCCGTGCAACCCGGGCGTGTCGCGGCCGCCCGACTCCCAGCGAGCCCGCAGTTTCGCCGCTGATCGCGCGGGTCGTGCCGCGAACCGGATGCCTCGTGCGCGCGCTCCGTCATGATGGAGGGACACCCGCGAGACCGAGGAGGGGCCCATGCCCGAGACCATGCCGCAGCCGAGTTCGAACGAAGGTCCGGGCAGCGTCTCGGCGACCCGGGTGGGCACGCGTCGCTACGTCGGTCGCAACGCGCGAGGTGCGACGGTCGCGATCGGCGGCCTCGATGTCGAGGGCGAGCACTTCTCCCCCGGCGAGCTCCTGAAACTGGCCCTCGCCGGCTGCGTCGGCCTCTCGGTCGACCGGCCGATGACGCGCCGGCTCGGCGACGACGCCGAGCTCACGGTCTGGGCGCACGGACAGTCGGAGGAGGCATCCAACCGCTACGAGCGGATCGGCGAGGAGCTGCTGCTCGACCTGTCGGGGCTCGAGCCGGCCGAGCGCGACAAGCTCCTCGACATCATGGTGCGCTCGATCGAGCGGGCGTGCACGGTCGGCCGCAGCGTCGAGGGCGCGATCGACGTGCACACCGTGATCGACGGCACCGAGATGCGCTGAGCGGATCCCTCCCGGACCCCGTCACTCCCGCTCGCACGCGGCCGGCCGCTCGGCGGCCATGCCCGGGGCGACGATGCCCGCCCCGACGATCACGACGACGAGCCCCGCGAGGCCCGACAGCAGGAACACGGGGCGCAGCCGCAGCCCGTGGCGGCCGTGCCGGAACGGGTCCTCGATGTAGCGCTTCGAGAGCCCCGCGACCACGAACGAGAGCACGACGAGCATCGCCATGAGCCACGGCGGGCTGGGCATGCCGGTCAGGTACGGCACGAACATGAAGATCGGCCAGTGCCAGAGGTAGAGCGAGTACGACACGTCGCCCATCCACTGCACCGGCCGCAGCCCGGCGACGCGCGCGGGCGACCAGGCGACCTCGGGCATGCCCGCCCAGATGACCGCGAGGGTCCCGACCACCGGCACGAGCACGACGAGGCCCGGGAACACGTCGGGCGAGCGGAACGTCACGATCGGCACGGCGATGAGGGCGAGCCCCGCCCACGAGACCGCGGCGCGCAGCCCGGCTCGGCCGGTGAGCGGCGCCCGGCTCGCGATGGCGAGGATGCCGCCGATGCCGAACTCCCACGTTCGCGCGAACGTCGAGAAGTAGGCGAGGTTCGCGTCCTGCGCGGTGAGCACGACGGAGTGCACGAACGACGCGACCGTCACCGCCGAGAGGAGGGTCAGCACGACCGTCGTCGAGCCCGCGCTGCGCCGTGCCGCGAACCACAGCGCCGCGATGAGCAGCAGGGGCCAGAACAGGTAGAACTGCTCCTCGACCGACAGCGACCAGAAGTGCTGCACGGGGGTCGACTCGAGGTCGGCGCGCCGCGGGATCTGCGAGTCGACCGCGAGCTGCCAGTTCTCGTAGTAGAGCGCCGACGCCACGATCTCGCGGAACCACTGGCGCCACTCGCGCTGCGGGACGACGAGCAGGGTCATGGCCGAGACCGCGGCGAGGGTGGCGAGGGCGGCCGGCAGGATCCGCCGCGCACGGCGCAGGTAGAAGTCGCGCAGCGAGATGCGACCGGTCCGCTCGGCCTCCCGCATCAGGAGGCCCGTGATGAGGAACCCGGAGACGACGAAGAAGACGTCGACGCCCATGTAGCCGGCCGGCGCGACGGCGGGCCAGCCGTGATGGAGCACGACAGAACCCACCGCTACGGCCCGGAGAGCCTGGATCTCGGGGCGTACCGCAGATCGTTCGAGGAGGGTGGGGGAACCGCCCATCGCCTCCCAGCGTACGACGAACGGGGACCCGGCCTCCAGCCCGGAGTGTCCGTCGCCGCCCCTGTCCCGCCGGGTACGACGAAGGGGGCCGGGCCCCCGATGTGGAAGCCCGACCCCCTTCAGGTCGCGATCGCGAAGATTACTTGATGATCTTCGTGACGGTACCGGCGCCGACGGTGCGGCCACCCTCGCGGATGGCGAAGCCGAGGCCCTCCTCCATGGCGATCGGCTGGATGAGCTCGACCGTCATGTCGGTGGTGTCGCCGGGCATGACCATCTCGGTGCCCTCGGGCAGCGTGATGACGCCGGTGACGTCGGTGGTGCGGAAGTAGAACTGCGGACGGTAGTTCGCGTAGAACGGGTTGTGACGGCCGCCCTCGTCCTTCGAGAGGATGTAGGCAGTGCCCTCGAAGTTGGTGTGGGGGGTGACCGAGCCCGGCTGCACGACGACCTGGCCGCGCTCGACGTCCTCGCGCTTGGTGCCGCGGAGCAGGAGACCGCAGTTCTCGCCGGCCCATGCCTCGTCGAGCTGCTTGTGGAACATCTCGATACCGGTGACCGTGGTCTTCTGCGTCGGGCGGATGCCGACGATCTCGACCTCGGAGTTGATCTTCAGCGTGCCGCGCTCGGCGCGGCCCGTGACGACCGTGCCACGGCCGGTGATGGTGAAGACGTCCTCGATCGGCATGAGGAACGGCTTGTCCTTGTCGCGCACCGGGTCGGGGATGTTGTTGTCGACGGCCTCCATGAGGTCGAGGATCGACTGGACCCACTTCTCGTCGCCCTCGAGCGCCTTGAGGCCCGAGACGCGGACGACCGGAGCGTCCTCGGCGAAGCCCTGGCTGGCGAGCAGCTCCGAGACCTCGAGCTCGACGAGCTCCAGGATCTCCTCGTCGTCGACCATGTCGGCCTTGTTGAGGGCGACGAGCAGGTACGGCACGCCGACCTGCTTGGCGAGCAGGACGTGCTCGCGGGTCTGGGCCATCGGGCCGTCGGTCGCCGCGACCACGAGGATCGCGCCGTCCATCTGAGCCGCACCGGTGATCATGTTCTTGATGTAGTCGGCGTGACCCGGGGCGTCGACGTGCGCGTAGTGGCGCTTCGGCGTCTCGTACTCGACGTGCGAGATGTTGATCGTGATACCGCGCTGACGCTCTTCGGGAGCCGAGTCGATCGACGCGAAGTCGCGCTGCACGTTGGTGGCCGACGGGTACTTGTCGGCGAGCACCTTCGAGATCGCGGCGGTGAGCGTCGTCTTGCCGTGGTCGACGTGACCGATCGTACCGATGTTGACGTGCGGCTTGGTCCGCTCGAACTTGGCCTTAGCCACTGTGGGTCCTCCTCAGGACTCGTGTAGGAACTCCGGGCGCTGGATTGCGACCGGCGTGCTACGGGGGTTGTGTTGTTATGTTACGCGAACCGGAAGGTTCGTGCGGGCAGGGACTATTCGCCCTTGTTCTTCTGGACGATCTCGTCGGCGACAGCCTTCGGGACCTCCGCGTAGCTCTCGAACTCCATCGAGTACACGGCGCGGCCCGAGGTCTTCGACCGCAGGTCGCCGATGTAGCCGAACATCTCCGAGAGCGGGACGTGCGCACGCACGACCTTCACACCGGCGGCGTCCTCCATGGACTGGATCTGGCCGCGGCGCGAGTTCAGGTCGCCGATGACGTCGCCCATGTACTCCTCGGGAGTACGGACCTCGACGCTCATCAGCGGTTCGAGCAGGACGGGGTTCGCCTTCCGAGCGGCCTCCTTGAAGCCCATCGAGCCGGCGATCTTGAACGCCATCTCCGAGGAGTCGACGTCGTGGGCGGCACCGTCGATGAGGCGCGCCTTGACGCCCACCATCGGGAAGCCGGCGAGCACGCCGTACTGCATGGCGTCCTGGAAGCCCGCGTCGACCGAGGGGATGTACTCGCGGGGGATGCGACCACCCGTGACCTCGTTCGAGAACTCGTAGGTCTTGTCGCCCTCGACCTCGAGCGGCTCCAGCGCGAACTGGATCTTCGCGAACTGGCCCGAACCACCCGTCTGCTTCTTGTGGGTGTAGTCGTGGCGCTCGACCGCGCGACGGATCGTCTCGCGGTAGGCGACCTGCGGCTTGCCCACGTTCGCCTCGACCTTGAACTCCCGCTTCATGCGGTCGACGAGGATGTCGAGGTGCAGCTCGCCCATGCCCTTGATGACGGTCTGGCCGGTCTCGGGGTTGAGCTCGGTGCGGAACGTCGGGTCCTCTTCGGCGAGCTTCTGGATCGCGGTGCCCAGCTTCTCCTGGTCGGCCTTGGTCTTCGGCTCGATGGCGACCTCGATGACGGGCTCGGGGAACGTCATCGACTCGAGGACGACCTGGTTGTCGGGGTCGCACAGCGTGTCGCCCGTGGTCGTGTCCTTGAGGCCGATGACGGCGTAGATGTTGCCCGCGGTGACCGAGTCGACCGGGTTCTCCTTGTTGGCGTGCATCTGGAAGATCTTGCCGATGCGCTCCTTCTTGCCCTTGGTCGAGTTGACGACCTGGGCACCCGAGTCGAGGTGACCCGAGTAGACGCGCACGTAGGTGAGGCGACCGAAGAAGGGGTGCACCGCGACCTTGAACGCGAGCGCGGCGAAGGGGTCGTTGGCGTCGGGGTGACGCTCGATGATCTCTTCCTCGTTGCGCGGGTTGCGGCCCTCGATGGCGGGCACGTCGAGCGGCGACGGCAGGTAGTCGATGACCGCGTCGAGCATCGGCTGCACGCCGCGGTTCTTGAACGCCGAGCCGCACAGCACGGGGTAGATCTCGGAGTTGACGACCATCTTGCGGATGGCGCCCTTGATCTCGGCGATTGTGAGCTCTTCGCCGCCGAAGAACTTCTCGAGCAGCGCGTCGTCGGTCTCGGCGACGGTCTCGAGCAGCACCTGGCGGTACTCGTCGGCCTTCTCCTTGAGGTCGGCGGGGATCTCCTGGACCTCGTACTTGGCGCCCATGGTCACGTCGCCCTTGGCGTCGCCGGGCCACACGAGGGCGCGCATCTCGATGAGGTCGACGACGCCGATGAAGTCGTTCTCGGCGCCGATCGGGAGCTGCAGCACGAGCGGCTTCGCGCCGAGGCGCGAGACGATCGTGTCGACCGTGAAGTAGAAGTCGGCACCGAGCTTGTCCATCTTGTTGACGAAGCAGATGCGCGGCACGTTGTACTTGTCGGCCTGACGCCACACCGTCTCGGACTGGGGCTCGACGCCCTCCTTGCCGTCGAAGACAGCGACTGCGCCGTCGAGCACGCGGAGCGAGCGCTCGACCTCGACCGTGAAGTCCACGTGGCCGGGGGTGTCGATGATGTTGATCTGGTTCTTGTTCCAGAAGCAGGTGACCGCGGCGGACGTGATCGTGATGCCGCGCTCCTTCTCCTGCTCCATCCAGTCGGTCGTCGAGGCACCGTCGTGCGTCTCGCCGAGCTTGTGGTTGACGCCCGTGTAGAACAGGATGCGCTCGGTGGTGGTGGTCTTGCCGGCATCGATGTGCGCCATGATGCCGATGTTGCGGACCTTGCTCAGGTCGGTGAGCACGTCTTGTGCCACGGGGGTTCCTCCGGAAGGTTCAGGAACGGAAGTGTGAGGGAGGGCGGATGCCGCGGCTCGCGCCGCGGCATCCACCCGGCCCGACTACCAGCGGTAGTGGGCGAACGCGCGGTTCGACTCGGCCATCTTGTGCGTGTCTTCGCGGCGCTTGACCGCGGCACCGAGGCCGTTCGAGGCGTCGAGGATCTCGTTGGTGAGACGCTCGGTCATGGTCTTCTCGCGGCGAGCCTTGGCGTAGCTGGTGAGCCAGCGGAGCGCCAGGGTGTTCGCGCGGTGGGGCTTGACCTCGACGGGGACCTGGTAGGTCGAGCCGCCGACGCGGCGCGAGCGCACCTCGAGCGTGGGGCGCACGTTGTCGAGCGCCTTCTTGAGGGTGGCGACCGCGTCCTGGCCCGACTTGGCGGCGACGTTCTCGAGCGCCTCGTAGACGATGCGCTGGGCGAGGTCCTTCTTGCCGTCGATCAGGATCTTGTTGACGAGCTGGCTGACGACCGGCGAGCCGTACACCGGGTCGGCGACGACGGGGCGCTTCGGAGCGGGACCCTTGCGAGGCATTACTTCTTCTCCATCTTCGCGCCGTAGCGGCTACGAGCCTGCTTGCGGTTCTTCACGGCCTGCGTGTCGAGCGCACCGCGGATGATCTTGTAGCGGACACCCGGGAGGTCCTTCACACGACCGCCGCGGACGAGCACCATCGAGTGCTCCTGCAGGTTGTGGCCCTCACCGGGGATGTAGGCCGTGACCTCGGTGCCGTTCGAGAGCTTCACACGGGCGACCTTGCGGAGCGCCGAGTTCGGCTTCTTCGGGGTGGTGGTGTACACACGCGTGCACACGCCGCGCTGCTGGGGGTTGGCCTTCAGGGCGGGAGCCTTGGTCTTGGTGACCTTCGGCGAGCGACCCTTGCGGACCAACTGCTGAATGGTTGGCACTGCTTCTCCTTGTTGTGCTGCACGGTGACAGCGATGATGGATTTCACATCAGACCCGCCGGCGCCGCAGAACTGCGGAGCCTCGGTGGTGGGTATGCCGTGGGGGTGAGCCGCGGAACTCCGCGGGCACCCGAATGTGCACGCGTGAACGCGCACACCCGATCAATGGTAATGCCGCGTAACCTCGCGGTCAAATGACGGTCGGTTCGGTGCCGGACGGCACGGCCCGCGACCCCGCGCTCCGCTCGATCGGGTCAGGCGGGCCCGCCGGTCCAGCCCGGCGCGTCGAGCTCGCGATCGAGGTCGGCGAGCATGTCGGCGACCTGCGGCTCGACGAGCCGCTCGATCGCGTTGCCGATGCGGTAGCGGTGCTGGGCGAGCTCGACGCAGATTCGCCGGCCGAGCTGCTTCGCGAACTCGTCGGCGAGGCGCACCTCTTCGCGGAGCGCCTCCTTCTCCTCGGGCGTGAAGGGCCGGGGCGCGGGCTCGTTCGCCTCGGCCGCGGCCGAGGCCTCGAGCCCGCCGAGCGTGAAGAGGAACGGCTGGTCGGGCACCGGCTCGGGGTCGAGCTCGAGCCCGAGGTACTCGGGGTCGAGTCCCTCCCCCGCCCGGTACGGGCGCCTGGCCTTGCGCTCCTCGGCGAGGCGGATCTCGCGGTGCAGCATCGGCAGGTTGCGCGCCGTGTAGTCGTCGACGGCGTCGTCGATGATGCCCTTCATGCGCATCGAGAAGGCGTGCTGCACGGGGTGCGGCACGTCGACGTCGAGGCCCGCGGCCGCGATGATCGGCGACCCGAAGCATCGCTGGCAGAGCCTGACGCGGGCGCGGTGGGTGCCCGGCCGCCACCGCGGCAGCCATTGCAGCCAGCGGTCGACCTCGTGGCTCACGCGCGCCTCGACCGAACCCTCCATCGGGTTCACGATACTGCGCACGGCGCGCCCGTGGTCACCTCGCGGGCGACCGGCGCGCCTCGCGAGGCATCCCGTCATCGCTCGTCGTCGTGCTCCCACGGCCAGCGCGGGCGTTCCATGCCGCCCTGCCGGCCGCGCGCGACGAGGACCGCGAACGCGGCGGTGACGAACGCGCAGACCGGTACGAGCAGACCGAACCAGCCGAGCCCGAGCACGAGGCCGAAGCGCAGGCTCTCCCCCGGCGCGTCGGCCGAACCGAGCAGGCGGGCCGCGGTCGCGACCACGACGAACGCGAGCCAGGCGACCACCGCCGCGATGACGACCGTCGCGGCCATGCGCTCGGGGTGGCGGAGCCGCACGCCGAGGGTGACGAACACGGCGGCCACGGATGCCGCGACCGCCGCCGGCGCGACGAAGACGCCGACCGCCGGGTCGCCGACGACCTCGATGTCGGCGAGGAGGCTCACGAACCCGAACCCGCAGACGACGAGCGCGAGGTCGAGGGCGGCCGCGAAGCTCGCGACGACCCAGGCGTTGCGGGTGCGGAGTTCGTCGTCGGCCATCTTCCGAGGCTACGCCCCATCGCCTCGCACGTCGCCGGGCCGGGTCGCCGGGCTCAGTCGACGACGCGCAACGAGCGCACGATCGCCTCGAGCGACGGCGCCGCGTGGGCGACGAGCTCCTCGGGCGCGGGGCTGACCATGACCCGCACGGTCGCCTGCTCGCCCTGCAGGAGGTAGGCGAGGCCGGCCGCCGGACGGAGGCCTGGCTGCGGCGCGAACCGGCACCGGACGGCGATGCCCGAGCCGAGCCCGGTCACGTCGATGGGGTCGACCACGGGGCGTCCGTCGAGCTCCGCGTCGCCGAGGAGCGCCTTGACGAGCGACCCCTCGATCGGCTTGGGGTCGGTGACGCCGATGCTCGCGATCAGGCCGACGGCCCCCGGGCCGGGCAGGTACAGCAGGCCCGCCGCGGCGCCGGGCAGGACGCGGGACGGCGCCTGAAGGGCGAGTGCGCGCACGGCGGCGAGGCGCTCGGCCGTGGCGTCGGGGTGGCGCTGCCGGAATCCGGCGACGACGTCGTCGGCCCACGCCGCGGCACCGTCGCCGTCGGAGTCGCCGGCCGGCACCCGTACCCAGGAGGCGTTCGGTGCGTCGATCTCGAGTCTCATGCCGTCCAGCATCGCACGCGTTCGGCCGTGGAGACGACGAAGGGAAGCGGCGACGCCGCTTCCCTTCGTGAGTGCGCGTGGTGCGATCAGTTGCCGGCGAGGGCCTGGTCGGTGTCCTTGATGGCCTGCATCATCTTGCGCAGGGACTCGCCCATGTCGCTGATGCCCTCGATCGCCTTCTCCAGACCCGTGGTCAGCTCGGTGTACCCCTCACCGAACTTGCCCGACGCGTGCTGCGTCTTGAAGTCGTCACCGAGCAGACGGTCGACATCGTCCTTCAGGCGACGCAGCACGTCGCCGATCTCCTCACGACCCGTGTCGAGACGGCCCGCCATCGACTCCATCTCACCGTACGACGCCTTGAAATCAGCCATGATCACATCCGATCCGTTTGAAAAGCCCTGTCACCCGATCGAGCGACCTCCATGAGACTAACCGCTGGGTCGATCCGGGGTGAATGGGGAGCACTCCCCATGCCGCCGCCGGCCCGACGGGTCAGCAGAGCCCCTCGCGCAGGCACTCCTCCGCGGTCTCGTCGTCCAGCAGCCGGCGGAGGTAGAGCACACCGACGCCGTCGACGACCGCCGCACGGCGTACGAGCGCCTCGGCGTCGGACTCCCCCGCGAGAATCGCACGGAGCGACGCGAGCGACTCCCGATCGATCCGGTCGGCGTCGGCCGACGCGTCGGCGAGCGCGCGCTCGGCGCCCGCGATCGCGTCGGGCAGGTGCACGCGGCGCCAGGCGCGGAACTCGACGAAGGCGCGCAGCATGAGCACGATCGCGACGACGAACATGATCGAGCCGATCACGATCGGGGCGGTGACCCACCACCACTCCGTCGCCACGTTCCACCAGAGCGAGACGAGACCGAGGGCGTCGAGCACGGCGAACCCCATCAACAGCGCGGGTGGGAAGTGCTGCGCGAGCAGATTGCGGCGCTTCGGTTCGACGAAGGCCATCCAGACCGCCGCCGCGAGCGACAGCGCACCGCCCCAGAGTGCCGCAGGCTCCGCGTCGAGCAGGAATCCGCCGTCGCGGGAGGGGAAGGCGAGCACCGGCCCGCAGATCGCCGCGAGGATCGCGACGACGAGCGGCCACAGCGGCGCGCGGCGCGCACTGCCGGATCCCGAGCGTTCGAGCCCGCCCACGAACGCCTCGTCGGCGCGCCGGTTCGCCGCGACCCTGGCCTCGGCGTCGTGCTCGGCGAGCGCCGCGACGGCCGGCTGCAACGCGCCGCCCGCCGCCTCGCGCTGCAGTCCGAGCATGATCGTCACGAGACCGGGCCCGTCGATCGCGTCTCCCTCCGCGTAGGCCCGCACGGCGCGGCGCCGGTTCTCGCCCGCGTCGCCCACCTCCGCGATCGCCGTGGCCGCAGGCTCGACCCGGCCGACGACCTCGACCCACGGCACGCCCGTCGCGGCATCCTGCTCGTTCTCGTTCGCCATGTCGCGCCCGCTCAGCCCTCGACGAGCGGCAGCTGCACGGTGACGAACCGGCCGTTCTCGACGAAGATGCCGCGGCCGGCGGGGAACTCGTGCCGGGCGACCTTCGGGAACGGCACCTTGAACAGCGAGTCGCCGTCGTAGGTCTCGGGGCGCAGCGCGATGCCGCGACGGCCGGCCTTGAGCTCGCCCACGAGGCCGTAGCCGCTCGAGAGCTGCGAGACGTCGCCGTCGCCGACGAGGAAGTGCTCGCTGCGGTTGACCGCCTGGAAGAGCTCCTTGAGCGGACGCTCGGCGTCGGTGTCGCCGAACTCGGTGATGTTCTCGACGACGATCATGATGCGCTTCGTGATCGACTCGTCGGCGACGAGCTCCTTCAGCTCCTTCGCGAGCGCCCGCGCGTCCTCGATGGACGAGGCCGTGCGCCGCCACTCGCGGAAGTCGCGCAGCACGGCCCGGCGGCCGCCGAAGTGGAAGAACTCGGTCGCGGGGTCGAACCGCGCGATCGTCGAGACGAGCGCCCGCAGCGCGTTCGACTTGCCGCTCTGCGGCGGGCCCGCGACGACGAAGGTGCCGATGGGCTCGAACCCCTTGGGCCCGAGCACGTCGTCGGCGACGCCGATGACCGGCAGGTCGCCGACCCGGTCGGGCAGATCGTCGAAGCGCAGCTCGGTCGGAAGCGCACCGATCTCGGGCGCCTGTGCGGCGCCGCGCGCACGCAGTTCGGCGGCGAACGCCTCCATCGCCTGGGTCTGCTCGGCTACGTTCGTGGTGCCGCCGAGCACGGCGATCTGCGTCTCGAAGCCGTCGACGATCGCGCGGCCCGGTGCGCTGCGCTCGTTGAGCACGTCCTTCGGTGCGCCGAGGATCGAGTACGAGCCCTCGTCGGAGAGGCGCAGCACGACGCGGCGGGTGACGTTCGCGCTCACCGCGGTGGGCACGGCCCCGTACCGGTCGGCCGTCGCGATCGCGTGGATGCCGAGCGGCCGGCCCTCGCCGAGCATGCGCATGAAGACCGCGTAGTACGGCGCGCGCGCCGAGGTGCCCTCCCACTCCTGCTTGAAGGTGCCGAAGCCGTCGATGAGCACGAGCACGCGCGGCTCGTCGCGACCGGTGATCGAGCGATACTCCGTGAGGTTCGCGGCGTTCACGTCGGAGAACCGCTTCGCACGGTCGTCGAGCATGCCGCGGAGGGTGCGCAGCAGGCGCTGCACGCGCTCGGCGTCGTCGCCCGCCACGACCGAGCCGACCTGGGGCAGCGACTCGATCGACCGCAGCGAGCCAGTGCCGAAGTCGAGTCCGTAGACGTGCACTCGGCCGCGGTCTGGCCGGGCGCCCGCGGCGATGGCCATGCTGCGCAGCACGGTGGTCTTGCCGGCGCCGCTCGTGCCGTAGACGAGCAGGTGCCCGTCGGTGTCGGGCTCGAAGTAGACGGCCTCCTGCAGCTGCCGCTCGGGGATGTCGGCGAGCCCGAGCGGAATGCGCGCGTCGCCCTCGAGCGGGAGCCGCGCGAGGTCGACGGTCGTCGCGAGCTCGTCGAGCCACGGCCGCCGCGGCGCGGGGATCGCGCTCTCGCCCGCCGCCGAGACGAGCGTCGCGACGAGGCGCTTCTGGTCGTTGGGGCCGAGGTCGTCGTCGTGCGTGTCGGAGTCGTGTTCGTTGTCGGACTCCCAAAGCGTGATCGAGCCGAATCGCAGCTCGGCGACCTTGACCTGGGCCTGCTCGGGCTCGTCGGTCGTCCACCCGCCCGCGTAGCCCGACTGGAACGGCACGAGCCGGCCGGGGCCGGTCTTCGCGATGCCGCGACCGGGGATCGACGGGTCGAACGTGCCCGCGACGGGGTCGCCGACGACGTCGTTCGAGTCGGACTCGTCGGCCATGCGCAGGGCGACGCGCAGGTTCGTGTTGGCGCGCAGGTTGTCTTTGATGACGCCCGCCGGGCGCTGCGTCGCCATGATCAGGTGGATGCCGAGCGAACGCCCGCGCTGGGCGATGTCGACGACGCCGTCGACGAACTCGGGCACCTCGCCCGCGAGTGCGGCGAACTCGTCGATCACGAGCACGAGGGCCGGCGGCGTCTCGGGGTCCTGGCGCTTCTCGAGCTCGAGCAGGTCTTTCGCCTTCTTGCGGTTGAAGAGGTGCTCGCGGTGGTGCAGCTCGGCCCGCAGCGAGGTGAGCGCACGACGCACGAGGTGCGGGCTCAGGTCGGTGACGAGGCCCACGCAGTGCGGCAGCTCGACGCAGTCGGCGAACGCCGAGCCGCCCTTGTAGTCGACGAAGAGGAAGGTGACGCGGTCGGGGCTGTACTCGGCCGCCATGCCGAGCACCCACGCCTGCAGGAACTCGCTCTTGCCGGAGCCCGTCGTGCCGCCGACCAGGGCGTGCGGGCCCTGGGTGCGGAGGTCGAGCGACATCGCGTCGGGGCTGCCCTGGCCGATGTACGCCTTGAGGGTGCCCGCGCGCTTCAGGCGGGGTCGCGGTCCGCGGGTGCGGTCGAGCACCGAGTTGTTCTGGCGCCACCGCTCGACGACCGCCTGCGACTGCGCCGCGAGCTCGGTGCCGATGAGCTTCAGGAACGAGACGCTGCGGGGCAGGTCGGAGGAGTCGGCCGTGACCGAGCTCGAGTCGGCGACCGGGGCGAGCCGCTTCGCGAACACCTCGGCGTACTGGTTCGAGACGCCCTCGACGGCGACGTTCTCGTAGTACTCGCCCGCGCGCACGTAGCCGACCTTGGCCTTGTCGAGTCCCTCGCTCGCGTCGATGTAGGTACGGCACGCGGCCGGCAGCGACTCGACCGTCGGGGCGAGGAAGATCGTGTAGACGCCCACGTCGGCGCCCCGCTCGATGAGCTGGGTGAGCCGGGGCCGGTCGACCGGCGCGTCGTTCGAGGCGATGAGCACGAGCGCGAGGTCGGCGACGGCGCCGCGGTCGGCACCGATCTCCTCGCCGACCTTCGCGCCCCGCTCCATCGAAGTGTCGGGCAGGCGCAGCGGTCCGCGGCGTCCGGGCTGGCCCGAGAGCCGCGCGAGGATCGACTCCTCGAGGCCGTTGAGCAGCGCGGTACCGGCCGACTGGCTGTCGGCGAGGGCCATCTCGGCGAACGGCGAGCGGGGACTCGTCGTGTGCGGGAGCCACTTCATCCACTCGAGCTCCTTCGCCCACGCGGGGTCGACGATCGCCGTCGTGATGAGCTCGTTGGGCGCGTGCAGGCCGAACAGCTGCACGCCGAGGCCGCGCAGCACGTCGGCGGCGAGGTGGCGCGGGCCGGCGATGCCGATCGCACCCGAGCTCGGCAGCAGCTCGATGAGCGGCACGTCGTCGATGAGGGCGTGGCGGTCGCGCAGGATGTCGACCTGCTTCGCATACCGGGCGATGCCGCGCGCGTCGTTCGACTCGGCGATCGTGTTGCGGCTGCGGGCCCGGCCGACGCCGAGCCGGAGGCCGAGGAAGTTCCAGTGCTCGGGCCGTCGCGTCCAGAGCAGCGGCCCGAGCCGCATCGCCTGCTCGTAGACGCGCGCCACCGCCGGCGCCTCGCCGTGCCGGCGCTCGCGCTCGACGACGGTCTCGGTGCGCAGCTTCTCTTCGAGGTCTTCGATCTGCGTCTCGAAGGTCTCGATCTCGAGCCGCAGCTTCTTGCCCTGCTGCGTGCGCTGGCCGATGAAGTTGCCGAGCATCATGAGCGGCGACATGACGACGATGATGAGCGACGTGACGCGCTGGGTCATCGCGTACATCGCGAATCCGAGCAGCACGGGCGCCATGATCATGGGCCACGGGAACAGCCGCGGCTCGGCCTCCGACGGGATCACGGGGTGGCGGTGCTCCGTGCCCGGATAACGGATCTCGACCCTCGGCGAGCGGTTGAACATGAGCGCGCCGCCGCGCTCGAGCACCGATGCGTCGGGCGCGTCGGCCGCGCTCGTGCCGAGGTCGAACGACACGTCGGTGCCGCCGATCGTGATGATCTGCCCGGGGATCACGCGCACGCGCTGCACGAGGCCTCCGTCGACCAGGAGTCCGTTCGCCGAGTTGAGGTCGACGAGCTCGATCGAGTGGTCGACCTCGATGCGGGCGTGCCGCTTCGAGACGAGCGAGTCGGCGAGCACGAGGTCGGCGTCGGCGGCGCGGCCGATCACCGACGCGCCGCGCGGCAGGCCGAACTCGCGCCCCGCGTCGGCGCCGCTGTGCACGCGCATGATCGCGACGGCCTCGGCCGCGGCGCCGCTCGGCCGCGGCGCGTGCGCGACGACGGCCGCGTTGAAGCCCGAACCGATCGGCGCGTCGCCGATGAGCACCTGCGGGTCGAGCACGACGGGCTCGGAGGAGGTCGGCGGCGCGACCGCGAGCGTCACGCCCGACGCGGCGCCGATGAGCGGCGTCGTCGGGTCGTTGGTCGCGATCGCCCGCGCGACGTCGCCGACGGTGGCGGTCGCGTCGGCCGTGATGACGAGGTCGACCGGTGCGCCCTGCTGCCGGCGGAGTCCGAGTTTGAGCTTCATGCCTTACCTTCCGGGCTCGCTCGTGATGGTGAAGCTGCGGCCGCCGAGCACCACGACCGAGCCGGTCGGCAGCGGCGTGCGGACGCCCGCGGGCAGCGGCCGGGCGGGCTCGCCCGGCAGACGCACCTCGGTGCCGTTCGTCGAGCCGCGATCGGCGATCCAGAAGCCGGCGGCGTTCGCACCGAACTCGGCGTGGACCTTCGAGATGCGCTTCGACGGGTCGGCGACCGGCACGAGCTGGGCGGGCGTGCCCGCGGCGGCCTCGGGGGCGCGGCCGAGGAGCCCGAACTCGGATGCCTCGACGGCGGTGCCGTCGTCGAACCGGAGCACGATCCGCCCTGCGGCCGCGGGTGGCGACACCCGTGCGGCCGGCGTCGCGGCGACGGCCGCCGTCGGGATCGGGGTCGGGGGTGCCGCCGGCGGGGCCGCGGGCAGCAGCCCGGGGGGCGGGCCGACCGGAGCGCGCCGGCCGGCCGGTTCGGGCGCGACGGCGGGTGCCGGCGGAAGCTGGGCCGCCGCGGGGGCCGGAGCCTGCCCCGCGGGAACGGCTGGTGCGGGCGCCGGCGCGCCGACGGGCGGCGGCGTCCACTCCCCCGGCCCGGGCGCACCCGGAGACACGACCCCGGAGCTCGATCGCTCGGCGGGGATGTGGAACACCTCGCCGGGCGGACGATCGCTCGCGAGCGACGGGAGCCGGACCGCCTCGACCGCCGGGCCCGCGGCGACGACGCGGCGAGCGTGCCGCATCGCCTTGGCGTCGAACGGGTCGAGCCCGTGCCGCGCGTCGACCGCGTAGCATCCGCCCACTTTGTCGAGCCACGAACGGCTGCGCCGCTCCGAGTCCCACGCCGACGACGAGAACATGATCGCCGGGCCGATGAGGGGCAGCACGATCTCGCTGCCCCAGAGCACGAGGGCCCTGAGCGCGACGCGCCAGAAGCCGGCCGGGCCGAAGTCGCGCGCGCTCACCGAGCGGATGCCGGCGGCGGCCTTGCCGACCGTCACCCCGAGCCGACCGTGCAGCACGAGCTGCACGAGGCCGAAGACGAGCACGAGCGCCTGGCCCACCGCGATCGCGATGAGCGGTCCGGTGGCCGCGGCACCGAGCTTCGCCGCATCGCCGCCCGCGCCGGCGATCTCCCCGGACAGGAGCACCAGCCCGATCACCGTCGGCGTCGCGAGCAGCACCCAGATGGCGGCGTCGAGTGCGAACGCCCCGGCGCGACGACCGAGCGGCGCGGCGACGAGCCCGAGCGAAGCCGCGTAGGCCGGGTCGGGCCGGCCGTCGGGTCGCAGCCCCGGCGTCGGCTCGTCGTCGGTCTGCATCGTGACGCTCACGTGGCTCCTCGGGTCGGCAGGGTGGCAGGGCGGTCCAAGCTGCTACCCAACCCGATGTCGGGCGCGCTGTCGATGGGGAGGGGTCACCATCCCCGATCATCGAGCGTACCCGGCGGCACCGGCTCGGCCCGCGCGTTCTGCACAGGCCGCCGGCGGTCGGGCCGCGCGGGTCAGGGTCGCGGCTGCGGCCCCGCCGCCAGCTCGCGGTCGTAGGCCTCGAGGGCGAGCCGGTTGCGCTCGGTGACCGTGCGACCGCGCGCGGCGATCCAGCCGCCGAGCCAGATCGGGATCTCGCGTGCGACCACCGCCGCGACGATCGCGAAGGGGTCGAGCCAGCGCTGCGAGACGAACTCGGCCGCCTGGTCGAACGTGAGCGTCCACGCCTCGACCGTGAGCAGCGCGCCGCCGATGTACGAGAAGTAGACGAGTGCGCCGACGAGCACGCCGAACACCACGTACGCCCACCAGCGCCCGCGGTTGACGATCGCCGCGAGCAGGGCGAACCCGACGAAGAACGCGGCGATCGGCACCCAGTAGACGGGCTTCGTGAGGAAGCGCTCGACGTACACGTCGTTGACGGCGTCGGCGCTCGCCTGCGAGAGCAGCAGCAGGTAGGCGATCCCCGCGTAGAGCAGCGCGAACAGCGCGGCGCCGATGAGCGCGACGAGCACGCCGAACGCGCGGTTGCCCTTCGTCCGCGGCGGTGTCGGCGCCTGCACGTAGACGGTCTGCCCGGCCGGCGCGAGCGGCTCGGCCGGCTCGGGTGCGAGCGTCGCCGCGCCCGCCGCCCCCGCCGTCGCGGCCGCCGACGGCGGCACGTAGGTCTCGCGACGGACGGAGCCTGCGGCGACGGGCTGCGAGGCGACCTCGGTGTCGTCGACCCCGTCGGGCTCCGCGTCGACGGATGCTGCGGCCCCGGCGGCCGCTGCGGCGACCTCGGGCTCGGATGCCTCGTGGCCGGCGTTCGCCCGCTGCACGGCGGCGTCGAGCGCGCTCGTGTCGGCGGGTGCGGTCGGCTCGGGTTCCTCGAGCGCGGCGGCGGGCGGGGCATTCTCACCCGACGCCTCGGCGGTCGCCGGCGAGTCGGCGGCGCTCGGCGGGGCGACCTCGCTCGACTCGACGGAGGCGACGACCTCGTCGGTGCCGGGTGCCTCGTCGGGTGCCGGCTGCGCCTGAGCCTCGGGCTCGGCGGCCGCAGTGTCGGCCGCAGTCTCGGCGGCAGCCGCGGCGGGTTCGTCGACGGCGGGCTCGGGCGCGTCGGCCCCGTCGGCCGCGGGCGTCTCGTCGGGGGTCTCGGGCTCGGGCACGGCGTCGCCGTCGAGCGGCTCTGATCCGGGCGTCGTGCTGCTCATGATCGCGCTCCTTCCGGGCACCCTCGTACCCCGCGGTGCGCCCACTGTAACAATCGCCGCCCGCGCGACCGGGATGCCGCGCGGACGCGGCTCGAGCGCGCCCGGGTACGGCGAGGGGCCCCGGATCGCTCCGGGGCCCCTCGTGGATCTCGATTCGGCGCTGTGCGCCGAGCCGGTCACCGGGTGGTTCAGCTGTAGTTGCCGGGCGTGAAGTCGTCGCTCGAGAACGCGTCGAAGTCGACGAAGCTGAGGTCGCCCTCGCTGAAGGCCGCGTCGTCGGTGAAGATGCGGTTCGGGTAGCGCTCCGCCTTCGCCTCCTCCGTGGCCTCGACCGCGACGTTCCGGTACTTGCCGAGGCCCGTACCCGCCGGGATCAGCTTTCCGATGATCACGTTCTCCTTGAGGCCGACCAGCGGGTCGCTCTTGCCCTCCATGGCGGCCTGCGTGAGCACGCGGGTCGTCTCCTGGAAGGACGCGGCCGACAGCCACGACTCGGTCGCCAGCGAGGCCTTGGTGATACCCATGACCTCCTGACGGGCCGACGCCGTCTTCTTGCCCTCGGTGAGCGCAGCGCGGTTGATCTCGTTGTACTTCGAACGGTCGACGAGCTCACCGGGCAGCAGTTCGGTGTCGCCGTGGTCGACGACGGTGACCTTGCGCAGCATCTGGCGCACGATGACCTCGATGTGCTTGTCGTGGATCGGCACGCCCTGCGAGCGGTACACGTCCTGCACGCCGTTCACCAGGTGCTTCTGCACCTCGCGGACGCCCTTGACCCGGAGGACCTCCTTCGGGTCGACGGTGCCGACGATCAGCTGCTGGCCGAGCTCGACGTGCTGGCCGTCCTCGACGAGCAGCGTCGAACGCTTGAGCACGTTGTACGTGATCGGCTCGTCGCCGTTGTCGGGCGTGAGGATGACCTTGCGCTGCTTGTCGGTCTCGTCGATCGTGATGCGACCCGGAGCCTCGACGATGGGCGACGCACCCTTGGGGGTACGGGCCTCGAAGAGCTCCTGCACGCGGGGAAGACCCTGCGTGATGTCGTCGGCCGAGGCCGAACCACCGGTGTGGAAGGTACGCATCGTGAGCTGCGTGCCGGGCTCACCGATCGACTGGGCCGCGATGATGCCGACGGCCTCGCCGATGTCGACGAGCTTGCCGGTCGCGAGCGAACGGCCGTAGCACTTCGCGCAGACGCCGACGCCCGACTCGCAGGTGAGCACCGAGCGCACCCGGATCGACTCGACGCCCGCGGCGATGAGCTCGTTGATGAGCACGTCGCCGACGTCGGAGCCGGCCTCGGCCACGACCTCGCCCTTGGCGTCGACCGCGTCGGCCGCGAGCGACCGCGCGAACACCGAGTTCTCGACGTTGGGGTCGCGGACGAGCTCGCCCGAGGCATCCACCGTCGCGATCGGGAGCTCGAGGCCCTTGGTCGTGCCGCAGTCGTCCTCGCGGATGATGACGTCCTGCGAGACGTCGACGAGACGACGCGTGAGGTAACCCGAGTCGGCCGTACGGAGGGCCGTGTCGGCCAGACCCTTGCGGGCACCGTGCGTCGCGATGAAGTACTCGGCGACCGAGAGGCCCTCGCGGTAGCTCGAGATGATCGGGCGAGGGATGATCTCACCCTTCGGGTTGTTCACGAGGCCTCGCATACCGGCGATGTTGCGCACCTGCAGCCAGTTACCACGAGCGCCCGACGTGACCATGCGGTTGATGGTGTTGTCGGTCGGGAAGTTCTCCTGCATGGCCTTGGCGACCTCGTCGGTGGCCTTCGTCCAGATCTGGATGAGCTCCTGACGACGCTCGAGGTCGGTCGTGAGACCCTTCTCGAACTGCGACTGCACCTTGGCGGCCTGCTTCTCGTACTTCGCGACGATCTCGCCCTTCGAGGGGGGCGTGATGATGTCGGAGAGCGCGACGGTGACGCCCGAACGGGTCGCCCAGCGGAAGCCGGCGTCCTTGATGCGGTCGAGGGTCGCGGCCACCTCGGTCTTCGGGTAGCGCTCGGCGAGGTCGTTGACGATCTCCGAGATCTGGCCCTTGCCGGCCTGGCGGTTGAAGTACGGGTAGTCCACCGGGAGCGCCTCGTTGAAGAGGGCGCGACCGAGGGTCGTCTCCATGAGGAACGGCTTGCCCGACTCGAAGCCCTCGGGCTCGTCGCCCTCGGCGAAGTGGAGGCCGTCGAGACGGATCTTCACCTTCGCGCCGAGGTCGAGCTCGTGCGCACCCGGACGGTTCTGGTCGAACGCGAGGATCGCCTCGGCGATCGACGAGAACGCGCGGCCCTCGCCGGCGCCGCCGGGCTTCTCGGTCGTCAGGTGGTGCAGGCCGATGATCATGTCCTGCGAGGGCAGGGTCACCGGACGGCCGTCCGACGGCTTCAGGATGTTGTTCGAGGCGAGCATCAGGATGCGGGCCTCGGCCTGGGCCTCGACCGACAGCGGCAGGTGCACGGCCATCTGGTCGCCGTCGAAGTCCGCGTTGAACGCGGCGCAGACGAGCGGGTGGAGCTGGATGGCCTTGCCCTCGACGAGCTGCGGCTCGAACGCCTGGATGCCGAGACGGTGCAGCGTGGGCGCACGGTTCAGCAGCACGGGGCGCTCGCGGATGATCTCTTCCAGCACGTCCCACACGTGCGGGTTCGAGCGCTCGACCATGCGCTTGGCCGCCTTGATGTTCTGGGCGTGGCTCAGGTCGATGAGGCGCTTGATCACGAACGGCTTGAAGAGCTCGAGCGCCATCTGCTTGGGCAGACCGCACTGGTGGAGCTTGAGCTGCGGGCCGACGACGATGACCGAACGGCCCGAGTAGTCGACGCGCTTGCCGAGCAGGTTCTGGCGGAAGCGACCCTGCTTGCCCTTGAGCATGTCGCTCAGGGACTTGAGGGCGCGGTTGCCGGTACCCGTGACCGGGCGGCCGCGGCGGCCGTTGTCGAACAGTGCGTCGACCGCCTCCTGCAGCATCCGCTTCTCGTTGTTCACGATGATCTCGGGGGCACCGAGGTCGAGCAGGCGGCGCAGACGGTTGTTGCGGTTGATCACACGACGGTAGAGGTCGTTGAGGTCGCTGGTCGCGAAGCGGCCGCCGTCGAGCTGCACCATCGGGCGCAGCTCGGGCGGGATCACCGGCACGACGTCGAGCACCATCGCCGCGGGCGAGGTGCCCGTCGCGAGGAACGAGTTGACGACGCGCAGTCGCTTGATCGCGCGGATCTTCTTCTGGCCCTTGCCCTCGGCGATCTGCAGGTGCAGGTCCTCCGCCTCGGCGGCCAGGTCGAAGGTCTCGAGGCGCTTCTTGATGGCCTCGGCGCCCATGTAGGCGTCGAAGTACATGCCGAAGCGGTCCTGGAGCTCGTGGAAGACCGAGTCCTCGGGCTTGAGGTCGCCGACCTTGAGCGTGCGGAAGTCCTCCCACACGCGCTCGAGGTGCGCGATCTGCTCGTCGCCCGACTTGCGGACCTGGGCCATCTCCTTGTCGGCGGCGGCCTCGGCGCGCTTGCGCTGGTCGCTCTTGGCGCCCTCGGCCTCGAGTGCCGCGAGCTCCTCCTCCTTGCGGGCCATGAGCGTCGCGATACGCGCGTCGCGCTGGTCGCCGATGGTCTTGATCTCGAGCCGGAGCTCGTTCTCGAGGCCGGGCATGTCGGCGTGACGACCCTCGTCGTCGACGTCGATCACCATGTAGGCGGCGAAGTAGATGACCTTCTCGAGGTCCTTCGGCGCCATGTCGAGCAGGTACCCGAGGCGCGAGGGCACGCCCTTGAAGTACCAGATGTGCGTCACCGGGGCGGCGAGCTCGATGTGGCCCATGCGCTCACGGCGCACGGAGCTCTTGGTGACCTCCACGCCGCATCGCTCGCAGACGATGCCCTTGAAGCGCACGCGCTTGTACTTGCCGCAGGCGCACTCCCAGTCGCGGGAGGGCCCGAAGATCTGCTCGCCGAAGAGCCCGTCCTTCTCGGGCTTCAGCGTGCGGTAGTTGATGGTCTCGGGCTTCTTGACCTCGCCGTAGGACCACTTGCGGATGTCCTCTGCGGTGGCCAGGCCGATACGAAGCTCATCGAACGTCGTTGCGTCGAGCAATTTCTCTCCTAGATTCCTGAAGTCGTGTCGTACCTGGCGGTTCAGATCTCGTCGATGTTCGACGACTCGAAGCGCGCGGAGATGTTGATGCCGAGCTCCTCCGCAGCGCGGAAGGCCTCGTCATCGGTGTCGCGGAGCGAGACCGCCGTGCCGTCGGCCGAGAGCACCTCGACGTTCAGGCAGAGCGACTGCATCTCCTTCATGAGCACCTTGAACGACTCGGGGATGCCGGGCTCCTGGATGTTCTCGCCCTTGACGATCGCCTCGTAGACCTTGACGCGGCCGAGGATGTCGTCGGACTTGATCGTGAGGAGCTCCTGCAGCGCGTACGCGGCGCCGTAGGCCTGGAGCGCCCAGACCTCCATCTCACCGAATCGCTGGCCACCGAACTGCGCCTTACCACCGAGCGGCTGCTGGGTGATCATCGAGTACGGGCCCGTCGAACGCGCGTGGATCTTGTCGTCGACGAGGTGGTGCAGCTTCAGGATGTACATGTAGCCGACCGAGACGGGGTACGGGAAGGGCTCGCCGGAACGGCCGTCGAAGAGCTGCGTCTTGCCGCTCGAGTCGATGAGCCGCTCGCCGTCGCGGTTGGGGAGCGTCGAGTCGAGCAGACCCGCGATCTCCTCTTCGAAGGCGCCGTCGAACACCGGGGTCGCGACCTTGGTGCCGGGCGCGGCCTCGTGGGCGGCCTCGGGCAGGCGCTTGGCCCACGCCGGCTTGCCCTCGACCTTCCAGCCCTGCTTGGCGACCCAGCCGAGGTGGGTCTCGAGCACCTGGCCGAAGTTCATTCGACCGGGGATGCCGAGCGGGTTCAGGATGACGTCGACCGGGGTGCCGTCGGCGAGGAACGGCATGTCCTCGACCGGCAGGATCTTCGAGATGACGCCCTTGTTGCCGTGGCGGCCGGCGAGCTTGTCGCCCTCGGTGATCTTGCGCTTCTGGGCGATGTAGACGACCACGCGCTGGTTGACGCCCGAGCCGAGCTCGTCGTCGCCGTCCTGCGCGTCGAACACCTTGACGGCGATGATCGTGCCCTGCTCGCCGTGGGGCACCTTGAGGGAGGTGTCGCGGACCTCGCGGCTCTTCTCGTTGAAGATCGCGCGGAGCAGGCGCTCCTCGGCCGAGAGCTCGGTCTCGCCCTTCGGCGTGACCTTGCCGACGAGGATGTCGCCCGGTCGGACCTCGGCGCCGATGCGGATGATGCCGCGCTCGTCGAGGTCGGCCAGCAGGTCGGGGCTCACGTTGGGGAGGTCACGGGTGATCTCCTCCTTGCCGAGCTTCGTGTCGCGGGCGTCGACCTCGTACTCCTCGATGTGGATCGACGAGAGCACGTCGTCCTTCACGAGGTTCTGGCTGAGGATGATCGCGTCCTCGAAGTTGTGGCCCTCCCACGGCATGAACGCGACGAGCAGGTTCTTGCCGAGCGCGAGCTCGCCGTTGTCGGTCGCGGGGCCGTCGGCGATGACCTCGCCGGCCTCGATGCGCTCACCGGCGCTGACGATCACGCGGTTGTTGTACGAGGTGCCCTGGTTCGAGCGGTCGAACTTGCGCAGGAAGTAGGTCTGCGTGCCGCCCTCGTCGAGCTGCACGGTGACCGAGTCGGCCGAGACCTCGGCGACCACACCGGCCTTGTCGGCGGTGATGACGTCGCCGGCGTCGATCGCGGCGTAGCCCTCCATACCCGTGCCGACGAACGGCGAGTCGCTGCGGAGCAGCGGCACGGCCTGGCGCTGCATGTTCGCACCCATGAGGGCGCGGTTCGCGTCGTCGTGCTCGAGGAACGGGATGAGCGACGTGCCGACCGACACCATCTGGCGCGGCGAGACGTCCATGTAGCCGATCTCGTCGGCGGGGAACAGGTCGACCTCGCCGCCCTTCTTGCGGGCGAGCACGCGCTCCTCGACGAAGTGGCCGTCGGCCTTCAGCGGCGCGTTGGCCTGGGCGACGATGTAGTCGTCCTCCTCCATCGCCGTGAGGTAGTCGATCTTGTCGGTGACCTTACCGGCCTCGACCTTGCGGTACGGCGTCTCGATGAAGCCGAACGAGTTGATGCGCGCGAACGACGCGAGCGAGCCGATGAGGCCGATGTTCGGGCCTTCAGGGGTCTCGATCGGGCACATGCGGCCGTAGTGCGAGGGGTGGACGTCACGGACCTCGACGCCCGCGCGGTCGCGCGAGAGACCGCCGGGGCCGAGCGCCGAGAGGCGGCGCTTGTGGGTCAGGCCCGCGAGCGGGTTGTTCTGGTCCATGAACTGCGACAGCTGCGAGGTGCCGAAGAACTCCTTGATCGCGGCGACGACGGGTCGCACGTTGATCAGGGTCTGCGGGGTGATCGCCTCGATGTCCTGCGTGGTCATGCGCTCGCGGACCACGCGCTCCATGCGGCTGAGGCCGGTGCGCACCTGGTTCTGGATGAGCTCGCCGACCGCGCGGATGCGACGGTTGCCGAAGTTGTCGATGTCGTCGACGTCGAGGCGGATGTCGACCGCCTTGCCGCCGCGGCGGCCCGGCAGCGTCTCGCGCTCGTCGTGCAGGGCGACGAGGTACTTGATCGTGGCCACGATGTCCTGGACCGTGAGCACCGAGTCGGTGAGGGGGGCCTCGAGACCGAGCTTGTTGTTGATCTTGTACCGGCCGACCTTGGCGAGGTCGTAGCGCTTCGGGTTGAAGTAGAAGTTGTCGAGGAGCGCGCGCGCGGCCTCGGCGGCGACCTGCTCGCCCGGACGCAGCTTGCGGTAGATGTCCTTGAGCGCCTCTTCCTTCGTGAGGATGTTGTCCTTCTCGAGGGTGAGGGCGATCGACTCGTAGCCGGCGAACTCCTCGAGGATCTCCTCGCTGGTCAGGCCGAGGGCCTTGAGGAACACCGTGACCGACTGCTTGCGCTTGCGGTCGATGCGCACGCCGACCTGGTCGCGCTTGTCGATCTCGAACTCGAGCCAGGCGCCGCGGCTCGGGATGACGCGGGCCGAGTAGATGTCCTTGTCACTGGTCTTCTCGGGGGTGCGCTCGAAGTAGACGCCGGGCGAACGGACGAGCTGCGAGACGACGACGCGCTCGGTGCCGTTGATGACGAACGTGCCCTTGGGGGTCATGAGCGGGAAGTCGCCCATGAAGACCGTCTGGGTCTTGATCTCACCCGTGAGGTGGTTCATGAACTCCGCGTTCACGTAGAGCGGGGCGGAGTAGGTCTTCGACTTCTCCTTGCACTCGTCGATCGTGTACTTCGGAGGCTCGAGCTCGGGGTTCGTGAACGAGAGCTGCATGGTCTCGCCGAGGTCTTCGATCGGCGAGATCTCCTCGAAGATCTCCTCGAGGCCGGTGGTCTCGGGCAGGTCCTGGCGACCGGCCGCCTGGGCCTCGGCGACGCGTGCCTTCCACGCGTCGTTGCCGACGAGCCAGTCGAAGCTCTCGGTCTGGAGTGCGAGCAGGTCGGGTACCGTGAGAGTATCGGTGACCTTCGCGAACGAGAGGCGGCTGGCACCGCGTCCGTTCTTGGGAGTGGGCGTGGTTGCGTTGCGCGCAGCAGCCAAGTGAATAACCTCCATGGCCCCGTCGGGCCGGTTCACTGTCGGTAGCGGAGAGTTCAGTACCCCTCAGACAAGTGCGGATGCCGGAGATTCGAAGATCTCGACACGCACGGAAGCCGACCGCAATATGAAGGCATGGTGGGTCTGGGAGCGCAAACGTCAACTATATGCGATCCGACACGCGAAGTCCAGTCGGATTCTTGATTTGTTCGCGGATGTCCGGTATAACCGCGCGTCGCGCAGATCTCGGGATGCCGCGAGGGGCCGACTCCCGCGGGAATCGGCCCCTCTCGACCCGGTTCAGCGGGTGGTGCCGCGCCGGCGCAGGCGGGCGGCGACGAGCGCGACCAGCCCCAGCATGACGGCGAGGGCGGATGCCTCGGCCGCCCCCCGCACGTCGGCACCGGTCTCGGCGAGGGCGGAGTCGTCGACGTCGTCGGCGGCGGGCGCCGCGACCGGCGCGACGTCCTCGGTGCGTGCCGGAGCGGCCGCCGGCTCGTCGTCGCCCCCGTCGCCGGGCTCGACCGGCGCGTCGTCGCCGGGCTCGGCCGGGTCCCCGGGCTCGGCCGAGGTGCCGGGCTCCGTCGGGTCGGCCGGGGTGCCGGGCTCCGTCGGGTCGGTCGGGTCGCCGGGCTCCGTCGGATCGGTCGGGTCGCCGGGCTCCGTCGGATCGGTCGGGTCGCCGGGCTCCGTCGGGTCGGTCGGGTCGGTGGGCGTGCCCTCGCCCGGCTCACTCGCCGTCGGCCGGACGACGACCGTCACGAGCGGGTACTCGTAGCCGGCACCGGTCCAGACCTCGTAGCGGAACTCGTCGATGCCGGTGTAACCGGCCTCGGGCGTGTACACGAACGAGCCGTCGGCGAGGCCGTTCACGTTGCCGTGCGACGGCGCCATGAACCGGTTCGCGGTGAGCAGCGCCCCGACCGGTGCCAGGTCGTTCGCGAGCACGCCGGGCGCCGCCACCGTCAGCGGCTCGTCCTGCACGGCGAGATACGCGTCGTCCGTGGCGACGGTCGGCTGCTCGCCGGGAGCGTGCACCGTGATCCACAGCCGCGCGGAGAGGAACGCCGTGCCGTCGGTGACGGTGACGTCGACGTTGTCGACGCCGACGAAGCCGGCGTCCGGCGTGTAGGCGTACGAGCCGTCCGCGTCGACCGTGAACTCGCCGTGCGAGGCGTTCGCCTCCTGGAGCACCGCGAGCGGGTCGCCGTCGGGGTCGACGTCGTTCGCGAGCACGCCGGGTGCGCCGACGACGAGCGTCTGTCCGGCTTCGACGACGGCCTGGTCCTCCTGCGGCAGCGGCGCCTCGTTCGTGCCGTCGTCGTTCACGACCTCGAAGGTGATCGTCGCCTCGTTGCTCTCCTTGCCGTCCGCATCGCGGACCGCGTACGTCACCGTGTCGAGGCCGACGAATCCGGCCGGCGGCACGTAGGTGGCCCAGAGGCCCGTGTACCAGTCGAAGTCCCCCGCGGGCTCGCCCCCGGTGTGATCGAGCTCGATCGGGTCGCCGTCGGGGTCGGCGTCGTTGGCGAGGCCGAGCGGCGCGGCCAGGTAGTTCACCTGCCCGGCCTTCACGACGTAGTGGTCGTCGTTCGCGACGGGCGCGTGGTTCACGACGCCGTCGCCGACCTGCAGCTCGACCGCGACCGACTTCGAGAGGTAGCCGTGCGAGTCCTTCGCGCGGTAGTGGAACACCTCGGTGCCGGTGAAACCGGGCTGCGGGGTGTAGACGAAGCCGCCGTTCGCGGCCCAGACGAGGTCGCCCGAGACGCCCGCCGGGTCGACCACGACCTCGAGCACGTCGCCGGGCTCCGAGTCGCTGTCGTTGAACAGCAGGCCGGGCGTCTTGACCGAGAGCATCGTGTCCTTCACGACGGCGAACACATCCGGCGCGGCGACCGGCGCCTCGGGGATCGCGTCGGGGCCCGAGGGCTCGACACCCGCGTCGGCCGGGTAGAGCCAGAGCGTCGCGGTGCTGCACGAGACCGCCGTGCACACCCGGTACTGCAGGTTGTAGGCCTCCGACACCGAGTTGCCGGCGTCGGCGAAGAACGCGCCGCCGTCGCCCAGCAGGGTCACCTGACCGCCGCCGATCACGTCGCCGTAGGGGAACTCGAGCGAGGTGACCGCCTGCCCGTCGAGGTCGTCGTTCGCGAGGAGACCCATGAACTCCGCGATGTACAGCGGGCTGCCGGGCGTGTAGAGGTAGGTGTCGTCGGCGGCGACGGGCGGCGAGGCGACGTCGCTCCCGGCCGGCAGCACCTCGACCGTCACGGTCGCCCACTCGCTCTCGAGGTCGTCGGTGCCGCGCTCGTCGCGGACGTTGTAGGTCCAGGTGACGGTGCCGGTGAATCCGGCGGGCGGCGTGTACGAGAAGCCCGGGAACAGTCCCCAGCTCTCACGCACGCCGACCGACGGCGGGGTCGAGTCGTTCAGCGAGAACCAGTCGCCGTCGGGGTCGAAGTCGTTGACGAGCACGCTCGGCGCCGCGACGCTGAGCGTCGTGTCCTGCAGCATCTGCCAGTGGTCGTCGACCGCGACGGGCGCGGTGTTCACGTCGCCGGCGCCCTGCGGTTCGGGGGCGAACGATGCGGCGGCCGGCTTCTTCGGTGCGGATGCCTCGTCGGCGAGCTCATCAGCGGGAGCGGTGCTCGCGGCCGCGTCGTCGACCGTCTGCCCGCCGGCCTCCGGTGCGTCCTCGACGAGCGCTTCCTCGACGGGCCCCACCTCGACGGACGTCTCCTCCACCGGCGCCTCCTCGACGGGCGCCTCGGTCGCCCCGCCGGCCGCGGCCGCGGGCGCTTCGGCTGCGCCCGCGTCGATCGCCGTCAGGGCCGGCGCCGTCTCCTCGGCGCTCGCGGCGAGCGGCGCACCCGCGGTGACGACGGCGACGGCCATCGCGAGGCCGGCGATACGGGCGACCGCGCGGCGCGGCATCCCCTCATCGGCTGACTGGTGGTCTCGGAATCGCATCGGTCTCTGCTTTCGTGGTCGTGGTGCTGGGTCGGGAACCGCGGGCGCGGATCCGGTGGTCATGAGCATGTCGGCGGACGGTGCCGCGCCGGATGGGCACGTGATGCTCATCTCGTCGGTGCCATTGCTCACCCGGCGTGGGCATTACTCAGTCGGGAGGCGCTCGGTCGAGCGGGCGGCGATCGCCCCCGGCATCCGGGCGTGCCGGAGCCCCCGCCGTTCGGGTGTCGGCGGGGGCTCCGGTGGGCGACGGAGGCTCGGGTCGTCCGTCGTCCGGGGTGGGGCGGCCTCAGCCGCCCCACTCGACGCGGACCGTGTCGGGGCGCCCCGGCACGAGGCTCACGTCGAGGGTCGCACCGGGTACGGCCCGGGCCAGATGGATCGGCGCGAGCTGCTCGGTGCGACTGACCGGCAGGGGCACGCCGCCCGGCAGGAGCACGTGCAGGTCGAGCTCGACGAGCGAGTTCATGCCGATCATCATCGGCAGCTGCCGTGCATCGAGGATCGTCGCCGTCGTCCGGAGTCGCTGCGCCTCGAGCGCGGGCTCGACGGGGGCCGGCGTCGAGGCGGCCATCATGCGGCTCGCCTGCTCCATCGAGGCCTTGGCCTGCGCCATGCTCGCGCCGACGTCGAGGCGCTGCTGGGTCTCGTAGCCCTGGCGCGTCAGCGTCGCGAGGTCGCGGAGGAAGCCCATGTCACACCGCCTGGTAGATCTCGTTGAACCGACGGCCGACGCCGCGGTCGGCCTGGATGCGGGCGGCCCAGCCGGCGGCCGCGCGCTCCCACGACGCCTCGTCGACGCCGAACATCGCGGCGACGGCCGGCAGCTTCGCGGCGTCGTAGCCGTAGGCGGCGATGCCCTTCGAGATGCGGGCGTACCGGTCGAGGTCGACGCCGGCGATCGGGTCGAGGTTGCCGGGCTGCGGGGCGGCCGTCATCGCCTGCACCGCCTGGATGTCCATCTGCTGGCGGTACTGCTCGGACTGCGCCTGGAGCTGGTTCGCCTGGTCGATGAGGCCGGGAGCGGCCTTCACCATCTCGGCCATGTCGCCGAACTGCTTGAAGAGGTTCATGATCGTGTTCCTTCCGGGTGGTGCGTGGATTCGGTCTGTTCGGTTGTCGGTCTTCGGTTGTCGGGTTCGGCCGGCGGGTCGCCGGCCGGATCCGGGTCGTGGGGCCGGATGCCGAGGATCGGGCGAGGTCCGATCCGGTTCTCGGTGAGTGCGGACGCCGGCTCGGCCGCGCATCTCGATCTGCGTTCCGGTGGGAAGTCGGTGGGGCCGTCCGGCCCGTCCAGCCGGGCCGTTCGAACCGACGACACGAGATTCCCGCAGCCACCGCGCCCGCCGGATGGGCACGACCTGCTCATTCGCCCGCGGGGCATTACTCAGGGCGCCCGCCGATTGCTCACGTCCCCTGTGCGGGGTACTGCGCTCGCGGTGTCCCGGGCCGTACAGTGAGACGTCCCGAAACGCGAAAGGCGGCGATGGCCCCGAACGATCCCGGAGCGGCAGCCGAGCCCGAACCCGACCTCGACGGCCCGTGGCCCCTCGTCGGCCGCGACGCGCAGGTCTCCCGCGCGGCCGGGGCGCTGCTCGGCGGACCGGCGCGGTCCGTCTTCCTGTACGGCCCGTCGGGCATCGGCAAGAGCCGCATCCAGTCGGCCGTCGGCGATCAGCTCGACGAGGCCGGGTGGCTCGTGCTCACCGCGAGCGGCAACCCGGCCCTCTCGGCGGTTCCGTTCGCGACGATCGCGCCCGCGCTCGCCCGAGGGGTCGACAACCCCGTCGTGCCGCAGGTGAGCGATCCCCTCGCGCTGTTCACGTCGACGAGTGCGACGATCGCCGAGCTCGCCCGCGGGCGCCGCACGGTGCTCGCCGTCGACGACCTCTCGTCGGCCGACAGCGTGTCGGTGGGACTCATCGCCCAGCTCGTGGCCGCGGGCTCGCTCGTGCTCATCGCGACCCTGCCCGAGGGGGAGCCGATGCCCGACGGCATGCTGCCGGTCGCGTCATCGGCCGACTCCGTGCGCATCGACGTGCCCGCGCTCGACCTCGACGAGGTGATCGAGCTCATGGGCGCCGCGCTCGGCGCGCCCATCGCCCACCGCGACGCCGTCGAGCTGCACCGCGCCTCGCACGGCAACCCGTTGTTCCTGCGCGAGCTCGCGATCGGCGCCGTCGACGCCGGCACCCTCGTGCGTGGCGGCGGGCACTGGCAGCTCGAGGGCGACCCCGTCGGCACCCCGGCCCTGCGCGACCTCATCCGCGCCCGCCTGCGCCACCTCGGTCCCGAGGAGCGCGACGCGATCGAGCGGCTCGCGCTCTGCGAGCCGCTCGGCATCGACGAGTTCGTGCGGCCCGGCGCGCCCGAGGCGCTCGCCGAGCTCGAGCTGCGCGGCATGATCCGCGTCGACGAGTCGGGCCACGGCATCGCCATCACGCTCGCCCATCCCCAGTACGCGGGCGCGGTGCGCGACTCGCTCCCCCGCATCCGCGCGATCTCGCTGCTCACCGAGCAGGCCGACGTCGTCGAGCGCGGACCGATGACGGTCGTCGACGAGCTGCGCATCGCGATGTGGCGACTCGACGCCGGACGGCCGAGCGACCCCGCCCTGCTCGCGCGCTCGGCCGACCTCGCCCGGCGCGCGCACGACCACCGCACGGCCGTGCGACTCGCCGCCGCCGCGATCGCAGCCGGTGCGGGCGACCCGGGGTCGCACATGCTGCACGCCGAGCTGCTCTGGTCGCTCGGGCGCGGACCCGAGGCGCTCGAGGCGCTCACCCTCGCCGAGGAGGCGGCGCGCGGCGAGGAGCACCCCGAGGCGCTCCTCGCCGCGATCGCCCGCATGCGCGCCGAGGTGTACGGCGGCGACCCGCTCGGCAGCGAGCGCGGCATCCGGCTGCTCGAGGAGATCGAGGAGGCGCTGCCCGAGCAGCGCCAGATGCTCATGCTGAGCAAGGCGTCGCTCGTGCTGCACCTCGAGCGGGTGCTCGACTCGCTCGAGATCGTCGACCGCACCGCGGCCGAGATGGGCGACAGCCCCCTCGAGCTGGCCCTCGTCGGCATGAGCCGAGCGATGCCGCTCTCGCAGTTGCAGCGCTCGCGCGAAGCCGTCGAGGCCGCCGAGCTCGCGGTCGCCTACGCCGAGACCGAGGGCGCCGTGATCCCGAGGCGCCGCGCCCAGCTGGCGCTCGCGCACGCGCTCGTCGAGGGCGACCGGTACGCCGAGGCGCGCAGCGTCGTGATCGACTCGCTCCACGACGCGATCCGCAACGACGACGAGCTCAGCGCCCGCCTCGACGAGTTCCTGATGGGACGCATCTTCTGGGCGATGGGCCGGCTCGACACCGCCGCGCGGTGGTTCCGCGACACGGTCTCGGGGGCGGAACTGCGCGGCCCCGCCTCGCTGCGCTCGCCCGCGCTGGGCTTCCTCGCGATCATCGCGTGCGAGCAGGGCGACCTGGCCGCGGCGAAGGAGTTCCGGGCCCGCATGAACGAGGGCTACGACGTCCAGGACACGCTCACCGCGCTCTCCGAGGCGTGGATCGCCCGCACCGAGGGCGACGTCGAGACGGCCGCGCGCATCATGACCGCCAGGGCCGACGAGCTCCTGCCGCGCGGCGCCTACTTCGTGGTCGCCGCGTTCCTCCACCACCTGGCGCGCCTCGCGTCCCGCCCCCACGCGAAGCAGGCGGCCCAGCGGCTCGAGGCGCTCGCCGAGCTCACTGGCGCCCCCGAGATCGCCCTGCGCGCCCGGCACGCCCGCGGCGAGGCCGACGCCGACGCCGCGCTGCTGCGCGAGGTCGGTGCCGAGTGGGAGCGCCTCGGCGCCCTCGTCTTCGCCGCTGAGGCGTTCGCCTCGGCCGGGCAGGCCGCGCGAGCCGACGGACGCGGGCGCGAGGCATCCGCCGACCTGCAACGTGCCGCCGCGCTCGCCGCCGCCTGCGAGGGCGCACGCACGCCGCTGCTGACCTTCACCGACGGCACCGAGCCGCTCACCCCGCGCGAGCGGGAGATCGCGTCGCTCGCCGCCCAGGGCCTCAGCTCGAACGAGATCGCGCAGCGGCTCTTCCTGTCGCCGCGCACGGTGAACAACCACCTGCAGGCGACGTACACGAAGCTCGGCATCCGCGGCCGCCACGAGCTGCAGCTCTAGGCGACCGGCACGGGCGGGGGCGTTGCGCGCGCCCCGCGATCGCCCGGTTACGCCGTGACGATGTCGGCGCGCATGCCCTCGAGCCGTTCGCCGACGGCGCCGACCGCCTCCTTCGCGACGCCGAGGTCGGCGAGCGCCGTCATGAGCGAGGCGACCACCTTGTCGAACGCGGCGTCGGTGATCGCCAGGTCGTGGTGCGCCTCGCCGATCGCGCGACCGCTGAACACCTGCGGCCCGCCGAACGCGGCGGCGAGGAACGCCCGCTGGTGCGCCTGCAGCCGCTCGGTGTCGACACCCTCGAACCACGGCGCGAGCTCGGGGTCGGCGGCGATGCGGTGGTACATGACCGTCACCGCGGTGCGCACTCCGTCGCTGCCGCCGAGCTCGTCGTAGATCGCGTGCATGCGTCCTCCTCATCGGGTCTGCACCAAGCATGGCGGATGCGTCGCGACCGCGCCTGAGCAATGGTTGCTCATTCCGCGCCCCGTTCGTGGGACGATGCCCTCGTGCCCGCGAGCCCCCGCCGCATCGAGTTCGAGACCGACGTCTTCTCGTCGACGGGCTTCACGCTGCTCGTCGACGACGTCGCCCAGTCGCACGTCGACGCGGCCGACCCGACGCGGCTCTTCTTCGAGTACGTGCGCCGCATCGGGCACGTCGTCGACGCGATCGGCCTGCCCGGCGAGCCGCTGCACGTGCTGCACCTCGGCGGCGGCGCGATGACCCTGCCCCGCTACGTCGCGGCGACCCGGCCCGACTCGGCGCAGCTCGTCGTCGAGATCGACGGCGCGCTCGCGGGGCTCGTGCTCGACCGGTTGCCGCTGCCGGCCGGCGCCGACATCGTCGTGCGCGTCGACGACGCGGCATCCGTCGTCGACGAACTCGCCGGGCGGCCGACCGATGCCGACCGCTTCGACCTCGTGATCGTCGACCTCTACGACCGGCTCGAGGCGCCGGGCTTCGTCGAGACGACGGCATTCATGGGCGGATGCCTCGGGCTGCTCGCCGAGCGCGGGCTGCTCGTCGTGAACGTGGCCGACGCTGCGGGGCTCGCCCGTCTCCGCGCCCAGGCCCGGGCGATCGCGCGGGCCGCTCCGCACGCCGAACTGCTCGTCGCGGGCGACGCGAGCGTCGTGTCGGGTGCCGAGGAGGGCAACGCGGTGCTCGTCGCCGCGCCGCGAGGGCTGCCCGAGCGACTCGCGGAGCGGCTCGCCGCGCTCGGCCCGCACCCGGCCGCCGTGCTCGAGGGCGACCGGCTCGACTTCGCGCTGTGGGGCGCCTGCTGAGCCTCCGCCCGGCCGCCGCGGGTAGCGTTGAGCCGTGACCAGCGACCCCGCACTCGAACGACGCCTCGCCGTGAGCGGCCACCTCGCCCGCCTCGAGGAGTCGCGGCAGGCGCCCGGGTCGTGGACGCTCTACGTCGACGGCACCCCGCAGTCGCACGTCGAGCTCGACCGGCCCGAGTGGCTCGGCTTCGAGTACGTGCGCCGCATCGGCCACGCCGTCGACCTCGTGCGCCCCGAGGGCGCGCCCATCACGGCCGTGCACCTCGGCGGCGGGGCGCTCACGCTGCCGCGCTACGTCATCGCGACCCGGCCGGGCTCGCGCCAGCAGGTCGTCGAGCTCGAGTCGGAGCTCGTCGACCTCGTGCGCGAGCACCTGCCGCTGCCGCGCGGCGCACAACTCCGTATCCGCCACGGTGATGCCCGCGAGGTGCTCGCGAAGCTGCCCGCCGGGCTCGACGGCGCCGTCGACCTCGTGGTCGTCGACATCTTCTCGGGCGCCCGCACGCCCGCGCACGTCACGAGCGCCGAGTTCTACGGGCTCGTCGTGCCGCGGCTCGCGCCCGGCGGCATCGTGGCCGTCAACGTCGCCGACGGCGCGGGGCTGGCCTTCGCCCGCTCGCAGGCGGCGACGCTCTCGCACGTGTTCGCGCACGTGGCGATCGCGGCCGACACCGGCATGCTGAAGGGGCGCCGGTTCGGCAACGTCGTGATGTACGCCTCCGACCTGCCGCTGCCCTTCGACGCGATGCCCCGTCGGCTCGCGAGCGACCCCGCCCCGGCGAAGCTCGTCGAGGGCGACGAGCTGCGCCGATTCATCGCGGGCGCCCCGGTCGTGACCGACGCGACCGCGGTGCCCTCGCCCCCGCCCGCGCGCTCGATCTTCCTCGCGAAGCCCGGCGGCTGAGCCGCGGCCCACGTGCCGGGGCTCAGCGGATCGCGGCCGCGCGGCTCGGGCCGCTCTCGTTCCAGACCCGGTCGAGCGCGGTGACGGCGTACGTGTACGTGCGGCCGGCCTCGGCCGCGGCATCCACCCACCGCTGCACGACACCCGGGGCGGCGCGCACCGTCGCGACGAGGTTCGCCGCGTCGTCGACGTCGATCGAGGCGGCCGCGCCGTCGACGCGGTAGATCGCGAACGACGTCGCCCGGAGCGACGGCGGCACGGCGTCGGACCACTGCAGCGCCACGCCGGCGTCGACCCGCTCGGGATCGGCGAGCGCGGGTGCTCGCACCGCGGTCGCGGGCAGCCACTCCATCGCGGGCACGATCGCGGGGCGCGAGTAGTGGTCGGCCAGCACGCGCGACATCGAGCCCTGCGGGTCGGCGGGCACGTGCTTCGCCGAGAAGTAGACGTTGCCGTGCACGGGCGTGCCCGCCGCGTCGATGCCGCGGTCCATCGTGAGGTGGTTCGAGAGCTCGGCCGGGTCGGTGAACACCCCCGACGTCACCTTGTACAGCGCCTCGCCGACGTAGAAGTGCGTGCCCGAGGTCGCCGCGACGTCGGCCCACCAGGGCACGAGCTTCGCGTAGTCGGCGACCGCGAGTCCGATCTGCCAGTAGATCTGCGGGTTGATGTAGTCGAGCCAGCCCTCGAGCACCCACTTGCGGGTGTCGGCGAACTGCAGGTCGTACGACTGCGAGCCGCCGGTCTCCGAGCCCAGCGGGTCGGTCGCCCGGTTGCGCCAGATGCCGAAGGGGCTGATGCCGAACTTCACCCACGGCTTGAGCGCCTTGATGCGCTCGGAGATCGAGCTCACGAAGGTGTCGACGTTGTGCCGTCGCCAGTCGGCGATGTCGTCGAACCCGGTGCCGTGCGCGGCATAGGTCCCGGCATCCGGAATCGTCTGCCCGGCGACCGGATACGGGTAGAAGTAGTCGTCGAAGTGCACGCCGTCGAGGTCGTAGTGCTCGACCGAGTGCAGGATCGCCTGCCGGATGTGCTCCTGGGCCTCGGGGATCCCGGGGTCGAAGTAGAGCTTGCCGCCGTACGCCCACACCCAGTCGGGGTGCACGCGTGCGGGGTGCTCGGGCACGAGCTTCGCGGGGTCGGCCTGCATCGAGACGCGGTACGGGTTGTACCAGGCGTGCAGCTCGAGGTTGCGGGCGTGCGCCTCGTCGACGATGAAGGCGAGCGGGTCGTAGCCCGGGTCCTGCCCCTGCACGCCCGTGAGGTACTGCGACCACGGCTCGAGCGGGCTCGGCCAGAAGGCGTCGGCGGTCGGTCGGATCTGCACGAACACGGCGTTGAGGTTGAACTGCTCGGCGACGTCGAGCCAGTGCAGGAACTCGGCGCGCTGCTCGTCGGCGGTGAGCCCGGTGCGGCTCGGCCAGTCGATGTTGACGACCGACGAGATCCACATGGCGCGCAGTTCGCGCTTGCGCGGCGCCGTGGCCGCGGCGAGCGCGGCGCCGCCCGCCTCGGTCGCGTGCGCCGGGGCGGGCGCGAGCGAGCCGACGGTCACGGTGAACGCCGAGGCGGCGACGCCGGCGACGGCGAGGGTCAGGAACCCGCGGCGGCCGAGGCCCGATCCGGGGTCGAGCGGGCGGGCGGGGTGGTCGTGCGGCTGGGCGAGGGGCATCTTCGATCCTCCGAGTCGGTCTGACTCGGAAAATACTTCCATACCAATACGCGCTTGTGAAGAGTTTCTTCCAGACGGGTCATCCGTGCCGGAAGCGCAGCTCCTGCCCCGGCCGCAGCTGCGCCACGGCATCGAGCGAGGCCTGCGCGACGACGGCGATCACGGGGTAGCCCCCGGTGACCGGCCGGTCGGCGAGCAGGATCGTCGGCTGGCCGTCGCCCGACACCTGGATCGACCCGGGCACCGTCGCCTCGCTCGGCAGCTCGCCGGTGATGCGGCGCCCGAGCGCGGGCCCGACCAGCCGCACCCCGACCCGGTCTGCGCGCTCCGAGACGCGCCACGGCACCTCGAACAGGGCGGCGCGCGCGGGCTCCGTGAACCAGTCGGCGCGGGGCCCGGGGCCGAGTGCGAGGGTCACCGCGTCGGCGGGCGGCGCGAACGCCGCCTCCTGGTCGAGCAGCGGCACGGATGCCTCGGGCTCGGCGCCGATCGCGAGCTCGCGCCCGGGCGTCACGGGGTCGGGCCCGAGGCCCGCGAGCGTGTCGCGCGACCGGGAGCCGAGCACCGGCGGCTCGTCGATGCCGCCCCGCACGGCGAGCGCGTAGCGCAGCCCGCGCCGAGCCTGGCCGAGTTCGAGCACGGCACCGTCGGCGGCGCGCACCGCCGTGTAGGGCGCGACCGGTCTTCCGTCGAGCGAGACGGGCCCCCACGCGCCCGCGACCGCGAGCCAGGTGCCCCCGCCGACGATGCGCGCACGGAACCCGCCCACGAGCACCTCGAGGATCGCCGCCCCGTCGGGGTTGCCGACGAGCCGGTTCGCGAGCCGGGCCGCACCCCGGTCGAGGGCTCCCGAGCCGGCGACGCCGAGGTGGGCGAGGCCCGGGCGGCCGAGGTCCTCGACGAGCACCTGGGGCCCGGTCGCCTCGACGACGAGCCGGCGCATCAGCCCACCGCCTCGACGAGCGCGGGGCACCGGCGCTTCAGGGCCTCGACGACGAGCCGGCGCATCAGCCCACCGCCTCGAAGCGCACGCGGCGCCCCGGTGCGAGCAGGGCGGGCTCGGCGCGGTCGGGGTTCCAGAGCTCGGCTGGCGTTCGGCCGATGATGCGCCATCCGCCGGGACTCGGCCGCGGGTACACGCCGGCGAACGCCCCCGCGAGCCCGACCGCCCCGGCCGGCACCCGGGTGCGCGGGGCGTCGAGCCGCGGCACCTCGAACGGCCAGTCGTCGCTCACGAGATAGCCGAAGCCGGGCGCGAAGCCGCCGAACGCGACCCGCCACCGCGACTCCGCATGCCGGGCGACGAGCTCGGCCGTCGAGCAGCCGAGCAGGGCCGCGGTCCCCTCGAGGTCGTCGCCGTCGTACACGACGGGCACGACGACGGGCTCGGGCTCGGCCGCGCCGGGGGCGCGATCGGGGCCGGATGCCGCATCCGCACGCCCCGCGGATGCCGCGGTGCGGCGCACCCAGGTCGCGACCGACTCGAGCGGGAACCGGGCGGGCTCGACCGCGACGAGGATCGTACGGGCCGCGGGCACGAGCTCGACGAGGCCGGGCCGTGCGTCGGCCGCGAGCGCGTCGTGCAGCGCGAGCACCTCGTCGAGCGAGTCGCACTCGACGAGGAGCGCGGCTTCGCCGCTCGGCAGCAGGCGCTCGTTCACGCGAACGCCTCGATGCGGCATCCGGCCGCCTCGAGCGCGGCGCGCACGGCGCGGGCGATCGCGACGGCGCCCGGGGTGTCGCCGTGCAGGCACAGCGAGTCGGGCGCGAGCTCGAGCCGGGAGCCGTCGTCGGCCGTGATGCCGCCGGTCTCGGCGAGCTCGAGGGCGCGGTCGGCGGCCGCGGCGGGGTCGTCGACGATCGCCCCGGGTTCGCCGCGCGGCGCGAGCGACCCGTCGGCCGTGTAGCCGCGATCGACGAACGCCTCCCGCGCGTAGCCGAGCCCCGAGGCATCCGCGGCCCGTTCGAGCGCGCTCACGGGCGGACCGAGCACGGCGAGCGACGTGTCGTAGGCGGCGACCGCCTCGACGAAGGCGTGCGCGGCCGAGGCGTCGGCGGCGAGGCGGTGGTAGAGCGCGCCGTGCGCCTTGACGTAGCGCACGCGCGTGCCCGCGACCCGGGCGGCGCCGTCGAGTCCGCCGAGCTGCACCACGAGCTCCGCCGCGATCTCGGCCGGGGTGGCGTCGAGCGCGCGACGGCCGAACCCGGCGAGGTCGCGGTAGCCCGGGTGCGCGCCGAGCGCGACCCCGTGCTCGGCCGCACGACGGGCGCTCGCGAGCATCGTCACGGGGTCGCCCGCGTGGAATCCGCACGCGACGTTCGCGCTCGACACGAGGCCGAACATGGCCTCGTCGTCGCCGACGCGCCACGCGCCGAACGACTCGCCGAGGTCGCTGTTGAGGTCGATCGCGGGCCGCATGCTCCCATTCTGCCGCCGCCACGGGCAGACTGGCAGGGAGGGGAGCATGCCGATGGGGTCGACGACGCGATCGCGCGCGGCGAGGGCCTCGGCCGCGCCGGGCCGGCCGCGCCGCCCGGCAGCGCGGCGAGGTCGTGCGCGCACGGCGGGCATCGCCTGGGTCGTCGCGGCGGGGGCCCTCGCGATGGCCGGCTGCACGACCCACGAGCCGGCGGCCGGGCCGACCGGCTGGACCCCGACCCCGACGACCGCGGCACCGACGGCCACGCCGACGGCATCGGCGACCGCTCCGGCGGTCGAGCCGCTCGTGCCCTCGGGCGACGTCTCGGTCGTCGCCGACGGCCTCGACGCGCCGTGGTCGATCGCGCTCGTGCCCGGCGGGGGCGTGCTCGTCTCCCAACGCGACCGCGGCGACGTCGTCGAGGTGCTCGCCGACGGGCGACTCCGGGTGGCGGGCACCGTGCCGGGCGTCGCGGCCGCCGGCGAGGGCGGGCTGCTCGGGCTCGCGATCCGCAGCGTCGACGGCGGCCGGCAGCTCTACGCGTACCTGACGACCGCGGACGACAACCGGATCGTGCGCATGCCGTTGACCGGTGACGTCGGCACCTTCGCGCTCGGCGAGCCCGAGCCCGTGCTCACGGGCGTCCCGAAGGCGGGCAACCACGACGGCGGGCGCATCGCGTTCGGCCCCGACGGCATGCTCTACGCGACGACCGGCGACGCCGCCGTGCGCGACGCGGCGCAGGACCCGGCCTCGCTCTCGGGCAAGATCCTGCGCATGACGCCCGACGGCGATCCGGCGCCGGGCAACCCGTCGGGCACCCGCGTCTACACGCTCGGCCACCGCAACCCGCAGGGCATCGCCTGGGATGCCTCGGGGCAGATGTGGGCCGCGGAGTTCGGCCAGGACACCTGGGACGAGCTCAACCGCATCGAACCGGGCGCGAACTACGGCTGGCCCGTCGTCGAGGGCGCGGCGGGCGACCCGCGCTTCGTCGATCCCGTCGCGCAGTGGGCGACGAGCGAGGCCAGTCCGAGCGGGCTCGCGGTCATCGGCGACACCCTCTTCCTCGCGGCGCTCCGCGGCGAGCGCATCTGGACCGTCGCGCCGGCGAGCGCGACCGACCCGGCGGCGACCGCGTGGTTCGCGGGCGAGTTCGGGCGCATCCGCGACGTCGCCCGATCGCCCGACGGGCGGCTCTGGTTCCTCACGAACAACACCGACGGCCGCGGATCGCCGCGCGACGGCGACGACCGGCTGATGTCGGTCGGGCTCGCCCCCGCGGGCTGAGCGGCTCGGCGCCGACCGCCCGGTGCCGGCAGCGCCCCCTCGAACGCGCGCGATTCCGCCCCGTTCGGGGGTGACCGGAGCCTCCGGATCGTCGGCGGCCGGGGCTATTCTCATCCCATGGCGGATCTCGAGCGGGTGAGGCGGTGGGCCGAGGCCCTCATCGTGCTGCACCTCGACCCGGCGGTCTGGAGCTTCGGGTTCGACAACGCGAAGAAGCGCGCGGGTCTCTGCAACTACACCGAGAAGCGCATCTCGGTGTCGCGGTACCTCGCCGCGCGCTACGACGACGACGAGATCCACCAGATCCTGCTGCACGAGGTCGCGCACGCGCTCGCGGGCCCCCGTGCGGGCCACGGTCCGAAGTGGGCGTCGATCGCGGCGGGCCTCGGCTTCGTCGGCCGGCGCACGCACGACGGCGAGGTCGCCCACGAGCTCGCACCGTGGGTCGGGCGCTGCCCCGCGGGGCACGAGCACTACCGGTACCGCGAGCCCACGCGACCGCTCAGCTGCGGCCTCTGCCGGCGCGGGTTCGACCGCGCCAACCTCATCGACTGGCACCACCGCGAGATCACCCCGGCCGTGCGTCGTCGGGCGGCCAGCGCGGCCGCCGGCTGAGCCCCGCGACGACGCGAATCGGGGCGCCCGCACGCGCTACGCTGATCGAATGCCCGTCTCCACCGTCACGATCCCGATCGGGCAATGGCTCGTTCCTGCCGAAGGCGTCACCTGGTGGTTCGACTCGGGCTCGGTCGCCCTCGATTTCGCGACGACAGGCGCCATGGGCGGCGCCGCGGCCTCGGCGGGCGTCGAGCGCTTCCACTCCCCCGACGACCTGACCGACTGGCTGCGCGAGCGGTTCCCCGTCGCGGTCGGCCAAGCGCGCTCGCGCGACCTCTTCGACGCGGTCGCCCTGCGCGACGCGATCGCCCGCATGGCGGTCGCCGCGAGCCACGGCGAGGCGGCGCGCGCCGGCGACATCGACCTCGTGAACCTCTACGCGGCGACGCCCGACGTTCCGCCGTCGCTCGGCGGCGGCTCGCGCCAGGCCGGTCGTTCGGTGCACACCGTGCCGCAGGCGCTCTCCACGATCGCGCGCGACGCGGTCGACCTGTTCTCGCCCGCGAACCTCGAGCGCATCCGCGAGTGCTCGGGCGACGACTGCGAGATCGTCTACCTCGACACGTCGCGCGCGGCGACGCGACGGTGGTGCTCGATGCAGCGCTGCGGCAACCGCGCGAAGGTGCGCGCGCATCGCGCCCGCAAGAGCGGGCGCACGGCCGCCGCGGTCGGCGCCACGCAGCTCGCCCTGCCCGATCTCGAGCGCGTCGAGCCCGAGCCCGTCGAGCCCGAGCCCGTCGAGCCCGACCGCGCCGCCTGACGCCGAGGGCGCGGCTCGCGCTCGACGGTGAATCAGTCGCGGCGGGCGGCCGCGCCGCGGCGCCGCGGCAGCGCGAGCAGCACGCCGGCGACGAGCAGCACCGCGCCGAACACGGCGGCGTACCAGGCCGTCTCGCCCGGGATGTCGAGGTACGTCGTGATGCCGAGGATGCGCGCGAGGCCCCACGGCAGGAGTCCCATCTCGTCGTTCCAGAGCGTGAGCGCGCGCTCGAGGCCGATCGCCCCGATGATCGCCGCGGGCACGACGAGTCCGGCTCCGACGGCCGCGAGCACCGACCCGGTCGCCCGTCGGCCGCCGACCTGCGCCGAGAGCGCCCAGCCCGCCGCGACGAACACCCAGGCGAACAGCGCGAACGCGACCGCGATGTACGCGGAGCGGACCACGGGGTCGGTCCAGAAGGCGAACCAGTAGCCGCCGGGGCCGCTGAACGAGAGGCCGACGAGCGTCACGATGCAGCGCAGCACCACGACGCCGCCGACGGCCGCGATCACGGGCCACGGCGAACGCCGGCCGACGAAGATCCGCAGCACCCCCGCGAAGACGACCCATGCGCCGATGACGACGGCGAGGTGCGTCCACGACAGGAACGAGGTCTGCACGGCGCGCGTCGCGACGAGCAGCGCGACCGGCACGAGGAAGAGCAGCCACCGGTCGAGGTCGTCCATGCCGAGCGTCTCGAGCCGGGCCCGCCAGGGCCTCGTCGACGCCACCCAGGTCGCTCGCGCGGCCGCGGCGCCGGGTCGCCGCACGAGCCGGGTGCGTGCGGCGAGCATGCCGATGACGACCCACGCGAGCGCCAGCACGAGCAGCCCGCGCGCGAACCACGCCATCACGACGTCGCGCTCCGCCCGGTCGACGCCGAGCTGCGCGGCGGTGAGGTTGAACGCCGGGTGATCGAGGTCGCCCTCGTAGCGTTCGAGGTGCTCGGCCGCCCGCTGCTCGTAGGCCGCGCGGTCGGCCTCCCACGCCTCGCGCGCCGCCGGCGAGAGCGTGTCGTGCCACTGACCCTCGTGCAGGATCATCGCGCGGTACGCCTCGAGCAGGCGCAGCGTGTCGAGCTCGTAGTCGAGCGTCGAGACGAACGCGTCTCGCAGCTCGGGCGAACGCCAGGTCGCGGCATCCGTCGCGTTCGCCGTCTCGCGCATCTGCTCGACGGCGGCGACGGCCTCGGCCCCGCTCGCGATGGCCGCGTCGACCCCGGCGCCGTCGGCCGCGCCCTCGCCCGCGGAGTCGCGCACGATCGAGTACATGACGTCGAGCACCGCCGAGTCGCCGGTGAGGATGTCCCACTCGAAGATCCACATCATGGGCGGCGGCTCGAGCCCGATCGCGAAAACGCGCTGGTCGGCGAACTGCTCGACGTACATGCCCTGCTCGATCGCCTCGCGCGACCGGGTCATCGCCCCGACGATCGCCTCGACCGTGTCGGGGTCGTCGCTGAACCACTCGCGCGCCCAGGCCGCGGTCACGTCGGCGACGTCGGCGTCGGGGTCGCGCGCGAGGTCGGCCGCGAGCTGCGTGTCGAGCTCGTACAGCTGCCAGAACCCGGCCTTGAGGTACAGCGACATCGGGCCGGCGCGCCACGGGCCGCCGTCCTGGGTCCACACCCACACGCCCTCGATGCGGTCGTTCGCGGCGAGCAGTTGCTGCAGCGCCCACTGGTACTGGGTGCCGAGGTCGTTCGGGAACGCCCCGAAGTTCTCGAACTCGCGCCGGCTCTGGAACTCGACGATGCGCCGCTGGTCGCCCTGCTCGAGGGTGTGGTTGAGCGGCAGCCACGAGTAGAAGTCGCCGAGCGTGTACTTCGTCGACACGATGAGCGCCGGCGAGTCGATGCCGTCGAGCACCGCCTCGTACGACGCGTCGTTCGTGTGCATGTCGCCGACGGCGCCGACGCCGACGCTCCACGTGCGGAAGACGACCTCGCGGCCCGACTCCTCGGCCTGGCCCGTGAACGCCTCGAGCATCGTGCGCACGGCGTCGACGGTCGTGACCTTCAGCGCCGAGTAGTAGTCCCAGCCGCCGACGTCGTAGATCGCGCCCGCCTCGCCGATGCGGATGAGCACGCCGTCGAGCGCGGGCGCCGCCTCGTACAGCTCGTCGAGGCCGGCGGTGTAGACGCTCCAGAACTCGGGGTCCTCGGTGTCGAGCGAGCCGAACCGGTCGGTGAGGGCGCGCTCGAGCGGCCCCGTGAGGGCGAGCATGTCGGTGCGCAGGAACACCTGCACGCCCAGTTGGTCGGCCCGCTGCCAGAAGCCGTCGAACGCCTCGCGCAGTGCGATCGCCCGGTCGCGGTGCTCGTCGCCCTCGGCGTACACCGGGCCGCCGGGGGCGTCGTCGAACGTCACGAACTCGACGAAGCCCGGAAAGGCGACCGCGTTGAACCCGTTCGCGAGCGAGTGGCGCAGGAACCCGTCGAAGTCGGCGTACGCCTCGGCGAGCGCTTCCTCGTCGATGTACGGGGCCTCGGGCTGCACGACCGCGGCGAACGCCTTCGAGGCGTGCGAGTAGTCGTCGCCCGACTCCCACTCGACGGGGTTCGGAGCGACGCCCACCGCGCCGAGGTCGGTCATGCGCAGCGGCAGCCGCGAGGGCTCGTGCGCGCCGACGAGGTCGGCGACGGGGGCCGCGGCGCGCACCTGCGCCGCGAGGTCGTAGATGCCGCGCACCGCGCCCGTCTCGGTGTACGCGACGATGCGCAGCGACGAGGCATCACCGCGCAGTTCGTAGCCGTCGTCGCCGGGCCCCGATTCGGCCTCCTGGCCGGGGATCAGCTCGACCGCGAGCGCGGCCTCGCCCTCGCGCGAGGGCGCGTCGGCGACGGCGTCGCGCAGCTCGTCGAGCGCCACCCCGAATCGCACCGTGCCGGGCACGTCGAGCGTCGTGAACTCGGGCGGCGGCGTGGGCGCCGCGACCTCGGGGACGACGGCTGCGGCGGGCTGCATCTGCTCGCTCGGCTCGGTGCGGATGCCGAGCGCGTCACCGACGGCGAAAGCGACGCCGACTCCGAGGCCGACCAGTACGAGGGCGGTGACGACGGCGAGGATGCCCCGCCGTCGCGCCGTCGTCATGCACCGATCCTATTCGGCGACGAAGACGCCGTCGCGCAGTACCGGCACGACGCCGGTGACGTCGCGCTCGGCGGCGAGACGGGCGTCGCCCGCGAAGCCGAGCTCGCGCAGCTCGACCCCGCTGCCCGAGGCGCTGATGAGGTGCCCGGTCGCCCGCGAGAGGCCCTCGAATGCGGCGCAGGCGACCGCGGCCTCGGGCGAGGTGTGGTCGATGCCGCGCGCGACGAGCGCATCGATGACGGCGCCGGCGACGAGCAGGTCCTCGACGCCGAACCGCAGTGCGTCGCCGGCGCCCGCGTCGTGGTCGCGCTCGCCCGCCGCGACGACGGCGATCATGAGGCGCTCGCCGCGCTCGGCCTGGAGGGCGACGAGCCGGTCGGCCACCGCGCTGCGGTTGCGCATCGCCGCCGCGATCACGACGACGCCGCGGTCGGCGAGCGCGTGCGCGATCGTTCCGCCGTTCGGCGAGGGCACGACGACTGGGGATGCCTCCGTGCCGGCCCAGCTCTCGGGCGACAGCGTCGGCCGTCCCGAGTCGCGGCGGCTGCCGGCGACGACGCCTCCGCGGGCGGCGGCGAACGCCTCGGCCTCGGCCCGGGCGCCGGCGCCGGCCGGCCACGGCGCGACGGCGACGCCGCGCTCGGCGGCGACCACGACGCTCGTCGTGAACGAGAGCGCGTCGACCACGACGACCGCGTGCGCGCCGGGCAGCACGCGCTCGGCACCCGCCGGGCCCCAGTCGAACCGGACCTGGTACTTCGCCTGTGCGAAGGCGGTGCCGGGGGCCGGCGACGTGCTCGTGGTCATCGGGTCAGGCTACCGGCCGAGGGCGTCGTAGCGTGCGAGCGCCTCCGCGTCGTTCGCCCGGGCGTTCGCCCGCCGGGCGGCGTCGAGGGCGGCGACGGGGTCGGCCTCCTGTCGCGCCGACTGCAGCTGCCGCTCGGCGTCGGCGAGCCGGGTGCGCGCCGCGGCGCCCACCGCGCTGCCGCCTCGTTCGATCGCGGCACGGGCGACCCCGAGCTGGCCCTCGGCGATGGCGATCGCGCCGTCGAGCGCCCCGCGTGCGCCGTCGAGCCGGTGCTGCGCGGTGCGGGCCGCCGCCCGTGCGGCTTCGAGCCGGTCACGTGCCGCGTGCAGCCGGTCGCGGTCGAGCTCGGGGTCGCCGGCGAGGCCTCCCCGCTCGGCGAGCACGGCCGCCGCCGCGCCGACCGCCGCGCCGAGCCGGTCGGCGGCGTCGGGCTCGTCGAGCCCGTCGCGCTCGGCCCTCGCGGTGTCGAGGTCGTGTCGGAGCTCGTCGGCGGTCCGCCCGGCTTCGGCGGTCGCCGCGGCGAGCGCGGACTCGACGCCGCCGACCTCGTCGAGGTCGCGCCGTACCCGCGCGAGCGCGTCGGCGGCGTGCTCGAGCGGTTCGGCGGCCGGCTTCGCCCGGTCGAGCGAGCTCGACGCCCTTTCGAGCGCCGATCCGGCCTCCGCGAGGCCGGCCGCGGCACGCTCGACGGCGGCACGCGCCGCGCCCAATGCCGAGGCGTCGTACCGCGTGGCGAGGCGGGCGAGGGTCGTCGTGGCGTCGTCGGCGGCGCGCCGGAGGGCCGCCGCGTCGTCGGCGAGCGCCGGCAGGTCCGCTCCGGCGCCGCGCTCGCGTCGGCGTCGCACGGCGAGGGCGTCGTCGGCCGCCGCGAGCTCGGCGAGCGCCGACCGGCAGAGGTCGTCGATGCGGGCGGCCCAGTCGCGCCGTGCGGGCGCGGTGTCGGGCTCGGCGTCGTCGAGCCGCTGCTGCAGCACGAAGGCCTCCCGCAGGCGGGCCTTCGCCCGCTCGACCGCCGCCCGTGTCTCGCGTGCCGTCGCCGCGCCGAACTGCGCCTCGGCGAAGGCGACCTCGCGGTCCGCGTCGCGCACGGCGTCGTCGGCCTGCACGATGAGCTGCTTCGCACGCACCTCGGCCTCGCCGGCCGCCGCGAGCTCGCGGCGTGCCCGGCGCGAGCCCGCACGTCGCAGGGCCGCGATCGCCGCGACCGCCAGCACGGCCGCGACGCCGAACACGATGAGCGAGGGCAACCACGAGGGCATGGCGGGAGTCTATGCGCCCCGCCGCCGTGCGAGGTCCCCACCGGAACCACGTCGTGCCGCGGGAACCGGCTTCGAACCCGGTTCCCATGCCACAACGTGATTCCCGAGCGAGATCGGGGCACGCATCGGCTGGCGCGGCGGCACCGGGGCTTGGCACGGGCGGGCGCCGGACCTACGCTCGGCTCATGCGGGTGCTCCTCAAGATCGAGCTCGACTGCACGCCCGACGCGGCCTGGCGGGCGCTGCGCAGCCCGGCGGTGCTGCGCGAGGTCGTGGCGCCGTGGATCGACCTCGCCTCGCTCGAGCCCGGCGGCCTGCCGACGACGTGGCCCGAGGGCGGTCATCGCGTTCGCGCCCTCGCCTTCCGGCGGTTCCCCGCGGGCGACGAGCTCGTCGACGTGAGCTACCCCGGCGGACTGCCGCACGGCGTGCTGATGCTCCGCGACGGCGGCGGTGCGCTCACCGGCCCGCTCGCGAGGTTCGGCCGCTGGGATCACCGCATGGCGGTCTCGCCCCTGCCCGACGGCCGCACCCTCTACCGCGATCGCCTGCTCGCGAGCGCCGGTGCGTGGGACCTGGCCGCCTGGTACCCGACGTGGGCGTTCTGGCAGTGGCGCGGGCTCCGGCTGCGGCAGCTCGCGCCCACCTGGTCGTTCGACCCGCCCGGCACCGCCGACGCCGCCCGCGCGACCGGTGCCGGCGCGCCGACGAGCTCCGGGGCGGCCGCCGCATGACCGACACGATCGGGGCCCTGCAGCTCGCCGACTGGCAACGCCGCGTGTTCGGCCTCTACGCGGGCGTGCGCCAGCTGAGCGTGCACGACCCCGCGGCCGGTCACGAGCTGTGGAAGTCGGGGCGCGACGAGCTCTTCGCCGGGCACCCGCAGTCGCCGCTGCTGCCCGACGACCGCGCACGGTTCACGGGCCTCGACGTCGCGCGCTACGACCCCGACTGGCGGTTCGAGCTCGAGGTGCGCCGACCCGACGAACCCGTGCGCATGCACGTCGACAGCGCCACCGACGGAACGATCCCGTACTCGCTCGTCGGCACGGTGCGCCTGCCGTACCTCGGCACCCTCGACGTCTGGCGCCTCGCCGGCTACGGCGGCGGACTCTTCCTGCCCGTGAAGGACGCGCTCGCCGGCGCCCCCGGCGGCACCTACGCCGGCGGCCGCTACCTCATCGACACCGTGAAGGGCGCCGACCTCGGGCGCGGAGCCGACGACGACTCGCTCGTCGTCGACTTCAACTTCGCCTACAACCCGTCCTGCGCGTACGACCCGTCGTGGTCGTGCCCCCTCGCGCCCGAGGGCAACGCGTTGCGGGTGGAGGTGCCCGTCGGCGAGCGGATGCCGCGCTGAACGCCGCCCCGGCCGGCATCGCCGCGCTCACAGCGCCCGCCCCGCGGCATCCGCTATGCTGGCCGACGGCGTGCGCGACGATCGCGCCGCCTGCGTCGTAGAAACGCTTCCGGGCCGGGTTCGAACCAGAGCCGCCCGATGACTCTCATACGGCGAACGGATGCGCCGACCGGCGCCTTCGCCACCTTCCCACCGTCGGGTCGATCCCCGCCGTGCTTCGCGCCTGTCGAAGTGCGCGCGGCGCACCCGTCCGTGGCATGCCCCCGAAAGGCACCATGACCGACCAGAACTTCTCCGCCCTCGGCGTGCCCGCGCCCCTCGTGGCGATCCTCGCCGCCGACGGCAAGACCACCCCCACGCCCATCCAGGCCGACTCGCTGCCCGACACGCTCGCCGGCCGCGACGTGCTCGGCCGCGGCAAGACCGGCTCGGGCAAGACGATCGCGTTCGCGCTGCCGATGGTCGCGCGCCTCGGCACGAAGCTCGCCGGCGGCAACCGCCGCGCGGGCCGTCCGCTCGGCCTCGTGCTCGCCCCGACCCGCGAGCTCGTCACCCAGATCGCCCGCACGATCGAGCCGCTCGCCGAGGCCTACGACCTGAAGGTCACCACGATCTTCGGCGGCATCAACCAGAAGCGCCAGGTGGAGGCGCTGCGCGCGGGCGTCGACATCGTCGTGGCGGCGCCGGGCCGCCTCGAGGACCTCATGCAGCAGGGCTTCGTGCACCTCGACGCCGTCGAGATCACCGTGCTCGACGAGGCCGACCACATGGCCGACCTCGGCTTCCTCCCGGTCGTCACCCGCATCCTCGACAAGACGCCGCGCGGCGGCCAGCGCCTGCTGTTCTCAGCGACCCTCGACAACGGGGTCGACAAGCTCGTCAAGCGCTACCTGCAGAACGAGGTGCTGCACTCGGTCGACGAGGCGAACTCGCCCGTCGCCGCGATGACGCACCACGTCTTCCTCACCGACGACCAGGACACGAAGTTCGAGCTCGTGAAGACGCTCGCGAGCGGCATGGGCCGCCGCATCCTGTTCATGCGCACGAAGCACCACGCGAAGAAGCTCGCGAAGAAGCTCACCGAGGCGGGCATCCCCGCCGTCGACCTGCACGGCAACCTGTCGCAGCCGCAGCGCGACCGCAACCTGGCCGCCTTCGCCGACGGTTCGGCCAAGGTCATGGTCGCGACCGACGTCGCCGCCCGCGGCGTGCACGTCGACGACATCGAGCTGGTCGTGCACGTCGACCCGCCCATGGAGCACAAGGCGTACCTGCACCGCTCGGGCCGCACCGCCCGCGCCGGCAGCGAGGGCGACGTCGTGACGATCGCGATGCCCGGCCAGCTGCAGGACCTCAAGCAGCTGCTGCGCAAGGCCGCGATCACGGTGACTCCGATGCCCGCGACCCCCGCCTCGCCCGAGGTCGTCGCCCTCGTCGGCGAGGTCGCGCCCTATGTGAAGCCCGCGCCGCGCGAGCCCAAGCCCCAGCAGGGCGGCGGGCGCTCGCAGGGCGCCAACGCGCAGCGCAAGCGCGCCGCGCGCGACGCCCGCGGCCAGGGCGGCGGCCGCCAGGGCTCGACTCGCCAGGGCGAGGCCGCCGGCCGCCGCGGCGACGCCGTCAAGCACGGGGATGCCGCGAGCCGGCCGCGCCGCGACCGCTCGGGCCGCCCCGCCGAGGTGAAGTCGAACGCCCCGAAGCAGGGGTCGGGCCAGAGCCGCGGCGCCCAGACGACGGGTGCGCAGCGCCAGACGTCGAACCGCGGCGCCAAGCAGCCGCTGAGGGTCGGCAGCCTCGTCACCCCCAACCGCAACGCGCGCACGAACCGCCGCGCGCAGGGCTGACCCGCCCGCGCGAAACGCACCGAGGCCCGTGGAGTCACCGCTCCACGGGCCTCGGCCGTACGGCTCGGCGTCCCCCGACCACCGACCCGCCGTCCCGTCCCCCGACGGGATCGGACCGCCTCCCCCGAAGCGGTCCAGTCTCGAAGACTCAGATCCCCTGCAGCACCACCCGCCCGACTTCGCCGCCGACGACCAGCGCGACCGCGACCGCCGCGGCGCCTGCCAGGGCCACGGCGACCAGCATCGTGGTCATGCTCTTCGTGCGACGCATCGCTCCTCCTGCCTTCATCACTGATATGTCCGGACGCTCGCGAAAGGTTCCCGATTCGTGGAACTTTTTTCTGGCGTCCGGACATACCTGTACGGCGGGCCGCCGACGGCGGACCTTCCCGCCCGCCGGAGCCCGCCATTCCACCCGAAGGAAACGGAGCATCCCCATGCACATCCGAATCGCCGCCCGCGCCGCCGCGGGCCTGGCCGTGGCGGTCGCCGCCGCCCTCGTCCCCGTCGTGCCCGCGGCCGCCGCGCCCCTGGTCGATCCCGCGGCCTCCGTCGTGCACGAGCGCCGCGCCGTCGAGGAGCACTGCGCCATCGGCCTCGACGCGGTCGAGGCCGCGGATGAGAGCGGCGCCGAGGCGCCCGAGCCGGTCTGCTTCCCGACCCTCGACGAGGTCGACCGCTACCTCGCCGGGCAGACCGCCGACGACGGCAGCCGGCTGACCGCGACGGCCGCGGCGTCCATCGCGGTCGGCCGCGTCTTCAAAGACGCCAACAAGGGCGGATCGAGCCTCACGTTCTGGGGCTCGAGCGGGTGCGCGGGCGTGTCGTTCGGGTTCCCGACCATCTCGTCGGACTGGAACACGTCGATCAGTTCGCTGACCGGGCTGAACGGCTGCTGGGCGACCTACTACACGGCCACGAACTACGGCGGCTCCCGTGCCAACTGCACCCCGTACTGCAGCAGCCTCGGCGCCTACAACGATCGCGTGCGATCGCTCGTCTTCCGGCCCACCGGGACGGTCGGCTAGGGCCCGGCCGACGCGCGGTGATCGCCGTCAGCCGGCCGGTCACTCGGCCGGGTCATTCCGCCGGGTCACTCGGCCGGTCACTCGGCCGGGTCACTCGGCCGGGTCACTCGGCCGGGTCGGCGAGGCCGAGGGCGGCGCAGATCGACGGATTCGACGACGGCACGACCGCGGCGGCGCCGTCGTCCATGACGCACAGCTGCAGGTGCTCGGGCACGCGGCCCGGCGGGTGGGTCACCGCGAGCGGATCGAAGTCCTCCTCGAAGAGGCCCTGCTCCCACATGAGCGTGCAGAGCTCGATCGGGTCGGTCGGCAGCCCGTTGTCGGGCGACGTCGTGGCGCCCGAGCCGGGGTACGTGCCGTCGGGGTTGCGTTCGGGCGCGCTCAGGCATTGCACGTAGCCCGACTCGGTGACGGTTGCGGGGCTGAGGATCACCGCGCCCGCGGTGGCGCCGACGCCGATGGCGAGCACCCCGAGCCCGCCCCAGCCGATGATCCGGTTGCGCCGACGACGAGCCTGCGCCGCCGGCTCGGTGCGCACGTGCTCGACCAGCATCGCGCGGATCGCCGCGTCGCGCTCGGGTCGCATCTCGGGTTCGGTCATCCGAGCACCTCCAGGTCGCCGGCCGACGCGGTCGCCGTCGCGGCGCGCTGGCCTGATGCCTCGGCGGCGGTCTGCTCGGCCCACGGCGACGCGCCGATGGACTCCTTCAGCTTCTTGCGCGCACGCGACAGCCGGGACTTCACCGACCCGATCGGCACGTCGAGCGCTGCGGCGGCATCGGCGAGGGGGTACCCCTCGATGAGGCAGAGGTCGACGACCCGGCGCTCGGGCGCCGTGAGCCGCGCGAGCGCCGAGCGCATCGCCGCCGACATCCGCTCGCCGTCGATGCGCTCCTCGACCTCGCGGCTCGGGTCGACGCTCTGCGGGTCGCGGGGCACCGCCGCGAGCAGCCGGTCGTAGCGGCGGATCGACCGGCGCGCGTTGAGCGAGACGTTCGTGGTCACGACGAGCAGCCAGGGCAGGAGCGAGCCGTCGACGAAGCGCACGCTCTTGCGACGGCGCCACGCCTCGAGGAAGACCACCGCCACGATGTCTTCGGCATCGGCGGTGTTGAGCACCTGCGCGTACGCACGCCGGAAGATGCGCGCGCGGTACCGGTCGTAGACCACGCCGAACGCGGCCTCTGTGCCCGAAGTCGCTTCGAGCCAGAGCGCCGAGTCGCTACGCCGATCCTGCTCCATGCCCGGCCAAGCCTAACCGGGCGCACGACGGATCGAGCATCCGCAGGTGCCGGCGCCTGCAGCGTGAATGCCATGTACTGATATGTCCGGATGCCCCGCAAAGGTTCCCGATCAGTCGGGTGGGCTCGATTTCGCGGCTGGCGCGGCCTGGCCTAGTCTCGGGGCATGAGCACCGAAGTCGTTGCCGAAGTCGTCGTCCGTCCCATCCGCGATTCCGACGTCGAGGCGCTCGGCCGCGTCCACGCGACGTGCTGGCACGAGACGTACGACCACCTGATCAGCGCCGCCGCGTTCGAGAAGCTCTCGCCCCGGCGCATGGCCGACCTGTGGACGCACATGGCCGCACGCGGCGAGGAGTACGCCCAGTTCGCGGCGCTCGTCGACGGCGAGATCGTCGGCTTCGTCGGCTCGGGCCCGGCGCGCGACGAGAACCCGCCCCGCGAGCGCGAGCTGTACTTCATCTACGTGCTCGACGCCTATCACGGCACCGGCATCGGCAAGAAGCTCTTCGACGCCGCCGTCGGCGACGACGCCGTCTACCTGTGGGTCGCCTCCGACAACCCGCGCGCGCACCGCTTCTACGAGCGCAACGGCTTCACGGCCGACGGCGCCGACCAGCACGTGCCGTTCCTCGGCGAGGAGATCCACGAGGTCCGCCTGGTCCGGTGACCCCCGCGGCCGACGACGCCCTCGGCCGGCCGCGCTCGGCATAGGCTGTCACGCATGCCCGCGCAGCTGCCCACGCCCGTCATCCTCGACGTCGACACGGGCGTCGACGACGCCCTCGCGATCCTCTTCGCGGTCGCCCACCCCGAGCTCGAGGTGCTCGGCATCACATGCGTCGCGGGCAACGCACCGCTCGAGCAGGTCGTCGACAACACGCTGCGCATCCTCGATGCCGCGTCAGCGGGCGACATCCCCGTCGCGGCCGGCGCCACCCGCCCGCTCATCGCGCCCGCCCGCTCGGCCTCGCACGTGCACGGCGCGAACGGCCTCGGCGGTCTCGTGCTGCCGGCGACCGACCGCCGGCCCCGCGACGAGCACGCGGTCGAGCTGCTCCGGCGCCTGATCACCGAGCACCCCGTGCCCGTGACCCTCGTCGCCCTCGCACCGCAGACGAACCTCGCCCTGCTGCTGCGCACCCACCCCGAGGTCGCCGAGCGCATCGCGCGCATCGTCGTCATGGGCGGGTCGGCGAGCGTCGGCAACGCGACGGCCGTCGCCGAGTTCAACGTGTGGCACGACCCCGAGGCCGCAGCGATCGTGCTCGACGCGGGCATCCCCGTGTACATGTACGGGCTCGACGTGTTCAACCGCGTCTCCGTCTCGGCCGACCGGGCGCACGAGCTCGAGCACGGCGAGCACGCCGTCGGTCGCATCGTCGGCGAGCTCCTCGGCCACCGCGTCGCGCTCAGCGAAGACGAGGACGCCGAGTACACGGGACTCATCGGCGACGCCGGCGCCGTGTGCTCGATCGTCGCGCCCGACGCCCTGCGCACCGAACGCCGGCCCGTGCGCGTCGAGCTCGCGGGCTTCGGGCGCGGTCAGACGCTCGTCGACCGGCGCGACTTCGCCGGTGAGGACATGCTGCACGGCCTCGCCGACGCGTGGCCCGTCGTCGAGGTCGCGCTCGAGGTCGAGGCCGATCGCGTCGCCGCGCTCTTCCTCGACACGGTCACGGCACCGCGCGCGGACTAGCGGCCGCCCGGGTCAGCGCAGCGCGCCGACCGAGGCGAGCGCCTGGGCGACGAGCACGCCGCGCCCGCCCTCCATCTCGTCGACGACGGGCTTGCCGACGGCCTCCTGCGGGGTCATCCAGGTCACCTCGAGCGCGTCCTGCCGGGGTTCGCAGGTGCCGGTCACCGGCACGACGTAGACGAGCGAGACGGCGTGCTGGCGCTCGTCGGTGAACGGCGAGATGCCGGGCAGCGGGAAGTACTCGGCGACCGCCGCGGGCACGGGGCTCGCCGGCAGCAGCGGGAACGCCATCGGCCCGAGGTCCTTCTCGAGGTGGCGGAAGAGCGCATCGCGGATCGTCTCGCCGTACATCACGCGCCCCGAGACGAGCGTGCGGGTCATCTCGCCGAGCGCGTTCGCCCGCAGCAGCATGCCCACCTCGCCGACCTGGCCGAGCCCGTCGACCCGCACGGGCACGGCCTCGACGTAGAGCAGCGGCAGGCGGCCGCGCACCTCGGCGAGCTCGAGGTCGCTCAGCCAGCCGGGATTCGCGGGCGGGCGCACGACGGGCTCGTCGTCGGGATTCCAGTCGGGATCGGGGGTGCGCACGCTCATGCCTCCGATTCTGCCCCACGGCGCGGGCGCGCGCCCGGGATTCCGGCAGACCGCCCCGGACGCCTCACTCCGCGTCGGGGCCGAGTCCGAGCCGCGCGATCGTCGCGGAGACCTCGTCGTCGGGCGTGCCGCGGGCGTCGACGACGAGCCCGCGCTCGTCGGGCTGCAGGGGTTCGAGCGTCTCGAACTGCGAGCCGAGCAGCGAGGCGGGCATGTAGTGGCCCGTGCGGTGCTCGAGCCGGCCGGCGATGAGCTCGCGCGTGCCCTCGAGGTGCACGAAGACCACATTCGGTCGCGCCAGCCGGTCGCGGTACGCGCGCTTGAGGGCCGAACAGGTGATGACGGCGGGTTCGCCGTCTGCGAGGTGCCCGTCGATCCAGGCGGCGATGCGGTCGAGCCACGGCCACCGGTCGTCGTCGGTCAGCGGCGTGCCGCTCGCCATCTTGGCGACGTTCGCTGCGGGGTGCAGCGCGTCGCCCTCCTGGAGGTCCCAGCCGAGGCGCTCGGCGATGAGCTCGGCGAAGGTCGTCTTGCCGCTGCCCGACACCCCCATGACGACGAGCACGGGCGGGTGCTCGTCGTCGATGCGGGACGCCTCGGGGCGGTCGTCGGCTTCGCGGTTCATGGTCGTCCTCCCCCGGTCACGAGACGAACGGGCTCAGGGCGAGCACGCCGGCGAGGCCGACGAGCGAGATGAGGCACTCGAGCACGGTCCACGACTTGAGGGTCTGGCCGATCGTGAGGCCGAAGTACTCCTTGATGAGCCAGAAGCCGGCGTCGTTCACGTGCGAGAGGAACACCGAGCCCGAGCCGATCGCGAGCACGAGCAGCGAGGTGGCGCCCGCCGAGAGGTCGAGGTCGGCGACGAGCGGCTGCAGGATGCCCGCTGCCGTGATCGTGGCGACGGTCGCCGAGCCGGTCGCGACGCGGATGAGCACCGCGACGAACCAGGCGAGGGCGAGCACGACGGCGAGCGAGCCGCCGATGCCCGAGATGGCGTCGGCGATGACCTGGCCGATCGTCGAGTCGACGAGCACCTGCTTGAAGCCGCCGCCGGCGCCGACGATGAGCAGGATGCCTGCGATGGGCGGCAGCGACGAGCCGACCGAGGCGGCGATCTCGTTGCGCCCCATGCGGCCGCCGCGGCCAAGCACGACCATGCCGACGAGCACCGCGAGCAGCAGCGCGATGACGGGCTTGCCGAGGAAGTCGACGACGAGCTTCCACGCGTCGGCCGAGGTCGGCGCGACGATGTTCGCGAGCGACGAGGCGAGCATGAGCACGACCGGCAGCAGGATGCAGAAGAGGGCGGCGCCGAACGAGGGCCGGGGCTTCGCCGAGACGTCCTCGCCGCGGTCCTCGGCGGTCACGAAGAGGTCGGGCACCGGCACCTTCACCCAGCGCGCGGCGAGCTTCGAGAAGAGCGGGCCCGCGATGATCACGGCGGGGATGGCGACGATCACGCCGAACAGCAGGGTCTGGCCGAGGTCGGCGCCGACGAGGTCGATCGCGGCGAGCGGACCGGGGTGCGGCGGCACGAGCCCGTGCATGGCGGAGAGACCGGCGAGGGTCGGGATCGCGATGCGCATGAGCGGCAGTCCCGAGCGACGGGCCACGAGGATGATGACCGGCACGAGCAGCACGAGGCCGACCTCGAAGAACATCGGCAGGCCGATGAGGGCGCCGACGCCGCCCATGACCCACGGCAGCGCCTGCACGCTCGAACGTGCGATGAGCGTGTCGACGATGCGGTCGGCGCCGCCCGAGTCGGCGAGCAGCTTGCCGAAGATGGCGCCGAGCGCGATGAGCACGCCGACCCCGCCCATCGTGGCGCCGAAGCCGTTGGTGAAGCTCAGGATGGTCTGCACGGCGGTCATGCCGGCGACGAGGCCGGTGACGATCGCGCCGATCATGAGGGAGATGAACGGGTGCAGCTTCACCCAGGTGATGAGCACGACGATGACGGCGATGCCGACGAGTGCGGCGGTGATGAGCTGCCATTCGGGCGCGGTCGTCGTGGGGACGACGGGATCGGCGGCGGAGACGAGCGCTACGGCGGTGGAGAGCACGGTGGACATGGGGCCTGAACTTCCTCGGTCTGGCGGACGGGGTGAGGTGACTCTACATATATGTAGGACATATTTCAAGCACGGTGTGAACACGGCGGGCATGTACGTCGGCGCGTGGCTCGGCGATAATCAGTGGATGGATGCTTCGCCGACCGGTTCGTCCGCGCTGCACGAACGCGTGCTCGAGTCGCTCGGCGCCGACATCGTCTCGGGCCGGCTCGCACCCGGCTCCCGCATCCTCACGACCGAGGTCGCCGAGCGCTTCGGCGCCTCGCGGTCGGCGCTGCGCGAGGTGGTGCGCGTGCTCGAGTCGATGGGGCTCGTCGAGGTGCGCCGGCGCGCCGGCGTCGAGATCCTGCCGCGCGACCGCTGGAATCCGTACTCGACGCGACTCATCCGGTGGCGCCTGGCCGGGCCCGACCGCATCGAGACGCTGCACGCCCTCAGCCAGTTGCGCAGCGCGATCGAGCCGCTCGCCGCCAGGCTCGCGGCCGAGCATGCCGACTCCGCGCAGCGCACCGCGATCATCGCCGCCGTGACGGGCATGACCGAGCGGGCGCGCGAGGCCGACGAGCCGCCCTACCTCGAGCACGACATCGCCTTCCATGCCGCGGTGCTGGATGCCTCGGGCAATCCGTTCCTCGCGGCGCTCGGTCCCGTCGTCGGCGAGGTGCTGCGCGGTCGCACCCAGCACGCGCTCATGCCGCACGAGGCCAACCCCACCGCGCTGCGCCTGCATCAGGAGGTCGCGTTCGCCGTCGCCGAGGGCCGCCGCGACGACGCCGAGCGCGCACTCGCGGCGATCGTGACCGAGGCCGATCAGGCGGTGCAGGCCGTCGCCGAGTCCGGCACGCACGCCGGCCGTGTCGAGGAGGAGATCCGATGACCATCGACGACGAGGCGGTGCTCTGGTCGGCGTCGGGCGACGACCGCACCGGACGACCGCTGCTCGTGCTGCTGCACGGCTACAACTCGAACGAGGGCGACCTGTTCGGGCTCGCCCCCTACCTGCCGCTCGAGCCGGTGATCGCCTCGCTCCGCGCGCCGATCGACGCGGGCTACGGGTACGCGTGGTTCGACATCTTCGACGCCGGCGGCCGCATCTCCGACGACTCCTCCGAGAAGCAGGCGGCCTCGCGCGCGGCGGCCGAGGCCGTGCTCGCGTGGCTCGAGCGCGCTGCGCCCGATACCCCGGCCGGCCTCGTCGGCTTCTCGCAGGGCGGTGCCGTGAGCCTCGAGCTCCTGCGCCTCGCGCCCGAGCGGTTCGGCTTCGCCGCCGTGCTCGCCGGGTTCGCGATGCCGGGGTCCCGCCCGGGCGACGCGCGCCTGGCCGAGCTCCGCCCGCCGGTGTTCTGGGGTCGCGGCACCCTCGACGAGGTCATCCCCGAGGCATCCGTCGCCCGGACGCAGGAGTGGCTGCCCGAGCACGCGACGCTCGACGCGCGCATCTACGAGGGTCTCGGCCACTCGGTGTCGGAGCGCGAGCTCGCCGACCTCACGGCCTTCCTGCGCGACCGCTACGCGGCCTGAGCCCTACTCCCCCGGCTTCGCGGCGCGCTCGCGGTCGCGCTCGGCGACGCGCTGCTTCTCGGCGCGCACGGCGGCCTGCGTCGCACGCTCCTCGACCAGCCAGGCGGGCGGCGCGGCGAGCAGGGCCTTGATCTCGGCGGTGGTGAGCGAGTCGGTCACGCCCGCGCGCGCGAGTCCCGAGTTCGAGACGCCGAGCTTCGCGGCGACGACCTGGCGCGGGTGCGGTCCCTCGCGGCGGAGCGTCACGAGCCACTCGGGCGGGTCGGCCTGCAGCGCGTCGACCTCGTCACGCGTGATCGAACGAGTGCGGAACTCCTCGGGCGCGGCCGAGAGCAGGATGCCGAGCTTCTTGGCCGCGGTCTCGGCCTTCATGGTCTGCGGCTTCTTGGCCCGGGGCTGCTTCTCACGCGGCTCGGCGGCCGGCGACTCGTTCTCGCTCACCCTGCAACCGTAGCCGACGGTAGCCTGAGAGGCACCGGCGCGGGGCACACGGGCACGCGGTACGCCGGGCACACGGCACGACAGGGGGCGACATGGCGTTGCGACTCGACTACGTCGCGGGCGTCTCCCCGTCGAAATGGCTGCGCGCGTGGGCCGATCGTCGACCCGACCTGCCGCTCGAGGCCGTCCGCGTCGACGAGGCGGCGCAGCTCGAGGGCGTGCGCGCCGGCGAGGTCGATCTCGCGTTCGTGCGCCTGCCGATCGATGACGAGGGACTCCACCGCATCCCGTTGTGGGAGGAGGTCGCCGTCGCCGTGCTGCCGAAGGACCACGCCTTCGCCGACGAGGCCGAGCTCTCACTCGCCGATCTCGCCGGCGAGCCGCTCGCGCCCGAGCAGCCCGACCCGGCGATGACGATCGAGCTCGTCGCGGCGGGCAGCGGCCACGCGATCGTGCCGCACTCGATCGCGCGACTGCACCACCGCAAGGACGTGGTCGCCGTCCCCGTGACCGATGCTCCGCCGACGCGCATCGCCCTCGTGTGGCGCACCGAGCGCGACGACGCCGACATCCAGGAGTTCGTCGCGGTCGTGCGCGGCCGCACCGCCCGCAGCTCGCGCGGCGACGAGGCGCCGAGCATGAAGCCGGCGAAGGCGGCGAAGCTCGCGGCGGCCGAGCGGCGGGCGGCCGCCGGAAAGGCCGGCGGTGGCACGGGCAAGGCCGGCGCGAAGAACGGCGGCGCGTCGAAGGGCGGCACCGCGAAGTCGGGCCGCCCCGCACCGCGCACCGGCCAGGGCGCCAAGCAGCGGCATCGGCGGCGGGGTCGATGACCGTGCCGAAGCCGTTCCTGTTCCTCTCCGCGCGACCCGAGGTCGAAGCCGTCGGCCCCGAGTACGAGTCGGTGCGCCGCGCGATGGGCCTCGACGCCGGTCGCCTCGAGCACCACCGGCTCGACGTCGAATCGCTCGGCGACCCGTCGCTCGACGCGCTCGCCGGCATCGTCGTCGGCGGCAGCCCCTACAACGTGACGACCGCCGACGAGCACAAGCACCCCGTGCAGCGCCGGGTCGAGGCCGAGCTCGCGAGGCTCGCCGAGCGCGCCCTCGACGACGGCTTCCCGTTGCTGTTCACCTGCTACGGCATCGGCGTGCTCACGCGCGTGCTCGGCGGCACGGTCGGCACCCGGCACGGCGAGGACGCCGCCGCGGTCGAGATCACGCTGACCGACGACGGCGTCGCCGATCCGCTCGTGGGCGCGCTGCCCCGGCGCTTCGATGCGCTCGTCGGGCACAAGGAGTCGACCGAGCGGCTTCCTCCCGACGCGGTGCTGCTGGCCTCCTCGGCCGCATGCCCCGTGCAGATCTATCGCGTCGGCTCGAGCGTCCACGCGACCCAGTTCCACCCCGAGGTCACGACGACCGACTTCGTCGCCCGTGCGCAGGTGTACCGGCACCACGGGTACTTCCCGGCGTCGGAGTTGCGCGAGGTGTCCGAACGCCTGGCCGCGGCATCCGTCACCGAACCGCAGCGGCTGCTGCGGCGCTTCGTCGAGTTCGCCGACGCGCGCTGAGCGGCGGGCGCATGCCGCGCGAGGCATGCGCCCGCCGAGCGCGGTTCAGGCTTCGCGCCGGTTGCCGCGGGTGATGAGTCCCCAGATCAGCAGCACGACGATCGACCCGCCGATGGCGAGCAGCCAGGTGCCGAGGTCCCAGAACTCGGTGAGCGGGCGGTTGAGGATGAGGCTGCCGAGCCAGCCGCCGAGCAGGGCACCGACGACCCCGAGCAGCAGCGTGACGAACCAGCCGCCGCCCTGCTTGCCCGGCAGGATCAGCTTGGCGATGGCGCCGGCGATGAGGCCGAGCACCAGGAATGCGAGGAAACTCATGGGGGGCTCCTTCGATCTGTTGCCCCCACCGAACCACCGACCGGCCGCACGCCGCAAGGGCTTGTGCGGCGCGGCGCGCAGACGGTAGACGGCCCCACTCACGCCGGGTCGGGCAGCGGGTAGACCCGGCGCAGCACGACGCGCTGTGCGAGGGTCCACGCGACGGTCACGAGCAGGTAGAGCGCTGCGGCCAGCGGTACGAACATCGCGACGACGGCGGTCGCGAACTGCAGGAGGCCGAGCATGCGCATCGCGCCCGGGTTCGCGAGGGGCGTCGCGGGAGCCGGGCCCGACCGCGACGCCGACGTCCCCTCGGCTGCCGGCGACGCGGGCCGGCCGAAGACCCGCCGCGTCGTCTCGCCGACGAGCGCGATCGCCACGACGACGATCGCGAACACGGCGAGCGCTGCCGGCGTGAGCGTGCCGGTCGTGAGCATGCCGGCGAGGCTCGATCCGAGCGGCACCCCGGCGATCGTGTGCTGCAGCAGCGCATTGGGATGCCCGGCGATCGTCTGCAGGATGAAGAGCGCGTAGATCACGCCGAGCACCGGGGCCTGCGCGAGCATCGGCAGGCAGCCCGCGAACGGGGAGGTGCCCTCGTCGCGGTAGAGCGCCATCATCTCCCGCTGCAGCCGCTCGGGCTGCTTCGCGAAGCGGCGCTGCAGGGCGGCCAGGCGCGGGGCGAGCCGCGCGCGACCCTGCTCGGCCTTCGCCTGCGAGACGCCGACGGGGATGAGCACGGTGCGCACGAGCAGGGTCACGAGCACGATCGCGGCAGCCGCGCTCGCGACGCCGATGAGGGGTTCGAGCACCTCGGCGAGGCCGATGAGCAGGGCATGCGCGCCGTCGAGCAGCGCGGCGATGGGCGGAAAGCTGTAGAGGTCCAAGGTGAAGTCCGTTCGCGGTCGGGAAATCGGGGTTCCATCCGGCCGCGCGAACGCTGCGGAGACCGTCGCCCGGGTTACCGGGTCGGCGACGGAGCCGGGTATCGGCTCGTGGTGGGTCTCGCGGGCGTTACGCGGCCGCGAGACCGCGCCCGGGCGCCCTCGGGCGGGCACGCCCCGGTGCGTCGGGGTCGCTCTGCGAGAGCAGGGCGCCGGGGTCGGCCGTCTGCCGCAGGCGTCGGGCGGCACCCGAGGCGTCGGCGGCGACGAGCGCGGGAAGCGCGCGTACCGCGAGGACCACGACGGCGAGCGCGGCCGCCCCGACGACGCCGACGAGCAGCACCGCGAGGATCGCGTTCGAGGCGAGCGCGAGCTCGACCGAGGCCTGGAGGTAGCGGAAGAGCCCGGCGATCAGCTCGATCACGGCTGCGCTCCTCTCGTCGGCCCGGCCCACCGGTGCGCCGGCGGGTCGCGATCAACGCTAACACCCGGCCCCCGCGAGACGGCAGACTGGCGGAATGAGCCGGCCCGTGCGCCCGTGGGTGCTGCACGTCGACCTCGACCAGTTCATCGCCGCGGTCGAGATCCTGCGCCGCCCCGAGCTGGCGGGGCGGCCGGTCATCGTGGGCGGCCGCGGCGACCCGACGGAGCGCGCGGTCGTCTCGACCGCATCGTACGAGGCGCGCGAGTTCGGCGTCGGGTCGGGGATGCCGCTGCGCATCGCCGCCCGCAAGGCGCCCGACGCCGTCATCCTGCCCGTCGACGCCGAGGCCTACCTGGCCGCCTCCGACGAGGTGATGTCGACGCTCCGGGCCCAGCCGGGCGCGACGGTGCAGGTGCTCGGCTGGGACGAGGCGTTCGTCGGCGTCGACGTCGACGACCCCGAGGACTACGCGCGCCGGGTGCAGCGGGCCGTGCTCGACCGCACCGCGCTGCACTGCAGCGTCGGCATCGGCGACACGCTCGTGCGGGCGAAGGTCGCGACGGGATTCGGCAAGCCGCGCGGGGTGTTCCGGTTGACGGCCGAGAACTGGCTCGACGTGATGGGTCCGCGACCCACGAGAGACCTGTGGGGCGTCGGCGCCAAGATCTCGCGCCGCCTCGCCGCGCACGGCATCACGACGGTCGCCGAGCTCGCCGCGGCCGAGCCCGCCGTGCTCGCCGCCGAGTTCGGCCCCCGCATGGGGCCCTGGTACGGCGAACTCGGCCGCGGCGAGGGTTCGCGCGTCGTCGACGACACGCCGTGGATCGCCCGCGGACACAGCCGGGAGACCACCTACCAGCGCGACCTCGTCGACCCCCGCGAGGTCGACGACGCGCTGCACGCGCTCTTCGAGCAGGTCTGGGCCGACCTCGTCGGCGAGGGCCGCCCGGCGATCGGCGTGACGCTGAAGGTCAGGTACGCGCCGTTCATCACGACGACGCACCAGCGCAAGATCCCGGCGACGGGCGACCGCGACACCGCGCTCACGAGCGTCGAGGCGCTCGCCGCCGACCGCATCGAGGCCGGCCGGCCGATCCGGCTGCTGGGCCTCCGCCTCGAGATGCCGATGCCCGACGACGCCCGCGAGGGGCACACGCCCACCCGCAGCGGGTGGTGAGCCGCTCAGTCCTCGAGCAGCCGCTCGAAGAGCACGTGGTCCTGCCACTCGCCGGCGATGCGGAGGTAGCGGCGCGCGAGCCCGATCCGCTCGAAGCCGTTGCGCTCGAGCACGCGCTGCGACGCGACGTTGTGCACGAGCGTGCCGGCCTGCACCCGGTGCAGGCCGGCCGTGCGGGCGTGGTGCAGGGCGACGCCGACCGCGGTCGTCGCGAGCCCCTGTCCGTTGAGCCGTCCGTCGACCCAGTAGCCGAGGTGCGCGTTCTGGAACACGCCGCGCACGAGGTCGGAGAGATTCAGCCGGCCGACGATCTCGGGTGCGCCGCCCTCGCCCGGCTCGCGCTCGAGCACGAGCGGGATGAGGGTGCCTGCCTCGAGCCGCAGCATCGCGCCCGCGACATCCCGCTCATGCCAGGCGGCGGTGAAGAACTCGGGGGTGCGCAACGGCTCCCACGGGGCGAGGTGCTCGCGATTGCGCTCGTAGGCCGCGGCGACGGCGGGTCCGTCGCCGGGCGCGAGCAGGCGCACGACCACGCCGCCGTCGAGTTCGACCGGTTCGATCACCCACGGCCTCCGTTCCCACGCTCGTCGCCACACGCGTCGCACGCACCGCGCCGCCTTCTGCACCGGCGGCGCCCGCTCGACGAGGGACTCCAGCAGCGTACCCGGCCCGGCCGCGCACGGACCGGGCCGGCCGGGTTCGGGTCGCTCGGGGATTTGTCCCGCTCGGCGACGACGCGCTAGCGTCGGCCCCACGCCGGTGGAGCCCCCGCTCGCCGGTTCCGCAGCGAACGACGCCGTTCCCACCCGCGTCGTCGCATCTGCCCGAACGATCGGAGATCCGAACATGTCCGAAGCGAAGACGCTCTACCAGCAGCTCGGCGAAGGCGCCGGCATCGCCGGTGTGGTCGACCGCCTCTACGAGCTGATCATGGCCGACGAGACCCTCGCGCCCTACTTCGTCGAGACCCGTCTCGCGCAGCAGAAGGGCCACATGGCGATGTTCCTCGCCGCGGCGACCGGCGGCCCGAACGGCTACAAGGGCCTCGACCTCGACGCCGCCCACGCCGGCCGCGGCATCACCGACGCCGACTTCGACCGGGTGATCGGCCACGCGGCGACCGCCCTCACCGAGGCCGGCGTCGACGCCGAGACGATCGGCGAGGTCGCCGGCGCCCTCATGCCGCTGCGCGCCCAGGTCGTGACGGGCGAAGCCGCCGCCTGACCATCCGCACCTGACGAAGGCCCCGACTTCCCCGGAAGTCGGGGCCTTCGTGCGTGGCGCCACCCGCCCGCCGGGCGATCGGGGTGCTGGTCGCCGCCTTCGCCGGATCGGTAGGCTCGAATGCGGGGCGTCCGGCCCTTCGGCAGGCTCAGTGACCTGCGGGACCGGGCGCCGGAAGGACGACGAGGTTCATGCAAGACACGACCGTATCCGCTGCGCTTCACGAGGCGATCGCCGAGATCGATCCCGACCTGCGAGATGGGCTTGCGCGGCTCTTGGGCAGCCTCGACGCCGAGGATCTCGCCGACCGCGAACCGCGCGACATCGTGGGCGCCGCACTGTCGATGCGCGAGCTCGCCGCCCGGCGCGACGCGGGCCAGACCCTCGTCACCGTGTTCACCCCCACCGTCGGCGAGCACGGGTGGAGCTCGCGCCGCACGATCGTGAACATCTGCACCGACGACTCGCCGTTCCTCGTCGACTCCGTCATCGCCGCGATCGCTCGCCAGGGCCTGGCCGTGCACCTGCTCGTGCACCCGATCGTCGAGGTGCGCCGCAGCGCCGACGGCGAGTTGACCGACATGAACGCGCACGGCGGCGACCTGGAGTCGTGGATCCACCTCGAGATCGACCGGATCCCCACGGACGAGGGCCGCAGCGAGCTCGAGCATCGCCTGCTCGAGGTGCTCGGCGACGTGCACGCCGCCGTCGACGACTGGCAGGCCATGCGCCGCGCCTGCCTCGACCTCGTCACCGACCTCCGCACCGCCCCGCCGAGCACGGCCGACCCCGCCACGGTTCAACCGGCGATCGACTTCTTCAGCTGGCTCGCCGACGACAACTTCACCTTCCTGGGCTACCGCGAGTACACGCTCGAGGCGCGCGACGGCGAAGACGTCCTCGTCCCGATCGACCAGACCGGCCTCGGCATCCTGCGCAAGCCCACCACTGCGGTCGCCCACCTGCGCCCCGAGGCGCAGAGCACCGCCCGCGACCCGCGCCTGCTCACCATCACGAAGGCCAACTCGCGCGCCACCGTGCACCGCGACGTGTACCTCGACTACATCGGCGCGCGCACGTTCGACGCCGACGGCAACGTCACGGGCGAGCGCCGCTTCCTCGGCATGTTCACGTCGGCGGCGTATGCCTCATCCGTGATGACGCTGCCCATCGTGTCGACGAAGGTGCACGCCGTGCTCGAGGCATCCGGACACCCGGCGCTGTCGCACTCCGGTCGAGACCTGCTGCAGGTGCTCGAGGAGTACCCGCGCGACGAGCTCTTCCAGGACAACGCCGAGCACCTGCTCGAGGTCGCCTCCGAGGTGAGTCGTCTGCGCGAGCGGCGCCGCGCCCGCACGTTCCTGCGGCGCGACGAGTTCGGCCGCTTCGTGTCCGCGCTCGTCTACCTGCCGCGCGACCGGTACAACACGGTGGTGCGCCTGCGCATCGAGAACCTGCTGCGCACGGTGTTCGGCGCCGAGACGATCGACCACACCACCCGGGTGGGCGACGCCCCGCTCGCGCAGCTGCACTTCGTGGTGCGCGTGCCCCGCGGGTCCACCCTGCCCGACGTCGACGAGACCGCCCTGCAGCGCCGGTTGACGGATGCCGTGCGCGGCTGGGACGAGGGCCTGGTCGACGCCCTGCACCAGGCCCACGGCGAAGACGAGGCCGCCCGCCTGCTCGCCGGCTACGGCGAGGCGTTCCCCGGCGCGTACAAGGAGTCGGTGCGCCCCGACGAGGCCCTCGACGACATCGCCCTGCTCGAGAGCCTCGACGGCCGCGACTTCGCGGTCCACCTCAACGTGCCCGAACGCGACGCGCCCGACCGGCGCGTGCTCACCGTCGTGTCGCACCGCGAGTACGCGCTCACGCAGGTGCTGCCGATCCTCACCGACCTCGGAACCGACGTCGTCGAGGAGCGCCCGTACACGATCACGCTGCCCAGCGGTGACATCCGGTACATCTCCGACTTCGGCCTGATCGCGCCGAGGGTGGATGCCGCGAGCACCGCCCGGTGGGCCGACCCGACCTGGGGCACCGACTTCGAAGACGCCTTCGCGGCATCATGGACCGGCGCCGCGGAGAGCGACCGGTTGAACTCCCTCGTACTCCTCGGCGGCCTCGATTGGCGCCGGATCGTGATCCTGCGCGCGATCGCGATGTACCTGCGGCAGATCGGCTCGGCGTTCTCGGTGGAGTACATCGAGCAGGCGCTCGTGACCAATCCGGGCCTCGCCGGCGACCTGGTACGGCTGTTCGAGCTGCGCTTCGACCCTGCACTCGGCGGCGACCGGTCCGAGCGGATGGCTGCCGCCGAGGCATCCCTGCTGCAGGCGCTCGACGGGGTGTCCAGCCTCGACGACGACCGCATCCTCCGCTCGTTCGTCGGCGTGATCGGCGCGACCTGGCGAACCAACTTCTACCAGCCGGCATCCGATGGCTCCCCCAAGCCCTGGGTGTCGATGAAGCTCGACTGCAAGCGCGTGCCGGGGCTGCCCAAGCCGCACCCCATGGCCGAGATCTGGGTGTACTCCCCCGAGGTCGAGGGCGTCCACCTGCGCTTCGGCAAGGTGGCCCGCGGCGGCCTGCGCTGGAGCGACCGCCGTGAGGACTTCCGCACCGAGGTGCTCGGCCTCGTCAAGGCGCAGATGGTGAAGAACGCCGTCATCGTGCCGACCGGGTCCAAGGGCGGGTTCTTCGGCAAGCGGCTGCCCTCGCCGACCGACCGCGCTGCGTGGATGGATGCCGGGAAGGCCGCGTACCGCACGTTCATCCGGGGCCTGCTCGACATCACCGACAACCGCGTCGGCGCCGACATCGTACCGCCCGAGAATGTGGTGCGCCACGACGGCGACGACTCGTACCTCGTGGTCGCGGCCGACAAGGGCACGGCATCGTTCTCGGACATCGCCAACGGCATCTCGGCCGAATACGGCTTCTGGCTCGACGACGCGTTCGCCTCCGGCGGCTCGGCCGGCTACGACCACAAGGGCATGGGCATCACCGCGCGAGGCGCGTGGGAGTCGGTCAAGCGCCATTTCCGCGAGCTCGGCCTCGACACCCAGGCCGAGGACTTCACCGTCGTCGGTGTCGGCGACATGTCGGGCGACGTGTTCGGCAACGGGATGCTGCGCTCGCCGCACATCCGCCTGGTGGCGGCGTTCGACCATCGGCACGTGTTCGTCGATCCGAATCCCGATGCCGCGGCATCCTTCGCGGAACGCCGGCGGCTGTTCGACCTGCCGGGCTCGTCGTGGGGCGAGTACGACCGCGAGCTGATCTCGGCGGGCGGTGGAGTATTCCCGCTGTCGCTGAAGTCGATCACGGTGACCCCGCAGATGCGCGACGCGCTCGGGCTCGGTGCGGGCGTGACGCAGCTGACCCCGATGGAGCTGAAGAAGGCGGTGCTGCTCGCGCCCGTCGATCTGTTCTGGAACGGCGGCATCGGCACGTACATCAAGGCGAGCGACGAGACAAACGCCGAGATCGGCGACCGCGGCAACGACGCGATCCGGGTGAACGGCGCCGACCTGCGCCTGCGCGTGGTGGGCGAGGGCGGCAACCTCGGGGTCAGCCAGCGCGGCCGCATCGAGGCGGCCCTGTCGGGGGTGAGCATCAACACGGACGCCATCGACAACTCCGCAGGCGTGGGCACCTCGGACCGCGAGGTGAACATCAAGATCCTGCTCGGCGCGCTCGAACGCGCCGGACGGTTCGACCGGGATGCCCGCAACGAGCTGCTGCGCTCGATGACCGATGAGGTCGCCGGGCAGGTGCTGCGCGACAACTACGAGCAGAACGTGCTGCTGGGCAACTCGCGCTCCAACGCCACCGTGATGCTGCCAGTGCACGAGCGGCTCATGGAGTGGCTCGAGGCACGCGACGAGCTCGACCGCGAGCTCGAGTTCCTGCCGAGCTCCGCCGAGGTGCAGGTGCGCATCGGCGAGGCGCGCGGGCTCACCCGTCCCGAGTTCGCCGTGCTGATCGCGTATGCGAAGCTCGCGCTCAAGGCGGATCTGGCATCCACCGACCTGGCCGACGACCCGTGGTTCGGCGCCACGCTCGCCCAGTACTTCCCCGAGCAGATCCGCGACGCATATGCAGACGACCTCGACCGGCATCCGCTGCGCACCGAGATCATCGTCAACACGGTCGTCAACTCGATGGTCAACCGCGGCGGCATCACGTTCGCCTACCGCGCCGCCGACGAGACCGGGGCATCCAGCGAGCAAATCGCCCGTGCGTACGTCGCCGTGCGCGAGATCTTCGACCTCCGCGCGTTCGTCGTCGCCGTCGAGGCCACCGACAACATCGTGCCCACCGCGGTGCAGACCGACCTGTACCTGACGTTCCGCCGCCTGCTCGACCGGGCCACGCGCTGGTTCGTCGCCCACAGGCCGGCCGGAGTCGACATCGGCGCGGAGATCGAGCTGTTCCGCGAGCCGGTGACGGCACTGTGGAAGGAGCTGGGCGCGCTGCTGCGCGGTGGCGACCGGCTGCGGTTCGATGCTCGCGTGGCCGAGCTGGAGGAGGCCGGTGTGCCGCCGGAGCTCGCGGCGCACGGGGCCGGACTGCTGGACGCGTACTCGCTGCTGGACATCGTCGAGTGCGCGCGGCTGCACGACTGGGACCGGCAGGACGTCGCGGCCCTGTACTACGCGCTGTCGGCGCTGCTGCGCTTCGAGGAGATGCTCACCAAGGCCACGGCCCTGCCGCAGACCGACCGGTGGGGGTCGATGGCCCGCGCCACCATGCGTGACGACCTGTACGCCGTGATCACCGAGCTCACCGCGACCATCGCCGCGCAGACCGAGCCCGGCGACCCCGAGGAGCGCATCGAAGCCTGGCTGGATGCCGGCGGCGCGCCCGCGCGCCGGGTGCTCGAGGAGGCGCTCGCCGCCGCCCACGCCCAGGACGGATCAGGCCTCGCGACCCTCTCGGTCGCGGTGCGGAGGCTGCGCTCGCTCGTGCGGTGATGGAATGACGAAGGGCCCCGACTTCTTCAGAAGTCGGGGCCTTCGTGGTGGCGGTGACGGTGGGATTTGAACCCACGGTAGGGGGTTACCCTACACAACTTTTCGAGAGTTGCACCTTCGGCCGCTCGGACACGTCACCGGGATCGATAGTAGACGACGACGGCCCGAGTACCAAAACGAGCGGTGCTCACGCCGCCGCGAGCACTCGTGCGATGGCCGTGGCGTCGTCGCCGACGCCCATGAGGAGCGGCGATCGGCGGGAGGTCATCCAGGGCACGCCGACGAACCACAGCCCCTGCGAACGACGACTGCGACCGCCCTCCTGGTCGGGGAAGCCGTGCTCGTCGGTGGCGCCGCCGAGCTCGATCCATCCGTAGTCCGGCCGGTAGCCGCACGCGACGATGACCGCGGCGACCCGGCCGAGTCGCGGCGGCGCGACGGCCACCGGAACCGGCGGGTCGGCGGGCAGCGCCTCGGGTGGGGGCAGGCCCCACCCGGCCGAGATCCTCGCGGCCGCCTCCCAGACCTGCCGGTAGGTCTCGTCGCCCTTCGCGACCGACGCCGCGAGGTCGTCGGCCACGACCAGCCGGTCGTCGTCGACGCCGAGCACGCGACCGCTCAGGTGAACCCCCTCGTCGGCGAGGGTGCGCAGGTTCAGGTCGCGCCCGCCGTGGCTCCCCGTGACGAGCGGGTTGGCGGCGACCCGCACCGCGACCGAGGGCTGCTCGGCGAGCGTCTGCTCGAAGAACCCGGCCGCCTCGAGCCAGTCGATGCCGTCGCGGTCGCCGACCCTGCGCGGGATCGCCGGGGCCGACCCCGCCGCCAGCACGACCTCGCGGCCGGCGGCGAAGAGCTCGTCGGCGAGCTGGGCGGCGCTCTGCCCGCCGCCCACGACGAGCACGACGCCGTCGGGCACGTCGTCGGGCACGTCGGCCGGCGACCGGTAGTCGGTCGATCCCAGCACCGGCATGCGATGCGCGAGCTCCTGCGCCCATGCGGGGCGCCGCTCGTGCTGGTACGCGCCGGTCGCCACGACCACTCGGCGGGCTCGGATGCCTCCCGCCGGCGTCTCGGCCAGGAAGCCGTCGTCGCCGTCGACGTGGAGCGCGGTCACCGGTCGATGCGCCTCGACGGGCGCGCCGAACGAGTCGGCGTAACGGCGCAGGTGCGCGATCATCTCGTCGCGCGACAGGTAGCCGTCGGGATAGGCGCCGCGGTACTCGCCGCCCGGCAGGCGGATGAAGTGGTTCGGGGTCACGAGGTGGAACGAGTCCCACCGGTCGGCCCACGCGCTGCCGACGGTCTCGCCGTCGAGCACGACGTGCTCCACGCCCTCTGCGGTGAGTTCATGGCTCATCGCGAGGCCCGCCTGGCCCGCGCCGATCACGAGCACGTCGACATCGGCTCGCATGCTTCGACGGTACGCCCACGGTGGGCGGGCGGCGACTCCCCAGATCGGGAGGGTGCGCCCGTCGAGCCGCGGTTTGTCGGCGGCCGCGGGTAGTCTCCAGGCATGGCCAGACCCACCTCGTCGTTCCGCTGCACCGAATGCGGGTGGACCACCGTCAAGTGGGTCGGCCGCTGCGTCGAGTGCCAGCAGTGGGGCACCGTCGTCGACGTCGCCGAGCCGACGGGCATCGTGCGCGCGGTCCAGGCCGTGCAGCTCGGCGAGGCGCGAACGGCTCGCCCGATCGTCGAGGTCGAGACGGCCGACGCGGCGCACCGGCCGAGCGGCATCGGCGAGTTCGACCGGGTGCTCGGCGGGGGCATCGTCGCGGGCGCGGCGATCCTGCTCTCGGGCGAGCCCGGCGTCGGCAAGTCGACGCTCCTGCTCGAGGTCGCCGCCCGCGTCGCCGCAACGGGTCGCAGGGTGCTGTACGTCACGGCCGAAGAGTCGACGGCGCAGGTGCGCCTGCGAGCCGGGCGCACCGGTGCCCTGCACGACGAGCTCTACCTCGCCGCCGAGACCGACCTCGCGACCGTGCTCGGCCAGGTCGACGCCGTCTCCCCCGAGCTGCTCATCGTCGACTCGGTGCAGACCGTCTCGTCGTCGCTCTCCGACGGCCTGCCCGGGCAGCCGAGCCAGGTGCGCGAGGTCGCCTCGACGCTCATCCGGGTCGCGAAAGAGCGACAGCTGCCGGTGCTGCTCGTGGGCCACGTCACGAAAGACGGCTCGATCGCGGGCCCTCGCCTGCTCGAGCACCTCGTCGACGTCGTCTGCCAGTTCGAGGGCGACCGGCAGACCGCGCTGCGGTTCGTGCGCGCCCTCAAGAACCGCTTCGGGCCGACCGACGAGGTGGGCTGCTTCGAGATGACGGGCGAGGGCATCGCCGAGGTGCCCGACCCGTCGGGCCTCTTCCGCTCGTCAGGGCGGCGCGAGGTGAGCGGCACGTGCGTGACGGTCGCGCTCGAGGGGCGCCGTGCGCTCCCGGTCGAGGTGCAGGCGCTCGTCGTCGCGACGAAGGCCCCGCAGCCGCGACGCGTCGTCAACGGCGTCGACCCGTCGCGCGTCGCCATGATCATCGCCGTGCTCGAACGCCGCGCCGGGCTGCGGGCGCTCGGTGAGCACGACGTCTACGTGTCGACCGTCGGAGGCGTGCGGCTCGCCGAGCCCGGCGCCGACCTCGCCATCGCCGTCGCCATCGCGTCGGCCATGCGCGACGCCGCCGTGCCGCACGAGATCGCCGCCTTCGGCGAGATCAGCCTCGCGGGCGAGGTGCGCCCCGTCACGGCCGCCAAGCAGCGCGCCGCCGAGGCCCGTCGCCTCGGCTACACGACCATCCTCGATGTCGAGGCCGGCAGCGTGCGCGCCGCCGTCGCCCGGGCGATGCTCGCCTCGACCGACGCCCGCCAGCGCGAGCTCGACGCCGCGTTCTGACGCGGGTTCCGCACCACGGCGTTCGTCGGCGCGCACGACGTCGCCCGGCGCGATCGTCGGCGCGGAGCATCCCGGAGTCGCGGGCGAGCTGCGGGAGTCACCGGATCATGCTGCGAGCACTCGCGGATGCGCGCCTGCCGACCCGGTCATCCTGCGACTCGAAATGCGCCGCTCAGATCTCGAGGGCGCGAAGCAACTCGGCGGGCGACGCCTGCATCGGGTGCGGGCCGGCGATGTCGAGGAACACGGTGGTGATCGTCGACTCGTGCCGCTTCAGGAAGCTCTTGAGCCAGGCCGGGCTGTGCAGGCCGACCGCGGGCGGAAGGTTCGCGGGCTTGTTGGCGGCATCGCTGAAGAGCAGCAGGGCGATCTCGCCGGTCTTGGGGTCGCGAAAGGTCCACACCTCGCCGCCGTCGAGCGGCTTGTCGCGCGGGCCGGGCTTGATGAGCGGCACGACGGTGTTGCCGTTGCGCAGCGCGAGGGCGACCGCCGCCATGTCCTGCCGCTCGAGCGCCTCTGCGAGCGCCTGCGACCGGAACTCGACCGGCGGCTTCGCCGTCTTCTTCGCCTTGCCTGCCATGGCATCCAGCGTAGCCGGGGCGGCGTCGCGGCTCCGCCGCCGGGAGCGGGGTCGCCTCGAGGGGGCGACGGTCGGGTACTCGTCTGAGCCGGCCCTCGAAGCGACCCCCAGGTGGTCTCGCCCTGCCAGGCCCTCGACCATCCCTGCCCCCGAGTGTCCCCCGATCGCCGGTGATCGGGGTACGCCCAGTTCGAGGGGCAGGACGGATGATCTCCGTGCGCAAGCGACTCGTCCGTGATCGCGGCGGTCGCAGCCGGCGATCAGTAGAGCAGGAACTGCTTCTTCTCGGCCGAGTCGAATCCGTCGATCGACACCGCGAGGTAGTACGACGCCCCGCCCGCGGGCACCGCCTCGCGCGGTCCCTCGCAGGTCTCGGGGCTCGAGCGGGTGCGGTCCCACGCGATCGGCGAGCTCGACGAGATCGGCTTGCCGGGCTGCAGCGAGACCTCGGCGTCGATGGCGTCGACCTGGCAGTCCGTCGAGGTCCAGTAGACGTCGTCACCGCTCGTGATCGTGAAGACCTGCGCCTTCGTGCCCGCGTTCAGCACGCAGACGTTCTTGCCGGTGTTCTCGATCGTCACCGACAGCTGCGGCTGCTCGCCGGCCTGGTACGACGACTTGTCGGTGATCGGCTCGACGACGACCTGCTCGGGCGAGCACGGGTCGCCGTCGGCCGCCGTCGGCTCGGTCGGGATGGTCGTCGAGTCCGGGTCGCTCGTGGCCGCGCCCTCCGAGGCCGCCGGCTTCTCGCTCTTCGCCGGCTCCTCACCCTGGCTCGCTCCGGGCCGCACGATGATGAGCACGATCGCGGCGACGACGGCGAGCAGCACGAGCAGCACCACGATCCGCCGTCGGCGGTACACCTGCGGCGACTGGCGCCCTGCGGGTGGATTCGTGGACATGGTCACAGGGTACGTCCGCGAGGCGTCGGCGCCGTGGCATCCCGTCGGCGGGTTTCCAGACGCCCGGTCGCGGCTCCGGACGGCGTGAGCCGGGCCGCAGGGCCGGGCGGGGCGCTCGACGCCGCTACGGCGTCACAGGAGCTTCAGCATGCGTGTGTTGCCGAGCGTGTTCTGCTTGACCCGGGCGAGGTCGAGGAACTCGGCCACACCCTCGTCGTGCGAACGCACGAGCTCGGCGTACACGTCGGGGTCGACCGTCTCGGCGCCCATGTCCTCGAAGCCGTGGCGGCCGAAGAACTCGACCTCGAAGGTGAGGCAGAACAGGCGCGAGAGGCCGAGCTCTCGGGCGTCGGCCTCGAGCGCGTCGAGCAGCGCGTGCCCGACGCCCCTGCCGAGCCAGCCGTCGCCGACCGCGAGCGTGCGCACCTCGCCGAGGTCCTCCCACATGACGTGCAGGGCGCCGGCGCCGATGACCCGGCCGTCGGCCGTCTCGGCGACGCGGAACTCCTGGATCGCCCCGTAGAGGTCGACCCGCTCCTTGCCCAGCAGGATTCGTCGGGTGACGAACGGCTCCACGACCTCGATGATCTTGGGCACATCGCTCGTGCGCGCACGGCGCACGTGGAACTCGGTCGTCATCCGCCCATCGTATTGCCGCCGGACGAGCATGACGGCGGCGGAGACGACGAAGGGGCGGATGCCGCAGCATCCGCCCCTTCGCGACGTTCGCGTCTACTCGCCCGAGGCGGCCGCCAGGTCGGGCGTCGCGGTGCCGGTGCCGAGCGCGGCGTTCGCGTTCACGCCGACGTTCGCCGGCAGCGCGCGCTGCGACGTGGTGAAGACGAACTCGCCGTCGCGGAAGTCGACGTGCACGTGGTCGCCCGCGTTGAGCTCGCCGTGCAGGATCTTCTCACTCAGGCGGTCTTCGACCTCGTGCTGCACCGCGCGACGCAGCGGACGGGCGCCGAGCGCCGGGTCGAAGCCGACCTCGATGAGCCGCTCCTTCGCCGCCTGCGTGAGCTCGACGGTCATGTCGCGGTCGAGCATGCGCTCGCTGAGCCGCTTGATGAACAGGTCGACGATCTGCAGCAGCTCCTCCTTCGAGAGCTGCGGGAACACGATGATCTCGTCGACGCGGTTCAGGAACTCGGGCTTGAAGTGCTTCTTCAGCTCCTCGTTCACCTTGCCGCGCATGAGGTCGTACCCGGTGCGGGTGTCGCCCTCGACCTGGAATCCGACGGGCCCGCCCGCGATGTCCTTCGTGCCGAGGTTCGTCGTCATGATGATGACGGTGTTCTTGAAGTCGACGACGCGACCCTGACCGTCGGTCAGACGCCCCTCTTCGAGGATCTGCAGCAGCGAGTTGAAGATGTCGGGGTGCGCCTTCTCGATCTCGTCGAAGAGCACGACGCTGAACGGCTTGCGACGCACCTTCTCGGTGAGCTGGCCGCCCTCCTCGAAGCCGACGAACCCGGGAGGGGCGCCGAACAGTCGCGAGACGGTGTGCTTCTCGCCGTACTCCGACATGTCGAGGGAGATCATCGCAGCCTCGTCGTCGAAGAGGAACTCGGCGAGCGCCTTGGCGAGCTCGGTCTTGCCGACGCCCGTGGGGCCGGCGAAGATGAACGAGCCCGAAGGGCGCTTCGGGTCCTTGAGGCCGGCGCGGGTGCGGCGGATCGTCTTCGACAGGGCGGAGATCGCCTCCTCCTGGCCGATGACGCGCTCGTGCAGCGCCTTCTCCATGAAGACGAGTCGCGAGCTCTCCTCCTCGGTGAGCTTGAACACGGGGATGCCGGTCGCCTGGGCGAGCACCTCGGCGATCAGGCCCTCGTCGACGACCGCGGTCGTCTTGACGTCGCCCGACTTCCACTGCTTCTCGAGTCGCAGCCGCTCGCCGAGCAGGTTCTTCTCCTCGTCGCGCAGCGACGCGGCCTTCTCGAAGTCCTGCTCCTCGATCGCCGTCTCCTTCGCGGCGCGGACCACGGCGATCTTCTCGTCGAACTCGCGCAGCTCGGGCGGCGACGAGAGGATCGAGAGGCGCAGGCGGGCGCCGGCCTCGTCGATCAGGTCGATCGCCTTGTCGGGCAGGAATCGGTCGGAGATGTAGCGGTCGGCGAGGTTCGCCGCGGCGACGATCGCGCCGTCGGTGATCGACACCTTGTGGTGCGCCTCGTAGCGGTCGCGCAGGCCCTTCAGGATGTTGATCGCGTGGGGCAGGCTCGGCTCGGCCACCTGGATCGGCTGGAACCGGCGCTCGAGCGCGGCGTCCTTCTCGAAGTGCTTGCGGTACTCGTCGAGGGTCGTCGCACCGATCGTCTGCAGCTCGCCGCGCGCGAGCAGCGGCTTCAGGATCGAAGCGGCGTCTATTGCGCCCTCGGCGGCACCCGCGCCCACGAGCGTGTGGATCTCGTCGATGAAGACGATGATGTCGCCGCGCGTGCGGATCTCTTTCGTGACCTTCTTCAGGCGCTCTTCGAAGTCGCCGCGGTAGCGGGAGCCGGCGATGAGCGAGCCGAGGTCGAGCGAGTAGAGCTGCTTGTCCTTCAGCGTCTCGGGCACCTCGCCCTTGACGATCGCCTGCGCGAGGCCCTCGACGACGGCGGTCTTGCCGACGCCGGGCTCGCCGATGAGCACGGGGTTGTTCTTCGAGCGGCGCGAGAGGATCTGCATGACCCGCTCGATCTCCTTCTCGCGGCCGATCACCGGGTCGAGCTTGCCCTCGCGTGCGGCCTGCGTGAGGTTGCGGCCGAACTGGTCGAGGATCTGCGAGCCGCCCTGGGCCTGCTGCTGCTCGTTCGCGCCGACCTGCACCTGCTCCTTGCCCTGGTAGCCGGAGAGCAGCTGGATGACCTGCTGGCGCACGCGGTTGAGGTCGGCGCCGAGCTTCACGAGCACCTGGGCGGCGACGCCCTCGCCCTCGCGGATGAGGCCGAGGAGGATGTGCTCGGTGCCGATGTAGTTGTGGCCCAGCTGCAGCGCCTCGCGGAGCGAGAGCTCGAGCACCTTCTTGGCGCGCGGCGTGAACGGGATGTGCCCGGTCGGCTGCTGCTGGCCCTGGCCGATGATGTCCTGCACCTGCTCGCGCACCGCGTCGAGCGAGATGCCGAGCGACTCGAGCGCCTTGGCGGCGACGCCTTCACCCTCATGGATGAGCCCGAGCAGGATGTGCTCGGTGCCGATGTAGTTGTGGTTGAGCATCTTGGCCTCTTCTTGGGCCAGGACGACGACACGACGGGCTCGGTCGGTGAATCTCTCGAACATGCTCTACTCCTCACGGCCCCACTGGGCAGGGGACGTCGATACATCGAGCGTAAACACTCGGGATGCCTCGTGGGCCGGTGTTCGCCGTGGGCGCATCACGGTTGCGCACGAGGCACGGGGTTGACGCGGGCCGACGGTCGCGGCATCCTTATCGATATTCGTTGTTATTGTTTCTCGATATGGAGTGCAGCATGACCAGCACAGCCGACACCCGCCTGAGTCGCAGCGACCAGGCCGGCATGTTCCTGACCATCGCCATCGCGGTCGTCGCGATCGTCACGATCGTGTGGCAGGCGGTCGCCCGTCTCGTCGAGGTGCTCCCCGGCCGCGACGTCCCGGTGCTCGTGCCGTTCATCGGCGAGCGCGCACCGTTGCCCATCGGCCCCGACGGCGCGCCCGTCGACGTCGCGGTCGAGCAGGCGACCGTGACGGTGCCGCACCCGGCGGCCGCGACGCAGTTCGCACTCGTCGCCGAACCCGTCGTCGTCGCACTCTCGGCCGCCGCATGCGTCGTGCTGCTCGCGCTACTGTGCTGGAACCTGGCACGGGGCCGGGCGTTCACGCGGGCGAACACCCGCATCATCTGGTGGGGATCGGCCGCGATCACCGTCGGCTGGGTGCTCGGGTCGCTCTTCCAGACGATGTCGGTGAACGGCGCGCTGTCGGCCGTGAGCGACTACACCTACGACGGCATCACGTTCGCGATCAGCTGGGTGCCGTTCTTCGCGGTGCTCGTGCTCGCCGTCGTCGGCGCCGCGTTCCAGGTCGGCGAGCGCCTCCAGCGCGACGCGGAGGGGCTCGTCTGATGGCGCCCGCCGAACCCGACGAGGCGTCCGACGTGCACTGCCGCCTCGACGAGCTGCTCGAGGCGCGGGGCATGACCCTCACCCGGCTCGCGGAGCTCGTGGGCGTCAGCGTCGTGAACCTCAGCGTGCTGAAGAACGACCGCGCCCGAGCCATCCGGTTCTCGACCCTGCAGGCCATCTGCGAGGCGCTCGAGTGCGAGGTCGGCGACCTGCTCGTCGTGCGGCCCCGCTGAACGACGACGGGCCGCCGAACCAGGATTCAGATCCCGGCCCGACGGCCCGTCGTTCGGTGCTCGGCCGCGCTATGCCGACCGGCGGCGGCGCAGGAAGAGCAGCAGGCCACCGGCTGCGATCACCGCGAGGGCGAGACCACCGGCCGCGAGGCTCACACCGGTCGAGGGCAGCGGCGGTGCCGGCGGCTGCTCCGGCGTCACCGGGGCGCAGTCCTCGCTCTCGGCGGTGCCGCTCCAGAACTCGATCTCCGCCGCGTTCAGCAGGCCCGTGCCATCCTCACCCGCACCGACCTCGCAGTCGGCCTGGGAGGCTGCCGTGCCGACCTCCACGTCAGCGGTCACCGAGACCGCGTAGACGTGGGTGCCGCCGGCGGGCACGACCGCGGTCGTGACCGCGATGTCGTCGATGCCGTCCCAGTCGGGGTTGATCGTGACGCCCTCGGGCCCCGTGATCGACGCCGAGAGCGGCGTGATGCCGTCGCCGAACTTCAGCTCGTCACTGAGGTCGTACGACTCGTCGGTGGCCGACTTGCTCGTGACGGTGATCGTGTACGAGACGTCCCAGGTGCCGTCGCCGTTGTCCACGGCGGGACCGTCGACCGTCTTGACGATCTCGAGCGGGCCGCGCGCGACGTTCTCGATCTCGCACGAGATCGCGTCGCCCGGCTGCACCGTGAAGTCGCTCGCGTCGATCGACTGCGGACCCGCCTCACCGACCGGGTCGACCGTGCAGGTCAGCGCTCCGGCGACCCACGCCTCGCCCGGGTCGGCCTCGGCGAGCGAGAACCGGCTGCCGGGGAGGATGTCGCCGAACACCACGGTGCCCGCGCCGTCCTCGGTCGTGACGCTCTCGACGATCGGGTCGCCGGCCGGCTCGCCGTCGGCGTCGAGCGGGGTGAGCTCGAAGTCGAAGGTGCCGTCGCCGCCCACGGTCGACTTCGCGACCTCGATCTCGCCCGGCTGCGCCTCGTTCGTGAGTGCGCAGTCGATCACGGTGTCGATCTCGGCCACGAACTCGAAGCCGGGCTCGTCGCCGTTGAGGTCCTCGAGCGCTCCGCCGCCGGTGCAGGTGATCTCACCCATGTTCCAGCCGTCGACCGCGCTCTCCGTCACGGTGTAGTGCTGGCCGGGAACCAGGTCGGTCCACGTGACCGTGTCGGAGCCGTTGCCGGTACCCGTCACCGTCTGCGTGCCGTCCTGCTCGCCGGGAACCGGCGAGATGGTGAGGTCGAACGACCACTCGAAGCCGTCGGCGACGCCCTCGACGCTCTTCTCCACGCTCACCGAGCCGGGCAGCGCCTCGTTGGTGAACACGCAGGTGATCACTGCGCCGGGCTCGAGCACGATCGCCGTGGATGCACCCTCGGGGGTGCCGCAGCTGATCGAGTCGAGCTCCCAGTGCGCGGGCACCGTCTCGGCGACCGTGTAGTCGCCGGGAACGATGAGACCCGAGCTCCACGGGTTCGCCTCGTCGTCGGTCGAGTCGTTGAGCGTGAACTGCTCGTCGGTGCCCTCACCCGTCAGCGAGAAGTCGAAGTCCTGGTCCCACTCGTCGGGGATGGTCTCCTTGTCGACGCGGATCTCACCGCGCTGCGTGTTGGTGAAGGTGCACTCGACGCGCTCGCCCGGGTCGACGTCGAGCGTCGCCGCGAAGGCCTCGAGGTCGACCTCGGTGCCGTCGTCGGGGTCGACGCAGACGAGGTTCGTCGTGTCGTAGCCCTCGAGCGCCTGCTCGGCGAGGTCGTAGCTGCCGGGCACGACCGAGAAGATCTCGCTGTCGCCCGAACCGTCGGTCGCGTCGATCTGGAACGTCGACGGGTCGGCCAGCCAGCTGCCGGTGTACGTGAAGATCGCGCCCTGCGGGCCGTCGACGATCTTGTGCACCAGGATCTCGCCGTTCTGCGTGTTCGTGAACACGCAGTGCACGCCCTCGCCGGCGACCGTGGTCACGGCGCCGCCGTTGGCGATCGACTGGCCGTCGCAGAGGAGCGACGTGAGGTTCCACCCCTCGGGCACGGTCTCGGTCACCGAGACCTCGGTGCCCGGGGTGAAGTAGATCTTTCCGCTCGTCTCATCGTCGCCGAGCTCGACCTGGGTGCCCTCGACGTCGAACTCGAAGGTCTCGTCGGAGCCGTCGGGAAGCGTCTGCTTCTCGATCGTGACCCACGACGTCGAGTTCGTGATCGCGCACGAGATCGCGTCGCCGGGGTTGACGGTGAAGTCGGCCGGGTCGAGCTCGGTCGGACCGGCTTCGCCGGCGGGGTCGACCGTGCAGGTCAGCTCACCCGCGGTCCACGGCGAGCCGGGGCTCGTCTCGGCGAGCGAGAAGCGGCCGCCGACCTCCACGTCCTCGAACGTCGCGACACCGGTGCCGCCGACGGTCGTGACGCTCTCGACGAACGGCTCGCCCGAGGGGTCGCCGTTCTCGTCGAGCGGCGTGAGGGTGAACTCGAAGGTGCCGTCGTTGCCGTTCGCCGTCTTCGTGACGGTGATCTCACCGGGCTGCGCGGTGTTCGTGAACACGCAGTGGGTGCCTTCGCCGGCGACCGTGGTCACGGAGTCGCCGTTGTCGAGGGTCTCGCCGTCGCAGACCAGCGACGTGAGGTCCCAGCCGGCCGGAACCGTCTCGGCGACGGGCACCTCGGTGCCCGGCTTGAAGTAGATCGGGTCGCTCACGCCGTTGTCGGCGAGCTGCACGTGCGTGTCACCGGCCGAGAGGTCGAACGTGCCGGCGGTACCGTCGGGCAGCGTCTGCTTCTCGAGCGTCACCCACGAGGTCGAGTTCACGATCGTGCAGGCGGTCACGTTACCGGTCTCGACCGGGAACTCCGTCGTGGGGTCGGTGATCTCGATGACCTCGTCGTCGATCTGACAGGTGATCGACTTCTGCGTCCACGGCAGCCCGTCGTCGATGAACTCGGCGAGGGTGTAGTCGTCTCCCGCGAGGACGTTCGACCAGATGTCCGTGTCGCCGATCTGCAGCGAGTCGTCGATCTGGAATTGGTCGGGGACGTCGGCGTCGGGCTCGAAGATCGCACCACCGCCCGAGCGCTTCACGGTGTAGTCGAACACGTCCTGCGAGGTGCTCGCAGGCGGGTCGGAGAGCTTCGTGATGCTGAGACCGCCGCAGTTCGTGATGATGAGCGGGTTCTGCGGCTCGAAGTAGTCCTGGATCTCCGCGGTCGGCGAGTTGCCGGTGCGGCTGAACCCGGTGCCGGTCGCGAAGCCCGTGCAGGTGTCGGGCGAGAAGAGCCCGGCCGTGGTGAGGTCGACGGCGAGCTCGCCGAACGTGCCCTGCTCCCCCATTCCGACTGCGGGACCCTCGGTGCGCCCGCCGACGGCGGCGACGTAGTCGAGCGACATGCCGCTCGACTGCCACGTGCCGGCGCCGTTCGGGTCGGCGCAGTCGTCACCGGCGGTCGGCGTCCACGTGAGCACGTCGAGGCTCGTCGTGTTGTTGGCCGAGTCGTAGTTGAACTCGATGAGGAAGTCGTCGCAGCGCCCGTCCTCGGGGCCCTGCAGCGTCTCGAACGTGCTCATGTCGCCGTCACCGTCGAGGCGCGTCCAGTACATGTAGAAGACGACGTGGTCGACGTCCTGGTCATCGGTGACGATCTCGTATGCGGCGCCGCCGCTGCAGAGATCACCCTTCGCGTTGACGTTCGCCGTCCCGGGCAGCCACGGGTTCGAGTCCTGCGTCTGCGAGCCCGGCGATCCGGTCGCCTCGTTGCCGACCGGCGGACACGACGTCGCGAGCGTGCCGTTGTCCCAGCCCGCCGTGCCGTAGACGATGCCGGTCGACTCGAAACCCTGATCGGTCGTGTACGGCCCGGGCGACGTGAACGTCGACGGCCCGCCGGCAGGAATCGGGCTCATGAAGCTGTGCCAGTCGAAGGTGTCGGGCAGTGTCCCGCCGTCCATGTTGCCGTCGATCTGGAAGCCGGTGTGAATTCCACCCGGGAGATCGGCGGCGGATGCGGGGGCTGCGAGCAATGCAGGCGTTATGAGTGCGCCGAACAGCGCGGCGATTGCGGCAGCAGCAGTGATTCTTCTGCGTCGTGGCACAGTGGATGTCCTCACGTGTCGGGTTGCCGTCCCGGGTGGACGGCGCACGTGAGCGCAACGTTAGTGGAGCAGGACCCCTCACGAACCAGTGAGGGGCCGATCGTCTTGTCCCCAGTTCAGGGGCAATTTCCGATTCGGGGTACACCGGGCCGGCGACCCGGGGTACGCTGCGCCGATTACTTGATCGGAACCGTGATCTCGGTGTCCTGCACCTCGACGACGAGGGGCTTGGTCGTGGTCACGTCCATCGGCGTCCAGAAGACGGTCGTGTGCGGCACGAGGTCCATCGTGCAGACCTGGTTCGCGGGGTACTCCTTGAGCTCGATCGCGACGCGGTTGCCGGTCTCGGCGGGCTCGACGACGCTGATGCGCTCGCCGACCAGCGGGCACGTCGAGCTGCCCCACAAGGTCACCGAGAGCTGGCCGCCCTCGCCGACCCAGTCGGCCTGCGGCTCACCGGTGCCGTCGCCTGCCTCTTCGCCCTCGCCCTCGTGGTCGGAGACGGGCGCCCCCGAGTAGTTCTCGGCCGGCGTCTTCGGCGGCGCGCACGCGGCGAGCAGGAACACGGAAGCCAGGGCCGCGGCAGCGAGGCCGGCACGACGAAGACGCACGGAGGTATCCATGCGGCAATGCTATCCGGTCGATCCCCGGCGATTCAGCCAGCCGGGCCGCTTCGAACGCCGGATTAGGCTGGCGTCATGAGCAATCTCGAGAAGGAGCCGCTCGAACTCCTCTGCCCGCCCGAGGGCGGGCAGGGCCCTGCGGTGCAGGTGCTCGCCCCGCGCGACGTGCCGCTCGGCGGTCCGCGCGCGATGAACGTGCGCCGCACGCTGCCCCAGCGCGGCCGCACGACGATCGGCGCCTGGTGCTTCGCCGATCACTACGGTCCCGACGACGTCGCCGTCTCCGGGGGCATGATCGTCCCGCCGCATCCGCACACCGGCCTGCAGACGGTCAGCTGGCTGTTCGAGGGCGAGATCGAGCACCGCGACTCGACCGGCAGCCGTGAGCTCGTGCGCCCCGGTCAGGTGAACCTCATGACGGCCGGCCGCGGCATCTCGCACTCCGAGGTGTCGACGCCCGGGACGAGCCGACTGCACGGCGTGCAGCTCTGGGTCGCGCTGCCCGACGCCTCGCGGCACGCGGAACCCTTCTTCGAGCACGCCGAGGTCGCGGCGCACGAGGTCGACGACGCGACCGTGCGCGTGTTCGCCGGCTCGCTGCCGTCGGTCGGCGACGACGCAGAAGTCACCCTCTTCAGCCCGCTCGTCGGCGCCCAGATCGACCTGCCCGCCGGCGGTGAGGCGTGGATCGAGCTCGACCCGTCGTTCGAGCACGGCGTGCTCGTCGACGCCGGCCCCGTGCACGTCACGATCGCCCCGACCGACGACGAGGTCGACGACTCGCCCGCCGACGCCGACGGGCTGGCCGTCGCGGGGCACTCGGCCACTCTGGAGTGGAGCGAGCTCGGCTACCTGCCGGTCGGGCACGAGGGCGTGCGACTGCGCGCCGACCACGGCCCCGTGCGGGTCGTGCTGCTCGGTGGCGTGCCGTTCGGCGAAGAGCTCGTCATGTGGTGGAACTTCATCGGCCGCGACCACGACGAGATCGTCGAGTACCGCCGGCAGTGGCAGGCCGAGGTGATCGGCCGCGACAACCCCGACGGGCGGTTCGGCCAGGTCGACTACGACGGCAGCCCGCTCCCCGCACCCGATATGCCGACCGTCCGCCTGAAGCCGCGCGCCTGACCGTCGGCGCCCGACCCTCGCGAGCGGACCCCCCGAGCGGTATCCCCCACTCGGTCCGCCGCTGCGGCGCCGCTACTGCAGCGCGGAGGTGAGCCGCGCGAGGTTGTCGAGCACGGTCGAGCGCAGCGGCTGCTGCAGCCACTCGTCGAGGGTGAGCTCACGGCTGTCGTGCCGGTACCCGTCTTCGACGGCGCGCATCTCTCGCACGAACGACGCACCGCGCACGAGCAGCGAGACCTCCATGTTGAGCTCGAACGAGCGGATGTCCATGTTGCTCGACCCGATGACGGCCACGTCGTCGTCGATCGTGAAGTGCTTCGCGTGCAGGATGTACGGCGCCTTGTACATGTAGATCTTGACGCCCGCCCGCAGCAGCGCCTCGTAGTACGAGCGCTGCGCGTGGTACACGAGCGCCTGGTCGCCGATCTCCGAGACGAACAGCTCGACGTGGATGCCGCGCTGCGTCGCCCCGCTGATGGCGTAGAGCATCGACTCGTCGGGCACGAAGTACGGGCTCGTGATGATGATCTTCTCCTTCGCCGCGTACAGCAGCGCGAGGAAGAGCTTGAGGTTGTTCTCGCTGCGGAACCCGGGCCCGCTCGGCACGACCTGGCAGTCGAGGTCCTGCGCCTCCCCCGGCTGCTCGAGCGACTCGGCGAGGTCGCGCGCGGGCTCCTCGCCGGTCTCGAGGTACCAGTCGGTCGCGAAGATCGCGTCGAGGCCGGCCACGATCGGACCCTCGACGCGGGTGACGAGCTCCTTCCACTTGAGCCCGCGGCGCCGGTTCGACCGCTTGTTGTAGCTGCGGTCGATGATGTTCTGCGAGCCCATGAACCCGACGTCGCCGTCGACGACGAGGATCTTGCGGTGGTTGCGGAGGTCGGGCCGCTGGTACTTGCCGCGCCACGGCTGCACGGGCAGCATGAGCTGCCAGCGCACGCCCAGGCGGTCGAGGCGCTTCAGCGTCCGGCGATAGCCGGCAACCCGCGCAGAGGCGATGTGGTCGAGCAGCACCTTGACGTCGACGCCCCGGGCGACGGCGTCGCCGAGCGCGTCGAAGAACGGCGCCGTCGTCGCATCGAGCGCGAAGATGTAGAACTCGACGTGCACGTACCGCTTCGCGGACCGCACCGCCGCCGTCATCGCGTCGAGCGAGCCCTGGTAGTCGCCGATGAGGCTCGCGCTGTTCTGGCCGATGAGCGGCATCGACCCCAGGTTGCGGTTGAGCCTGACGACGCCCTCGAACCAGCCCGGCCACGCACGCGAGTCGCTGACCCGCTCGACGCCGTGGGTCGAGTCGCGGATGTACCGGTCGACCTCGGCCTGCTTCTGCCGACGATGCCTCGGCAGCTTCGGATTGCCGATGAGCACGAAGAACAGCACCCCGAGGAACGGGATGAAGAAGATCGCGAGCAGCCAGGCCATGCCGGCCGTCGGGCGACGGTTGCGCGGCACGACGATGATCGCGACGACGCGCACGATGAGATCGACGACGAGCAGGACCACCGTGATGATCAGGGTGGTCTGCGAGACGCCGGAATTCATGCCGTCAGGCGGCCGGATGCTCGCGGGCGATCTTGGCGCGCTCTTCGGCTTCGATGCGTGCGTACGCCTTGCGCTCGTTGCGGTCGGCACGGATGACCGCGCGCATCACGAACCAGAAGATGAGGCCGATGAGCACGGTCGGCGCGAGCGACCAGATCGCGTTCGCCCAGAAGTCGTTCATAGTGGCATCAGGATATCAACCCGGCGTGAGAAGACCCCACACGCCCGAACCCACGAGGTAGAGCCCGATCGCGGCGACGACGATCCAGATGACGATGCGCGCCTTCGACGGCGGCTCGCGGTCGGGCTTCTCGTCGTTCGATCGGTCGCTCATGCGCGGCATCCGCCCCTCGTCTACTTGACCAGCGGGAACAGGATGGTCTCGCGGATGCCGAGGCCCGTGACGGCCATCAGCAGCCGGTCGATGCCCATGCCCATGCCGCCCGACGGCGGCATGCCGAACTCGAGCGCCCGCAGGAACTCCTCGTCGAGGCGCATCGCCTCGGGGTCGCCGCCCGCGGCGAGTTTCGCCTGGGCGACGAAGCGGTCGCGCTGGATGACCGGGTCGACGAGCTCGGAGTAGCCCGTCGCGAGCTCGAAGCCGCGCACGTAGAGGTCCCACTTCTCGACGACGCCCGCGATCTCGCGGTGGCCGCGCACGAGGGGCGACGTGTCCTCGGGGAAGTCCATGACGAAGGTCGGCCGCACGAGGTCACCCTTGATGTGGTGCTCCCACAGCTCTTCGACGTACTTGCCGGGCAGCGGGTGGTCGACCTCGATGCCCACCTCGTCGGCGAGCTCCTTCAGGCGCGACATCGGCGTCGCGGGCGTGATCTCTTCGCCGACCGCCTGGGAGAGCGAGCCGTACATCGAGATGCGATCCCAGTCGCCGCCGAGGTCGTACTCGGTGCCGTCGGCCCAGGTCACGACGTGCGAGCCCGACACGGCGACCGCCGCGTCTTGGATGAGCTTCTGCGTGAGGTCGGCGATCGTGGTGTAGTCGCCGTACGCCTCGTAGGCCTCGAGCATCGCGAACTCGGGCGAGTGCGTCGAGTCGGCGCCCTCGTTGCGGAAGTTGCGGTTGATCTCGTACACCCGCTCGATACCGCCGACGACGGCGCGCTTGAGGTACAGCTCGGGCGCGATGCGCAGGTAGAGCTCGGTGTCGAACGCGTTCGAGTGGGTCACGAACGGACGCGCCGAGGCGCCGCCGTGCATGACCTGCAGCATGGGGGTCTCGACCTCGATGAAGCCGAGGCTCGTGAACGTCTGGCGCAGGCTCGCGTTGACCTTCGCACGGTCGATGACGTTGCGGCGTGCCTGCTCGCGTGCGATGAGGTCGAGGTAGCGCGAACGCACCCGCGTCTCTTCACTCAGCTCGTTGTGCAGGTTCGGCAGCGGCTGGATCGCCTTGGCCGCGATGCGCCACTCCTTCACCATGATCGAGAGCTCGCCGCGACGGCTCGTGATGACCTCGCCCGAGACGAACAGGTGGTCGCCGAGGTCGACGAGCTCCTTCCACTCGGCGAGCGACTCCTCGCCGACCTCGCCGAGCGAGACCATGGCCTGGATGCGGCTGCCGTCGCCCGACTGCAGGGCGGCGAAGCACAGCTTGCCGGTGTTGCGCAGGTGCACGACGCGGCCGGCGAGACCGACCGTCTCACCCGACGCCTCGTCGACGCCGAGGCCGACGAAGCGGTCGCGCACCTCGGGGATGGTCGCCGTGATCGGCAGTCGCACCGGGTAGGCCCCGCCGCCGAGATCGGATGCCTCGTCGATGAGCCGCTCGCGCTTCGCGAGCCGCACGGCCTTCTGTTCGCTGATCTCGTCGGCGGTGGGCTCTGCGGGCTGCGTCTCGTCGGCCATCGTTCTCTCTCGTCGCGCGACAGTGCTGTCTCGGCTGGATTGGGTGCGTGGACAAGCCTACTTGCCGCGTGCCGGGCGGCGATTCAGCCGGGTTCGATCAGCCGAGCTCGATCAGGCGGTTGTCGATCAGCCGGGTCGCGCCGACCCGCGCGGCGACGAGGGCGAGCGCCGGCCCCGAGGCATCCGCGGTCACGGGCAGGAAGGTCGCCGGGTCGACGATGACGAAGTAGTCGAGCTCGGCGCCGTCGTGGTCGCCGAACGCGGCGACGGCTTCGGCGAGCGCCTCGTCGGCGCCGTCGCCCGCCGCATCGGCGGCGGCGGCGAGCGCCTCGGAGAGGACGAGCGCCGTGCGTCGCGCGGTGTCGTCGAGGAACCGGTTGCGACTCGAGAGCGCGAGCCCGTCGGCCTCGCGCACGGTCGGCACCGTCTCGATCGCGAGCGGCAGATCGAGGTCGCGCACCATGCGCCGCACGAGGAAGACCTGCTGCGCGTCCTTCTGGCCGAAGACCGCGACGTCGGGCGCGACGATGTGCAGCAGCTTCGCGACGACGGTGAGCATGCCGTCGAAGTGCCCGGGGCGCGAGGCGCCCTCGTAGAGCCCGCCGATCTCGCCCGCGACGACGCGCGTCGAGCTCGGTCCGTCGGGATACATCTCGGCGGCCGACGGCGCGAAGACGAACTCGACCCCGAGGCCCGAGAGCGCGGCGACATCGGCGTCGAGGGTGCGCGGGTAGCGGTCGAGGTCCTCCCCGGGGCCGAACTGCAGCGGGTTGACGAAGATCGACACGACGACGACGTCGGCGAGCTCGCGCGCCCGGGCGACGAGCGCGAGATGGCCGTCGTGCAGCGCGCCCATCGTCGGCACGAAGGCGACGGATGCCCCGGCGCGACGCTCGGCGGCGACGAGGCCGCGCAGCTCGGCGATCGTCGAGACCACTCGAGGGCCCTCGGCTCGAGCCTCGATCGTGCTCACGCGCCACCTCCTGACGGCCGGTCGGACGCGGCCCCGTCGATCGTACCCTCGGGCAACGGCCCGCCGTCGTGCCGTGCGAGCGCGTTCTCGACCGCGCTGCGCGCGAGCGACGCGAGCACGGCGCCGGGCCGCGGCACGCCGATCGCGTCGAGCTGCGTGCTCGCCTGGTCGACGATCGCGCTCGAGAACGAGACCACCGTGTCGACGGCCTCGCCGTACGCCGGGCGGTCGGCCTCGGCGACGATGAACGGCTCGCCGCCCATCTCGACGACGAGCGCTTGCCCGATGGGCAGCACCGGTGCGGGCGCGGTGACCGCGAACCACGTGCCGGGCAGGCGGGCGAGGTCGATGCTCGTGCCCGTGAAGGTCATCGCCGGGTGCACGGCGAGCGGGATCGCGCCCGCGCGCCGCGCGGGGTCGAGCACCGCCGTGCCGAACCCGGCCGAGGTGTGCAGCACGAGCTGCCCGGGCTGCCAGACGCCGGCATCGGCGAGGCCAGCGACGAGCGCCTCGAGCTCGTCGTCGGGCACGGCCAGCAGCACGAGCTCGCTGCGTTCGACGATGACCGGCACCTCGAGCACGGGCACGCCCGGCAGCATCACGGCGGCGCGCTCGCGGCTCGACTCGGAGACGGCGGCGACGCCCGTGAGCGCGTGGCCGGCTCCGCCGAGCGCGGCGGCGAGCACGGCGCCGACCCGGCCCGCGCCGATCGTGCCGACACCCAGTCGGCCTGCGCGTTCAGCGGGCATCGGGGACTCCGTCTCCTGCGGTCGGGGGCTCGGAGAGCGGGGACGCGACGTGTTCGGGCGCGGCGCCTTCGGGGCCCACGTGTTCGGGAACCGCACCCTCGGGTTCGACGGGCGCAGCGGGCGCAGCCGGTGCATCCGGCGCAGCGGGCGCAGTGGGCGCGGGCGCGGCGGGCGCGGGCGCGACGGCCGCGGGTGCGGGCCGCGCTCCCCAGTGGTGCGTCGTGTCGGTCGCCGCGCGCGCGACGGCCTCGTCGGCGAGCCGGTCGAACAGGCGACCGGCCTCATCACGGTCGACGACGGGCAGCACGGCGCTCACCGGGCCCGTGACCGTGTGCAGCCGCAGCGCCGCGAGCCGGAGGGCGCGGTCGATCGGGCCGGCCGACACCGCGACCGACTGCATGCGGGCGAGCGGCACGAGCGTGAGGCTCCGCACGAGGGCACCGCGCCGGATCAGGGCGACGCCGTCGGCCGCGGCCCAGCCGACCCGGCGCCACGAGAACGGCCGAAGCCACGCGGCACGACGCGGGGTCGCCGAGTAGCCGGCCGACGGCCCCCGCCCCGTGAGGCCGGCATCGATGAGCGGGTCAACCTCGGCTGCGGCATCCGGAATCAGGAGGGCCAGCACTCGGTGCACGTCGGCGACCGTGCCGACCGGCAGCACGGTCGTGCGCTGGGCCGCCTCGTTCGAGTTCGCGACCGAGTGGCCGGCCACGTTGATGCGGATCGACCACCAGCCGAACGGGCGCCAGAACACCCACTGCGTCGCCTCGATCGCGTGGATGCGCCCCGGCGGGATGGTCTGGTTGCCGGTCGAGAGCAGGCCGTGCCCGATGCGCACGCCGTCGGCCGTGCCCGCGATCGAGTAGCGCAGCGACTTGGTGATGCGCGACCACATGTAGCTCACGAGACCGATCGCGGCGGGCACGAAGCTGAACAGCACCCACGACTGGCCCGTCGACACCCCGACGGCGATGATGACGACGAGGATCATCGCCCAGAGCGTCGAGCCGCCGAGCACGGTCGAGCCGACCACCCGCGCGAGCGGCAGGTGCACGACCGACTCGGGCGGGGCGAGGTCGGGGTCGAGCTCGGGCGCGAGGAACTCGTCGACGCGCTGGTTGACGAGGGCACCGGCGCGGGCGCTCACGGCGGCGCGGTGCGACTCGGCCGGCGCCTCCGGCGACGGCGCGCCGACGACCGCCGGGGCGCCCGGAGCCGCCGTCGTGCCGCGGGCCGCGGCGTCGGCCGCCGCGCGCTCGGCGCGCACGCCCGACGCGAGCCGCAGGATGTCGGCACGCAGCCCGTCGGCGAGCGCCGAGCCGAGGTACGAGAGCTCGACGTTGCCCGACTGGCCGGCGACCGACACCTCGAGCTTCGCCGTGCCGAAGAGCCGCGCGAACAGCGGCCGGTTCACGTTGATGCCCTGGATGCGGTCGAGGCGGGCGCTGCGGTGCGACCTGAACAGGATGCCGCGGCGCACCTCGACCGCCTCGCGCGTCACGCGGAAGGTGTGCATGCGCCACGACATCCAGAAGCCGATGATGACCGCGATGATGACGACGGCGACCCCGAGCAGGGCCCAGCCCACGAGCCCGTGCGACACGACGCCGCCGATGGGGTCGTTCACCCAGTCGCTCTGCCACTCGTCGTAGCGGGGTCCGAGTTCTTCGTCGGCCTCGGGCGCGAAGATCGGCAGCAGCAGGTCGACGGCGCGTTCGCGCAGGTTGGCGATCACGAAGCCGAGCACCGCGATGAACACGAGGCCGCCGCGCAGCAGCGGGCTCGCGGGGTGCAGCCGATGCCACTCGCCGTCGGCGAGGTCGGTCACCGGCGCCGGGCGGGTCGGTGCGGTCACAATCCCGCCCGGCGGGTCTCGGCGAGGGCGACGAGCTCGTCGCGCAGCCGGTCGGCCTCTTCCATCGGGATGCCCGGCACCGTGACCGCGGTCGACGCGGCCGCGGTCACGAACTTGAGCTCGGCCAGGCCCAGCGCGCGGGCGACGGGGCCGCGCGTGATGTCGATGAGCTGCATGCGACCGTAGGGCACCGCGACCTGGCGCTGGAACATGATGCCGCGGCGGAAGAGCAGGTCGTCGTCGCGCAGGCGGTACCCGATCGAGCGCACGCGTCGCGGCTCGAGGGCGATGCCGACGATCGAGACGAGCGCGACCGCGCCCGCCGCCCAGAGCGCCCACCACGGCTGCCAGAGCAGGTGCACGACGACGAGGCCGCCGACGAACACCGCCATGCCGATGAGCGAGCCGACCACCTCGACGACGATGTACTTGGGCGACACGCGTCGCCACTCGACGTCGGGCACGTGCGCGTCGAGCCGCGGGGGCGCGGGGTGCTCGGCCGGTGTCGCCGGCGTCTCGGCCGGTGCGCCGTCGGGCTCAGGCATGCGCGTGTTCCTCTTTCTCGTCGGGGTCGTCGGGCGGGAGCGTGCAGCACCACTCGGCGACGAGTCCGCCCACGAGCAGCAGCGCGGCGCCGATCGCGGTCGCGACCGCCTGCCAGACGACGCCCACGGGCGGCATCACGGTGCGCGTGAGCAGGAAGAGCGCGATGCCGAGGCCGATTCCGAGCACGAGCGCGCCGCTCAGGCTGCACGCCTTCGCGAGCACCGCGATGCGCATCGCGCGGAACGGGTCGAGCCGGCGGACCGTCTTGCCCGTGACCGCGCGGCGGATGGGCCAGGCGAGCGCCACCACGATCGCGGCGACGCCCACGAGGGTGATCGCGAGCGAGATCGGGGGCACGAGCGCCTTCGAGCCGGCGCTCACGATCGCCAGGTCGCCGAGGTAGCCGATGACGAGGCCGCCGAGCACGAATGCGAGCACGGTCGAGAAATGGGTGCGCCTCATCGCCGCACCACCTCGTCGGAGGCCTCGGCGCGCAGCGCCGCCACGCGGCCCCGCCCGGCGAGCACGGCGTCGGGGTCGACGTCGAGCCACGGCTGCAGCACGAACGCCCGCTGCCACGCCCGCGGATGCGGCAGCTCGAGGCGCTCGTCGGCGAGCTCGATGCCGTCGACGTCGATGAGGTCGAGGTCGAGCGTGCGGTCGCCCCAGCGCTCGGCGCGCACCCGGCCCTGCTCGAGCTCGATGCGCTGCAGCACGTCGAGCAGCGCGTGCGGGTCGAGCACGGTCTCGACGACGAGCACGCCGTTGAGGTAGCCGGGCGCGTCGTGGTCGACGCCGGTCGTCTTGAGTGCGGGGGTCTCGTAGAGCGGCGACACCGCGACGAGCTCGACCCCGTCGGCGTCGGCGAGCTCGCGGACGGCGGCGGCGATGGTCGCCGCGCGGTCGCCGAGGTTCGCCCCGAAGGCGATGACGGCGCGGCTCATGCCCGGCGCCTCGTGATCGTGACCGCGACGTCGTCGAACGGCACGGTGATGGGCGCCTGCGGCTTGTGCACCGTGACCTCGACCTCGTCGACCGCGGCGAAGCCGAGAGCCACCCCAGCGACGCGTTCGGCGACGGTCTCGATGAGGTCGACCGGGTCGCGCTCGACGGCGGCGACCACCTGCTCGGCAAGCTCGCCGTAGTGCACGGTGCGCGCGAGGTCGTCGCCGCGTGCGGCGGCTGCGAGGTCGACGGCGACCGACACGTCGATCACGAACTCCTGCCCCTCGACGCGCTCGAACTCGAAGACGCCGTGATGGGCGCGCACGCGCAGTCCCGTCAGGGTGATGCGGTCACGTCGATCGCGCGGTTCAGCCACGTCGTCCACTCTGCCACGCCCCGAGGACGTCGAGCGCGCGGCGCGTGCCGACGACGTCGTGCACGCGCACGCCCCACGCGCCGGCCTGCGCCGACAGCACGCTGACGACCGCGGTCGGCAGGTCGCGCTCGGCGACGGATGCCCCGTCGGGCAGCATCGCCCCGAGGAATCGCTTGCGCGACGCGCCGACGAGGATCGGCAGGCCCAGTGCGCCGAGCACGTCGAGCCGGCCGAGCAGCTGCCAGTTCTGCTCGCCGCGCTTCGCGAAGCCGAGTCCGGGGTCGAGGATGATGCGCTCGGACGCGACGCCCGCGGCGACGAGCGCGTCGACGCGGGCCGCGAGCTCGTCGCGCACGTCGACGGCGACGTCGCCGTACTCGGCGAGCGAGTCCATGCGGTCGGAGTGGCCGCGCCAGTGCATCGCGACGTAGCGTGCGCCGGTCTCGGCCGCGACGCTCGCCATGGCCTCGTCGGCGAGCCCGGCTGAGACGTCGTTGATGATCTCGGCGCCGGCCTCGACCGCGGCGAGGGCGGTGGCGGCGCGCATCGTGTCGACGCTGACCCGGATGCCCCGTGCCGTGAGTTCCCTGATGACGGGCACGACCCGGCGCAACTCCTCGTCGGGTTCGACCCGGGCGGCGCCCGGCCTGGTCGACTCGCCCCCGACGTCGACGAGGTCGGCGCCCTGTTCGACGAGCTCGACGCCGTGGGCGATCGCCGCGTCGGCGTCGAACCACTGCCCGCCGTCGCTGAACGAGTCGGGCGTGACGTTGACGACGCCCATCACGGCGATCGTGTCGGTCGGTCGAGTAGGGAGCGGAGCGACCGTATCGAGACCATGCTCAGCGGAGGGCCTCGATACGCGCTCCGCGCTACTCGACCGGCCGGATGCCTCACCCATCGTCCGCCCCGATCAGCGCGATGATCTCGGCTCGTGCCGCGGGCTCCGCGAGCGCGCCCCGGCTCGCGATCGTCACCGTCGAGCTGCGCTCCTGGCGCGACCCGCGGGTGGTCACGCACCGGTGCTGCGCGTCGAGCACGACGAGCACGCCCTTCGGGTCGAGGCCCTCGACGAGCGCGTCGGCGATCTCCTCGGTGAGCCGTTCCTGCAGCTGCGGCCGGTGCGCGAGCGTGTCGACGACCGCGGGGATGCGGCCGAGGCCCACGACCCGGTCGCCGGGCAGGTACGCGACGTGCGCGGTGCCCACGAACGGCAGCAGGTGGTGCTCGCACACCGAGCGGAACGACAGGTCGCGCAGGACGACCGCGTCGCTCGTCGCGGGCACGCCCGACTCGGTGTCGCCGAGGGGCACGCTGTCGGCGAGGTGCGTCATCGGGTCGACGTCGAGGCCGCCGAAGAACTCGGCGTACGCCTCGGCGACGCGCTGCGGAGTGCGTTCGAGGCCGGGACGTGCCGGATCCTCCCCGATCGCGAGGAGGATCTCGAGCACGGCCCGCTCGATGCGTTCGGTGTCGACTCCGGCCATGGGGCCGCCCTTCGGATCTGTGCCTACGAGCTCACCGGGCTCACGCGGTCGCGGGCCGCGGGTTCGACCGCGGCGCGCGCGCGGCGGCCGGCTCCTCGGTCGGCGTGGCGCCCGAGTCGACGCCGCCGTCGACGGCGCCCGAGTCGATCGGCATCTTCTCGGTCGGGAAGCTGATCGGCGGGATGCTGCTCACCGGTCGCTTGTCGCTCGAGAGCCACAGCGGGCGCTCGGGCAGCTTGCGGACGTCCTTGAAGATCTCGGCGATCTGGTTGTGGTCGAGCGTCTCGTGCTCGAGCAGCTCGGCGGCCAGCTTGTCGAGGATGTCGCGGTTGTCGTTGAGCACCTGCCAGGCCTCGTCGTGCGCCTGCTCGATGAGCGTGCGCACCTCGATGTCGACCTTCTCGGCGATCTCTTCTGAGTAGTCGCGCTGGTGGCCCATGTCGCGGCCGAGGAACATCTCGCCCGACGACTGGCCGAGCTTCACGGCGCCGACGTTGGCCGACATGCCGTAGTCGGTGACCATCTTGCGGGCGGTGGCGGTGGCCTTCTCGATGTCGTTCGAGGCGCCCGTCGAGGGGTCGTGGAACACGATCTCCTCGGCGACGCGGCCGCCCATCGCGTAGGTGAGCTGGTCGAGCAGCTCGTTGCGGGTGACCGAGTACTTGTCCTCCAGCGGCATGACCATCGTGTAGCCGAGGGCGCGGCCGCGCGGCAGGATCGTGATCTTCGTGACCGGGTCGGTGTAGTTCATCGCGGCTGCGGCGAGGGCGTGGCCGCCCTCGTGGTAGGCCGTGATGAGCTTCTCCTTGTCTTTCATGACGCGGGTGCGGCGCTGCGGGCCGGCGATCACGCGGTCGACGGCCTCGTCGAGGGCGCGGTTGTCGATGAGCTGCGCGTTCGAGCGGGCGGTGAGCAGCGCGGCCTCGTTGAGCACGTTCGCGAGGTCGGCGCCCGTGAAGCCCGGCGTCTTGCGCGCGAGCACCTCGAGGTCGACGCCCTTGGCGAGCGGCTTGCCCTTCGAGTGCACCTCGAGGATGCGCTGGCGGCCCTTGAGGTCGGGCGCGTCGACGCCGATCTGCCGGTCGAAGCGGCCCGGGCGCAGCAGCGCCGGGTCGAGGATGTCGGGGCGGTTCGTCGCCGCGATGAGGATGACGTTCGTCTTCGGGTCGAAGCCGTCCATCTCGACGAGCAGCTGGTTCAGCGTCTGCTCGCGCTCGTCGTGCCCGCCGCCGAGGCCGGCGCCGCGGTGGCGGCCGACCGCGTCGATCTCGTCGACGAAGATGATGGCCGGCGCGTTCTGCTTGGCCTGGTCGAAGAGGTCGCGAACGCGGGATGCACCGACGCCGACGAACATCTCGACGAAGTCGGAGCCCGAGATCGAGTAGAACGGCACGCCCGCCTCACCCGCGACCGCGCGGGCGAGGAGCGTCTTGCCGGTGCCGGGAGGGCCGTACAGCAGCACGCCCTTGGGGATGCGCGCGCCCACGGCCTGGAACTTCGCCGGCTCCTTGAGGAACTCCTTGATCTCCTGGAGCTCCTCGATCGCCTCGTCGGCGCCCGCGACGTCGTCGAAGGTGACCTTCGGGCTCTCCTTCGAGACGAGCTTCGCCTTCGACTTGCCGAACTGCATGACGCGGTTGCCGCCGCCCTGCATGCCCGAGAGCATGATCCAGAAGAAGACGCCGATGAGCAGCAGCGGCAGCAGGATGCCGAGCATCGACATGAACCAGTTCGGCTGCGGCACCTCGTCGTTGTAGCCGTCCTTCGGGTTCGCGTCGTCGACGGCGTTGACGATGTCGGTGCCGCGCGGCGTCACGTAGTAGAACTGCACCTGCTTGCCGAGCTTCTCGTCTTCTTCGGCGAGGGTGAGGTCGACGCGGTTCTCGCCGTCGACGATCTTCACGGCGGCGACCTTGCCGTCGCTCAGCAGCTCGAGGCCCTTCTGCGTCGACACCTCTTTGAAGCCGGAGGCGGTGATGAGGCTCGACCCGATCCACACGGCGACGATCGCGAGCAGGATGTAGATGATCGGCCCGCGGAAGACCTTCTTCATGTTCATGATCTTGCAAGGCTACCCCGGCACCGCTGGGCGGCGGCTGCCTGTTCGCTGAAAGCGCGCAGCGCTTGAAGCGGACGATTGTTCGCTGCCGCTGAAAGCGCGCAGCGCTTGAAGCGGACGATTGTTCGCTGCCGCTGAAAGCGCGCAGCGCTCTCAGTGCGCCGCGGCATCCCGTCGCGTGCGCCGCATCCCGAGCAGGTAGGGCATGCTGAGTCCGGCCGCCGCGAACGTGCGGCCGAGCCGTCCGCGCACCGACGGCGGCGGAAGCGGCGGGAGCTCGCCGTCGAGGTCGCCGACGTCGACGAAGTAGGCGCGCACGGTGCCGATGCCCTCGAGGTCCTGCGAGATCTCGTGCACCGACGCGGGCAGTGCGCCCGTGCCGCTCGCATGCAGCTCGTCGGAGAGCAACACGTACTCGGGGATCGCGACCGGGTTCTTGAGCATGCGGTGCACATGGATGACGTCGATGCCGACGAGCTTGATGCGCTCGCGGATCGTCTGCGTCGCCACGTCGCCGACATGGGCGACGAACTTCAGCTTGAGCTCCGCGGCCTCCTTGCAGCCGGCGCACGGGCAGAGGTTCGCGGCGACGTTCTGCCGCTCGAGGTGGAAGGCGCGGTGCATCGCGACGGCGACGCGCAGGATGTCGGCGACCTCGGCCTCGGGGTCGCGGCCGTCGGCCGGCCGGGAGATGAAGGCGGCGTCGCCCTCGATCTCGATGAGGTCGTAGCCGGGTGCGGCGTCGATCATCTTCTCGAGCATGCGCGCGGTGTTGACCTCGGCGTGGGCGAGGCTGAACCGGTGCGAGCTCATGTAGTCGGTGTAGCCGCCGATGTCGGCGATCAGCAGCACCGCTCGGCCGGACTCCATCCGCTCAGGCTCGCACCGATCGGCGGCGGCCTCAACCCCGCGAATCGGGGGTCTCGGGCGGCTCGTCGGGCGAGGCCCCGTCGACCGGAGGAAGACCGGGCGCGGCCGAGCCGTCGGCCGGTTCGAACCGCTCGAGCCGCACGTCGACGTCGGCCGCCGCCTGCCGGGCGCTCGGCGTGTAGCCGAGCACGACCGGCAGGAACCGGTCGGAGGCGAGCGCCCGAATGGTCAGCGGACCGTCGGCGACGACGGTCGCCGCGCGCCGGCTGCGCCGCAGCAGGGCGATCTCGCCGAAGCCGTCGCCGGCCTCGAGCGTCGCGACCGCGCGACCGTCGCCGACCACCTCGGCCGCGCCGGCCTCGATGAGGTAGTAGCGGTCGCCCACCTCGCCCTGCCTGAAGACGGTCTCGCCGCCGGCGAGCCGCACGGGCGGCTCGAGCCCCCGGGCGAGCTGTTCGACGGCGGGCAGGGGCAGCGTGCGGAACATCGGCACCCGGCGCAGCAGCGCGACGTCGTCGTCGAGGGCGTCGACGGTGCGATCGAGCCGGCGGAGCCTTCGCCACGACACCACCGCGAGCACGGGGCAGACGAGGCCGATCGCGATGAGCGCGGTCTGCACGCCCGCGAGGTCGACGAGCGTCGACGCGACCACCGCGCCGATGCCGATGAAGACGGCGACGACGCTCTCGAGCACGCCGAAGACGCGCGCGAGCACCTCGTCGGGGGCGAGCCGGCCGATGAGCGTGAAGCCCGCGAGGTCGATGAGCGAGTTGCCGACGCCGATGAAGGCGAGCAGGCCGAGCGCCGCCGCCTGCTGCGGCACGAGCCCGATGAGCGCGAGCGGCAGCCCCCACAGCGCGACGCCGGCGGCGAACCAGGCGCCGAGGCGTGCGGTGCCGACGAGCAGGGATGCCGCGAGCGAGCCGATCACGGCGCCGACGCCGACGGCCGTCATGAGCGCTCCCACGCCGGGCTCGCCGGTGCCGAGCAGCTCGATCGCGACGACGACCGACAGCACGGTGAGCGCCCCGCGGGTGAGCGCCTGCGCCGAGGCGAGCCCGAGGATGAGCAGGAGGTCGCGGTTCGAGGCGGCGGCCTTCACCCCCTCGACGGCCTCCGCGGCGAGGCTGCGCCGCGGAGGCGCCGAGGGTCGCGGCGGCGCCTCGTAGCGCATCCCGACGAGCAGGCCCGCCGCGGCGAACGAGGCGGCGGCCGCGACCGCGAACACGACGTCGACGCCCGTGAACTGCAGGAGCACGGCGGCGACGAGCGGACCGACGAGGGTCGCGGCGGAGTCGAGGAGGCCGCGCACCATGTTCGCGCTCGCGAGCTCGTAGCCGGTGCTGCAGAGCGACGGCAGCAGTGCCGAGTGCGCCGGGCGGTAGAGCGTCGCCGCGATCGTCGAGACGATCGCGAGCACGTAGACGACGACGGGCGGGCCCGCGATCGCGACGACGACGGCCGCCCCGGCGGTCGCCGCTCCGCGCACCGTCGAGACGAGGATGAGCACGCGCTCGCGCCGGCCCCGGTCGGCGATCGGCGAGAGCAGCGGCGCGAAGATCGCCGACGGCACCATTCGCAAGAGGCCGACGAGGCCGAGCGCGGCCGCACCGCCGTCGCGGTACGCGACGATGCCGAGCGCGACGGTGAACGCCCACTCCGCCGTCCACGCGCCGAGGAAGCTCAGCTGGGCCCGGCGGAGGTTGGGGTTGCGGGCGTTCGAGGCGAAGGCAGCGGCAGCGTCGCGCAATCTGCTTCGGCGGCCGTCGCCCATGGCGTCGACCCTATGCCCCGGCGACCCGGGTGGTCGAGAGTAGCGGAGCGTATCGAGACCCCGCTCCGGCTGCACTCAGCTGTAGACGTGCGGGGCGAGGATCGCCACGTCGCGCAGGTTGCGGTAGCGCTCGGCGTAGTCGAGGCCGTAGCCGACGACGAACTGGTTCGGGATGTCGAAGCCGAGGTACTTCACGTCGACCTCGACCTTCGCCGCGTCGGGCTTGCGCAGCAGGGCGCAGATCTCGACCGACTCGGCGCCGCGCGACTCGAGGTTGCCGAGCAGCCAGCTGAGCGTGAGGCCCGAGTCGATGATGTCCTCGACGATGAGCACGTGGCGGCCGGTGAGGTCGGCGTCGAGGTCCTTCAGGATGCGCACGACGCCCGACGACTGCGTGCCCGCGCCGTACGACGAGACCGCCATCCAGTCCATGTTGACGTGCGCCTTGAGCTCGCGCGCGAGGTCGGCCATCACCATGACCGCGCCCTTCAGCACGCCGACGAGCAGCAGGTCCTTGCCGTCGTAGTCGGCTTCGATGCGGCGGGCGAGCTCGGCGAGTTTCGCGTGGATCTCGGCTTCGGTGACGAGGGTCTCGGTGAGGTCGGCCTGAATCTCGCGCGCATCCATGCGTCGATTCTAGGCGAGCGGCCCTCTCGGTCGGTCGAGTAGGAGCGAAGCGACGTATCGAGACCACCCGTGCCTGCGGCGCGTGGTCTCGATACGCTCCTTCGTCGCTACTCGACCGACGGGTAGTGGTCTCGATACGCTTCGCTCCTCGACCGACCTGGTCAGTGATCGTGCGGCAGGATCTCGGTCGACCCCGTCGTCGAGAACACGACGTGGGCGCCCGAGCGGGTGGCGAGCGCTCCCCCGGGCAGGTCGATCGGCCCCTGGCCGTGCCAGTCGGTGACGAGCCTCGCCACCTCGAGCGTCTGCACCCGGCTGAGCGACACCCCGAACTCGCTCGCGACGACGTGCCGGATGATGCGCTGCCTGAGCGCTGCGGGGTTCGCGGCGAGCGCGGCGGCCGACACGGCGATGCCCGCCTCGGCGGGTTCGCAGATCTCCTCGATGAACTCCTCGATCTGCTCGTCGAACGCCGCCTCGTCCTCGCGCAGCTGCTCGGCGGTGCGGGCGAGCGCCTCGGCGATGCCCGGTCCGAGCTCGGCCTCGAGCACGGGCAGCACGCGTTCGCGCACCCGCACCCGCGCGTACGCCGCGTCGAGGTTGTGCGGGTCGTCCCACGGCTCCAGTCCGGCGTCGAGGCACGCCTGCCGCGTCGTCGCACGGCGGATGCCGAGGAACGGCCGTGCGTACCGCCCGACGACCGGCGCCATGCCCGAGAGGCTCGCCGCCCCCGACCCTCGTGCGAGCCCGAGCAGCACGGTCTCGGCCTGGTCGTCGAGCGTGTGGCCGAGCAGCACGAGCGCGGCGCCCGTCTCGCGGGCGACCTCGTCGAGCGCGGCATACCGGGCTTCGCGGGCGGATGCCTCGGGGCCGGCGCCCGCCGCCACGTCGACGCGTCGCACGACGACGGGGTCGAGCCCGAGCTCGCGAGCGGCGCGTGCGGCTCGCTCCCCGGCATCCGCCGAACCCGGCTGCAGCCCGTGGTCGACGACGACCGCTCCCGCCCGCACTCCCGCACGCGGCGCCTCGAACGCGGTCGCCGCGGCGAGCGCGAGCGAGTCGGCACCGCCCGAGAGCGCGACGAGCACGAGCGGATCCTGCGACGTGGTCTCGATACCCTCCTTCGTCGCTACTCGACCGACGACGGCGCGCACCGCGCGGCGGGTATCGGCGATCGGCGGGGTCAACCGCGGACGGCGGGGGCTCGAGGCATCCAGCTCTTCGTCGGAAGTCATCGGGGTAACCTTATTCCGCCGTGTGCCGAGGGCCCGGCGAGACTTCCAGAACAGGAGAGCCACATGGGCGAGTACAACGCCGTCATCGAGATCCCGAAGGGGAGCCGCAACAAGTACGAGGTCGACCACGAGACCGGCCGGGTCTTCCTCGACCGCGTGCTCTACACCGGGTTCGTCTACCCGACCGACTACGGCTTCTTCGAGAACACGCTCGGCGACGACGGCGACCCGCTCGACGTGCTCGTGCTGCTCGAGTACCCGCTGTTCCCGGGCGTCGGCGTCAAGGTGCGCCCGGTCGGCGTCTTCCACATGACCGACGACGGCGGCGGCGACGCCAAGGTCATCGCGGTGCCCGCGGGCGACCCGCGCTGGAACCACATCCAGGACGTCGACTCCATCCCCGAGTACACGAAGAAGGAGATCGAGCACTTCTTCGAGCACTACAAGGACCTCGAGCCCGGCAAGTGGGTCAAGACCGAGGGCTGGGCGAACGCGGCCGAGGCCGAGGCGCTCATCCAGAAGGCGATCGAGGCCTTCCCCGGCCACTGAGCGCCGCATTCGAAAGGGGGCGAGCCATCGGCTCGCCCCCTTTCGTGCACCATGCGGGTTGAGGAGGAGCGCAGCGACGTCTCGAAACCTCCTCGCGTCACCGGGTTTCGAGACGCTCCTTCGTCGCTCCTCAACCCACGGCAGACGTCAGCCCGCGGGCCGCGCCGCCGCCGAGGGGCTGCCCCAGATGAAGTACTCGCGCACCGGCACGCCCTCGCGGGGCGCCTCGAGGATGCGGCCGCCGCCGAGGTAGATGGCGACGTGGTAGTAGTCGCCGCCGTACCCCCAGAACAGCAGGTCGCCACGCTGGATGCTGCCGAGCGGCACCGCCTTGCCGCGCGCCGCGAGCGTGTAGTACTGGTTCGTCGCCGAGTGCGTGCCGATGCCGATGCCCGCGTACGCGTACGCGGCCTTCGTGAGGCCCGAGCAGTCCCACACGTCGGGCCCCGCACCGCCGAGCACGTAGCGCTCGCCGAGCTGCTGGCTCGCGAACCAGATGGCCGACTCGACCGCGCCGCTGTTCGGCGGAGCCGGAGCCGGCGGCGGTGCCGGCGCGGGCGCGGGAGCCGGCGCGGGCGCACTGCCGGAGTCGCCACCGCCGGACGCCGCGTCATCGCGCGCGTCCTGCTCGCGCTGCTGCCGCTCGCGCTCCTCGCGCTCCTTGCGCTCCTGCTCTTCGAGGGCGGCCTGCGCCGCCTCGCGCGCCTGGCCCTCGACGCGCTCACGCTCGAGCTCGGCGGTCGTGTCCTTGAGCGAGGCGAGCTGGGCGTAGAGCTCGACCGAGCGCCGCTCGGCGTCGGCGACGGCGGCCGTCGCGGCGTCGGCGGCCGAGCGCGCCTCGTCGGCACGTGCCTCGGCGACGCCCGCGAGCCGTTCGCGCTCGTCGGCGGCCTGCTCGGCCTGTGCGCGCAGCGAGTCGGCCGAGTTGCGGTCGGCCCGCGCCTGCTCGTAGAGCCCCTGCGCCTGCTCGCCGATCTTCGCGGCCGTGCCGAGCTGGTGCAGCAGGTCGTCGGCGCGGTCGGGGGCGAACATGAGCTCGCTCGTGAGGTCGCCGCCGCCCGAGCGGGCGAGATGCGCGGCGATGAGCCCGGCGCGCATCTTCGAGATCTCGGCGACCGCCTCGGCCTCGTCGGCCTGGCGGGCGAGCGTGGTCTCGCGCGCGAGCGCCGCGTCGCGGGCGTCGACGGCCTGGCGGTAGGCCTCGTCGGCCTTCATCGAGGCTTCGATCGCGGCATCCGCCGTCGCCTGCAAGCCGGCGATGAGGCCGCCGAGCCGATCGATCTCGGCCTGCTTGGTCGATTCGTTCTGCTTGGCCTGCTCGATCTCGGCCCACGACGGGTAGTCGGGTTCGGCGGCCGCCGGCGGCCCGACGAGGCCGATCGACGCCGTGACCGCACCGACCGCGACGGCCGCCGAGAAGGCGGCCGCGGAGTTCCGCGAGATCGGGCCGGTGCGCTGCTCAGCCAAGGTAGACGCCCCTCGCCGCCATGAACGGCACGGGATCGATGCGGTTCCAGCCGTCGTAGACCTCGAAGTGCAGGTGGCAGCCGGTCGACGCCCCGGTGGTGCCGGTCCACGCGATCTGCTGCCCCGACGACACCCACTGGCCGTAGCCGACGAGCAGGCCGCCGTCGACGATGTGCGCGTACCCGGTCGAGATGCCGCCGCCGTGGTCGATCTTCACGAAGTTGCCGTAGCTGCCCGACCAGCCCGCGTAGGTGACGACGCCGCTGTTGGCGGCGTAGATGGGCGCCCAGCAGCCCGTCGCGAGGTCGGTCGCGTAGTGGAACGAGTTCGAGCAGTACCCGCCCGAGCAGATCACCTCGCGCGGTCCGTAGTCGCCCGAGATCCAGCCCGACGCCGGCAGCGCCCAGCCCGAGCTCGCGACGCCGCCCGAGTTGCCGTTCTCGATGGCCTCGCGCCGCTTACGCTCCTCCTCCTTGCGCCGGCGCTCCTCTTCTTCCTTGCGCTTGCGCTCGCCCTCTTCGTAGGCCTTCGTGGTCTTCGCCTCGGCGTCCTTCAAGAACTTGAGCTGCGCCTCGAGCTCGGTCTTCTTCGCCTGCGACTCGGCGAGCGCGGCCTCGGCCTGCGCCTGCGCCTCCTGCGCGGCGCGCAGCGCCTCCTCCGCGGCGATGCGGAGCTTTTCGCGCTCGGCCTTCGCGACCTCGGCCTGGTCTCCGAGCGCGGCGGCGGCGTTCTGCTTCTCTTGAGCGAGGCGGTACACCTCGCTCGAGCGCTCGACCATCTGGTTCATGCTGCCGAGCTTCGCGAGCAGCGCGTCGGTCGACTTCGCGTCGCCGGCCTCGAGGAAGAGGTTCACGCTGAGGTCGCCCGCGCCGCTGCGGTAGAGCTGCGCGGCCACCTGCCCGGCGTTGCGCTCGGCGTCGTCGGCCTCCTTCTTCGACGCGTCGGCCTCGGCCTGGATGCGGTTCGCCTTCGTCACCGCGTCGTCGTACTTCTGCTGCGCGACCAGGAGGTCGTCGGTGCGCCGCTCGGCCTCGGCGCGGGTCTCGGCCACGTTCGCCTCGAGCTGCCCGATGAGTCCCGTGATCTCCTCGACCGCCGCGGCACCCGCCGCGGTGTCGGCCTTCGCCTGCTCGACCTCGTCCCACGTCGGATAGTCGGCGGCCGACGCCGACTGCGGTGCGGCGACCGCTCCGACGACGGCGACCGCGGCGAGCAGGGCGCCGGCCAGCAGCCGTCGCGCTGCGCTCGTTCGTGCTGTGGTGCGGATCATGGTTCCCCGTCCACGCGGGCCTCGGGTTCCCCGCGCTCCTCGCTCTCTCGATTCCAGGCGCAGGCGAATTCCAGGCCCTGGCAGCCTTCACGATAGGCACGGGCCGTGCCGATTCCGGGGATTTGGCGGGCATGTCCGAGGATGCCGCGGGCGCCCGCAGGGTCGTCGACGAGGGCCCGACGTGGTCGCGAACGGGGCCGCCACGAGGCATCCGATCGCTCGTTTTGCACTCTCGCGAATCAGCACGTATGCTTGGCTGTCGGCGGTCATGCCCCAGGCAAGACCTCCGGCCCCATCGTTTAGTGGCCTAGGACACCGCCCTTTCACGGCGGCAGCACGGGTTCGAATCCCGTTGGGGTCACTGAATACGGCAAGTTACAATTGAATAGTCTCAGTGAGAAATCACGCAGTGTTCACTCACATCGAGGCCCTGTGGCGCAGTTGGTTAGCGTGCCGCCCTGTCACGGCGGAGGTCGCGGGTTCAAGTCCCGTCAGGGTCGCTCAGGCGACAAGCCCTTTCCCTTACGAGAGAAGGGGCTTTCTCCTTATCGAGGTATCTTTTCGAGGATGCCGCGAGGCTCTGTAGCTCAGTTGGTAGAGCGTTCGACTGAAAATCGAAAGGTCACCGGATCGATGCCGGTCGGAGCCACAGTCAAAACCCCCGGTTCGCCGGGGGTTTTTTCGTGTCAGAGGGACATCCCTCGAGGCGGTCGGTGAGGCTGTGCCATTAATGTGCCATTAAGGGTTCGCCTGGTTCGGCGTTGTGCCATTTCCGGTTCTGGATGGGCGGCCTTGGCGGTGCTCTTGGCTTGGCTCTTGGTGCCGGTCTTGGTTCTGCTCGCATCTGTGTTTTCGTCGGCTCTCTTGAGCGCATCGTTCAGTGCTGCACCGGCTCGGATCGCGACGCCTTCGCGAGCGCGCGAGTAGCGCTCGGTGACCTGCAGGCTCGAGTGGCCGAGGGTCGCCTGCACGTCGGGTGCCGTGGCGCCGGCGTCGAACAGGATCGTGGCGAACGTGTGCCGCAGATCGTGGATGCGCAGATCAGGTCGGCCGATCGCCTCGCGCAGCTCTTCCCAGCCCACCGCGCGACGTGCGTTGTGATTGGTGAGTCGCCCGCCGTCGGGACCGTCGAAGAGCAGGTCGCTCCCCCGCTTGCCGCGCGCCGCAGCTTCGGCGTACGGGCGCAGCGCGTCGATCAGCGGGACATCCCGCGACTTGTGGCTCTTGGGCGACTGCTCGATGAGCTCGCCACGCACGCCCGGACTCAGCGACCGGCTGACGCGGATGACGCCGCGCCCGAAGTCGACGTCGCCGACGCGCAGCGCGGTCGCCTCGCCGGCGCGCATGCCCGTGTAGACGAGGGCGGCGAAGTATCGGCGGTAGACGCCGTCGGGAATGAGGTCGAGCAGGGTGGCGATCTGCTCGAGCGTGAGCGCCCGCGACACCGGCGAGATCGACTCGCGCATGCTCGGCCGCTTCACCTCGCGGGCCGGATTGTAGTCGATGAACCGCGACCGCCTTGCGCCGTCGAGGAGGCGGGAGAGCACCGCGAGCGCGTCGTTCTTGGCGGATGCCCCGCCCGACCAGGCGACCATCGCCGACTCGATCATGGGCGAGGTGATCTCGTCGAGCCGATGCCGGCCGAGGCTCGGCTTCACGCGGAGCCGCCAGGCGACGCCGTAGCTGCGGGCCGTTGCCGGGCGGATGGAGGACGCGATCGCGGGCCAGTACTTGTCGTGCCACTGGTCGAGTGTCATCGACCCGTTCGGGTTGCGTCCGGCGACCATCTTGGCGAGCTCGCGCTTCGCCTCGGCGAGAGTCAAGAACGTGCGGGAGCGTTCGGCGGCGCCGCCCTCGACGCTCGGGCCGACGACGCGAATCTGGTAGCGCTGACGGTCGGCGCGCCAGCGGATGCCCTCGGGCAGCGGCCGACCCGTGCGCGGATCGACCCGAGACGGGGTGTCCTTCGTCGGCCGCCCGGCCATCAGAGTTCCGTTCCACCCCGCGCGAGCAGCTCGTCGATCGTGTCGGCGCTCCAGAGCAGGTGCTTGCCCATGCGCGCGTCGGGCTCGGGGATGAGCCCGTCGTGGCGCAGCTTGTCGAAGCTCGAGACCGGGATGCGGCAGCGCTCGGCCGCCTCGACTCGGCTCAGGTACTCCACCCTCCAAGCGGTGTCGGACATGACGCTCCCCCTCGACTCATCGGCCGCCGGCTGGCACCTCGTGCATGCCGACCCACGCGCGGCTATTTGCAAGTACCTGAGATTATGCCCGAAGTCGCGGGTTTCGGCAAGTACCTGAGTTGTGTGGCTAGACTCGTCGCATGTCGGACTCCCCGCACCGCCCAGGCGACCAGTCGCACGACGGCCTGCTGCTCGCCGAAGACCTGCCCGATGGCTGGTACCTGCCCAGCCGGTTTCCCGGTGAGCGCGACGACGATGCGAGCGCACAGATCGACGCCGTGCTCGGCTACGGCGACAGCATCACCACCGACTCGCAGGGTGAAGGCCAGCGCACCTCTGACGAGAATGAGACGATCGACGGCCGCTGGCGCTACCTCGAGCACGAGGCCACGCACACCCGCGTGATGATCCGCCTGCAGCGTCAGCTCTTCGCCGTGCCCGAGGAGATCCGGATCACCGGCGTGATCTACCTCCCCTGGCGTCCGGGCGACCCGATCACGAGCCAGCTCCTGCGCGAGCTGCCGACCGCCCGCATCGAGGCCGCGATCAACAAGCGCCTCTTCGCGATGAAGCGCACCGAGACGATCACCGGCGGCAAGATCGTGCTGCCCTCAGGCCGGAAGGTCAGCGAGCGCGACCTGCTCAAGCCCCTCGGCGACCCGAAGAAGGTGTCCGACTTCTACGAGCTGGTCGCCCTGCAGCACGGCCAGCTGACGCAGCAGGGCGACGCGAACCCGAGCGCGACGATGGCGCAGATCAACGCTGTCGCCCTCTCGACCGCGCAAGGCTGGATCACGAAAGCCCGCGAGCGCGGGCTCTTGCCACCTGGGCGCCGAGGGCGGGCGGGGTAGCTCCACGATGGAGCCGGGCGCCCACACATTCGGTGGTCGCTCCAGCGCGAGCTACACCGCATCCAGCTGTGTTGACACCGCCGATTGCCCGATCCCAGACGGCGCCGACCGTTGCGGCTGACGCGCCTCAACAGAGCATCATGAAGGGCGAGGTAAGCGACCGCCACGATCTACGGATCACCACTCGCCCGTAGTTCGGCCCTCAGGGTCACCGTCTGGTGGCGGACCTTGGGCGGCCTCACTACGTTTGCTCCCGGGTTACCCCTGGCTCATCGTCGGGGGTGTGAAGTAGGGTGTGAAGCATGACCGAAAGAGTGCGCTTCCGCCCGTTTACCGGCGACTCCGAGCGCCGTGTGGAGATGTCCCGTGCGCCGCTAGCCCTCGTCCTTGTGCAGGTCCGGTGGCCCGAGCACGGCCATCTCGCCCTGGACTTCAAAGAGCTTGCGCTGACCTTTGGGAAGCACCTGGACAACTTCCCCCTGTACCACGAGATCGTTGATCAAGGATTCCAAATCACCCCTGACGGTGTCCAGCCCGTTCGAGGTGAAACCACGTATCAGTGGCGCTCCATCGACGACGTTTGGGTCGTTCAACTGACGAAGACGTTTGTGAGTCTGTACTGCGCGCCTCACCTGGACTACCGCTATTCCGAGTTGGCTGAGCGTCTCGATCAGGTGGTTGGCTTGTTGCACAGCGTGCTGAAGATCCAGGTGACGGATCGCGTGGGTGTTCGGTACGTGAACCGCCTTTCCGAGCCAGACTTCATGTCCGAACTGCCTGAGATCTTCGACCGTCGCGTCTTGGGAATGGCGGGGCTGGAGGGGGAGAACGGGGTGCAGCTCATAAACACGCTGAGTCAAGCGATTTATAGGGCCGAAGACGTAACTTTGCATGTACGGTCTGGCTATCTCGGACCGAACGAAACAATGGATCCATCTATTCAGCCTGTGCCCCTTCAGTCGTGGGTGCTCGACCTGGACGCCTCGCAAGAGACGAAGATGGTTTACTCGACCGGCCAGATCCAGGCAGTCGCTGGTCGCCTGGCCGACACGGCCTACGACTTCTTTAAGCTGGTACTCAAGGAGCAAGCGGAGCAGCGACTGGATGGTCACTCATGAGCGGCATAACTACGACCGGATTGAGCATCACCGCGTCGCTGGCAATGATCGTCTCGCCGTGGTCTGTTGTGGTCGACGAGCCGCGCGAAGTGGCGAAGTCTGCCTGGATGATCTTTTCTGACGAGGCGCTTCAGGCCGGTCTCGGTACGGCCACAGGCGCTTTCACCGTAAAGACGGACCCTGCCGCTGACCTGTCTGCGATCGTGGCCAACCTGAAGGTGGAGTCCGGTCTGACTGCGGATCAGTTGGGTCGGCTCCTGGGGGTGTCTAGGCGATCAATCCATAACTGGGCGGCTGGCACCGCGATAGCTCCGGCGCACGAGGAAAGATTGCGCGAGCTGGAGATGCTGGTGTTCTCGCTCTCCGCAGACTCTCCGGAAGAACGGCGCAAGATCCTTCTCGACTCCTCAAAGGGCCCCAGCATCTTCAAGCAGTTCGCAGCCAAGGCGGACGCGCCGCAAAAGATCAAGTTCGGCGTTCCGGTTGAGGAACGTTTGGGCCTGTGAGCCCGGACAGGGGCGGCCTGGGGGAGCCGCTGAATTGGAGCGCGGCCGCGCAGGGCGACACCGTCGCGCTCGATCATCTCAGCTACTGGGTCGGTGACGATGAGGACCCCGAGCAGGTGGAGACGCCGCACGGTGTAGTCCTGATGAGTCAGACCTGTGACTTGGTCCAAGATCGCGAGCGTGTCCTGGTAGCGCCAGTCGCCGAGGTGACAGCAGCAGTGATGTCGGCGGTTCGCAAAGGCGCCAAGCCCTTGTTGATCCCGGTTGGCGCACAACCAAACCACGTTGCTGATCTGGAACGCGTCCTCTCCGTTCCTCGGGCCGTCCTTGACGGTGCTGCGGTTCTGACTCATGCGGTCCAGGAACGAAGCGGTGAAGCTGCTGACCGGCTATCTGCCCGTATCGGTCGCGGATTGCATCGGTTCGCCTTCCCCGACGCGGTTCACGACTCGCTCAGCAAGATGAAGAAGAAGATCGCTGAGTGGTACGAGAAGAGCACTTCGCTGGCGACCGTTCTCCGGCTAGTCGACGAGTTCCGCATCTCCTGTCTGGACTGGGAGTCAGCTGGTCGAGACATCAGCATCACGGCAGTCGTCCCCGAGGAGTATCTTCCTGCCGCTGACGCCCGCGACTCGTCGTGGAGATGGGGCGTGGGCACCGTCACAGACCTGAAAAATGGCGAGATGCCCGCGACCATCGCCTTGGAGCGCGTGTCTCACCTCATCCTAAAGAACATCGAGGCCGAGAATGACGCCGCGGTCGTCGCCCTATGGGAGACATGGATAGTCGCCCTTGCCAAGGCAGTGCTACCTGCCGCGACCGCCGAGGTGGCTTCCATCGAGTTGAGCGTGATGTCTGACATCGAATACACCTACAGACTCATGAAATCGTCAGAGACGCTGGACTTCTCTGTTCTCTCGGATTCCTCCAGCGAAGGACCAGTCGCCGCGACCTGAGTGGCGTTCTACCGCCTCGGCATCCACAGGCTCCGGATGAGATCCAGGCGTGCAGCGGATGAATTTTAGACCGGCAGCGGGCGCAGTGCTCGTGGGTCCCAATATCGATCTCGCCGCGGAGATCAGGGCCGCGTTCCGTCACTACGGCCGACAGCGCCGGATCACTGGCGAGCCGGGTCGGCTTCGGCCTGCGAGCCCGCTCCGCGGCGGCGGTCTGCGGCCGCCCAGTACGCGTCACGGCGGCCATTGCGTCGAATCTCACGCGGGATCGTCGACGGCGAACGGCCAGGGCACCGGCAATAACGCGAGCGGACTTACCGGCAGCTATGCCCCGGGACACTTCCTCGCGCTCGATCGCGTTCAAGTGCGCCTCCGCAGGATGACGATCAGCTGGGCGGACCCCACCGACTCGCGCGAGATGATGCTGGACGCGAGAGGGCGTGCACCCCAGAACACGAGCGATCAACCGGATCGAGTCACCCGCCCGCCAACGCGACCACAGCTCGTCTTCCTCAACGCTTGAGAAACCCGCGCTGGTACCTCCCCATCGTCATGCCGCGAGGTGGTGCGTTGATCGGTTGAGACCACTAGCTTTTCGAAGGAGTGCCCGGACAGCGGAGGCCCGGTCAATTAGAATTTGTCCTCAGGGCAGTCTGGTCGGCCCTTCTCCGAGTCAGAACTCCACGCGGTTCCGGCGCCGAGGACAACCATGGTGATCCAGAAGCGCAGGATCTGACGATCGAGTTCACACTCTGATTCCAGGGTTCGCAATCAGGCGTGGGAGTACTGCGAAGCCCGGAGAACAGAGAAGATGACCAACGTTAACAGCACCCTCGGCGTCATAACCGACATCAAACGCGACGCTCGCGCATGGAGCCGCTTCACGAGCCTGAGCTACACCACGTGCCTTCGCATGATGGAGCACCCGCTCGCTCAGGGAATCCTCGGCGACAGAATCAGTGCACGAGCACTCATCGCCATCCTCGAGGACCATCCGGTCATCGGCGGCACCAGCAGCACCGGGGACCCGCTCCTGGGTGCAGGCGGCATGCACTCCACCCAGCCGCTGCCGGTCTCGGGCGCCGATGGATTCCTCACGGTGGTGCTCTGCGCGGAGATGCTGCGCATGTTCACGCCGATCGAGAGCCTGAACCCGCCGGCGATCGACGAACTGCCGGATCGCGATGACCCATGGCACGGCAGCCACGGCCTGAAGGAGATCGCCGAGAAGTTCCTCGAGCCCGTGTACGGCTACGTCACGAACGGTCAGCTCATCTGCGCAGCTGCTGTGCTGGGGCTTCCGATGGCGCCGTCGTTCGATGCCACGAGCCCGGACGTGGTCATCGCGCTTCCCGCGTTCGAGTACCTGTACGTGCAGAAGACCCTCGGCCGTGGCGGGTCTGTGCCGAAGGCTCACCATCACCGCCCACCGGGGTTCCAGCACCTCCGTCACGTGCTCGACCAGCCTGGTGCGGGAAGCCCGAGGAGCGCCGCGCCTGCTCGCTGGGCAGGCGCAGACCCGTACGCAGAGCTGAAGACCAGCCCCTTCCACGAGTGGCTGATCGCGCAGCGTGATCCCTCGGGTGCGCGCGGCGAGTTCGCGACCCGCGAGAATGTCGCGGCCGACTACCTGATGGGTGTCGAGGCCGGCGACCACCGCGTCGCGACCAACGGCGCGGATCTGCTCCTCATCCTGCACGAGGTGGGAGCAGACCCGGAGTTCTTCCACGCTGCGGAGAGCGCAGTCGCTGACTGGGACACGCTACAGCGCTAAGCGTGCCGCCGAGCACGAAAATAGAGGCCCCCGAGGCAGCATCGCCTCGGGGGTCTTCTCGTGGATCTCGTCGTCGCCTTGACCTAGTCGTCGATCTCGATGACTTCGAAGTCCGCCTCATCATCGTCATCGGGGTAGTCACCCGGGTTGGACAGATGCAGGATCTCGCCGCCTGTGCTGTAGTTGCCGACCTGGTCCTCGCCGTAGGCGTTGGCCTCCTCTTCAGTCTCGAAGACTTCGTCCTCTTCCTCGGTGGACCCATCCGAGTACTTCATGACGACCTTGTAGCCCATACACACTCCTTCTCGTGAACGATCAGACTGCCCGCGCACCAGATTGCTGTCAACGAGATGACCAGCGGCAGAGGGTTGACCGAACAGGCATCCAGCTCGATGCCATGATGGCCGGATGACCGCAGAGACGACCACACCCGCACCGGCACCAGCAACGCCGCCTGCGCCGGGTTCACTCCGTGTCGCCGAGCGCCGAGTACCGAAGTTCGACCTCCTAGGCCGACTCGGCGAACGCCCGGAGATGAACAGGCTGCAACGCTCGTTCTACGTGCGCGACTTCCAACCGGGGTTCATGAGCGGGGATCCTGTCGACGTCGACGGCCAGTCCGGCTACGCCACGGTGTTGCTCCACGAGCTCGCAGACACGATCGAGGCAGAAACGAGCGCCTTGAGCGAGATCCGGCGTCTGGCGGACACATACCGCGACAGCGGCGGACTGTCCTTTCCAATGGATGTCACTGCGGCCACCTACTTCCTCGAGGGGAACTTCGCAGCAGGTTATTCGGCGTTCCCACAGACCCGTCGGATGAATCTTCACCTGGCGCTTGCCGAGCACCTGGGATACCCGCCGCTGACCTCGATCGACATCTTCTTCTGGAGCGATCGTCTGCCCGCGCGAAGCTCAAACGGTCGCGGCCAAGGGATCCTCGACAGGCTCGACGCTGCACTCGATGCGTTCCATGCCGAACACGGACTCAGCGTCCTCGACGAGTTCTGGCGGAGGCTGAACGTCGACGCATCCGTCGAAGACGTCGCACTCTCTGTCGAAGACGACGTGACCGAGCGCTTCAACGGTGAGCAGGTTCGAGCGATCCTGTCGGCTTCGCGGCCGCCCGAGTTCACGCCGCGAGCCCTTTCCGCGTTCGGCGGATACCCCGAAATCACACGCGAGATCCACTGGCCGGCGGCCTGGGGCGTGAACGATCCGCGCGAGTTCCTCGTCACGGCGAAGTGTCGCCAACTCCTGCGCGATGCCGAGAACGCCCAGCGCCGCGCGGATGGGCTCCCCGGGGTCGGCGAAGGCTGGGTATCCGAGACGGCGCTGCTTCGTGAGCTCCAGCGAGCGTTTCCCGACGAGAAGGTCGTCCATCAGTGGCGACCATGGTGGCTCGGTCAGCAATCTCTCGACATCGGGTTCCCGCATCGCCTGGTCGGCGTCGAGTACCAAGGTGCCCAGCACTCGAAGCCGGTGGGCTTCTTCGGAGGTGAAGAAGCATTCAGCCGCCAGCAGGATCGCGATCGAACCAAGCGCCGCCTCTGCGAAGACAACGGCTGCGCACTCATCGAGGTGCACCCCGGTTACGTGATCGAGGAGGTCTTCGACCAGGTGCGAGCCGCTTTCGATCGCCCACGCAAGGGCGACGTGACCTAGGGAGCAGTGCCGGTGCCCTCGCGGGCGCGGTCGGCATCGACCAGCAGGCGATGGAACGCCCACCGACCCGAACCCAAGCGCTCACCGCGCCCGCTCCACTCGTCGCAGCTGCTGTTCGTCTCGACTCGCCGTTGCTGCTCACCGGCTGCCTCACGAAGACGGACCTCACCAGCGGTGATCGAGGAACCACCGGCGGGATTCAGCTACTGCAGCGCCAGCCGACCTGACGGATACAGGGGCACTGCCCTTCGAAGACGCCACATTGGTCACCTCGTCGTCGCCCACCCAAGTGGAATCATGCCCTCATGCCTCAAACCTGAATGGACGTATGCTACCGTAGGTAGTTGCAAGAACCTGAGCTAGCTCGGAGGAAGGCGATGCGTGGTGGAGTGATCCTGTACCGAGGTTCCGGAGCCGACGCGCGCCGGTACCTCGAGTCCGATCGCTCCCGCGCCGACGACTACTACCTCGAGGGCGGCACGGCGCTGGCTGAGTTCGCCGTCGTCGACGGCAACGGCGACCTGATCGGCGAGGGCGCACTCACTCCCGACCAGTACGCCCAGTGGGTCGACTGGATCAACCCGCTCACCGGCGAGTCGATGGGCACGCCCCGCCACGCCGGCGACGCCCGCCACGGATCTCCGCGGTTCGCCGAGATGGTCGTCAACGCGCCGAAGTCGCTGTCGATCGCCGCAGCGCTTCACCCCGAGGTATCCGATGCCCTCGATGCTGCGCAGCGCGACGCGGTCGCCGAGATCCGCGTCTGGCTCGGCCAGCACTCGGTCACGCGAGTCGGCCCGCGAGGCGCGCAGCGGGTGGTGCCGGTCGAGCAACTCGAGACAGTCGCGGTCTCGCACAAGACCTCGCGGGCCGGCGACCCGCACCGGCACATCCACTTCCAGATCGGCACGCGGGTGTGGGCGGATGCCGCGTGGCGAGGTCTCGACACGGCCGCGCTGTTCCGGCAGCAAGGTGCCATCCGCGCGCTCGGCACCGCGGTGATCGCGGCGCACCCGCAGCTCGCGGCCACCCTCGACGCGCACGGCCTCACGCTCGATCCAGTGACGGCCGAGGTCACCGAACTGCAGCCGTTCAACGCGGCGATGAGCAAGCGTGCCGAGCAGGTCGCGCGCAACCTGGCGCAGTTTGAGAAGGAGTGGCGTGCGGAGCATCCGCACCAGGAACCAGGGCCCGCCGCGATGTCGCGTCTGACCGCGATGTCGTGGGATCACGAGCGGCCGCACAAGAAGCCGGCCCAGCTCGGCAGCGAGGATGCGTGGCGACGCGAGCTCGAGGCATCCGGCTATCGACCTGATCTCAAACGCGTGCCGGCGCAACGGGCCGTCGCGCTCGATGAGCTGAGCGTGCAGGATGTCGCGTCCCGCGCGCTCGATCGATGCGCGGCCGCCGCGTCGACGTGGACGGTGCACGACATCCAGGAGCACGTATCGCACCTCATCACCGAGGCCGGCGTGCTTGCTGACCCGACGCCGCTGCACGAGTTCGTCACGCTCGCCACGGAGCTCGGCGAGGAGAACTGCCTGTCAGTGCTGCCGCCCGATGGGCCGCGACCTGAGCACGTCGCGCACCTGACGAGCGTGCACGTCATCGCCGTCGAGACCCGGCTGCGCGATCTGCTCACGGCTCGGGCCGAGCGGCCGCAGGTACGCGCGCCCGACCTGTCGCGCATCGCACGGCGACTCCGACTCGACCCGGCACAGGCGCGCGCGGCTGCGGCCGTGGCATCCACTCAATCGCTCGTCGTCGTGGAGGGTGTGGCCGGTGCGGGCAAGACGACGATGCTCGCCGCCGCGATCAGGGCGGCGGCGATGCAGGGTCGCAAGACCCGCGTGGTCACGCCGACGAAGAAGGCGGCCGACGTTGTGCACCAGGAGCTCGGGGTTGCGGCCGACAGCGTCGCCAAGCTCGTGCACGAGCACGGGTGGCGGTGGGATCGCGACGGCGTGTGGACGCGGCTCGCCCTCGGCGACCACGACCCCGATACGGATGCCGCGTACGTCGGCCCCGCGGCATCCGCTCGGCTCACGCTGGGCGAACGGATCGTCGTCGACGAGGCGGGCATGCTCGACCAGGACACCGCGGTCGCGGTGTTGACCATCGCCAACGAGCACCTCGCCGGCGTCGCCCTCGTCGGCGACCGCGCGCAGCTCGCCGCGGTCGGCCGCGGCGGTGTGCTCGACATGGCCGCGCAGCTGCTCCCCCGCGCGCATCGCATGACGGCCGTGCACCGATTCGTCGACCCCGCGTACGCCGCGCTCACCGTGCAGATGCGGAGCGGCGATCATCCGGAGGCGGTCTTCGATCGGCTGTGCGCGCTCGGTCTCGTTGCGATTCATGAGAGCCCGGATGCGCAGCTCGAGGCACTTGCGAGCGAATGGCGCGAGGGCTGCGCGATGACCGTTGCGACGAACGACGAGGCGCGCGAGTTGAACGCGCGGATCCGCGAGGAGCGGGTGCGCGCCAGGGACGTCGATGACAACCGCACGGTGACCGGGAGCGATGGGCTGAGCATTGGGCGCGGGGATGTAGTTCAGACTCGGCGGAACGACTCGGGCGTGCGGGTCGCGAATCGGCAGGTGTGGGTCGTTCAGAGCGTCGACGAGGACGGCGCGGTGTGGGCGACGGAGCGTGCCGCTGACCATCGGCCGAGATCAGTGCGACTGCCTGCCGGGTACGTCGCTGAGCATACCCATCTCGCGTACGCAGTGACCGCCCACGGGGTGCAGGGGTCGACGGTGGACGAGTCACACACGGCGGTTGGCGATGCAACGGGGGCGGCGTGCGTCTATGTGGGGATGACGCGTGGGCGGAGCCTGAACCGCGTGCATCTCGTTGCGGCGGCGGATGCCGAGGAGGCTTGCGAACAGTTCGTACTTGCGACAGAACGCGACCGCGCTGATCACGGGCTCACGAATGCTGCGGCGGCTGCGCGGGAGTCAGTGCGCGGGCTCGCTGCCGGCACCGTGCCTCGGATGACGCCTGAATACGGGCTGAGCCGATGAGGATCCTTCAGTGGGCTGGCCTGGTAATCAGGTCGCCGCGCTTGCCTCGATCCGCCGCGACCAAATGGTGACGCTCTGTGAGCGCGGACCTCCATTGGTAGCTACCTCCTCGAGGACCTCCCACGTTGGCTCCTGCCACGCAACCCATTCATTTGGGACGACGGCATTGATCCGTTTGATTTCCCGAGAGGCGAACTTGGACAGGCGCGCCCTCTCGAGCGTCGGGATCGCCAGGAGGTCATCGACTGCCTTCGATACGGGCCGCACACCGAACATGTTGATCTCCTCGAGCGCGAGAAGGCGAAGTGGTTCAAGCGACTCGACCTGCGTGACCTTGCTGCCATCCCAGCTCGGTCTCGTCTCAAGGATCAGCCGCCGAAGTGACCGCAAACTTCTCAGCGCCGTGAGGTTCGCCACGTTCGGCATGTGGTGGATGCGCAGCTGCTCAAGCTGCTCCAACGGCCGCAGCGCATCGAATGAAGGTGCGAGCCAGCCGAACACTTCAAGCGAGACGAGGTTGTGCAGATCGCCGATCGTGTCCCACCGCTCAAATCGGCATTCGACAACGCGCAGGTGTGAGATCTCGGCTGCGCGGTCATAACTAGGGAAATCGAGAGAACGACTTCCGCGGACCTCGAGCTTCAGTGCCATCCGCCGAGCGTAACCTGTGCTGGATCGGCCCGCGCTCAACTGGTGAGCGTGCACTTCCAACGCTTTTGGTGCGGGCGTGACCTCTCGCCGATGACGAGCACTCCCGATCCCAGAGAACCCAGCGAATGATGCAGATCGGTGCTCGCCCCCCTGCGAGCGTGGTTTGCCGTTACTCCGAGCCTTCGGCGCGCAAGGTCTCAGAGATGAATCAGCGACGGGAGCTTTGGGCCGCTGGCTCCCGGCGCTCGGAGAGACTTGTGAAGACCACTTCGTACTCGCCGCGCGGCCAGAGGAGCACGCGGTGCACGAAACGCCCACTGGCTTCGACGTCAACCTCGTCGTAGGCGATCTCGGTCTCGTCCTCCAGCAGCCGCAGTGATTCGAGGGTTGATCCAGGTTCGAGGCGGAGTTGCGATTCAAGAAATGACAGCTCGATGAACTCATAGCCGACCTGCAGGTCACCAATGAGGGCACGAACCACGAGGACGTTGTCCGCCCTGTGATCGAAGGCATGGATTTGTGCGTCATGCAGATTGATGTCCCGGACCAATCGCTCTGCACCACTACCCAGTCGCGGAAGCACTTCGTCATTGTGCGCCAGGTAGCTCTCCCAACGCTCGTCCGCCTCGTCGTCATCGAGCCCGCCTGAAGCCCATTCACGGGTGAGCCACTTCATCGTCACGTTCAGGAACGTAGTTGCTCAGGGGCGCAAAGCCAATCCGCCTCGACGCGGTTGGAGGATATGCGCCGGAATGGGAGCAGGTACTCCGCCATCTCACGCCGATGCGGTGATTATGAAGCGGTCTGCTGCGGAGTCGTACCGAACGACGACCTGTTCCCAATCTCCCTCCTGCGAGATCAGGACGTCTTTGGCCAGGTGTCCTCCGACTCGGCGAATGACATCGCAGAGCAAGTCCACCGATGCCTGGTTTTTGAGTTCGCGGAGATCGATGTCGAAGAGGACCTCGGTCGTTGGGAAGAAACGAATGTGAAGGTCCTCCCCTGGATTGATTGCGAATGTCTCGTATTCGCGCGCCGACTGTCCGAGGTGGTCGGGAAGAACAACCACGTGGTCGTCCCAGACCGGGGTCCAGCCAGCTGAGCTCAGCGCACGGAGCACTTCCGGCCAGTCATCTGCGGTGGAGTTGACGACAAGTCCGTCAGGAAGGCACCCGATATCCGCACCGAACGCCTCGCGGAGCCGAATCGCGTCCACTTCGGCCATAGTGCGATTCAAACACTTGCTGAGCTCCGGCAGTAGGACGACGCGGCAGGGGTGCGCTACTTTCAGTCCGTGACGACGAGCGCTACGCAGGCGAGTGCATTCTTCCGCGAGGTGGGCGGCGACGGATCGGTGTGGACCGTTGAGGACGACGGCGGCTTCCCCGCACCCGAAGGAGTAGACGGTCGCCGATCGATGCCGTTCTGGTCCCGGCTCTCACGGGTCGAGCGAATCATCGCGACCGTTCCGGCTTACGCGCAGTTCCAACCGCGCGAATTGGGCCGCGGTGAGTTTGTGGATCGGTGGCTGCCTGGGCTCGAGCGCGACGGCTTGCTGGTGGGCCTGAACTGGGCGGGCCCCAACGCCACTGGCTACGAATTCACGCCGACGGAAGTGCTCGATCGCCTGAATGGCTGACACCCGCAGGCATCGAAAACCGCTCTCTTCGCGAAGCCGATTCCTACCTCCGCCACGGAAATCTGTGCCATTAATGTGCCATTGAATGCGCGAAAACTATCTGAAACCAACTGTGACCGTTTCGAAGAATCCCTGATCAGAGAGATATCGCAACCACAAGAATTGAGCGAAAACCGCCCAGGCTCACTGAAAATCGAAAGGTCATCGAATCGAGTCGGTCGGAGCCACCGGATGAAGACCCCCGGGTAGCCTTGGTGGTCTTCTTGTGTTCTCGCGGACCCGCCCGGTCGCTTCACTACGCTGGCGACAGCGCCGGAATGAACTGGGGGTCACATGTCGCAGACGCCGGTCGCCGTGGTCGCGGGCGCAAGCGGGTTCGTCGGCACCGCGATCGTTCACTCCCTCATCGACGACGGATACGTCGTGCGGCGGATCGGTCGAACCGGAGAAGTCACGTGGAGCGATCCCTCTGCGATCGCCCGTGCCGTCGACGGATCGTCGGTGCTCGTGAACATGGCCGGCAAGTCGGTGAACTGCCGCTACACCGACGCGAACCGCAACGAGATCCTCCGATCCAGGGTCGACACCACGCGCGCACTCCGCGAAGCGGTTCGAATCGCCGAGGCGCCACCCGCGCTGTGGCTGAATGCTTCGACCGCGACGATCTACCGGCACAGCATGCATCGGCCGAACACCGAAGCCGACGGTGAACTCGGCGAGGGGTTCTCCGTCGACGTGGCGCGCAACTGGGAGCGGGAGTTCTTCGCCGGCGATCTGCCGCACACTCGCCGAGTCGCGCTCCGCATGGCCATCGTGCTGGGTGACGGACCGGCGACGAAGTCGCTGGTGACACTCGCACGCCTCGGCCTCGGCGGTCCGCAGATCGACAGCCCGTGGTTCCCGCACAGACGCTACCGGGGCATCGGGCCGGCGCCGACCGGTGCCGATCAGTCGGTGTGGCATCGCACCCGGGGGCGGCAGAAGTTCAGCTGGATCCACCTCGACGACGTCATCGGCGCCATCCGTTTCATCCGTGACCGCGATGACATTTCCGGCCCCGTGAACCTCGCGAGCCCGAATCCGACCGACAACCGAACGCTGATGCGAACCCTGCGCTACAGCGTGGGCGCACCCGTCGGCCTCCCAGCCTGGAGGTGGATGCTCGAACCCGCGATGTGGGCGCTGCGCACCGAACCCGAACTCGTCCTCAAGAGCCGGTGGGTGCTTCCCGCTGCTCTCGTCGAGGCCGGCTACACCTTCGAGTACCCCGACGTGCGTGCCGCCATCACGAACGTCTCGGCTCGCTGAGCAAGGTGGCCCGGCCCCCTCAGTGCGTGATCGTCGTCTGCTGATACAGCGCCAGCCGCGGCCGCCCGTCGACGCGGCGATAGACGCTCGACATGAGCGCCTCGAACGTCTCGCTGCCGTCATCCCGCGACGCGACCGCACGATAGACGAGGGCGGCTGCATCCTCGCCAATGTCGACCAGGCGCGCGTCGCTGAGTTCGTACCGCGCCCACGGCGGTGCGTCGTCGAGCGAGCTCGCGATGGCATCGCGGTCGAGCACCATTCCGTTCACGAGCACCATCACGGCGTCGTCGGTCATCAGCTCGCCGTAGAAGGCCCCGCCCGTGCCGGAGCACAGCGATGACCAGCCGTCGTGTTCGATGGCGAGCAGTTCGTCGAGGGTGAGATCACTCATGCGGGCGATCCGAGCACATTCAGCGCGTGTTGTGAAGGGGGTTGGCGCCCGGCCGTCGAGCTGCGAGCATCGGCCGATGGACACCTTTCACGAGCGCAACGACGACCTGCAGGCCGAACCCGTCGAGGCCGGCTCCGACGACGCGACGCGCGCAGAGAAGCTCGACGGCGTGATCGAACAGGTTCGCGGCGACCTGCTGCTCGGCCACGTCGACGACGCGCGCGGCATGGTGCGCGACCGCCTCGCCGACGCGGGGCTCGGCTCCGACGAGAGCGACGTCGACGCCGTGCTGAGCGCGGTCGAGGGCGGCACGCCGGCCTGAGACCGGGCACCGCCCTCTAGCGAAGCGGATGCCGCTCCGCTACTCGAGCGCCGACGTCAGCCGCGCGACGCCGTCGAGGAACTTCGCGCGCGTCGGCTCGTTGAGCCAGGCGTCGAGGGTGAGCTCCTTGCTGATCTGCCGGTAGCCCTCCTCGACCTCGCGCATGTCGCGCACGAACGACTCGCCGCGCACGAGCATCGAGATCTCGAAGTTGAGCAGGAACGAGCGGATGTCCATGTTGCTCGAGCCGATGAACGCGATGTCGTCGTCGATCGTCATGTGCTTCGAGTGCAGGATGTACGGGCCCGGGTACATGAAGATGCGCACGCCCGCGCGCAGGAGCGGCTCGTAGTACGACCGCTGCGCGTGCCACACCATGCCCTGGTCGCCGATCTCCGAGACGAAGAGCTGCACGTCGAGGCCGCGGAACTTCGCCGAGGTGATCGCGTACATCATCGCCTCGTCGGGCACGAAATACGGGCTCGTGATGATGACCTTCTCCTGCGCGGCGTTGACGAGGCCGAGGAACATGCGCAGGTTGTTCTCCTCGTCGAACGACGGGCCGCTCGGCACGACCTGGCAGACGAGCGCCTCGGGCGACTCGTCGAGCGCGAGCTCGGCGACCTTGACGTGCGCCGTGTCCATGAGGTTCTCACCGGTCTCGGCGTACCAGTCGGAGAGGAAGACGGTGTTGATCGCCGCGACCGTCGGCCCGGTGACGCGCGTCACCAGCTCCTGCCACATGAGTCCGCGCTTCTGGTTCTTCGGCGAGTCGTAGTCGCGCGAGATGAGGTTCTGCGAACCGGTGTAACCGACGTGCCCGTCGACGACGACGAGCTTGCGGTGGTTGCGCAGGTCGGGCCGCTGGAACTGCCCCTTGAACGGCTTCACGGGCAGCAGGTACTTCCACGCGACGCCGATGCGGTCGAGCTCGGCGATCGTCTGCTTGTGGATGGGCACCTTCGCCGACGCGATGTAGTCCATCATCAGGCGCACCTTCACACCGCGCTGCACCGCACGCTCCATCGCGGCGAAGAACTCGCGGGTCGTGTCGTCCCACGCGACGATGAAGAACTCGATGTTCACCCACGACTGCGCCGTGTCGATCTCGGCGGCCATGCGGTCGATCGAGGCCTGGTAGTCGCCGATGAGCTCGGCTCGGTTGCCACCCGATGCGGGCAGGGCGCCGAGCGTGCGGTTCTGCTGCACGATCGAGGCGAACCACGCCGGCCAGGTCGAGCGGTCGACCGTGTAGTCGTGGGCGTCGACATTCTGCGCGATCAGCGCGTCGACCTCCTGCTGACGCTTGCGCCGCTTCTCGGGCAGCTTGGCGTTGCCGATGATGAGGAACAGGAGCACGCCGATGAACGGGATGAGGAAGATCGCGAGCAACCACGCCATCGCCGCCGTCGGCTTGCGATCCTTCGGCACGATGAAGAGCGCGATGATGCGGATGGTCCAGTCCGCGAGGATGAGCACGACAGTCCAGAAGACCGTCGGATCGAAGTTCACGAACGCCGTCCGTCGGACTCACGGCTGTAACGGATCATGGCTCCTCCTCGGGCCCGGCGGCACCCCTCGCCGCCGCGGGTGAGACAACGATAGCGGTCGGCGGTCACTCGGACGAGCGCAGGCGCGCGGCATCCCGCCGGTACATCGCCGCATGCTCGACGAAGTCGTCGCGTCCGGTCGTCGCGGCACGGCCGTCGGTGAAGCGGGCGAGCTCGTCGAGCCGCTCGGCGGCGGCCGCGAGCACCTCGGTCACCGAGTAGTCGGCGCCGTAGGCGGCGACGAGCCGGCGCACCCGGTCGACCGGTCGCTCCCCGTCGGACGTCGTGTCGGGGTCGTACCCCTCCGCGTCCTCGGCGAACGGCGCCATGCGGTACGCCAGGTAGGCGAGATCGTGCAGGCGCGGCGAAGTCGAAGTCGATGAGCCCGACGATGCGCCTACCCTCGACGACGAGGTTGTACGGGGCGACGTCGTTGTGGCGCACCACTTCGACGGGTTCGTGCGGCGGCCTTCGCCACGTGAGCGCCGGGTCGTGGGCGAGCGGCAGGGATGCCTCGTGCACGCGTCTCAGCAACCGGCCGGCCTGCTCGAGCACGGCGGTCGACCACTGCACCTCGAACGGCGCGTCGACGAGCATGCCTCCCTCGATGAAGCTCACGACCTCGCGACCGGACTCGTCGAGGCCGAAGGGCTCGGGCACCTCGTCGACGCCCGAAGCCCGCACGGCGGCGAGCAGGGCGTGCACGGCGGGCGTCCACTCCCCCGCGACCCGGCGCACGGTGTCGCCCACACGGACGACGGGCTCCATGTTGCCGCCGGTCAGGGGGATCTCGGGAAAGGCCTGCTCGTCGTCCACTCGGCCATGATGGCAGCAGTTCAGCGCGCGTCGCCGAACAGCAGCGGCACGAGCTGGATGCCGAGTCCACTCGCGACGAGGCGCAGCCGCCGGTCGCTGCGCAGACGCGCCACCCAGTCGAACCGGCCGAGGTCGGCGATCTCGACGAAGTCGCCGGCGCGGTCGTGCGCGCCGAACCCGACCCTGAGCCCGTCGTAGTAGTTCGACGCGAGCGTCTCGGCCGTTGTCTCGACGTGCGGCAAACGCTCGGAGAGGCGCTCGCGGATCCGGTCGCCGAGCGTCTGCGCCCCGGGCGCCGTGCGCACGATCGCGCGCCGGTCGCGGAACGCGAGCCCGAGTTCGTCGGCGCAGGCGTCGAAGAACCGGTCGAACACGCCGAGCTGACGAGCGACCGCGTCGACCTCGAAGCCGTCGTCGGCCTGCGCACGCCCGGCCGAGGCGAGCGCGAACAGCCGGAAGTGGCGCGAGTGCGAGGGCTTGCCGCCCGTGAGCGACTGCGCGCGCATCGTCTGGTGCACTGTCGCGAGGTGCACGGGCTCGGGCGACTCCGCGAGCCGCGCGGCGCATTCGAGCGCGAGCACGTTCGTGGGATCGGAGACGACCTCGGTGGTGCGGATCGTCGAGACCGTGCGGTCTTGCGAGGTCGGGGCGACGACCGAGCTGGTGCCGAGCGGCGCAACGGGCGAGAGCAGCAGTGCCTCGGCGAACGGCGCCGAATCGAGCGCCAGCCGGTCGAGGGTCGTGGAGAGGCGCTGGTCGATCGGGCTCGGCGCGACGAACCCGTCGTCGCGGTACTGGCGCACGAGGTCGGTCGGCCGGCGTCGCTCGGCCTGCGCGCGCACGAGGGCGAGGAGCTCGCCGCGCGTCTCGCTCGGCGACTCGCCCCTCGTCGCCGGCATCAGCGGATCGCCCCCGGCGCGATGATCTCGTGCGCGGGAACCACCGATGCGTCGAGGAGCACCCGGTCACCGAGTTCGTGCTCGAGTTCGACGGTGAACGGCGTCGGCGGGTTGCTCTGGCACGTGTACGCCCCGTCGGTCTGCGGCGCGACGCCGACGACGAGCTCGACCGCGGTCTCGGTCTCGACGACGTCGACCACCTCGATGCGCCCCGTTGCCGGCTGCCCCGAGTTGCACGACCGCTCGGTCGCGAGCAGTGCGATCTCACGATCGGCGGGTCGGGGCATGGCCGCGGGGTCGAGGGTCAGCGACGCCTCGCCGAGCCCGCCGAGGTCGATGCGAGGCGAGCAGCTCGTCGCCGTGTCGACGCCCCAGTTGTCGTCGATCGGCATCGCGCCCGGGTTCGCAGAGACCGAGATCAGGTCGAAGTCGCGCACGTCTCCGCCACCGAGGTCGACGGGCGGGTCGGCCTCGCGCATGAGCACGACGTGGTCGTCGCGATCGACGGCGACGAACCAGTCGTCGAGATCGTCGATCGGCACGACGGGCGACTCATCGAGGAGTGCCCCGAAGGCGGGCGGCAGCGACGATACGGGCACCTGCTGATCGAGGGCGCCGGCCGTCACCTCGACACCCCCGCACGTCAGGATCGTCTCGGGATCGAGCCCGCTCCCCGGTGACCCGCTCGGCGATGCTGACGGTGACGATGCGGATGACGGATCGGGCGCGGCCGGGCCGCTCACGCAGCCGGTCAGCAGCACGACCGTGATCGCCGCCACGGCCGCCGCCGCGGCGCGCGCCGCTCGCATGCCGCCCATCAGCCGCGCGCCCACTCGAGCAGCCGCTCGACCGGCCACGTCGTGACGATGCGGTCGGCGGGCACGCCGTTCGCCTCGGCGCGCGCTGCGCCGAGCTCGAGGAACGACAGGTGGCCGGGCGCGTGCGCGTCACTGTCGATCGAGAACAGGCACCCGGCGTCGAGGGCGATCGCGATCAGGTCGTCGGGCGGGTCCTGCCGCTCTGGGCGAGAGTTGATCTCGACGGCGACGCCGTGCTCGGCGCACGCCGCGAACACGGCCTCGGCGTCGAACTCCGACTGCGGGCGGGTGCCGCGGGAGCCCTCGACGAGTCGGCCCGTGCAGTGGCCGAGCACGTTCATGTGCGGGTCGGCGATGGCACGGAGCATCCGTCTCGTCATCTCGGCCCGCTCGGTGCGCAGCTTCGAGTGCACGCTCGCGACCACGATGTCGAGCCGGTCGAGCATGTCGGGCGTCTGATCGAGCGAGCCGTCGACGAGGATGTCGACCTCGATGCCGGCGAGCAGGCGCAGGTTCGGCTCGCCGGCCTGCACGACCTCGATGAGCTCCTGCTGTTCGGCGAGGCGCTCGGCGCTCAGCCCGTTCGCGACCCTGAGGCTCGGCGAGTGGTCGGTGATCGCGAGGTACTCGAGGCCCTGCGCTTCGGCCGACTTCGCCATGACGGCGAGGCTCGTCGTGCCGTCGGACCACTCGGTGTGCGCGTGCAGGTCGCCGCGGAGGTCGGCCCGCAGCCCGTTGGCGGCGGTTCCCGCCGGCGAGAGCCCGGCCTTCGCGCGCAGGTCGGCGAGCCGCTCGGGGACTTCGCCCGCGAGCGCCTGCGAGATGACGGCGAACGTCGAGTCGCCGACGCCCGCGGTGCGTCGCAGCCGGCCGTCGGCCGCGCGGGCGGCGAGTTCGTCGGGCGACAGGTCGCGGATCGCGTCGGCGGCCTTGCGGAACGCCTTCGACTTGTACGCCGAGGCGCGATCGCGTTCGAGGTGGAACGCGATCTCCTCGAGGGCCGTCACGGGATCCATACCCCGATTGTGTCGCGAGTCGACCGCATCGCGCTTGACGCGGGCCGGATTCGTCGGTATATCTATACCCCCTAGGGGTATTTAGTTCCAAGCAGATCCGAAGGAGCAGCACATCATGTCCACCTCCACGGCCGCCGCACCACGTCGGTGGCTCGGCCTCGCGCTCATCGCTGCGGCCCAGTTCGTCGTCATCATGGACACGTCGATCATCGGCGTCGCCCTGCCCGACATCCAGGCCGAGCTCGGCTTCACGCCCGAGTCGCTGTCGTGGGTGTTCAACGCCTACGTCATCGCCTTCGGCGGACTGCTGCTGCTCGGCGGCCGCCTCTCCGACCTGTTCGGCGCCCGCCGGGTCTTCATCGCCGGGTGGCTGACGCTCGCCGCCGGCTCGGTGCTCGCCGGCGCCGCCTCGAACGTCGGCCTCGAGATCGCCGGCCGCGCCGTGCAGGGTGCGGGCGCCGCGCTCATCGCCCCCGCCGCGCTCACCCTGCTCATGGTCCTCTTCGGCGGCACGCCCGAACTCCCCCGCGCATTCGCCGTCTACGGTGCCGCGGCGCCCATCGGCGGCACCGCCGGCGTCTTCCTCGGCGGCGTGCTCACCGAGTACGCGAGCTGGCCGTGGGTGTTCTACGTGACCGTGCCGATCGCCGTGCTCGTCATCGCGCTCACGCCGCTCGCCCTGCCCGCCGTGCCTCGTCGTCGCGGATCGGTCGACGTCGCCGGCGCCATCACCGCAACGGGCGGACTCGCCGCGGTCGTCTACGGCGTGGTGCGCGCACCCGAGGTCGGCTGGGCCTCGGCCGAGACGATCGTGGCCCTCACGGTCGGCGCCGTACTGCTCGCCCTGTTCTTCGTGATCCAGGCGCGCAGCCGCCAGCCGCTGCTGCGGCTCGGCATCTTCCGGGCACCGCGCCTCGGCGCCGCGAACCTCGCCCAGCTGCTGCTCGGCGCCGCCTGGGTGCCGATGTGGTTCTTCCTGAACCTCTACCTGCAGCAGGTGCTCGGCGCCGGTGCGTTCGCCTCAGGAGCGGCGCTCCTGCCGATGACCGCCCTCATCGTGATCGGCATGGTCGCGCTCGCCCCGCGTCTGCAGGCCAGGTTCGGCGCGAAGCCGCTCATCGTCACCGGCTTCGTGCTGCTCGCGGTCGGCCTCGGCTGGCTCTCGCTCGCCCGGCCCGACGGCAGCTACGTCGCCGACGTGCTGCCTGCGTCGCTCGTCGCCGCCCTCGGCATGGCACTCGCGTTCGTGCCGTCGCTCGGCACCGCGATCGGCGCAGCGAACCCCGAGGAGACGGGCGTCGCCTCGGGCCTCGTGAACACGAGCTACCAGATCGGCTCGGCCGTCGGGCTCGCGGTGCTCACGGCGGTGGGCGCGGCCGTCACGGCGGGCGGGGCGGATGCCGCGGCGCTCACCGCCGGCTTCTCGGCGGCGTTCCTCGGCGCGGGCGTCGTCGCCGTGCTCGGGTTCATCGCGACCGCACTGTTCCTGCGCGGGGCGCGCGGCGGTGCGACCGCCTCGGCCGACGACGCGACGACGTCGACGGCATCGGTCGCCGTCGACGCCTGAGCAACACGACGCGACGCCCGTCCTGGCGAACCGGGGCGGGCGTCGCGTCGTGTCAGCGCGTCAGAGCACCCCGCCGCCATCGCGCACCGCGTCGGCGACGTGAGCGCCCGCGACGGCCTCGCTGTGCGCGCGATCGCCCGAGTGCAGCGCGACGTGCGGATCGCCGGGACGAGTGCGGGTGCGCCGCTCGCGGAGGGCCAGCCAGATCGCCGAGGCGATGATGACGACCACGACGCCGATGATGGCGATGATGCCGAGATCCATGAGCCGACCTCCCTGTTCGTATGGGGTCAGGCTAGCGGCGCGGGGCCCCGATGCACAGCTCCCGGCGTCAGTACGTCGGGGCCAGCTCCACGGCCATGCGGAAGACCTCGGCCATCAGTGCGACGAACCACACGATCCCCCCGACGATGATCGCGACGTTGATCGCGATCGCGACCCACATCGGGGCGGATCCCCGACCGGCCTCCCGCTTGACCACGACCGAGCGGCCGATCACATAGACGAGGGTGCTGACGAACGCGAAGAACGCCCACGCCCAGTGGAACGGTCGCGCGAATCCACGCCGCAGCAGTTCGCGTCGGTCGAGATACGCGAAGAGCACGACAAGGCCGAGAATCACCCAGCCGCTCAGAGAGCTGACGATGTACCAGGGGTCGGTGTAGACGGCGAGCTGCGCGGCCGGGTCGAGCGAGTTCTGCGCGGCCATGCCCAGCCCCATGACCCGATGCCAGTCGACGAGGAAGAACGGCACGACGCCGAGCACCGGCACGAAGATGATGAGCCAGATCCACACCGTATCGGTCGGTGTGCCGACCGCGACCGCCGGCTGCGCGCTGCCGTACGGGGCCGGCTGCTGCGGCTGCGCGTACGCCCCGTACTGCGGCTGCTCGGCCCGGTAGGCCGGCTGCACGGGCTGGGGCGGCGGTGCGAGCGGGGTCGCGTACTCCGTCCAGCGGGTTCCGTCCCACCAGCGCTGGCCCTCGACACCGCTCGGCTCGGGATACCAGCCGGGCGGGGGCAGTCGCGGATCGCTCATCGTTCCTCCAGTCGGGTCGAGCCCATCGTAGGCCGCGCGACCCACCGGGCGCCCGGGGACCGGCCGTCGCTAGAGCTCGACGACGGTCATGCCCGAGCCGGAGGCGCCGGCGGTGCCCATCGCGGCGAGCGCCGCCGGCACCTCGTCGAGCGTGATGCGACGGCCGACGAGCTCGATCGGGCGGAAGTCGCCCGAGGCGACCGCCCCGAGCATCGACGGGTACTCGTGCGCGGCCATGCCGTGGCTGCCGAGCAGCTCGAGCTCGCCGGCGATGACGGCGTCCATCGGCATCGCGGCGAGCGCGGAGTCGCCGACCATGAGCCCGATCTGCACGTGGCGTCCGCGCTTCTTGAGGCTCTGCACCGAGGCGAACGAGGTCTCGCTCGATCCGAACGCGTCGACCGAGACGTCGACCCCGCCGCCCGAGGCCTCGACGATCCGCGCAGCGGCGCCCTCGCCACCCTGCACGGGCACGGCGCCGAGCGACTCGGCCGCCGAGAGCGCCGCGTCCGAGACATCCACGCCGTAGACCTTCACACCGGCCGCGACGGCGATCATGATCGCGGAGAGGCCGACGCCGCCGCATCCGTGCACCGCGATCTGCTCGCCGGGCGCGAGACGGCTGCGCGACACGATCGCGCGGTAGGCGGTCGCGAAGCGGCAGCCGAGCGAGGCCGCCTCGACGAAGCCGAGCGACTCGGGCAGGCGGATGAGGTTGAGCTCGGCCTCGTCGATCGCGACGAGCTCGGCGAACGACCCCCAGTGCGTGAAGCCCGGCTGCGACTGGTGGTCGCACACCTGCTCGTTGCCCGAGCGGCACTCGTCGCAGCGTCCGCACGCGCAGATGAACGGGGCGGTGACGCGGTCGCCGACCTGCCAGCCGCTGTCCTCCGCGATCTCCGAGCCGAGCGCGGCGATCTCGCCGGCGAACTCGTGGCCGGGAACGTGCGGCAGGCTCACGGTGTCGTCGTGGCCCATCCAGGCGTGCCAGTCGCTGCGGCAGAGCCCGGTCGCGCGCACGCGGATGACGGCGCCGCGGGGCGGGCAGGCGGGCTCGGGCACCTCGGTGAGGCGGGGCTGGGCTCCGAAGTCGTCGAAGAGCACGGCGCGCACGGGGGTCCTCTCGGTTCAGCCGGCCCGTCGGGTCGGGACGCGGTGTATCGCTCGGCCCGGCGGCCCCACCCGCGCCGCGCGCGCGACATCCGGCAGCCTACCGGCCCGCGGGGGTCGCGCCCACGCGAGGCTGCCGCCGGGGCGAAATTGTGTAACAATCTTTCATGCGTTTCGTGTTCGCCGTGCTCCTCGCCGCCGTGTGCTTCGGCACGACCGGCACTGCGCAGGCGCTCGGACCCGACGCCGGCGCGATCTCGCTCGGGGCCGCCCGGCTCGTGATCGGCGGCGGCGCGCTCGGGCTGCTCGCCCTCGGGCTCCGGCGGCGGCGCGACGCGGACGGGACACCCGCCGCGCCGCCGACCGGCCCAGCGCGACCGCTCACCGCGAGGCATCCGCTGCCGGCCTGGCTGCTCGTCGCGGCGGGCGCCGCGGGCGTGCTCGCCTACCAGCCAGCGTTCTTCGCCGGCACCGCGGCGAACGGCGTCGCCGTGGGCACGGTCGTCGCGCTCGGCTCGGCACCGGTGCTGACGGGCGCGCTCGACTGGACGCTGCGCCGTCGCTACCCCGGCCACCGCTGGGCGGTCGCGACCGCGATCGCGACGGCCGGGGTCGCGATCCTCGCGGCGAGCACGGCGGGCGGCGCGGGCGCCGACGCGTCGGTGGGGCCGCTCGGCCTGCTCGCCTCGGTCGGCGCCGGTGCGTCGTACGCGGTCTACACGCTCGCGGCGAAGGCGCTGCTCGACCGCGGCTGGTCGTCGACGGGCAGCATGGGCGCGCTCTTCGGCACGGCGGCGGCGGCCGCGGTGCCCGTGCTCTTCGGCTCGGATGCCTCGTGGCTCGCGACCCCCGCAGGGCTCGCGACGGCCGCGTGGCTCGGGCTGGTCACCACCACGCTCGCGTACGTGCTGTTCGGCTACGGCCTCACGGGGCTCGCACCGGCCACGGTCTCGACGCTCACGCTCGCCGAGCCGCTGACCGCGGGCGTGCTCGGAGTCGCCCTGCTCGGGGAGCAGCTGACGGCGGGCGCCGCGGTGGGGCTCTCGGTGCTCGCCGCCGGCATCGTCGTGCTCGCGGCGGGCGGTGCCGGCGGCCGACGCCGCAGCACCGAGCCGGCACAGCCCGTGCGGTCCGCCGATGTCACCGGTCGGCCCTAACGTCGCCGGTATGGACCTCATCCTCATTCCCGGATTCTGGCTCGACGCGTCATCGTGGTCGCAGGTGACCCCGCTCCTCGAAGAGGCGGGGCACACGGTGCATCCCCTCACCCTGCCGGGCCTCGAGTCGGTCGACGCCGACCGCTCGGGCATCGGTCTCCGAGATCACATCGACGCGGTCGTGGCGGCGGTCGACGCGCTGCCGGGGCCGGTCGTGCTCGTGGGGCACTCGGGCGGCGGCGCGGTCGCGCACGGCGTCGTCGACGCACGACCCGACCGCATCGCGCGGGTCGTCTACGTCGACGCGGGCCCGCTCGCCGACGGCGACTCGATCAACGACGAGTTGCCGATCGTCGACGGCGAGATCCCGCTGCCCCCGTGGGAGGTGTTCGGCGACGAAGACCTCGTCGACCTCGACGACGCGCTGCGCGCCGAGTTCCGTGCTCGCTCCGTGCCCGAACCGGTCGCGGTCGCGTACGACCCGATCGAGCTGCGCGACGACCGCCGCTACTCGGTGCCGATCACGATCATCGCCTGCGAGTTCCCGAGCGCGATGCTCACCGAGTGGATCGCCGCCGAGGTGCCCTACGTGCGCGAGCTCGCGAAGGTCGACCACGTCGACTACATCGACCTGCCGACCGGCCACTGGCCGCAGTTCACGAAGCCCGTGCAGCTCGGGCAGGCGATCGTCGCGGCCGTCTCAGGCTGACGGCCGGGCGGCGGGCTCGGCGTCGGCGCGTTCGGCAGTGAGGGCCGCGATCGACCCTGCGGCCGGTCGGCCGGCGTTCTCCGTCTCGGCCTCGGCCGGGCCGGTCGAACGGCTCGCCTCGGTCGTCGCCGTGACGCCTGCCGCGTCGGCCGACTCGGCCGACCCGGTGGTCGTCTGCGGCTCGGCGTACCAGTGGTCCACGCCGCGCGGGCACGTGCACGCGAGCGCCACCGTCTCGTCGATCATCACCGCACGGAAGAATTCGCGGTGCGGCACCGGAATCCTGCGTCGTCGCATCTCCGAGCTCCCGTCGCTCCACGGGCGCTCCAGCGGCGCCCTTCACCGAAGAGACGCGATGCCGCAGAGATCATGACGCGGGTTCTGAACGGTGCCGCCCGGGGTCGACGTCGCTCGGGCGCGAGCGGCGTGATCCGCGACCGGGGGTCGCCCCGCGTCGACGAGTCCGAGCCTCAGAGCCGGTTCGCGGGCACCGAGAAGGTGTCGCACGCGCCGGCGCCCTGCTCGAACCCGGTGCGGAACCAGTCGACCCGCTGCTCGCTCGTGCCGTGCGTGAACGTGTGCGGGTTCACCTGGCCCTGCGCGGCCTGCTGGATGCGGTCGTCGCCGACGGCCGCGGCCGCGCTCAGCGCGTCGCGGTACTGCTCCGGCGAGATGGGCTTCAAGAACGGCACGCCGTTGACGTCGGGCACGCTCGAAGCGCTCGCCGCCCAGGCGCCCGCGAAGCAGTCGGCCTGCAATTCGACGCGCACGGCGTTCGACGCCGGCCCGGTCTGCCCGTCCTGCGCCTGCTCGAGGATGCCGAGCACGTTCTGCACGTGGTGGCCCCACTCGTGCGCGACGACGTACATCTCGGCGAGCGGCCCGCCGCTCGACCCGAACCGCTGGCGCAGCTCGTCGTAGAAGCTGACGTCGAGGTAGATCGTCTGGTCGGGCGGGCAGTAGAACGGCCCCGTGGCCGCCGACGCGCTGCCGCAGCCCGTCGAGGTCGCCGTGTCGAACATCACGAGGTCGTTCGGGGCGACGTAGTCGAAGTCGAGGCGCTGCGCCTCGCGCTCCCAGTACTCCTCGAGCGAGGCCGCGGCGCCCTTCATGCGGCACTCGACGTTCTCGTTCGCGTCCTCGCCCGTGAGGCACTGCTCGAGCGACGTGTCCTCCGTCGAGCCGCCACCGCCGAGGTCGACGCCGCCGCTGCCGAGGAGACCCGACAGGTCGACCCCGAAGAAGCCCCCGATGAGGACGAGCGCGAGCACGCCGAGGCCGCCGCCGACGGCGATGCCCGTGTTGCGCCCCCGCTTCGAGGCCCGGCCCCGCGAGATGTCCGCATTCGGATCGAACGTCATGAGCCGACGCTACTCCGACGCGGGCTCGTCCGCGGCATCCCAACCGTCTTCGGCGAGCGCCGGGCCGTCGTCGCCGGTCGCCGGTGCACCCGACCCGAGCGCCTCCTCGGCGAACCGGTCGGTCGCCGTGATGAGCGCGTCGAGGATGCCGGGTTCGTCGAACGCGTGGCCCGCGTCGTCGACGATGATGAACTCGGCCTCGGGCCAGGCGCGGTGCAGGTCCCACGCGGTCATGACGGGGGTGCAGACGTCGTAACGGCCCTGCACGATGACGGCGGGGATGTCCCGCAGGCGTTCCGCGTCCCTGATGAGCTGCCCCTCCTCCCACCAGCCGCCGTGCCGGAAGTAGTGGTTCTCGATGCGGGCGAACGCCGCCGCGTACTCGGGCGCGGTGAAGCGCGCGATCGTCTCGGCCTGCGGCAGCAGGGTGATCGTCGACGACTCCCAGCGCGACCACGCGATCGCCGCCGGCTCGTAGACCTCGGGGCGGGGGTCGGAGAGGAGCCGCCCGTACGCCTCGATGAGATGCGCGCGATCGGCCGGGTCGACGGGGGCGACGAACTCCTCCCACAGGTCGGGGAACAGCGCCGACGCGCCGCCCTCGTAGAACCAGTCGAGCTCCGACCTGCGCAGCGTGAAGATGCCGCGCAGCACGAGCTCGGTGACCCGCTCGGGATGCGTCTGCGAGTAGGCGAGCGCGAGCGCGCTGCCCCACGAGCCGCCGAACACCTGCCAGCGGTCGATGCCGAGGTGGGTGCGCAGCCGCTCCATGTCGGCGACGAGATGCCAGGTGGTGTTGGCCGACAGGTCGGCCTCGGGCTCCGACGCGTGCGGGATCGAGAGGCCGCAACCGCGCTGGTCGAAGAGCACGATGCGGTAGCGCTCGGGGTCGAACAGCCGGCGGTGCGAGGGCGACGTGCCGCCGCCGGGGCCGCCATGCAGGAACACCACGGGCTTGCCGTGGCGGTTGCCCGACACCTCCCAGTAGATGTGCTGCCCGTCCCCCACGTCGAGCATGCCGGTCTCCAGCGGCTCGATCTCCGGATACATCTCTCGCATGCGGCAACGGTATCGATCGCAGGATGCCGCGACCCGGTGCCGCGCCGCAACGGGGTCGGGGTTGACAACCGCCCGCCGACCGCAGCGAACGACCTCCTCGCGTGGTTAGGCTCTCGGTATGGCTTCGACGAAGCCGGTCACCGTCACGCTCACGGGCGCCGGCGGACAGATCGGATACGCACTCCTGTTCCGCATCGCCTCCGGGGCGATGCTCGGCCCCGACACCCCCGTGCGGCTCAACCTGCTCGAGATCCCGCAGGGCGTGCGCGCCGCCGAGGGCGCCGCGCTCGAACTGCAGGACTCGGCGTTCCCGCTGCTGCGCCACGTCGAGGTCTACGACGACCCGAAGGCCGCCTTCTCGGGTGCGAACGTCGCGCTCCTCGTCGGCGCCCGCCCGCGCACGGCGGGCATGGAACGCGGCGACCTGCTCGCCGCCAACGGCGGAATCTTCGGCCCGCAGGGCGCGGCGATCAACGCCGGCGCGGCCGACGACATCCGCGTCGTGGTCGTCGGCAACCCGGCGAACACGAACGCGCTCATCGCGGCGTCGAACGCCCCCGACGTGCCGGCCGAACGCTTCACCGCGCTCACGCGGCTCGACCACAACCGGGCGCTCGGTCAGCTGTCGGTCACGGTCGACACCCCGGTCGCCGACCTGCGCGGCGTGACCATCTGGGGCAACCACTCGGCGACGCAGTTCCCCGACCTCGCGCACGCGACCGCGGCCGGCGACTCGGTGCCGGCGCTGCTCACCGCCCGCTTCGGCACCGACGGCTACCGCGAGTGGCTCGTCGACGAGTTCATTCCGCGGGTCGCCAAGCGCGGCGCCGAGATCATCGAGGTGCGCGGCTCGTCGTCGGTCGCCTCGGCCGCCGCCGCGACCATCGACCACATGCGCGACTGGGTCGCCGGCACACCGAACGGGTGGACGAGCGCCGCCGTCGTCTCCGACGGCTCGTACGGGGTGCCCGAGGGGCTCATCTCATCGTTCCCGGTCGAGTCGGTCGAGGGCGCCTGGCGCATCGTGCAGGGGCTCGAGCTCGATGCCTTCGCGCGACACCGCGTCGAGGCATCCGTCGCCGAGCTCGCCGACGAGCGCGAGGCGGTGCGGGCGCTCTCGCTCATCTGACGGCGAACTCGCCGCCTAGGCTTGGTTCATGGCCGAATCCCCCAGCCCGTCGCCCGCCGCCCGCCGCAAGCAGCTCATCGTCGGGCTCATCGTCGGGCTCATCATCGGCGTCGTCATCAGCCTGTGGACGACGTTCTGGCTGTGGCTGCCCGCCGGACTCGTCGTCGGCGCGGTCGCCGGGCTCATCATGAAGCCCCCGGCCGACAGCTGACACCGGCTCCGGCGACCCCTTCTGCCGGTTGAGGAGCGCGCGACGAAGGAGCACGCGTCTCGAAACCTCGGGAGCAGCTTTTGAGAGCGGCTCACGGGGTTTCGAGACGCGTCGCCGCTCCGCGTCGGCGCTCCTCAACCAGCGGGTGGAGGTTTCGAGACGCGTCGCCGCTCCGCGTCGGCGCTCCTCAACCAGCGGACGGTGAACCCGCGGTCGTCGCCGCGAGGTAGGCCTCGATGCCGTCGATGACGCGGGCGAGGGCGAACTCGAAGGCATCGGTCGGGGCGACGTCGAGGGCACCGGCGGCCTGGCCGACCCGGCCCGAGACCGGGTAGCGCTCAGGCTCCATGATGCGGTCGAGCAACGGGGCGTTGCGCGCCCACCAGTCGTCGTCGGACTCGGCCGACGACCGGCGCAGCCGCTCGGCGTCGAGGTGCGCCCGGGCGGGCCCGGCCACGAAGCCGAGCAGCATCGTGAGCACCCGGTCGAGGTCGACGTCGTCGAACCCGAAGCCGTCGATCGCGCGCAGGCACCACTCCCAGTGGTCGGAGATGTGCGGGCCGAGCGGCGGCCGGCTCGTGTCGATCGCGAGCAGCCAGGGGTGGCGCAGGTATTCGTTCCACTGCAGGCGTGCGATGAGGGCGAGCCGGTCGCGCAGCGACCCCGACGCCACGGGCAGCGGCACCTCGCCCGCGACGTGGTCGACCATGAGGTCGATGAGCTCGGCGCGGCCCGGCACGTAGGTGTAGACCGACATCGGCTTCATGCCGAGCCGGTCGGCGATGCGGCGCATCGAGAGCGCCTCGAGCCCCTCGTCGTCGGCGAGCACCACGGCCGCCTCGACGACCTCGTCGACGCTCGACCGCTGCTTCGGACCGCGGGTGCCGACGGGTCGGCCGAGCCGCTCGCGCCACAGCAGTCGCAGGGTGAGGTCGGGCTCGCCGAGCCCCGTGGAATCAGCGGGCATGCGCGCTAGCCTACATTCTGCGTACGCCTCACGGCGTTCACCGCGACGCGCGTCCCGATGGCGCGAGGCTCGGGGATCACCCGACGAACTCGGCGACGACCGCCGCGAGCTCGTCACGGACGTCGGCGTCGTCGCGCGTCGACTCGCCGTCGCCCGGCTGCGGGCCGTAGTCGCCGAAGTCGGCGTGGTTCACGCCCTCGAGCTCGACGAACTCGGCACCGGGCGGCAGCAGCGGCGCCGCGGCCGTGACCTTCGCCGGCGTCGAGAGGCCGTCGTTCGCCCCCGAGATGCTGAGCACGTCGAGCTGCGACCCGCTGAGGTCGTTCGCGCAGTACGACCCGAACAGCACGAGCCCGACGACCGCGGGCTCGCCCGAGGCATCCGCCCCGCCGCCGGCGAGCTGGCAGGCGCGCACGCCGCCGAGCGAGTGGCCGCCGACGTACCACTCGTCGACCTCGGGCGCGAGATCGGTGAACGTCGACAGCGGCCGCTGGTCGAAGAAGGCGAGATTGAGCGTCGGCTTCGTGATGACGACGGTGAGCCCCGAGGCCTCGGCCACGCCCGAGAGTTTGTACAGGTACGCGTACGGGTCGACCTTGGCGCCCGGCACGAACACGAGGCCCGCCCCGGTCGCGCCCTCGACGGGCTCGATCACGATGCCGACGTCGGTGCTCGTGATCTCGACCGCGTCGTCGCGCCACGCCTCGAGCGCGGCCGGCCGCTCGCCCTGCATCACCGTGTGGGCGTACACGAGGAACACGACGACGAGGAGCCCGAGCACCGCGACCGCGGCGACGAGGATGCGGACGAAGCGGGCCATGCCCACAGTCTGCCGGGCCGGCGCCGGCGGTGCGAACGGCCGAGGGCCGAGGCATCCGTGATCGGGATGCCTCGGCCCTCGCGCCGCGCGCGGCGGCTACTTCTTCTTCTTGGCCTTCGCCTTCTCGGGCACCGGCAGCGTGCCCGCGCGACGCTGCTCGTCGAAGTAGGCGCGCGCCTCGTCCTGGCGCTCCTGCTCGATGCCGGTCGCGATCGTCGCGCGCAGGTGCTCGGGCTTGAAGCCGAACGCGTCGACGAGGTCCTGCGCGTGCGGGCGCAGGCGCTCGATGAGGCGGTCGATGTACGCGGTCACGGCCTGGGCGCGCTGCGGCGACAGCCGGCCGTTGATGAGGTACCAGGCGAGGTGCTTCTCGAGCAGCCCGAGCCCGAACAGGTCGCGCACCCAGGTGAGCACCTGCTTCGTGCCCTCGTCGTCGACCCGGGCGAGGCCCCGGGTGAAGGCCTCCCACTGCAGCAGCTCGCCGTGTGCGCGGGCCGCCTCGATGAGCTCGTTCTGGTTGCGGTTGAACGCCGCCGCGGCGTCGGCCTTCGGCAGCTTGCGCGCGTCGCGCAAGCGGCCGGCGATCTCGGCGATCATCGTCTCGACGCGGTCGGTGAGGAGCTCGCGCTGCGTCTCCTCGTCACGCAGCTCGCTGACCGAACGGGCGGTCGAGCCGAAATCGGCGATCGTCTGGCCGAGGCGGCGGAGGCCGGTGCCGTGGTACGCGCGCTCGGCGGTCTGCGCCACGACGTAGCGGGCCATCGCCCCGGCGTCGGCGTTCTTGAACTGCTTCGAGAAGTCGGTCAGCAGGCGCTTCGCGACGAGCTGGAGCAGCACGTTGTTGTCGCCCTCGAACGTCACGTAGATGTCGAGGTCCTGACGGAGTCCGACGATGCGGTTCTCGGCGATGAAGCCGGCGCCGCCGCACGCCTCGCGCGCCTCCTGCAGGGTGTCGAGCGCGTGCCACGTCGAGAGCGGCTTCAGCGCGGCGGCGATCGTCTCGAGGTCCTGCCGGTCGTCGTCGGTGTCGGCCTTGCCGCTGAAGACCGCGTCGAACTTCACGAGGAACTCGTCGTGCGCGAAGTACTGCGCGTACGTCGTCGCGAGGCGGGGCAGCAGGCGCCGCTGGTGCCGCTGGTAGTCGAGCAGCACCTCTTCGTCGGTCTCGCTCGACGCGGTGAACTGGCGGCGCTGGTTGCCGTAGGTGATCGCGATCGCGAGGCCCATCGCGCTCGCGACGGTCGAGGCGCCGTCGAGCGAGACGCGGCCCTGCACGAGCGTGCCGAGCATCGTGAAGAAGCGGCGGCCGGGGCTCTCGATCGGGCTCGAGTAGGTGCCGTCGGGCGCGACGTCGCCGTAGCGGTTCAGCAGGTTCTCGCGCGGGATGCGCACGTTCGTGAAGTGCAGGCGGCCGTTGTCGATGCCGTTGAGTCCGCCCTTGAGGCCGTCGTCCTCGCCGCCGACGCCGGGCAGGAACTCGCCCTCGTCGTCGCGGATCGGCACGTAGAAGCAGTGCACGCCGTGGTTGACGCCCTTGGTGATGAGCTGCGCGAACACGGTCGCGTGCTTGCCGTGGAGCCCGGCGTTGCCGAGGAACTCCTTCCACGCCGCGCGGAACGGCGTGTGGATGACGAACTCCTCGGTCTCCTCGTCGTAGGTCGCCGTCGTCGCGATGGCGGCGACGTCGGAGCCGTGGCCGATCTCGGTCATCGCGAACGCGCCGGGCACCTCGAGCGACATGATGGCGGGCAGCCACTTGTCGTGGTGCGGCTTCGTGCCGAGGTGCAGCACCGCGGCGCCGAACAGGCCCCACTGCACGCCCGACTTGATCTGCAGGCTCGGGTCGGCCGTCACGAGCTCTTCGAACGCGGCGATGTTGCCGCCGTGGTCCTCCTGGCCGCCGAGCGACTTCGGGAACGCCCGGTGCACGGCCCCCTGCTCGACGAGGAGCTTCAGCTGCCCGAGCACGCGCTCGCGGTGCTCGCTCATCGACTGACCCTCGATGCGCTGCAGCTCGGGCATGGCTGCGCGCTCGCGCGCGGCGATGCGGATGTCGGCCCACGTGCCGAGCAGCTGCCGGCCGAGCGCCTCCACGTCGATGCGGGGCTGCGCGGATGCCTCGGGGCGGGCGGCGTTCGCGGACGCGGCGCCCGCGCGCGCGGTGCGCGCGCTCGCGGACGCGGTGCGCGCGTTCGCGGGTGCGGTGCGCTCGACGGAGCGCTCGTTCGAGGTGCGTGGTGCGGTGTCAACCATCGTCGGTCTCGTCCTTCGTATGGAGTCGGTGTGCATGACCTGGCGGCGCGCGGCCTGCGGCGTCGCTGAACCTCTCTCCACGGTATGACCGTGCCCGGCGAGCCCGAAACGGTGCGTCCGCGCCCTACAAACGGCGATCGGGGTGCCGCGATGGGCGCTGTACAGGCTCTACAAACCCGAGCCACTGCGGTGCAGTGGCATCCACAATGGCGACCTGCTCAGCCGCGGAAGAAGGCGTCGGCCCGGCGCGTCCAGAGGATCGCGATCACGATGACGGCGATCGCGGCGCTGAAGTACTCGCCGATCGCGCCCGCCGGATAGGCGATCGCGAAGAACACCGACGAGATGATCGAGAGCGCCTCGACGATGGTCACGACGATGCGGGCGCCGTTGCTGCCCCGCAGCAGGCCCGTCGCGACGATGATGACGACCACGCCGATGAGGATCGACACGATCGCCGACGCGATGAGCTGGCTCGCGCCGCCGAACGCCTCGACCGTCGCGGCCACGCTCGTCTGGAAGAGCAGCAGCGTGCCGCCGAGTATCTCGAGCAGGCCCGAGATCCAGGTCAACACTGCGACGAACGTCACTCCACCGGGTCGTTTCACGGCTCCCATGGCGACGATGCTAGTAGCGCAGGCCGTGCCCGTGGCGGAAGAGCGGGTCTGCCGTGTCGTACGGCACGTCGGGTCGGCTCTGCTCGACGGCGGCCATGCTGCGCGGCAGGTCGAACGGCAGGTTGCCCTGCGGTTCGGCCGCACCCGTCAGCACGTCGAGGAGGGCGTGCGCGTCGGCGCCCCAGTTCGCGGTGATCGCCGCCACCTCGTCGACGATCGGCGTGAGGATCGCGGGCCGGTCGAGGAACACGTCGACGACCGTCGGCACCGCGGCCGCGACCTCGCGCACGTGGTCGAGCACGTCGCCCGGGAAGTCGAGCGAACCCGAGTGGAAAAAGTTCTCGAAGAACGTCGGGCGCTGCTCGAACGGGGCAGCGAGGCGCAGGATCGCGACCTCGGCATCGGCGGGCGAGCCGACGACCTCGCCGTACTCGGCGGCGATCTCGGGGGCGATGCCCTCGACGTAGAGCTTCAGGCCCCGCGCGATGGGCAGGGTGGGCGAGGATGCCCCGGCCGAGGCATCCGCCCGCTCGGTGTTGACGAGCAGGGTGATCGCCGCCCGCTGCGCCGCCGCGCCGGCCGCGACGAACTCGGCGGAGCCGACGACGCGGCGCGCCCGGTCGACGTCGACGAAGCGGTGGTCGAAGAGCCCGAGCACGAACTTCTCGCGCAGCAGGCGCCGGGCGGAGGCGTCGATGCGCTCCTCGGTGATCTCGCCGTCGCGCACGAGCTCGACGAGGAGGTCGGGGCACGACTCGCCGCCGAACTGGTCGCAGCCGGCGTCGATGACCTTCTTCACCCGCTCGCGCGGGGTCAGGTGCTCGACGCCCCACGCGCGCGCCGGGAACGGCTCCCCCATGATCTCGTCGTCGGTGATGAGGCCCCAGTCGGTGCAGACGATGCCGTCGAAGCCGTAGCGCTCGCGCAGCAGGCCCGTGATGACCGACTTGTTGAAGCCGAAGCCGACCTCCTCGAGTTCGGTGCCGACCGGCATGCCGTAGTAGGGCATGATCTGGCTCGTGCCCGCCTCGAAGGCCGCCTCGAACGGCTTCAGGTGCAGCTCGAACTCGCCGCCGGGGTAGACCTGCTCGCGGCCGTGCGCGAAGTGCGGGTCCTCGCCGTCCTGCTGGGGGCCGCCGCCCGGGAAGTGCTTCGTCATCGTCGCGACCGAGTCGGCGCCGAGGGTCTCGCCCTGGAAGCCGCGGATGTAGGCGGCGCCGAGCCGGCTCGAGAGCTCGACGTCCTCGCCGAAGGTCTGCAGGGCGCGCGACCAGCGCGGCTCGGTGGCGAGGTCGATCTGCGGGTGCAGCGCCACGCGGATGCCGACGGCGGTGTACTCCTGCCTCGCGATGTCGGCGAAGCGCTCGACCGTCGCCTCGTCGCCGATCGCGGCCAGGCCCATGGGCTCGGGCCACACCGAGAAGGCGCCGGCGAAGAGCGCGGCGAGCGGGTTGTCGCTGTACGAGTTGCGCGGGTCGCTCGAGATCGTGACGGGGATGCCGAGGCGCGTCGACGCCGCGAGCTCCTGGATGCGGTTGTGCCACTCGGCGAACACGCCCGGGTCGGCCGGAGCCTGGTGGATGTTGAAGTGGTTCATCTTGAGCCCGTTGACGAACTCGTCGGTCGACCCGCCGCCGGCGTCGCCCTCCTCGCGCTGCTCAGCCAGCGTGTCGTCGGGGTTGATGCCGATCACCGTCTGGAAGAAGAGGCCCGCCTTCTCCTCGAGCGTCATCTGCGCGAGCAGGATCTCGACCCGCTCGGCGACGGGCAGGGTCGCATCGAGGTAGCGCGTGTCGATCGGCTCGGCCTGCGTCTCGGTCGCGGATGCCTCGGGGGCGGCGTTCTGCACATCGGTCATGTCTGCACTCCTTCATGCGGGCGACGAGGTCGCCCCTCGAGTATAAACCGAGCGGCGTTCGGGATTGAACGCCGCTCGGTGAGCCGGCCGGGCCGTGCGGCCCGGCCGGCGGACGTCAGTTCGCCCCGGCCTCGACGTAGCCGAGGTCGTTGACCGTGAGCACCTTCCACTCGCCGCCGCGGTACTCGAGCTCCGAGACCGCGCCGTTCTCGATGCCCTCGACCACCTCGCTGAGGTCGGCGCCGAGCGCGTCGAGCGCCGCGATGATCGTGATGCCGCTCGAGACGACGAGCACGTCGCCGCCCTTCTTCGACTGCTTCGCGGCGATGTCGTCGAGGGCGGCGAGCGCGCGGTCGGCGACCTCGCCCGGCGTCTCGGCCTTCAGGCCCGAGCCCTCGTTCAGGCGGGCCATCGCCTCGAGCGCGGCATTCATGTCGAACTCGGGGTCGGCGAACATCTCGCCGAGATCGGCGTAGCCGAGCTCGACCGCGATGTCGTTCCACATCTCGAGGCCGTCGCCGCCCTCGTACTTGCCGAACGCGATCTCGCGGAGGCGCTCGTCGCGCACGACGTCGCCCGCGTACCCGAGCTCGTCGAGCGCGATCGAGGCCGTCTCGAAGTGACGCACCATGTCGGCCGAGTAGGCGGCCTCGAAGTCGATGCCCGACTCCTCGAGCCCCGCGCCGAGGTGCTCGGCGACCGCGCGGCCCTCGTCGGTGAGCGGCGAGTCGGACCACCCCTGCACGCGACCGAGTGCGTTGAGCATGGTCTCGCCGTGGCGGGTGAGGTAGATCGTGACCGTCTTGCCCTTCGCCTTCGTGCCGGTCGCGGCCGGCGCGGCCGCCTGGGCGGCGGCGTCGACGACGGTCGGAGCCGAGAAGGCGGCGAGCGAGCACATCGCCGCCACGGCGACGGTGCCGGCTGCGGCGATGCGGATGAGGCGACGTGACGACATTGTCATCGGGTCCTTTCGGTGTGCGGTCGCGTGCCGGGACGGGTCGGCGCGTGGAGGGACCGGGTTGCTGGGATCGGGTTGTCGAGATCGGGTTGCTGGGAGCCTAGCCGCTTTTTCGACCGATTGGTAACAATATTGGATGCCGCATCACGGGTAGCCTCGAGACGATGAGGAGGCGCCGATGAGCCCGCACCCGGCCGACACGGTGCCGACGGACGGCGCCGATGGCGGGCCGCCGGACGGCGCCGATGGCGGGCCGACCGGCCGCACGGCGTTCGGCGACTCCCCCGCTCCTGCACGGCAGGCGCGATCTGCGGCGACGCGGACTCGCATCATCGACGCGGCGACCGACGCGTTCGTCGCGGAGGGCATCGCGACGGTGTCGCTGCGAGACGTCGCCGCGAAGTCCGGACTGACGCACCCCGGACTGCTGCGCCACTTCAGCTCGAAGGAGGCGCTGCTCAGTGCCGTCGTCACCCGGCTCGACGAGGCGAACGCCGACTGGATCGACCGGCTCGAGCTCGCCCCCGACTCGCTCGGCATGGCCGAGCTCGCCGCCCGCAACGCCACGACGCCCGGCTACCTCGCGCTCTACACGGCGCTCTCGGGCGAGGCGACGAGCCCGAGTCATCCCGCGCACGCCCACCTGCGGGCGCGCTACGCACGCGTGCGCGACGCCATCGCCGAGCAGCTCGCCTCGCCGCCCGTGCGCGCCGACCTCGACGCCGACGCGCACGCGGCACTCGTCATCGCCGCGTGGGACGGACTGCAGTTGCAGCAGCGCTACGACCCGTCGATCGACGTCGTCGAGCACCTCGAGCGGCACGAACGGTGGCTGCTGGGACTCGGCCCCCGCGCCGACGACGCCGATGGTGCGGACGGCGACGGCGGCGGGTCGGACTCCGGGCCGCTCTCACCGACCGTGATCATCGAGGACGAGTCACCCGATTCGCCGGGCGGACCCGCGGAGCGCGAGGGCCGGGTCGGTCGCGAGCGGCGCGCGCAGATCACCGCGAGCGCGATCGAGCTCTTCGCCCAGCGCGGCTACCACGGCACGAGCCTGCGCGAACTGGCCGAGCACGCCGGCATGTCGAAGGCGACGCTCGTGCACCACATCTCGTCGAAGGACGAACTGCTGACCGCCGTGCTGCGACTGCGGGACCGGCGGACGATCTCGCCAGAACCCGCTGGAGCGACCGCCGTCGAGGGCCTCTACCGGCTCGCCGACGCGGCCGACCGCACCGCACGGACGGAACCCGGACTCATCGAGTTGTACGCCGTGCTCTCGTGCGAGGGCGCGACCCCGGGGCATCCCGCCCACGAGTACTTCGCGCGTCGGTTCCGTGAGAGTCGCCGGTACTTCGGCGACCTGTTCCGCCGGCTGCGCAGCGAGGGCGCGCTGCGCCCCGACCGCGACCCCCGGCGCGAGGCGGAGTGGCTTCCGGCGACGTGGGACGGCCTGCAGGTGCAGTGGCTGTACGACCCGTCGATCGGCGTCGGCGACCACCTGCGGGTCTACTTCGACGATCTGATCGTGCCCGGCGCGCGACCGCCGCGAACCGAGGCGTCGCGCTGACGCGGGGCCGCCGTCAGCCGCCGTCAGCCGCCGACCACGGCGATGAGTGCCTCGCCGTAGGCCTCGCGCTTCTTCGCCCCGATGCCCGTGATGCCGTCGAGCTCGTCGAGGCTCGCCGGCTTCGCGACCGCGACCGCACGGAGCGTCGCGTCGCCGAAGACGATGTAGGCGGGAACCCCCTGCTCGCGCGCCTCACCGGCGCGCCAGGCGCGGAGCCGCTCGAAGAGCTCGGCCTGGGCCGGCTCGAGGTCGGCGGCGGCCGGAGCTGCCTTCGCACGCGAGCGGGGCGCCCGCTCGACCTCGGTGCGGAGCATGACGCTGCGCCGGCCCGAGAGCACCTCGCCCGCGGTGTCGGTGATCGTGAGCGTGCCGTACTCGCCCTGCGTGGCGAGCAGCCCCTGCGCGAGCAGCTGCCGCACCACGCCGCGCCACTGCTGGTCGCTGAGGTCGTGGCCGAGGCCCCACGTCGACAGTGTGTCGTGGCCGTACTGGCGCACACGGGGCGTCTCTTTGCCGCGCAGGATGTCGATGAGGTGCCCCGCACCGAACTGCTGCCTGCGCTCGCGCTTCAGCCGCACGATCGTCGACATGAGCTTCTGCGCGGGCACCGTGCCGTCCCATGAGGCGGGCGGCTCGAGGCACGTGTCGCAGTTGCCGCACGGCTCGGACTGCTCGCCGAAATAGGCGAGGAGGTTCTGCCGGCGGCACTGCACGGTCTCGCAGAGCGCGAGCATCGCGTCGAGGTGCGCCGACATGCGCCGGCGGTGCGCGAGGTCGCCGGGACTCTCGTCGATCATGCGGCGTTGCTGCACGACGTCTTGCAATCCGTACGCGAGCCAGGCGGTCGCCGGCGCACCGTCGCGGCCGGCACGGCCCGTCTCCTGGTAGTAGCCCTCGACCGACTTCGGCAGGTCGACGTGCGCGACGAAGCGCACGTCGGGCTTGTCGATGCCCATGCCGAACGCGATCGTCGCGACGACGACGATGCCGTCTTCGCGCAGGAACCGGTCTTGCGTCGAGCGCCGCAGCTCGGGATCGAGACCCGCGTGGTACGGCAGCGCGTTGACGCCGTTGGCGGCGAGGAACGCGGCGATCTTCTCGGTGCTCGCCCGGCTGAGCGCGTACACGATGCCCGGCACCGGGTTGCCCTGCGCATCGACGCCCTCGCTGCGCACGAAGTCGAGCAGCTGCTTGCGCACCTCGAGCTTCGGCGCGATGCGGTACTGGATGTTGGGGCGGTCGAAGCTCGACACGAAGTGCTTCGCGTCGCCGAGTGCGAGCCGCTCGGTGATCTCGCGATGCGTCGCCTCGGTCGCCGTCGCGGTGAGCGCGATGCGCGGTACGTCGGGCCAGCGCTCGGCGAGCTCGGAGAGAGCCAGGTAGTCGGGCCGGAAGTCGTGGCCCCACTGCGCGACGCAGTGCGCCTCGTCGATCGCGAACAGGGCGACCGTGCCGCGCGCGAGCAGCTGCTTCGCCGACTCGGTGTTGAGGCGCTCGGGCGCGATGTAGAGCAGGTCGAGCTCGCCGGCGAGGTAGGCCCGCTCGACCGCGGCGCGCTCGCCCGGCTGCTGGCTCGAGTTGAGGTACGCCGCCCGCACGCCGTTGCGCACGAGCGCGTCGACCTGGTCGTGCATGAGGGCGATGAGCGGCGAGACCACCACGCCCGTGCCCTCGCGCAGGAGCGCCGGCACCTGGTAGCAGAGGCTCTTTCCGCCGCCGGTCGGCATGAGCACGACGGCGTCGCCGCCGGTCGCGACCTGATCGATGATCGCCGCCTGCTCGCCGCGGAAGGACTCGTAGCCGAAGACCGTGTGCAGCGCCTCGAGCGCGCTCGTGAAGCGGGCCGGTGCCGCGACCGCGGGGCGCTGCAGACCGGATGCCGCGCGCGCGGACGGCCGGTGCGCCGCGGGCCGACCGGCGCCGGCCGGAGGCTTCGCCGAACCGGAGTCCGCGGCGCTCCAGGCGACCGCGCCACCCCGGTACTCGTCGGGCGGCGGAGGCGGCGCCCACTCGTCGTCGGGCGGCGGCGCGAGCTCGTCGGGGTCGAACGGGACCTCGTCGCTCCAGTCGGGTTCGGCGCTCCAGCTCACCCGGCGAGTCTACCGAGCGCCGCCGACGCGCGGCCCGGTGCGGCTGCGTGCACGCCCGGCCCGAGGCATCCGCCCCTGTGGAGGACGGGTGCCGCCGCGGCCGGAACACGGAACGGGGGCCGGGTGCGATGCACCCGGCCCCCGTCCTGTCGGATTCGGGTCAGCCGACGTTGAGCGTGAACGAGCTCACCGTGCCCGTGGTGGGCACCGTGATGTCGAACACGGTGGGTCCGCTCGCGCCCGCGGGAACCGCGAACGTGACCGTCGCCTTGCCGATCTCGTCGACCGTCGGCGTGTAGGCCCGCACGACCGGAGCCGTGGTGAGCTGCGCTCCGCCCTGCGAGATCACGACGGTGCCGGCGACCGGCTCGGTGCGGCTGAAGTCGAGCGACGACAGCTGCACCGTGACGGTCTCACCCGGCGCGTAGGTACCGTCGCCGTCCACGTGGACGCCGACCGCGCGCTGCGCGTTGTCGGGGGCGATGGTGTGGTCGGGCGCCGCCTCGAAGTAGTCGACCATCGACTCGAGGTCGATCTTGCCCGAGTCGGCCTTGTTCGCGCCCTTGCCGAGGGTGAAGAAGTTGTCACCACCGGCAGCGAGGAACGAGTTCGCACCCACGAGGTACACCGCGGCCGGGTCGATCGGGTCGCCGTTCAGCAGCATCTCGGTGATGTGCGAACCGGCGGCGGCCGACGGGTCGTAGGTGTAGGTGAGCTCCTTGTTGACACCGAGCTTCAGGAACGGACGCGACGAGCCGGTCGGCTGCCACTGCTCCTCGAGGACCTGCTTGATCTGCGCACCGGTGAGCTCGAGCGTGACGAGCGTGTTCGCGAAGGGCTGCACGTTGGCGGCCTGTCGGTACGTGACCGAGCCCGAAGCCAGGTCGGCGCGGAGGCCGCCCGGGTTCATGAAGGCGACGTCGACCTTGGCGTCGTCCGCCCGGTCTTCGTTGAGCGACCAGAGCTGCACGTCGGCGACCAGGTTGCCGAGCGTGGACTCACCGCCGCGGTTCTCGGGGAACGACGAGGCACCTGCCGGGTCGGACGCCACCGCGCGGCCGAACGCACCGTCGGCGGTACCGAGCACGACACTGCCGAGCTCGTCGGCGACCTTGACGGCGTCGTCGACGATGGGCTTGACCGCCGGGTCGTCCGCGAAGAGCGGCGTCGTGCCGTCCATCAGGTTGAAGATCTCGTTCTTCATGGTGAACGTCTTCGTCTTGCGGTCCCACTGGATGTCCATCTTGCTGAACCGCTCGCCGTACTGACCGCTCGAGATGACCGGCATGGGGGCGTGGTCGGTGCGCTTCACGACGTGGTTGTACGCGAGGTGCGTGTGCCCCGAGACGATGGCGTCGACGTTCGCGTCGGCACCGAGCACGATCTTGCCGAAGCGCGAGGCCGGGTCGACCGCCGACGAGATGTCGGTCGTCGCCGCGCCCTCGTGCACGAGGGCGATGACGATGTCGGCTTCGCCGTTCTCGTCGTTGCCGTCGCTCAGCTGGTCGGCCACTCGGTTGATCGCCGTGGTCGGGTCTTCCACCGAGATGTCCGCGATGCCCGCCGGGCTCACGAGGGACTCGAGCTCGTCGGTGACTGCACCGACGAAGCCGATGGTCACGCCGTCGAACTCCTGGGTGAAGTACTCGGGCAGCGCGGCGTCGCCGGTCGCCTTGTCACGGATGTTGGCGCCCAGGTACTCCCAGTCGGCCATCGGCATCACGCGCTCGGTCAGGTCTGCGAAGCCCTGGTCGAACTCGTGGTTGCCGACGGAGCTGACGTCGAGACCGGCGGCGTTGAGCGCCTTGATCGTCGGCTCGTCCTGCTGGATGAAGGACGTGAACGTCGAGGCGCCGATCATGTCGCCGGCAGCCGCGAACACCGTGTTCGGGTTGCCCGCGCGGATCTGCTTGACCGCGGTCGAGAGCGCCGCGATGCCGCCCGACGGGGCCGACTGCTCGATGCGGCCGTGGAAGTCGTTCACCGTGACGAGGTCGATGTCGACCTTGCCCGGCACGCCCTCCGAGCCGACGCCGACGAGGATCGGGTCGTGGTCGCTCGAACGGAACGGCGTGGCCTCGGCGACCGTCTCGGCGGCCGGGCCCCAGTACTCGCGCCCCGCCCACTCGGGCGAGTTGATCGACCAGACCGCGGCCTTCTGCACCCGGCTCGCCGCTGCGGGCGACGCGATCACGTGGTCGAGCGAGCCGAGCTCGCCGTCGAACGTGTACGTGTACTGGCCGCGCGCCTTGCTGAAGACGAGGTCGGTCCAGCCGGCGTCGGTGAAGACCTTGATCGGGTCCTCCTTGGCGTACGAGTTGAAGTCGCCGACGAGGTAGATCGCGTTCTTGCGGTCCTCGGAGAGGGAGTTCGCGAAGGCGAGCAGCGACTCGGCCTGCTTCACGCGCTCGTCGTTGAAGGCGTCCTGGCCCTCCTGGGGTGTCGGGTCGGTGCCGCTCTTCGACTTGAAGTGGTTCGCGATGACGGTCACGAACTGCTTGCCGTACTTGAACGTCTGGGCGATCGGCTCGCGCGCGATGTCCCACACGGTCTCATCGATGATCGTCTGCGCCTCGCCGCTCGGCTTGACCGTGGCGGGCTTGTAGATGATCGCGTTCGTGATGACGTCGGTGATCGCGGCGTCGTGCAGGGCCTCGGGCGTCTTCACGTACTTCCAGGTGCCCGGCGCCGTGGCATCGTTGAGCCCGGCGACGAGGTTCGCGAGCGCCTCGTCGGGCGTCTCGCCGAGCGCCGCCGAGTTCTCGATCTCCTGCAGCGCCACGACGTCGGCGTCGAGGCTGTTGATCGCCTTCACGATCTTGGCCTTCTGCACCGCGAACTCCTCGGCGGTGTCCGCACCGCGGGCCTCGCCGTTCTCGCTCGTGAGCGTCGTGAAGTAGTTGAGCACGTTGAACGACGCGACCGTGATGTCGCCGCCGACGGCGGGAACCGCGGGGCGCGGGTTCGTCGCCGTGTACGTCGGCTTCAGCGAAGCCGGGCTCGCGTCGTTGATCGGCGTCGTCGGCTGCAGGCGCCACTCGTTGAAGCCCCAGCCGAGCACGTAGCCGGCGGTCGGGAACTTCACCGTGTCGCCGTTGCGCACGACGGTGCCCTTGGTGAAGTACGGCTGGTCGCCGGGGTGGTCGGGGTTGTCGTTGCCGTCCCGATCGCGCACGGCGATGCTGTAGCCGTCGTCGAGGAGGATGCGGCTCGCCTTGTTGGCCGCGGCGATGTCGTTCGCGGCCTTGGTGCCCGGGCGCTGCGTCTCGGTCGACTTGACCGGCATCGCGCTGCCGGCGTTCAGCCAGAGCTCGCCGAAGCGGTTGAGGTTGTGGCTCGAGATGACCTTGTAGGTGCCGTCGGGCACGACGAGCATGCCCTCGAACACCTCGCGGGCCGCGTTGCCGACGGCCGTCGCGGGGAGCTTGGTGGGAGCGGGAAGCCCCGCGTCCGCCTGCACGAGCTCGACGTCGGCCGCCGTGGCGGGCCTGACCTGCGTTTGGCCGTTGAACTCCTCGACGGTGCCCGTGACGCGCACCTTGTCGCCGATCTCGACATCGGCGGGGTTCTCGCCGTGGAGGTAGACGAAGACGCCGTCGGAGGCCTTCGGCGTGACGTCGGGGCCGGGCGTCTGGATGTAGATGCCCTCGTAGCCGCCCACCCGGTGGTCGGCCGTGACGACGCCCTCGGTGATGACGGCCTGGCCGACGAGCGGGCTCGTCGCGACGTCGGTGCCCTGGATCTGGGCGATCGTCTTCGCGACGGGCAGCACCGGTCCACCCGGGCTGCCCGAGTTCTGCGGCGTCGGGGTCGCCGTGAAGGAGAAGTCCTTCGAGTTGTCGTCGGTGTCTTTGAAGTTCGTGCGGACGATGCTGCCCGGGTCGGAGTTGGAGCCCGGGTAGGCCGCCGCAGCCGTCTCGAAGTTCAGCGACCCGCCGTAGCCGACGTAGTCGGCGACCTGGGGGTTGTTCACGACCGATCCGTTGCCCGGGTTGATCGCCGAAGCGGTCTTCGCAAGGAAGAGCGAGCCCGTCGTACCGCTCGGCGCGACCGAGAACGAGGCGTCGGGGGTCGGCAGTGCCGCACCGGTGCCGCCGTTGCTGTTCAGGCCGATGAGGTAGTAGCCGCCCGACTTGATGGTGCCGGTCAGCGCGCCGACACCGCTCGAGGCTCCGGTGCTCGTCGCCGAGCGGTACTGGATCGACCAGCCTGCGAGCGAGACGTCGGCGTTGGTCGGGTTGTAGAGCTCGACGAACTTGTTCTGATACGGCTGGTTCGCGCTGCCTCCGCGCGCGTAGACCTCGTTGATCACGACACCCGAGCCGTCGACCGCGGCGAACGCGGGCGCGGCGCCGAGTACCCCGGCGACGAGCGTGCCCGCGGCGGCCAAGGCCACCGCTGACAAGCAGTTGACTGTGCGACGTTGCATGACTCTCCTCATCGGACGACCACGCCTCCACCTCGGATTCGGCGTCGAGTCGAACGCGCCGGCGGCAGGGCGATGTTCCGTAGCCTAGGTCCGCCCTCCGACCCTGCCAAGGGGGGTTCAGGCCCTGTTCGCCGCGATTTCATAACGGAATCGGCACGTCGTGCTCAGATGAGCAGAACCCCTGATGAGGGCCGCGCGAATGAGCAGCATCCCGCCGGATACGCTTGACCGACCATGCTCACCGCCATCTTCTCGCTCACCGGAGCGTTCGTCTTCGGTGCGGCCGACTTCCTCGGCGGACTGGCGGCGAAGCGCATCGGCGCGGTGCTCGCGACCGCGGTCTCGGGCCTCGCCGGGCTCGTCGCACTCGCGATCGCCGCACCCCTGATCGGCGGCACCGCGACGCCCGCCGACCTCTGGTGGGGCGCGGCGGCGGGCGCGGCGGGGGCCGTCGCGATCGGACTGCTCTACGCCACGCTCGCGATCGGCCCGATGTCGATCCTCTCGCCGCTCACGGCCGTCGTGTCGGCCGTCGTGCCGATGGTGTGGGGTCTCGCGACGGGCGGCTCCCTCGGCCCGCTCGCATACTGGGCGCTCGCCATCGCCCTCGTCGCCGTCGTGCTCGTCGGCTTCGTGCCCGAGCGGGGCGCCGTGCGGCCGAGCATCGCCGGCATCGTCATGGGCATCGGTGCCGGCGCCGCGATCGGCGCGTTCTTCATCATCATCGACCAGACCGCCGACGAGAGCGGACTGTGGCCGCTCCTCGTCAACAGCGCGGTGACGGCGGCGATCATGTTCGCGGTCGCGGGCGGGCTCGCGCTGCGGGCGCGTTCGACGGCGGGGCGGATGCCTCGGCCCGAGGCGGCCCCGACGGCCGACGCCGACCGCGCCGACCCCGAAGCCGGCACGGAGGCCGCCGTCGTGCTCACCGCCGTCGAACGGGCCGCGGCCGACCGCCGCAGCGGCCTCCGCATCGCGATCGCGTGCGGGCTCGTGAACGCGGCGGCGAACACCCTGCTCCTGCTCGGCATCCGCGCGGGAGAGCTCGCGATCGCCGCCGTGCTCGGCGCGATGTATCCGGCGGGCACCATCCTGCTCGCGGCGCTCGTGCTCAAGGAGCGCATCGCGCCCGTGCAGTGGGTCGGCCTCGTGCTCGCGCTCATCGCCGCGGGAATGCTCGCGGCCGCGTAGGCCGACGCTACAACCGCACGACCTCGGTGACGCGCACGACGGCGACGCCCTCCTCCGCGGATGCCTCGAGGTCGACCTCGGCGCGGATGCGCCAGTCGTGGTCGCCCGCCGGGTCGTCGATCGTCTGCTCGACGCGCCACATTCCGTTCGCGGCATCCGACTCGTCGATCGCGACCATGCGCGGCGACCGCGCCGCCGGACCGGTGCCCATGTCGTCGTGCTCGGCGTAGTAGCGGTCGAGCGCGTCGGGCCAGTGCGCCTCGGGGTCGAGCTCGGCGAGCTCCTCGTCGCGCTCGAGGGCCGCGAGCTGCACCCGGCGGAACAGCTCGTTGCGCACGAGCACCGTGAACGCGCGCCGGTTCGTGACGACCGAGGGCGGCGCGGGCGGCACCACGGCACGCTCGTCTTCAGGCAGGTGGGCTGTGGGGTCGATGAGCTCGGCCCACTCGTCGACGAGGCTCGAGTCGACCTGGCGCACGAGCTCGCCGAGCCACTCGATGACGTCGTAGAGCTCTTCGTCCTTCGCATCGTCGGGTACCGTCTGCCGCACCGCGCGGAACGCATCGGACAGGTAGCGCAGCACCAGCCCCTCGCTGCGGGCGAGCTGGTAGTGCGAGACGTATTCTCCGAACGACATGCTGCGTTCGAACATGTCGCGCACGACCGACTTCGGCGAGAGCTCGAAGTCGCGCACCCACGGCTGGCTCGACGCGAACGTCTCGAAGGCCTGGTGCAGCAGTTCGTCGAGCGGCTTCGGCCAGGTGACCTCCTCGAGCGCCTCCATGCGCTGCTCGTACTCGACACCGTCCTGCTTCATCGCGGCGACCGCCTCGCCGCGCGCCCTGAACTGCTGCTGCGAGAGGATCGGTCGCGGGTCGTCGAGGGTCGACTCGATGACCGAGACGACGTCGAGCGCGTAGTGGCCGGTCGCGATGCCCGTGCCGGGTGCAGCTCGAGGGTCGAGCAGCTCGATCGCGGCGAGTGCGAAGGGCGAGAGCGGCTGGTTGAGCGCGAAGTTCGGCTGCAGCTCGACCGTGAGGTGCAGCTCGACGCCGAGCGGGTGGGTCGCCGTGTCGACGGCCGGGGCGATCACGACCACGTCGGCGTCGCGCAAGGTGCGCAGGATCTCGAGGGCGCGCCGGGCGAGCTCGAAGCGGCGCGCACGCGACTCGTGGTTGTCGAAGACGAGCGCACGGATGTCGCCGACGACGTCACCGCCGCGCGCGATGACGTTGATGAGCATCGCCGCGGTGAGCTGCAGGTGCGGCGTGAGCGCCTCGGGCACCGCGGCGATGAGCCGCTCGAACGACACCTCGCTCCACGTCACGAACCCGGCGGGCGCCTTCTTGCGCACGACCTTCTTGAGCTTCTTCGGGTCGTCGCCGGCCTTGCGCACGGCCGTCTCGTTCTCGATCTCGTGCTCGGGCGCGAGCACGACGACCGTGCCCGCCGTGTCGTAACCGGCGCGGCCCGCGCGCCCCGCGATCTGGTGGAACTCGCGGGCGCTCAACTGGCGCATGCGCTGCCCGTCGAACTTGGAGAGCTGCGTGATGAGCACCGAGCGGATCGGCACGTTGATGCCGACGCCGAGCGTGTCGGTGCCGCAGATCACGCGCAGCAGGCCGCGCTGGGCAAGGGTCTCGACGAGGCGGCGGTAGCGCGGCAGCATCCCCGCGTGGTGCACGCCGATGCCGGCGCGCACGAGCCGCGACAGCGTCTTGCCGAACGCGGTCGTGAAGCGGAAGCCGCCGATCGCCTCGGCGATCTCGTCGCGCTGCTCGCGGGTCACGACCCGGATCGACGACAGCGCCTGCGCGCGCTCCATGGCGGCGGCCTGCGAGAAGTGCACGATGTAGACGGGCGCCTGCCGCGTGCCGAGGAGGTCTTCGACGGTCTCCTGCACGGGGGTCTTCGCATACGAGAAGTGCAGCGGCACGGGCCGCTCCACGCCCGTGACCTGGGCGGTCGGTCGCCCGGTGCGCCGCGAGAGGTCGTCGGCGATCGCCTCGACGTCGCCGAGCGTGGCCGACATGAGGATGAACTGCACGCGCGGCAGCGTGATGAGCGGAACCTGCCACGCCCAGCCGCGGTCGGGGTCGCCGTAGAAGTGGAACTCGTCCATCACGACCTGGTCGACGTCGGCGTCGGCGCCGTGGCGCAGGGCGAGGTTCGCGAGGATCTCGGCGGTGCAGCAGATGATCGGCGCGTCGGCGTTGACCGAACTGTCGCCCGTGACCATGCCGACGTTCCGGGCCCCGAAGATCTCGACGAGCTGGAAGAACTTCTCGCTCACGAGCGCCTTGATCGGCGCCGTGTAGTACGAGCGCCCGCCGCGTGCGACGCACGTCGCGTGCGCGGCGACGGCGACGAGCGACTTGCCCGTGCCGGTCGGCGTCGAGAGGATGACGTTCGCCCCCGACACGATCTCGATGACCGCCTCGTCCTGCGCGGGATAGAGCGCGAAGCCCCGGTCGTCGGCCCACTCGACGAACGCGTCGTACATCTCGTCGGCGTCGTACGGGCTCGGCGCGCGGTCGAGGAGCGGCTGGGTCACGTGTCGAGTCTGTCATGCGCCGCCACCACGACCGCTTCGCGCCGACCTGCTCATGTCGTGACATCCGAGGAATCTGCGATGAATCTTCGTCGACCGTTGACGGATTCGACTCACGGCCCTAACGTGAGCCGATAGAGATCCGATGTTTCGCCGATTCCGGCGCACGACACCCGACGAACGAGGGAGTTCCCCGTGTCAGCACAGATCGACCCGTCATCCAACGCCGCCAAGCCGGCGCACCGCCTCCTCCAGACGATCGCCGGCGTCGGCCTCGCCGCCCTCGCGCTGTCGACGTTCACCGCCCTCCCGGCGCACGCCGCCGAGGCCGTGACGGTCTACGTCGCCCCCGACGGCGACGACGCCGCGGCCGGCGACTCGGCCGAGGCATCCGTCAAGTCGCTCGCGCGGGCGCAGGAGCTCGTGCGCGACGCCCTCCCCGGCGGCGCACCCGTCACGGTGCTGCTCGCCGAGGGCGACTACTACCTCGACGAGACGCTCGCGCTCACGAACGCCGACTCCGGCAGTGCGGCCGCCCCCGTGCGCTGGGTCGGAGCCGGCGACGGCGCCACGCTCAACGGCGGGCGCAAGCTCACGGGCGCGTGGGCGCCGACCGCGGCCGACCCGGGCATCATGGTGACCGACGTGCCGGCCGGCATCGACTTCGACGAGCTCTTCGTCGACGACGCCCGCCAGGTCATGGCGCGCTACCCGAACTGGGACGACAGCGCCAAGCGGCTCGAGGGCACGACCACCATGGCGACACTGAACTCCCGGTCGGCGAACTGGTCGAAGCCGGCGACCGGCTACGTGCGGGCGATGCACTGCCACGACTGGGGCAGCGTCTCGTTCACGATCGAGGGGCGCGGCGCCGACGCGCTGCAGCTCGAGTTCGTCGGCGACAACAACCGCCCGCAGGACTGCGGCTCGGGACTGCCGATGAACAGCGGCGCCGTCATGGTCGAGAACATCCGCGAGGAGCTCGACGCGGCGAACGAGTGGTTCCTCGACCGCGACGCGAACAAGCTGTACCTCAAGCCCGCCGCGGGCGTCGACCTCAGTGCCGCGACGATCGAGGTCGGCGAGCTCGACGAGCTCGTGACGCTCACGGGCACGTCGCCGAGCGACCCGATCCACGACATCGCGTTCGAGAACCTCGCCTTCGAGCGCACCCACCGCACGCTCTTCAACAACACCTTCGAGGGTCTCGCGCGTGGCGACTGGTCGGTCGTGCGCAAGGGCGCCGCGACCGTGAAGAACAGCCGCGACGTCGCGATCACGGGCTCCTCGTTCACCGGCCTCGGCGGCAACGGCATCTTCCTCGACGGCTACAACAGCGGCACGAAGATCACCGCAAGCCGCTTCGAGGACAACGGCGCGACCGACGTGCACGTCGTCGGATCCCCCGCCGCCGTGCGCGACTACGCGGGCAACTACTTCACGACCCCGCGCATCACCGACCTCGGCGCAGGACCGAAGACCGAGGACTACCCGCGCGACGTGCTCATCGAGGGCAACGTCATGCGCAACAACGGGCGCTACGAGAAGCAGACCTCGTCGGTCAACATCTCCATGGCCCTCGACGTCACCGTGCGCGGCAACTCGCTCTCGGACAGCCCGCGCGCCTGCCTCAACTTCTCCGACACCACGTGGGGCGGACACCTCGTCCAGGACAACGACATCTTCGACTGCGTGCGCGAGACGGGCGACAACGGCTCGATCAACGCGTGGGGCCGCACCCGGTTCTGGAAGACCGGCGCGGCGAACAACGCGTTCGCGAGCCTGGCCGACGGCGTCGAGTTCATGGGCAACACCGGCGGCGCACTCACCGCCGAGCAGGCGCGCGAGATGATGAAGCTCGACACGATCGAGCCGATCACGATCGACCACAACCGCTTCTGGCACGACGGCGACTGGGCCATCGACCTCGACGACGGCTCCTCGAACTTCGTCATGACCGACAACGTGCTGCTGAAGGGCGGCGTGAAGCTGCGCGACGGGTTCGACCGCACGCTCCGCAACAACCTCATCCTCGACGGGTCGACCTACGAGCAGGTCAGCTACATGCCCGGCGGCGACGAGATCGACCACAACATCACGCTCGGCCGGCTCCCGTACGACAACGTGCTCAACGACCCGGTCCGCGCCCGGTACGCGATCGGCGCGAACCTGTTCTGGAACGCCGGCGCCGCGATCGACATCCGGCCGGGCGGGGGCGGCACCGAGAAGCTCTCGGTCGACGGAAAGACGCTCAACACCGCGACGAGCTGGTACGCGGCAGGCCTCGACCGCGACTCGGCCGTCGGCGATCCGGCGTTCTCGAACGCCGACCCCGTGGGCGACTACGACTTCACGGTCGGGGATGCCTCGCCGGCACTCGCACTCGGCTACGAGAACATCCCGATGACGGGCTTCGGGGCCCCCGGCGGCGCGTTGCCGCCGCAGGCCGTGCTGCCGACGGGGACCACCGGCCCCGACCCGATCGAGCTCGCCCGGCGCAAGTACGTCGAGCCGCTCTGGGGCGGCAGCATCGCGAACATCACCACGACCGCCGAGCAGTCGTCGTACGCGATCAGCGACTTCAAGGGCGTGAAGGTCGTCGCCGTCCCCGCCGGCAGCGTCGCGGCCGACGCGGGACTGCGCACCGACGACCTCGTGCGCAGCATCAACGGCACCGCCGTCACCGAGCAGCGCAACTCGTTCTGGCAGGCCTACAACGCGCTGCCCGCCGGCGAGCCGATCACGCTCGGTGTGCGCCGCGCCTCGACCGACGTCACCGTCTCGCTCACGAAGCCGACCGAACCCGAGCTGCTCAACAACACGTCGGGCGTCGTCTATCGCACGGCCGCATCGCCCACCCGCGAGACCTGGCTCTGGCGCGACGCGGCGCGCGGTGGCGGCGGGGCCTGGCTCGACGACATCGACGCGACGCAGAACCTCGGGGACTCGTGGGAACTCACCTTCCACGGCACCGGCATCGACATCGTGTCGCAGATCAACAGCGACCTCGGCGATGTCGACATCAGCATCGACGGCCAGTTCGTGAAGACGCAGTCGTTCTCGAGCCCGACCCGGCTGCACCAGCAGACGGTGCTCTCGCTCGACGACCTCGCACCGGGCGTGCACACGATCACGGGCACGATGAAGACGGGCAGCTACATGATCGTCGACGCGTTCCGCACCCACCCGGTCGTGCGCGACGCCACGGCGCCGACGGTCGCCCTCGCCACCTCGCCCGAGGCTCCGGCGAGCGGCTGGTTCACGGGCGCCGTCGAGGTCGTGGCGACCGCGACGGACGATCTCGACGAGTCACCCGCGATCGAGGTCTCGACGGCGTCGGGCTGGCAGCCCTACGTCGCGCCGATCGCGATCACCGCCGAGGGCGCGACCACGGTCACGGTACGGGCGACGGATGCCTCGGGCAATGTCTCCGACGAGGCCGCCATCACCGTCCGCCGCGACACGGTCGCTCCGGTCACCACGGCCCGGGTCGACACGAAGAAGCGCATCGTGACGCTGACGGCCGTCGACGCCACCGCCGGCGTCGACCGGATCGAGGTGCGCGTCGGCGACGGCGGCTTCCAGCCGTACACGGGTCCGATCCAGGTCGGCAAGGCGACGACGGCGATCGAGTACCGCGCGGTCGACGCGGCGGGCAACACCGAAGCGGCGCGCACGCTCGAACTCGAGCGGAAGGCGGGTCCGAAGGGCTGACCGCCGGAGAAGGTGAAGCCGGCCGGCGCCCCGTTTCGGGTCCGAGGTACCGGCCGGCGCGATCGCCTCGACCCGCGGTGACAGTTCCCCCTGCAATGCCGCGGCGACGATCTGGTGTCCAACGTACGCGGCATCCGCCCGCCGAGGATCAGGGTTGTCCCTGAACCTCGGCGGGCGGTGTGCTCTGGCGGGCTACGCCCTCGCGAGCGCCGACCGTGCCGCGGCGGTGGCCATGTCGACGATCGCCGCGCGCCGGCGCTCGACCCGCTCGGGGCGGCCGCGGGTTTCACCGCCGCCTCCGGGCACGAGCAGCTCGTCGAGCTGCGCGAGCACCGGCCAGCCGTTCACCAGCGTGACGATGGTGAGCAGCAGCTCGCCGGCCGTCTCGCGATCGACGCCGGGAAGCATCGCGCCGAAGCGCGCCGCCTTCTCCTCGTGGTAGCGGCGGCGGTCCTCGCCAGCCACGGGCGCCGCGCCGAGCTCGAGCCCCTCCCAGGCGACGAGCCTCGGGATCACGCCGTCGGCGATGTGGTGGTCGAAGAGTCGCCCCGCGTAGTCGCCGACGGCCTCGGGCCCCTCGCCCGCCATCGGCACGTCGTCCATCGTGGCGCGGAGCCGCGTCGCGAGCACGGTCTCGAAGAGCTCGTCCTTCTTGCCGAAGTACTGGTAGATGCGCTCCTTGTTGACCCCGGCCGAGGCGGCGATGCGGTCGATGCGCGCCCCCGCGAGCCCGTACGTGCTGAACTCGGCGGTCGCCGCGTCGAGCAGCAGTCGCTTCGTGCGCTCGGTGTCCCAGGCCATGCGACCCATCCTAGCAATTTCCAACCAGATGGTTGTGATTCTTCGAACCCCGTGCTTCAATTACAACCATTCAGTTGGAATTGAGGAGATCATCCATGGACGTCACCACCGCCACCCCATCCGTCGTCGCCGCCGCAGCGCCGACCGCGCCGGTCGCCCCGACCGCCCCCGCCGCGCCCTCCGTCCACGTCAGGGCGGTCATCACCTGGCTCGCGATCTTCCCGCTCGTCTCCGTCGGCATGGTCGCGCTGGCCCCGATCACCGACGGGTGGCACCCAGTGCTGCGCGCACTCGTGCTCACGCTCGTGGTGGTGCCGGCCGCCGTCTACGTCGTCGTGCCGCAGCTCATGCGCGGCTACGGGGCACTCCGCCGACGCGCCGCCCGTCGTCGACTCACGGCCTGAGCGTCGGCCGCCAGACGCCGCCGGGGTCGCCGCCCGTGACCAGCTCGACGAGCGCCTCGACGACGCGCAACGGCACGAGCGCGGCGAGCTGCACGAGGATGAACGGCCCCACGAGCGCGAGCGAGAACGTGAGCGTCGCCACGAGCCCGGCGAGCCGGCCGTGTACGAACACGGCGAGCGCGACGACGGGCCACGCGACGAGCCACCACGGGTTCCAGAACGCGGCGACGGATGCCGCGACGAGCGCGAGCGCACCGGCCGCCGACTGCACGACGAGGGTCCAGCCGCGCACACCCCCGAACTGCCGCTCGCGATCGGCGGCGACCCACGCCTGCATGAGCCGGGCGCGGATGCGCGGCACGCCCTGTTCGCGGAGCGCCGTGTGGAACACCCGGTCGTCTTCGCGGCGCTGCACGAGCGCGGCCCGCGGGTCGCCGAGCGCCGCTGCCTCGCGCGACCTGGCGTCGTGCAGCACGGCGGGCGCCGACTGCCGCCCGTAGCTCGCGATCATGCCCCACAGGGGCGTCGGCACCGAGGCGAGGTCGGTCGAGAAGCCGTCGAGCGGTTCGGCGCCGTCCTCGCCCTGTCGACGGGATGCCTCGTCGCGGGCCGGCACCCGGTATCGGCGCCCGGTGACGGGGTCGAGGTACGCGAACGCGGCCGTCAGCTCGAACGTCGGGTGGTCGGCGGGGCGCTGGGCGAGCCCGAGCTCGGCGAGCGGGGCACCGTCGTCGGCGAGGAACGGCATGGGCGACCTCCTTGGCTCCCACCCATCATGGCGCTCCCGTCAGTCAGGTCAGCGAGTGCACGAGGGCGAGCCCCAGCAGCACGGGCAGGCAGCCGAGTGTCGTGATGAAGACCGTGTCGCGCGCGAGGATCTCGGCGGTGTCGTACCGCTGCGCGTAGTTGAAGACGTTCTGCGCGGTCGGCAGCGCGGCGAGCACCGTCACGGCGTAGAGCGCGGTGTCGTCGAGGCCGAAGGCGAACCTGCCGAGCAGCCAGGCGACGACGGGCATCGCGATGAGCTTCAGGCTCGCCGCGAGCACGACGTCGCGCCGCCCCGTTCCCGCGGCGAGCAGGCGCTGCCCGTGCAACGACATGCCGAAGGAGATGAGCATGAGGGGCACGGCCGCGTGCCCGATGAGCTCGATCGGCTCGAGCACGACGGGCGGCAGGTCGATGCCCGCCACCGCCACTCCGACCCCGAGCAGCGACCCGACGATGATCGGGTTCGTGAACGTCGACCGGATGATCTTCCAGGCCGAGGTGTCGCCCTGCACCCGCGCGCCGAGGATCGCGAGCGCGACCGGCGCGAAGAGCAGCAGCTGCAGCAGCACGATCGGCGCCGAGTACGCCGCGTCGCCGAGCATGTAGACGGCGATGGGGATGCCGAAGTTGTTGCCGTTCACGTAGCCCGAGGCGAGCGAGCCGATCACGGTGCGTTCGAGGCTGCGCCGCCAGACGAGCATCGACACGAGTCCGAAGACGAGCATCATCGTGACGGCGGCGAGCGCGGAGACGGGCAGCAGCGCCGAGAACAGCGCCCCGACGTCGGCGGTCGCGAGCACCGAGAAGAGCAGGAACGGCGCGAGCACGCTGAAGTTCAGGCGGGCGAGGATGGGCCGGGCCTCCGGCCCCACGACGCCGGTGCGGGCGGCGAGCCAGCCGACGAACACGGCGAGCGCGATCACCGCGAATCCCGTGAACACCGATCCCATCGGCTCGAGCCTAACCGTGTCCGGGTTTCGAGACGGTCGCTGCGCTCCCTCCTCAACCCGCTGAAAGCGCCCGGCTAGGCTCGGGGATGCGGGTGCGATCGAACGGGGTGGACGATGACCGGAGCTGACGAACGACTGCCGCTCGAGCTCGTCGATCGGTGGTGGCGCGCCGCGAACTACCTGAGCGTCGGCCAGATCTACCTCATGCGCAACCCGCTGCTCGACGAGCCGCTCACGCGCGACGACGTGAAGCCGCGCCTGCTCGGCCACTGGGGCACCTCCCCCGGGCTCAACCTCGTGTACGCGCACCTCAACCGCGCGATCGTCGAGCGCGGCACCCCGACGCTCTACGTCTGCGGACCCGGTCACGGCGGCCCGGCGATGGTCGCGAACGCGTGGCTCGACGGCACGTACTCCGAGCTGTTCCCCGAGGTGACGGCCGACCGTGCGGGCATGGCGCGGCTCTTCCGGCAGTTCTCGTTCCCGGGCGGCATCCCCTCGCATGCAGCGCCCGAGACGCCGGGCTCGATCAACGAGGGCGGCGAGCTCGGGTACGCGCTCATGCACGCCTACGGCGCGGCGCTCGACAACCCGGGGCTCGTCGTCGCGTGCGTCATCGGCGACGGCGAGGCCGAGACCGGACCGCTCGCCGCGAGCTGGCGCGGCCACGCCTTCCTCGATCCGGCGACCGACGGCGCCGTGCTGCCGATCCTGCACCTCAACGGCTACAAGATCGCGAACCCCACCCTGCTCGCGCGCATCCCCGAGTCGGAGCTCGTCGACTTCTTCAGGGGCAACGGCTACGAGCCGCTGCTCGTGACCGGCGGGTTCGACGGCGAAGACCCCATGTCGGTGCACGCGCGGATGGCCGATGCGATCGACGTCGCCTACGACCGCATCGCCTCGATCCGGGCGGATGCCGCAGCGGGGGCCTTCGCGGCACGGGCGGCGCGGTGGCCGGCGATCGTGCTGCGCACGCCCAAGGGCTGGACGGGCCCGGGCGTCGTCGACGGGGTGCAGGTCGAGGGCACGTTCCACGCGCATCAGGTGCCCCTCGCGGAGGTGCGCGAGAACCCCGAGCACCTCGCGATGCTCGAGGACTGGCTGCGGTCGTACCGCACCGGGGAGCTGTTCGACGACGCCGGTCGCCCGGCCCGCGAGCTCGACGTGCTGCGCCCGGCGGGCGAGTTGCGCATGAGCGCGAGCCCGCACGCGAACGGCGGCATCGTGCGCCCGTTCGAGCTGCCGCCGACCCGGCCCCACGCGGTCGACGTGCCGGCCGACGGGCGCGGCGTCACCGGTGAGGCGACCCGCGTGTTCGGGGCGTGGCTCGCCGACGTCGTGCGCGACAACCCCGACTCGTTCCGCCTGTTCGGGCCCGACGAGGTGCTGTCGAACCGGCTCGGCGCGGTCTTCGAGGTCACCGACCGGGTCTGGGCCGAGGCGCTGCATCCCCTCGACGAGCACCTCGCCCGGCGCGGCCGGGTGATCGAGGCCCTCAGCGAGCACCTCATGCAGGGCCTGCTCGAGGGATACCTGCTCACCGGCCGCCACGGGCTCATCACGAGCTACGAGGCGTTCATCCACATCGTCGACTCGATGTTCAACCAGCACGCGAAGTGGCTCGAGTCGGCGCGCGAGGTACCGTGGCGCGAGGACGTGGCGAGTCTCACCTACCTGCTCTCGTCGCACGTGTGGCGACAGGACCACAACGGCTTCTCGCACCAGGACCCGGGATTCCTCAATGTCGTCGTCAACAAGCAGGCCGAGATCGTGCGGGTGTCGCTGCCGCCCGATGCGAACACCCTGCTCGCGACCATGCGGCACGCCTTCGGCACGCGCAACCGGGTCAACGTCGTCGTCGCCGGCAAGCAGCCGCAGCAGCAATGGCTCTCGCCCGACGAGGCCGACGCGCACGTCGAGGCCGGGCTCGGGGTCTGGCCCTGGGCGGGCAACGAACCGGAGTTCGACGAACGCGACCCCGCGGCATCCGAACCCGAGGTCGTGCTCGCCTGCGCGGGCGACGTGCCGACCGTCGAGGCGATCGCGGCGGCGCAACTGCTGCGCGAGCGGCTGCCCGACCTGCGCGTGCGGCTCGTGAACGTCGTCGACCTCATGCGATTGCAGGATCTCTCGCGCCACCCCCACGGTCTGACCGATGCGCAGTTCGACGCGATCTTCACGACGTCGGCGCCCGTGATCTTCGCGTTCCACGGGTACCCGTCGCTCATCCACCAGCTCGCGTACCGGCGCACGAACCACGCGAACCTGCACGTGCGCGGCTTCGCCGAGCGGGGCACCACGACCACGCCGTTCGACATGCTGCACCTCAACGACCTCGACCGGTACCGGCTCGCGCTCGACGTCGTGCGCCGGGTGCCGGGGCTCGCGGCGCGGCCCGGCGTCGCCGAGATCGCCGCCGAATGGGAGGCGGCGCGCGGCGCGGCGCGGGCGTACGCGTACGAGCACGGCGAGGACCCCGAGTGGATCACCGGGTGGCGGTTCGAGGCGCGGCGCCCCTGACGGGAATCGGACGTTCGATGTCCGGATCCCGCGCACGAGTAAGGGATCTTGACTGATAGCCTCGGCGCGTGCCCACCGTCTCACGCGCCCGCTGGTCGCTCATGGCCCAGTTCGCCCTGTTCGGCCTCATCCAGGTCTCGTGGATGAGCCGCATGCCGTCGATCCGCACGGCGCTCGACATCAGCGCGCTGCAGCTCGGCTCGCTGCTCATCATCGGCGGCATCGGCTCGCTCATCGGCGCGCTCACGATCGGCGCGAACGTCGCCCGGTTCGGCAGCCGCAACGTGCTCATCGCGGGCACCGTGGGCAACGTGCTGGGCTTCGGGCTGGATGCCGCGGGGCTGATGGGCTGGGGACTCGGATTCTTCATCGCCGGCATGTTCGTGAACGGCCTCTGCGGCGCGTTCATCAACGTGCCGATCAACATCAACGCCGCCGCCGTCGAGCAGCAGCTCGGCCGGGCGGTGCTGCCGCAGTTCCACGCGGCGTTCTCGATCGGCGCGGCGGGCGGCGCGCTCATCGCCGGGGCGTTCTCGTTCGCCGGGGTGCACGTCGCGACGCAGGTCGTCGTCGTGACCGCGATCGTCACGGTGCTGCGGGCGCTGCTCGTGCCCGCGTCGACCGCCTACACGCGGCAGCAGCCCGTCTCGACGGCGACCGGGTCGGTCGACGCCGCAGCGACGGGTGCACGCAACCGGCAGGCGGTGCGGTCGGCGCTCGGCGCGTGGCTCGAGCCGCGCACGCTGCTGCTCGGGGTGGTGCTGCTCGCCGCCTCGCTCGCCGAGGGGGCGGCGACCACCTGGCTCACGCTCGCCGTCGTCGACGGGTTCGCCTCGACCGAGGCGATCGGCGCCATCGCGTACGGCACGTTCGTCGGGGCGATGACGGTGTTCCGGTTCGTCGGCACGGGCCTCATCGACCGGTTCGGGCGGGTCGCGGTGCTGCGCGCCTCGGGCGTCTCGTCGCTCATCGGGCTCGCGCTGTTCGTCTTCGGGCCGAACCTCGCCATCGCCTGGATCGGCATCGTGCTCTGGGGCTGCGGCACCGCGCTCGGCAACCCGATCGCGATCTCGGCGGCCTCCGACGACCCGTCTCGCGCGGGGCAGCGCGTCTCGGTCGTGACGTCGTTCTCGACCATCTCGTCGCTCGCGGCGCCGCCGCTGCTGGGCCTCCTCGCCGACGAGGTCGGCGCCCGGTACGCGCTGCTCGCGGTCGGGGCGGTCATGATCCTCAGTCTCTCGGTCGCCGGGCAGGTGCGGCGGCGGCCGGCGGACGACGCGGACGGCGGCGTGGCCACCGCGGTGGCCACGGGCACCGGGTCGACGACCGCGGTCGACGCCTGACCCGGAACCCGACCCTCACACCGCCGCACTCCGCAACCACGATTTCGGAGATCACCAGCTTTTCGGAGGCGGTCACGGCGTGTCGGTCCGAGATCGTGATGATCTCCGAAAGCGTGGCGGCCCGCGTCGGTGGGTCCCGGCAGGATGAGGCTCATGGCCACGAAGTTCGACCCCAAGCGCGAGATCGCGACCTACACCGCCCCGCGCGGGCGGTTCGAGCTCGTCGAGGTGCCGACCCTGCGCTACGCGATGGTCGACGGCCACGGCGACCCGAACACCGCGCCCGAGTACGCGGCCGCGGTCGAGGCGCTCTACGCCGTCTCGTACGCGGCGAAGTTCGCGCTGAAGCGCGGGCTCGGGCGCGATCACGTCGTCGGCCCGCTCGAGGGCCTGTGGACGGCCGACGATCCGACGACCTTCGTCACCCGTGAGAAGTCGGCGTGGTCGTGGACCATGATGATCTGGCAACCCGACTGGCTCGACGCCGACGTGTTCGGCGCCGCCCGCGAGCAGGCCGCCGCGAAGACGACCGCCGCCGGTCGCGTGCGGCTCGGGGCCCTCGACGAGGGGCTCAGCGTGCAGACCCTGCACCTCGGCTCGTACGACGACGAGGGGCCGACGCTCGCGCGCCTGCACGACGAGTTCATGCCCGAGCACGGGCTGCGCTTCGGCGGCCCGCACCACGAGATCTATCTCGGCGACCCTCGGCGCACGGCGCCCGAGAAACTGCGCACGATCCTGCGGCAGCCGGTCGTGCGCGCCGACTGAGCGACGCGCGCGACCGGCTGCCGCAGGGTCTCAGGCCTCCTGCTCGGCGCCGAAGCGCTGGCGCGCCTCGACGGGGATGAGCGGGCGCTCGGCGCGGGCCGTGATCTGCTGCACCGCCCACGAGTTGCCGTCGGGGTCGGCGAAGCCGAAGAAGGTGCCGCCGTCGCGCTCGTCGAAGACGACGATGTCGCTGCACTCGACACCCCGCCCGACGAGCTCGGCCCGGGCCGCGGCCGCGTCGGCGACGACGAGCTGCAGCCCCTTGAGCGAGCCCGGCGCCATCTCGCGCTGGCTCGGGAGGTTGCCGACGACGATCGAGCACCCCGAGCCGCGCGGCGTCAGCTGCGCGACCTCCATGTGCTCGGTGACGGTGTGGTGGTCGAGTTCGAAACCGACGTGGTCGCGGTAGAACTCGATCGCGCGGTCGATGTCGGCGACCGGCACGATGACGACCTCGAGGGTCCAGTCCATGATCTGCTCCGTTTCGTGGTGTTCTGCGGTGCGGGTTCGCCGGGGGTGTCGCGTCAGGCCGCGACGAGGCCGTCGAGACGGGCGTAGCCCTCGGTCACGCCGCGCTCCATGCCGCTCGCGACCATGCCGTCACGGCTCTCGACGGTCGGGTAGACCGAGTGGATGCGCAGCTTCGTGCGCCCCCCGCCGAGGTCTTCGAAGGTCATCGACTCGATCGCGACGACGTCGGGGTACCCCTCGAACTCGAAGGTCTGGATCGCGAGCTCGTTCTCGCGCACCGAGTGGAAGGTGCCGTTGAACGCCCAGTCGGCGCCGTCGGTGTCGGTGTGCACGTAGCGGTAGCCGCCCTGCGAGACGAAGTCCCACCGCTCGATGCTCATCTCGTAGCCGTTCGGCCCGAGCCACTGCTTGACGAGCTCGGGGTCGCGGTGCGCGTTGAACACCGCCGCGACGGGGGCGTCGAACTCGCGCTCGATCTCGATGAAGGGCAGGCCTTCGGGGGCGGTGATGGTGACGGGGTTCGTCATGATCGTTCTTCTTCCGTTCGGCGGCCGGTTGCGTCGGCCGCGGGGTCGGATGCCTCGGACGAGGCCTCCGCGGTGGTGCTTTCGGCGAGCAGCGCGTCCAGTGAGCGGAACCGCTGCTCGTGGATCAGCCGGTAGCGGTCGATCCACGCGGTGAGGGCTTCGAGGGCCGCCGGGTCGAGGTGCACGGGGCGACGCTGGGCGTCGCGGGTGCGCGTGACGAGACCCGCGTGCTCGAGCACCTGGATGTGCTTCGAGACGGCCTGCTTGGTGATCTCGAACGGGTCGGCGAGCTCGTTCACGGTCGCCGGCCCACGGCTCAACCGTGCGATGATGCGCCGGCGCACGGGGTCGGCGAGGGCCATGAACGCGCGATCGAGGCGGTCATCCGAGCTCGGGTCCACGATCATCACCCCTCCTCAACCTGTTCTTTGATCAACCTTTTGGTTGATTAAAGGATACGACTGGGGGATGCCGCGGTCAAGCACTTTCTCGCACGTTGTTCGTCGAGCGCGCAGGCGACGGACGGGATGGCGGAAACCGGGTCTTGCGGCCCGCCGCCCGAGCGAGAATCATCGGCCCTGACCGCACACCTCGACGAAGGGACGCACCATGGCTCGGCTCAACCCGTACCTCAACTTCCAGGACAACGCCCGCGCAGCCCTCGAGTTCTACCACTCGGTGTTCGGCGGCGAGCTCACGATGAGCACGTTCGCCGAGTTCGGACAGGCCGACGACCCGGCCGACGCCGACAAGATCATGCACGGGCAGCTCGAGGGCGAGGGCGGCATCGTGCTCATGGCCGCCGACACGCCGAGCCACATGCCGCCGGCCGCCACGACGAGCAACATCTCGGTCTCGCTCTCGGGCGGCCCCGACGACGACGCGACGCTCCGCGGCTATTGGGAGAAGCTGCTCGGTTCGGGCTCCGAGATCGTGCCGCTCGAAGTCGCCCCGTGGGGCGACGCGTTCGGCATGTGCGTCGACGGCTACGGCGTGACCTGGCTCGTCAACATCGGGGGCGAGGCGCAGGGCTGAGCGCCGCATCCACCACGAACAGCGCGCCCGGGCACTCGCTCGGGCGCGCTGCCGCGTTCGGGCGCACCTCGATTTCGGCGATCACCACCGAATCGGATGCGACACGGTCGGATCGCCCGATCCCGTGGCGATCTCCGAAGGCGGGGCGGGAAGCGCACGAGCGCGAGTTCAGCCCGCGACGGGCGCCGCGACGTGCAGTGCGTCGACCACGGGGGCGAGCTCGGGCTGCTCGGCCGCTTGCGCGAGCACACGCTCGAGCGTCTCGTCGTGGATCGGGCGGGCCCGCTCGTACAGCGCCCGCCCGGCGGACGTGAGCTCGGTGTAGATGCCGCGCCGGTCGTCGGCGCAGAGGATGCGGGTGAGCAGCGCCCGGTCTTCGAGGCGGTTGACGAGCCGGGTGGTCGCACTCGGGCTGAGCGCGGTCGCGCGCGCGAGCTGCTGCATGCGCATGTGCCAGCCGTCCTGGCGGTTCAGCGCGTCGAGCACGGTGTACTCGACGACCGACAGGTTGGCCGATGCCCCGAGCGCGCGCTCGAGCTCGGACTCGATGAGCCCGTGCAGTGCGGCGAGCGTGCGCCAGCCCTGCGCGCGCACTTCGACGGCGTCGTCGGCGATGCCCATGCCCGCTCCTCTCCAAAAGTAGTTGCTTGCGCTTTGTATTTGCGTGTGCAAGTATTTAAGTCGCTCGCGCAATAGACCGCGTTTGCAACTAATCTTCCTCCACTGTATCAGGAGTACGCGCATGCCTCTCGGACTCATCGCCCTCGCCATCGGGGGTTTCGGCATCGGACTCACCGAGTTCGTCATCATGGGCCTGTTGCCCGAGGTCGCGTCCGACTTCGGCGTGAGCGAGGCCGCGGCCGGCTGGCTCATCTCGGGCTATGCCCTCGCCGTCGTCGTCGGCGCCCTCGGCCTGACGGCCGCCACCACCCGCCTCCCCCGCAAGCCCGTGCTCATGGGCCTGCTCGTGCTCTTCATCGCCGGCAACGCGATCTCGGCGATGGCGCCGACCTACGAGCTCATGATGACCGGGCGCATCATCGCGGCCCTCTGCCACGGGGCGTTCTTCGGCATCGGCTCGGTCGTCGCCGCGAGCCTCGTCGCCCCCGAGAAGGCTGCGGGTGCGATCGCCGTCATGTTCACGGGCCTCACCGCCGCGAACGTGCTCGGCGTGCCGTTCGGCACGTTCATCGGCCAGCAGTACGGCTGGCGTGCGACGTTCTGGGCGATCTCGGTGATCGGCGTCGTCGCACTCGTCGGCATCGCGATGCTCGTGCCGGCGCTGCGGGCGCCGTCGACCGCCCCGAGCCTGCGCCGCGAGCTCGGCGCGTTCCGCTCGGGCCAGGTCTGGCTCTCGCTCACCGTCACCGTGCTCGGCTTCGGCGGCATGTTCGGCGCCTTCACGTACATCGCCTACACGCTCACCGAGGTGAGCGGCTTCGCCTCGGGAGCCGTGCCGTGGCTGCTCGTGCTCTTCGGCGCGGGACTCGTCGTCGGCAACTGGGCGGGCGGGCGCCTCGCCGACCGCTCGATCGACGGCACCCTGCTCGCCTTCATCGGCGCCCTCGTCGTCGTGCTCGCGCTCTTCGCGTGGCTCGCGTTCAGCCCCGTGGCGACGGTCGTGCTGCTCGTGCTCATGGGAGCCTTCGGCTTCGGCACCGTGCCCGGCCTGCAGAGCCGCATCATGCGCTACGCCGCCAAGGCCCCGACGCTCGCGTCGGGCGCGAACATCGCGGCGTTCAATCTCGGCAACGCGCTCGGCGCCTGGGCCGGCGGCCTCACGATCGCGGCCGGCCTCGGCTACACCTCGCCCATCTGGGTGGGTGCGGCCATCACGCTCGCGGCCCTCGTCGTGATGGCGGCCGCCGCCGCGACCGCACGTCGCGCTCGCGTCGCCTCGAGCACGAAGGCGGATGCCTCGGCACCGACCCTCCCCACCACCTCGCCGACCCCGGCGGTGGCCGGCTGATCCCCGCACCCGCCATCGACCCCCGACCGAACCACCTCGACACCGAAAGCGAATCCATGAACCCCACCGTCCCCACCGTCACCCTCAACAACGGCGTCGAGATGCCGCAGCTCGGCTTCGGCGTCTACCAGGTGCCCGACGCCGAGACCACCGCCGCCGTCGCCACCGCCCTCGAGGCGGGGTACCGCAGCATCGACACGGCGGCGATCTACGGCAACGAGGCGGGCGTCGGGCGCGCCATCGCCGAGTCGGGTCTCGCCCGCGACGAGCTGTTCATCACGTCGAAGGTCTGGAACTCCGACCAGGGCTTCGACCAGACGCTGCGCGCGTTCGACGCGAGCCTCGGCAAGCTCGGGCTCGAGCAGCTCGACCTGTACCTCATCCACTGGCCCACTCCCGAGCGCGACCGCTACGTCGACACCTGGCGAGCGCTGGAGCGCCTCTCCGCCGAGGGCCGTGTGCGGGCGATCGGCGTGTCGAACTTCGAGCCCGCGCACCTCGAGCGCCTCATCGCCGAGACCGACGTCGTGCCCGCGGTGAACCAGATCGAGCTGCATCCCGCGCTGCAGAACCGCACCACCGTCGCGACGAACACCCGCCACGGCATCGTCACCGAGGCGTGGAGCCCGCTCGCGCAGGGCGCCGTGCTCGGCGATGACGCGATCGTCGCGAGCGCGGCCCGCCACGGCGTGAGCGCCGCGCAGGTCGTGCTGCGCTGGCACCTGCAGCAGGGCCGCGTCGTGATCCCCAAGTCGGTGACGCCCTCGCGCATCGCCGAGAACCTCGACGTGTTCGGCTTCGAACTGGCCGCCGACGAGCTCGCCGCGATCGACGCCCTCGAGCGCGACGGCCGCACCGGCCCGCACCCCGTGGAGTTCAACGCCGCCTGAACGGCTCCGAACGACGGATGCCGCGGCGCAGGCCCCACGAGGGGCCGGCGCCGCGGCATCCGGTCGTCAGGCGGCTTCGCCGCCCGGGAGGCTCAGTCGAAGAGCTCGGAGAGCCAGCTCTCCTTCTTCTTCTTGCGGGAGTAGCCCTGATCGCCGTAACCGCGGTTGTCGTAGCCGCGGTCGTCGTACGGCTGCTGGTACTGCGGCCGGCCGTAGGCGGGCTGCTGGGGCTGGGCGGGCGCGGCCGGCGCCTGCTGCGCGGCCTGGGCACCGCTGAACTCACGTCCGGCGCGCTCGATGATCTTGTCGAGCTCGCCGCGGTCGAGCCAGACGCCTCGGCACGTCGGGCAGTAGTCGATCTCGATGCCGCTGCGCTCGCTCATGACGAGCACGGTTCCGTCGGTGGGGCACTGCATGGGGGCTCCTTCTCCTGGCGGGATGTTCGGTGACTCGAATCTAGGATGCGAAGCTTCGAGACCGCTCAGGGTCGGGCCGCGTCGGCCGCGAGCCGGAGGTCGGCGACGAACGCGGCGAGTGCGGCCTCGCGCTCGTCGGACTCCTCGATGCGCAGGAGCGACGAGGGATGCACCGTCACGACGGTCGGCGCCGGCAGGCCGGCGGCGTGCGTCGCCGGCGGGAGCACGCGGCCGCGGGACTCGCCCACACGAGCGGGGTACCCGAGCACCGCCCGTGCCGCCGTCGCACCGAGCGCCACCACGACGGCGGGATCGACCGCCTCGAACTCGGCGACGAGCCAGGGCCGGCACGCGACGATGTGCCCGACCGCGGGCTTCTCGTGGATGCGCCGCCTGCCGCGCCGCTCGAACCTGAAGTGCTTGACGGCGTTCGTGAGGTACACGCGCCTGGCTTCGATGCCCGCAGCCTCGAGCGCCCCCGCGAGCACACGACCGGCCGGCCCGACGAACGGTTCGCCCTCGCGGTCCTCCCGGTCGCCGGGCTGTTCGCCGACGAGCATGAGCCGGGCGGCCGGCCCGCCGCGCGAGAACACGACCTGGGTGGCCTCACGCCAGAGTTCGCAGCCCCGGCAGTCGGGCGCGGCGGCGCGCAGGGCATCGAGGTCGCCGTCCTCGGGAACCCACCCTTCGGCGCCCGGCCGTTCGGGCCGCTCGGTCATGACCGCAGGATAGGCGCCGGCGCGGCGGGCCGTGAGGGGGTTGCGGCCCGCCGGAGACGACGAACGCCGCCGCGGCGGAGGCCGCGGCGGCGCGTTTCGTGCGAGCGCGAACTACCCGATGACGGTGATGTTCTCCGCCTGCAGGCCCTTGGGGCCGCGGGCGATCTCGAACTCGACCTTCTGGTTCTCCTCGAGCGAGCGGTAGCCGCCCGACGCGATCGCGCTGAAGTGCGCGAAGACATCGGCCGAGCCGTCGTCGGGGGCGATGAAGCCGAAGCCCTTGTCGGCGTTGAACCACTTGACGGTTCCGGTTGCCATATTCATTTCCTTCTGTAGAGCCGAGCCGCCGAAGCGGCTGCGACGTGCACGACCCGAGGATCGTGCGGGGTTCCGACGACGACGTCCGCCGCCGGAAGCGTGTGGAGTTCAGACCCGACGGAAGCGATTGACCATCGGGCAGTCGAACGGGTCGCGCGCCGAGAGGCCGACGCGATTGAGGTAGTCGATGACGATGCCGTACGAGCGCACGAGCGTCGTCTCCGTGTACGGGACGCCGAGGGTGCGGCAGTGCTCGCGCACGATCTCGCGCGCCTTCGCGAGGTGCGGGCGCGGCATGTTCGGGAACAGGTGGTGCTCGACCTGGTAGTTGAGTCCGCCGAGCAGTGCGCTCGCCCACAGCCCGCCCGAGATGTTCCGCGACGTGAGCACCTGCTTCGAGAGGAAGTCGAGCTTCGCGTCGGCGGGGATGAGGGGCATGCCCTTGTGGTTGGGGGCGAACGACGCACCCATGTAGATGCCGAACACGGCGAGCTGCACGCCGATGAAGGCGAACGCCATGCCGAGCGGCAGCACCCAGAAGATCGCGCCGAAGTACACGGCGAATCGCGCCGCGATGAGGGAGAGCTCGATCCACCGCCCCTTCACCGGGCCGCGGTCGAACAGGGTGCGGATCGAGCGGACGTGGAGGTTCACGCCCTCGAGCGTGAGCAGCGGGAAGAACAGGTAGCCCTGTTTGCGCGTGATGATCGCGAGGAGCCCTCGCTGCCGTCGGGCGTCCGCCTCGGTGAACGAGATCGTGTCGAACTCGATGTCGGGATCGCGCCCGAGCTTGTTCGGGTTCGCGTGGTGCCGCGTGTGCTTCGTCATCCACCACGAGTAGCTGATGCCGACCACGCCCGCCGCGAGGATGCGCCCGACGCGGTCGTTGGCGGGGCCCGACTCGAGCACCTGGCGATGGGATGCCTCGTGCGCGAGGAACGCGAACTGCGTGAAGATCAGGCCGAGCGCGCCCGCCATGAGCAGCTGGAACCACGAGTCGCCGAGCAGGATGAATCCGGTGATCGCGCCGCCGAGTGCGAGCACGAGTGCCGCGACGAGTGCGAGGTAGAACCACCGCGTGCGGTTCAGGAGGCCGGACTCGCGAACGACCCGGGAGAGAGCGGTGTAGCTGCGCGTGATGTCCGCGGAGCCGGTGCGGGGCTTCGTCGCCCGGATCGCACCGAGTGATTCGGTGTGAGAGATGGTGTTCCCAGCTTGTCGTGGACTTCCCAGCCGGGATTCGCGGGTGATCACCCGCTGCAGATGTCCCGACTCTACGGCAGCCGAATGAGAACGTGCTGGGAGATGACGAACGCCGCCGCAGCACGTGGCTGCGACGGCGTTCGGGGAGCCGGCGCCTCAGACGGCGCGGATGTTCTCCGCCTGCAGGCCCTTCGGGCCCTGTGCGACCTCGAACTCGACCCGCTGGCCGTCTTCGAGCGAGCGGTAGCCCGAGCCCGTGATCGCGCTGAAGTGCGCGAAGACGTCGGCCGAGCCGTCGTCGGGGGCGATGAAGCCGAAGCCCTTTTCGGCGTTGAACCACTTGACGGTTCCGGTTGCCATACTGCTGTCCTTCTGTCGTGCGGGCCGCACGTGCGACCCGATGCGATCGACTCTCGATCGCTGCTCGGGCGACGGGTGCCGCCCCAGCGAGGGGCGAGTGGCGGGGTTGCGCTCGCGCATCCGCCGGCTCGTATCGGGTCATGCCACGCGGATCGGTCCGCCTCCGGGCAATCAGATGGAGGCGCGGGCGTCTGCCCGCATGATGGAGGAATCAGTGAACGCAACCCTATCGGCTCAGGCGCGCGGGCACACCCGGTCGCGACCGGATCGTGACATTCGGCGTGATTTCGCGCATCACGGGCGGTTTCGCATTCTCAGGACACTCTGTGGAGAATCCAGCCCGCTCGCAGCGGATCGGGGGCACAATCGAGTCATGGATCGCCGCCCCCTCGGTCTCGTCGCTGCCGCGTACGCAGCGATCGTGCTGTGGGTGACGATCGGCCCGGCCCCCTGGCGCACCGCGAGCCACCAGGTCGACGGCGGCATCCTCAACCCCGACGCGTGGACGGCCTCGGTCACGTGGACGACGGGCTACATCGCCGAGATCGCGTTCAACGTGGCCCTCTTCATCCCCGTCGGGGCACTCGCCGCACTGCTCCTCTCCCGGCGGCTCTGGCCGCTCGCGATGCTCGCGGGGTTCGGCTTCGCGACGGTGATCGAGCTCATCCAACTGCCCGAGCCCGACCGCATCTCCGATCCCCGCGACCTCGTGATGAACACGGCCGGCACCGTCGTCGGCGTCGTGCTCGTGCAGACGGCCCGCATGGTGCGCCGCGCGGGCGCGGTGGCGGCGACCGAGGTGCTCTCCCCCACCGAGGCGATCGACGCCGCGTACGCGACGGGTGCGATCGACGCGCTGGTCGCGTTCGAGCCGGCCCGTTCGCACCTCGCGACCGGCACGGCGGCGTCGGCCCGGCACCACGAACCGGCACTCGCCGCCATGGGGAGTTCTGCCGATCGCGCGGCCTAGCGCGGCGACGTACACTCGGCGGGTGACCACCTCAGCCGCGCCCGCGAACGACCGGCGGCGCAGCGCGGGCTGGTACGACGACGAGGCGGATGCCTCGGCCATGCGTTACTGGGACGGTCGCGGGTGGACCCCGCACACGGTGCCGAAGCCGCTCGAACGGAACGGACTCGTGCTCGTGCCCGAGCCCGACGCGGAGCCCGACGTCTCCGACCCGGTGCTCGCGGCGCTCGCGGCACCCGCCGCAGCGGTCGAGCCGGTCTTCGCGACCGTGGTGCTGCCCACCCCCGAGCCGGCGTTCGCCGGGGTCCTCGCCGACGCCGCCGCCGAGCTCGACGCCGGCGTCACGCACACGGTGCGACTCGCCCCCGAGCACACGACGGTGCCGACGCCTGGCGGCGGCCCCGCGGCATCCGTCGCGGTCTCCGGCGCCCACCCCGCGAAGCCGCACGACGCGCTCTCGGGCGGCCAGGTCGCCCTGCTCGTGCTCGCGTCGCTCGCGGCCGGCGCCCTCACCCTGGCGGCGGTCTCGGCGATCGCCATGATGCTGTTCGGCTGATCGGGCCCGTCGGCCGCCACCCCTTGACAACCCGGCGCGCGCTCGCGAGAGTTCGAGCATCGAGGAAGAGGGGTCGATGACCACCTTCGGCATCGAGGAGGAGTTCGTCTTCCTCGACCCGCAGACGCTTCGTCCGGTCGACAAGGCCGACGAGGCCTTCGCGCACCTCGCCGCTGAGCCGGCGTGGCGCGCCGTCGCGCACCGCGAGTTCCTCGCCGCGCAGGTCGAGCACGCGTCGGTCGTGTTCGAGACGACCGACGCGGCGCAGGCCGCCCTCCTGGGTTTTCGCCGAGAGGTGGCGGCGGAGGCCCGCCGGTTCGGGGTGGTCGTCGCGAGCGTCGGCAGCCCGCCCGACGCCCTGCCGTTCCCGACCATCACCGACACCCCGCGGTACCGGCGCATCGTCGACGACATGCAGGGCGTCATCGCCGACCACCAGATCCAGGGCCTGCACGTGCACGTCGGCGTCGCCGATCGCGACCTCGCCGTGCGCGCACTCAACGCGACCCGCTCCTGGCTGCCGCTGCTCGCCTCGCTGACCGGCAACTCGCCGATCTGGCGCGGGTACGACACCGGTTACGAGAGCTGGCGCAACGTCGGCCTCCGCCGGTGGACGACGACCGGCGCTCCACCCGAGTTCGTCGACGCCGCCGACTACGACCGGCGGCTCGAACGGCTGATCGGCGTCGGCGGCACCGAGGACCGCGCCGTCGTCATGTGGACCGCCCGCCTGTCGTCGCACGTGCCGACGGTCGAGGTGCGGATCGCCGACGCCCAGCTCGAGGCGGGCGAGTCGGTGCTCGTCGCGGTGCTCTGCCGTGCCCTCGTCGACAGCGTCGTCGACCCCGTCGGCGGCACGGGCGCCGGCTCGGTGCTGCCCGATGCCGCTGCGGCACCGGGGCCCGAGCTGCTGAACGCCGCCCTCCTGCACGCGGCCCACCGGGGCCTGTCGACCACCGTGCTCGACCCAGTGCTCGGCGAGCTGCGGCCGGCCGTCGAGGTCGTCGAGCACGCGCTCGAGCTGCTGGCACCGGCGCTCGAGCGCAGCGGCGACGTCGAGTTCGTGCGCCGCGGGATCGACCGGCTGCTCGACCACGGCACGGGAGCGGCACGGCAGCGGGCCGCGTTCGCGGCAGCGGGGATGCCCGGGCTGCGCGAACTCTACGAGGCGACGTTCACCGTGGAGTGAGCGGTCGCTTCGCAGGTGCGGGTGCGGGTGCGGGTGCCGGTGCCGGTGCGGGTGCGGGTGCGGGTGCGGGTGCCGGGGTGCGGGGCGCGGTCCCGCACCCCGGCACGCGGGCTCATGCCTGCGCGGCGTCCGCCTCGGTCGTGAAGGACTCGCCGCGCGCGTCGCCGATCGCCTTCGCGAGAGCCTGCAGGCAACGCACGTCGCGTCGGGCGCCCGCGAAGTCGGAGCGCACCGGAGCACCGTCGCGGATCGAGCGCGCGAACGCGTCGAGCTGGCGCAGGAAGCCCGTCTCGAAGCCGTCGGTGTACGTCGTGTCGCGGCGCTCGAGGCCGTCGTGCCGTTCGACGCGGAGGCGGCTTCGCTCCTCGAGGAGGTAGGGCTTCGCGAGGTGGTACTCGAGCCGCCCGTCGGCGGCGAGCACCTTGAGCTCCTCGTCGTACTCGGGGTAGTCGGGGAGCCAGTTCCAGCTGAGGACGTAGCGCACATCGCCGACCGCGCCGGTCGCGAGCAGCGATGCGGGGTTCGCGGTCTCGAGCGCGGGGAAGGTCTCCGCCGACCACGTCTCGGGCAGCTCGAGGCCGAGGGCCCGCAGCAGGCTGAGCTCGTGCACGACCGAGCCGTTGAGCACGTTCCGGTAGTACCGCTGGACGAGGTCGGACGCGCCGGGCAGCGCGAGGCGGCCCTGCTCCGCCTCGTACGCCTGCGCGCGCTCGATCTCGGCGACGTCGGCGTCGGGCTGCGGCGGCGACATGCGCAGGTGGTCGACCTGGGGCAGGTCGTCGGGGTGCGCGACCGTGATGCGCACCAGGCGCACGTCGTGCAGCTCGTCGAGCTCGGCGCGCGCCCGCTCGGTGAGCGGGTCGTACATCTTCATGTAGCCGACCTGTGCGACGACGCCCGCCTCGGCCGCGGCGGCCTCGAGCTCGTCGATCTCCGCGAGCGTGAGCGCCAGCGGCTTCTCGGCGAGCACGTGCTTGCCCGCGCGGATCGCGGCGAGCGCGAGCTGGGCGTGCGAACCGGGCGTCGCGATGAGGACCGCCTCGACGTCGCTCGACGCGATCGCCTCGTCGGGCGATGTGGTGCCGGGGATGCCGGTGCGCGCCGTGACCTCGGCGACCCGCGACGGCGAAAGGTCGCATACGAGCACGATCTCGTAGCCGGCGCGCTGGAGCGTCGGGAGGTGGACGGACTGCGAGATGGTTCCGGCGCCGATCACGGCGATGCGGACGGGTGCGGTCATGCGGTTCTCTCTTCTCGGGGTGTGGTGTCGGCGAGCTCCCACGCGAGCACGGCGGCTCCGAGGAGTCCGGGGTTCGCGGGGACGGTGCTCGTGAGGATCGGCGGCGGCGAGGGCCTGCGGTTCGTCCGGAGCGCGTACTCGGCGAGCAGCGCGCGGCGGACGCGGGTGTCGGCGGAGCCGAGCCCGCCCGCGAGCACGAGCGCCGCCGGGTCGAGCACCGACACGAGTTGGGCGAGCGCCCTGCCGATGGCGCGACCCGCCGAGTCGACGATCGCTTCGGCGACGGCGTCGCCCGCGTCGGCGGCGAGGAGCACGCCACGGGCGCCGGGGGCGGGCGCCTCCCGGCTGCTCCGGGCCGCGTAACGATCGGCGATGCCGGTGCCGGAGGCGAAGCCCTCGAGGTTGCCCGACCAGTCGGGGTCGAGGTCGGCGGGAACGGCCCACTCGCCGAAGCCGATCGCCTCGCCGCGAGTGCCGTCGTGGATCGTGCCGCCGAGCACGATCGTCGTCGAGAGTCCGGTGCCGAGGGAGACGTAGACGAAGTCGTCGGTCTCGCGTCCGCGGCCGAGCGCCAGTTCGCCGCGGGCGCCGCACTTGACGTCGCTCGCGATGCGCACGGGGACGCCGGTCGCGAGCGACAGCGCCTGCTCGGGCTGCACGTCCCAGTCGAGCACCTCGTGGGCGGTGACTCGGCCGTCGTTCGCGACGTACTCGGGGAAGCCGGCGACGATCGCGCCCACCCTGAGGCCTCGCTGCTCGGCGCGCTCCAGGAGGGTACGGGCGAGGCCGACCGTCGCGACGAGGCCGGGATCGCGCCCCGCGGTCGAGACGAGGTGCTCGTCGACGAGTCCGAAGTCGGCGTCGACGAGCGCCCCGTGGGCCTTCGTGCCGCCCACGTCGAGCGCGAGCACCACCTCCGTCATCGACCGAGCCGTTCGGCCACCCAGTCGTGGTTGTGACGCTGGTCGCCGACGATGCGGCTCCAGGTGTCGATCGTCGCGGGGGCGCCGTCCTGCTCGACGACGATCCAACCCTCGTACCCGGTGGCGCCGAGTCGCGCGAGGAACTCGTCGAGCGGCCCGTCGCCGGCGCCGAGCGGCACCGAGACCTCGTCCCACCAGTCGTCGATGCGCTCGTTGCCGGAGGCGCGCGCCGCCTCGAGCACCGCGAGCCGGACGTCCTTGATGTGCACGTGGTTGACGCGGTGCGCCCACTCGCGCAGGTAGTCGACGGGGTCGGCACCGCCGAGCACGAAGTGCCCGGTGTCGAGGCAGAGGTCGATCGTCGTGCGCTCGAGCAGGATGTCGATCTCGGGCGCCTGCTCGACGTACGTGCCGAAGTGCGGGTGGAAGCTCGTGCGCAGGCCGGCCGAACGGGCGAGCTCGTCGGCGCGGTTCAGCCGCTCGATGGCGACATCCCACTGCGCGGGGCGCAGCCCGCGCTCGGCGTTCGGGCGGAACGGGTGCTCGATGATCGCGGGGTCGCCCTCGTCGGCGAGGATGGCGAGCCCGTCGCCGCCCGCCGCGGCGAGCTCGTCGAGCGTTCGCCGCATGCCCTCGAGGTCGGCGGCCATCACCTCGTCGGACAGGCTCAGGTGCAGCGGCACGTAGGCGCCGACCACCGCGAGGCCGTGGTCCGCGAACAGGGTCGCGGTCTCCTCGGGCGATCCGAAGAATCCGGGCGGGCCGAGCTCGCTGCCGGTGTATCCGGCCGCCGCCATCGCCGCGACGAGCTCGCGGGGCGTCGCCGCCAGCTTCGAGACATCCGCTCCCCCGTGGATGCCGAAGCTCACCGGTGCCGATCCGATACCCATCATCGTCCGTTCTCCGTTCGTCGTGCTCACGCGGCCGGCGCCTCGGCGAGGACCGCGGCCTCGTCGTCGTTCTCGTCGGGCGTCGACTCGCGATAGTAGTCGTCGGACTCGGGCACGAGAGAGGCCGAGCGGATGCGGATCCCGACGGCGTCGCCCTGCGTCGCCGCGACCGGACTCCGGTGGTCGACCTCGCACAGCGTGCCGTCGGCGAGCCGCAGGGCCGACCGGTAGCCACGACCGTGGTAGCTCGTCCGTGCGAGCGTGCCGCGCAGCTGCGCGTCCGCGTCGTCGACGAGATCGAGGTTCTCGGGCCGGAGCACGAGCTGTGCGCGTCCCGCCGCGCCGACGCTGCCGAACCGGGGCAGCGCGCCGGCCACGGGCAGATCGGGAGTGAACCCGCCGCGCCCGTCGCTCTCGCCGCCGAGCAGGGTGACGTGCCCGACGAACGAGGCCACGAAGGCCGTTCCGGGCGCCTCGTAGATCTCCTGCGGCGACCCGACCTGGTCGATGCGCCCGTCGTGCATGACCGCGACCTGGTCGCTCATCTCGAGCGCCTCCTCCTGGTCGTGCGTGACGTACACCGCGGTGATGCCCACCTCGCGCTGGAGCCGGAGCAGCTCCTGCCGCATCCCGATGCGCATCTTCGCGTCGAGGTTCGACAGCGGCTCGTCGAGCAGGAGCACGTTCGGGCGGAGCGCGAGTGCGCGCGCGATGGCGACGCGCTGCTGCTGGCCGCCCGAGAGCTGACCGGGGAAGGCGTCGGCGCGCGCTTCGAGCCCGACCATGCGCAGCGAGTCGAGGACGCGATCGATGATCGCCTCCTTGCCGAGCTTGCGCAGCTTGAGCCCGTACGCGACGTTGTCGCGGATGGTCATGTGCGGCCACAGGGCGTAGTTCTGGAACACGAATCCGATGTTCCGCTTCCAGGCCGGCATCTTCGCGATGTCCTTGCCGTCGAACGTCACCCGGCCGGTCGTCGCGTTCTCGAAGCCCGCGAGGATGCGCAGCAGTGTGGTCTTGCCGCAGCCGGACGGGCCGAGGAGGGTCGTGAACGAGCGCGCCTCCACCTCGAGGTCGACGCCCTTCAGCGCCACGTGCCCTGGGAACTCCTTGCTGACCGACTGGACGCCGACCGCGACTCCGTTGCCACGTTCCATTGCTCTCTCGCTTTCTCTAGACGCTCGTGACCGAGGCGAACTTCCGCCGCACGAAGTACAGGGGGATGTAGACGCTCAGCATCAGCACCACGGTCATCGCCGAGGCGACCCCGAAGGGGCTCGCGGGCTGCATCGCGTTCGTGAAGATGACGACCGTCATCGTGATGAACGGCACCGAGTAGAGCATCACGGTCGCGCTCAGTTCGGTGACCATCTGCAGGAAGCCGACGGTGCCGCCGGAGACGATCGCCGGTCGCACGAGCGGAACGGTCACCTGGCGGAAGGCGCGCATCGGTTTCGCCCCGACGCTCATCGCGGCCTCCTCGAGGGCCGGGTGGACCTGGGTGAGCGACGCCTCGATCGACTTCGTGACGTACGGGATGCGTCGGATGAAGTAGGCCAGCACGAGGATCGTCGCGGTGCCGGTGAGGATCAGCGGCCCGCTGCTGAAGGCCAGGATGAGGCCGATCGCGAGCACCGTGCCGGGAATGATGTACGGCACCATCGTGATGACGTTCAGGGCGGGGCTGAGCACGGCGTAGCGGCGACGGACGGTGAGGTAGGCGACGAGCACCGCGACGAACACGCAGATGATGCACGCGATGCCCGCGAGCAGGAGGCTCATGAGGATCACCTCGAGGTCCTCGTCGAACAGCTTCACGTAGTTGTCGAGCGTCGGCACCCAGTTGAGGATGCCCGCGCGCCAGGTGAGGAGGCTCGTGCCGACGACCACGAGGTGCGGCACGAACGAGATGCCGAAGACGATCGCGAGATAGCCGATCATGAGCACTCGCCGGGCACCGTGAACCGGCTGGAGCGGACGCCGTCGGCTGCTCACCGAGGCGTACGTGCGACGACGCAGCGCCCACTGCTGCAGGGCGAGCGCGATGCACGCCACGCCGAGCATCACGAGGCTGCCCGCCGACGCGATCGCCGGGTTCGTCGAGACCTCGGACATGAACTCGTAGTAGACCGCGGTCGGCAGCATCGGCGTGCCGCCGCCGATGATGAGCGGCGTGCCGAAGTCGGTGAAGATCTTCATGCTCGACATGTAGAACCCGGTGACGAGTGCGGGCACGGCCATCGGGAGGACGATGCGCAGGCGCGTCCGCCACGGGTTCGCGCCCACGCTCGAGGAGGCCTCGTCGAGGCTCGGGTCGATGGCCCGGAAGGCGTCGTAGGCGAGCAGGAAGACGAGCGCCTGCGTCGCCCAGATCGTCACCCAGACGATGCCGCCCGGCCCGATGATGCTGTCGAACGGCAGCTGGATGCCCCACTCGCGCAGCTGCGTCGTGAGGATGCCGCCGCGGCCGAGGAGCAGCACCCACGCATACGCGCCGAGGAACGGCGGCGAGACCGTCGCCATCGTGGCGAGCGTGAGGAAGCCGTGCCGGCCCGGCAGGTCGAACTGCGCCAGGAGGTACGCGGCGGGCACGGCGACGGCGCACGCGCACACGCCCGCGATCACGGCGATGACGAGCGAGTTGACGATCGCCTCCTGGAACCGCGGCGTCGTGAAGAACTCGACGAAGTTGGCGAACGAGAAGGCGCCGTCGTCGGTGAAGGCCTCGCCGACGAGCCGGAGCTGCGGGAGGACGATCGTCGAGGTGAGCAGCGCGAGCAGCCCGAGTGCGACGAGGAACCAGACGCTCGGGCGCCGGCTCGCCCGGGTCTTGGCGGGCGCGCTCGACGGGGGTGCGAGCGTCGCCTCGAGCGGTTCGATCCGCTCTTGGAGGTCGTTGCTGGTCATGAGGCACCGTTTCCGGCCGGGCCGGCCACGAGGGCCGGCCCGGCCTTGCGTGAGAGGGCTACTGGGCGTTCGCGAGCTTCTCGTCGAACTGCGTGAGCACGGCCTCCTTGTCGGTCGCGAAGACCGCCGGGTCGGGCGTGGCGAGGTTCAGGTCGGCCGCGTCGGGCAGGCCGGCCGGGGGTGCGACGTCGGTGCGAGCCGAGCGACGGCCGACCTCGTCGACCATGAGCTCCTGCGCCTCCTTCGACATCAGGAAGTTCACGAAGGTCTCGGCGGCCTTCGGGTGCTTGGCGCCCTCGATGACTGCGGCGACGCCGATCTGGTTCGAGACCGTGTCGCTCGGGTAGATCATCTCGATGGGCGCGCCCTCGTCGATCCAGGTCGACCCGAGGTCCTCGTTGATGAAGCCGACCGGGTATTCGCCCGTGCGCACGCCGTCGAACATCTGCGAGCTGCCGTCGACGACCTTCGCGTTGGGGAGGAAGTCGTCGAGGTAGTCCCAGTCGTACTCGGAGACCATCGCCGCGAGCAGCGAGTAGGAGGTGCCCGACGAGCGCGGGTTCGCGAAGGCGATGCCGCCGGCCTCGCCCCAGGCGGGGTCGAGGAGGTCCTCGAAGCTCTCGGGGTAGGTCGACTTGTCGGTGACGCGATCGGTGTTCACGGCGATGGCCTGGAAGAGCGCGTCGGTGGCGTGCCACTGGTGCTCGGGGTCCTGGGCGACCATGGCTGCGTCGTTGTCGAGCTCGACCGCGGCGAACGCGCCGTCGGCCGCAGCCTCGTAGTTCTCGTTGGAGCCACCCCAGGCGACGTCGCCGAGGGGGTTCTTCATCTCGCTCTCGACCCGGCTGATGAGTTCGCCCGTGCCCGGGCTGGCCGTGAGCGTCACCTTGATGTCGGGGTAGGCCTTCTCGAACGCCTCGATGATCGGGTCGGTGACCTCGGGGCCGGATGCGGCGTAGACGACGACTTCGCCGGACTCGGCCGAGTCCTCGCCGGTCGCGGGCTGCCCGCCGATGATGGCGCTGCAGCCGCTGAGGGCGAGCACAGCCGAGGCGGCGGCGATGCCGACCACGGCGAACTTCATGCGGTGCTTCATGATTCTCCTTCGTGCGTGTTGCGGGTGGTTTCGGGGACGAGCCGGACGAAGCTCGTGAGCGCTTCGAACGACTCGTGCGAGCGCCAGGCGGACGCCCAGTGCCTCGGGTCGTCGGAGCGGCGGTGCAGCTCGGCGCGGTAGGCGCCGACGACCGGGGCGTCGTCGACGATGCGCAACGTGGACTCGCCCGGCTCGACGTCGACCTGGTGCCACATGAGGCCGTCGCGCATGACGAAGAGGGCGCAGGGCACATCGACGCGGACGTCGACGACCACGTCGACGGGTCCGCCGTCCGACGGGATGGGGAGCGACTCGCCGAGGTGCGCCGCTCGGCCGCCGGCACGAAGGCGCAGGTCGAGGTCGGCGCCGCGCGTGACGACCGTGGCCGCCCGGCGCAGGCCGTCGAGCACCCCGTCGATGCTGCGTTCAGTCGCCCGCACCGCGGTGACGACCTGGCCGAGCCGCTGCGCCGGATCGGCGAGGTCGTGGCAGTCCGTCCCCGCGACCGGGGCGACGTCGTGGCCTGCACCGAGCAGGCGGTCCCAGAGGCCGATGGCCGCATCGTTGTTCGCGTCCTGGCCCTGGTTCACGACCTCGAGCAGGTCGACCTCCGACCACGCGACATCCGACCGGCGCCAGGCCTGCTGGCCGCTGAACGGGTGGTTCACCCCGAACAGGCCGCCCTGCCGGTGGACCTCGGCGACGAGCGTGCCGCAATCGTGCTCGGGGCGGTCGACGTACACGTCGACCCAGTCCCTGAGCCCGTGCAGGTTGCCGTGCCCGCGATGGGTCGTCAGCTCGATCGAGGGCAGCACGATCGGTCCGCCCGCCTCCGCCGCCGCTTCTGCGCCCGGGCGCCAGTGACTCCAGGTGAAGTGGTCGCTGAGCGCGAGGAAGTCGAACGAACGGGCGCGAGCCTCGGCGAGGATGCCCTCCACGGAGTCGCGACCGTCGCTGTGCACCGAATGGCAGTGCAGTTCGCCCCGCAGCCAGACGGCCCCGGATTCGTCGTCGGTGCGCGCGGGCAGGTGCGCCGCTTCGCCGTGTGCGGCAGGCGCCGCCGAACCGTGCGGCACCTCCGGGTCGTCGACGAGCGATTGCCGCGCCTTCCCCGAACCGGCGACGAGCCTGAGCTCGTAGGGGCCCGCCTCACGGAAGCGATCGAGGTCGAGGCGCAGCATCCACGCCCCCGCCCTGATGGGGCCGGCGATGCAGCCGGGGCTCGCCCACCCGGTCGCAACCGAGAAGCGCAGTTCGCGCGGACCGGGCCCGCCGGGGCACTGCACGTGCCCGCGGAACACGCCGTCGGGGTCGATCAGCGCTGCGTAGAGCTGAAAGCGATCGGTGACCTTGTCGTAGTCGAGCTCGACCCGCAGCTCTTCGACCCCCTCGGGCACCTCGACGAGCCGGTCGACGTATTCGACGCCGAGCGGCGGGCGCAGCACCTCGTCGGTGGCGAACAGCACGACGTCGGAACGACCGTCGGGGGATACGGGGTTCATGATGCTTCCTTGGATCGGGGGTGCGCGAGCGCGAGTCCCATCCTCGCCTCTGTGATGTCCGAATGTCAATTTGACAGGACAATCATGACCAGGCGGGATCGCCGGTCACGCCACTGCCGGGTCGAACGTGCCGACGCCCGCCGCCGCACGGTCGGCGACGATGAGCCCGTCGGCGCACTCCGCGATGACCGTGGCCGGCCATTCGGGGTCGTAGGCCGCGGCCGTCGAGATGCGGCCGAACGCGACCCGCTTCTCCGCCGAGGTGATGATCATGATCGCGCTGCGGGAGAGGCTCGCGATCGTGCCGATGCCGACCGTCACGCCGTGCGTGGGCACCGCGTCGAGGTCGCCGAACTCGGGGAACGTGCCGAGGTTGTCGCGCCGGGTCTGCTCGGCGAGGCGCACGATGCGGCTGCCGCTGTCTCGGTCGGAGCCCTGCGGGTTGAAGGCGACGTGCCCGTCGCCCGCGCCGCTCGCCAGGAGGAAGCAGTCGATGCCGCCCGCGTCGCGAAGGGTCGCGTCGTACGCCTCGGGCGCCGTGGTGTCGGGCTCGAGAATCCGGTCGGGCGTGATGCCCTCGTCGGACGCCGACGCGTTCAGCGGTGCGACGACCTCCTCGCGCACGAATCGCCGGCAGCTGTTGTGCGCGTCGAGATCGACGTTGCGGAAGCCGCCGTCGACCTCGATGACGTAGTCGTCCATGAGCGCGATGCGCACGTGCGAGAGCGGCATCCCCCGTTCCGCGACGATCCGCGCGAGTGCGCGGTACGACTTGAGCGGGGTGCGTCCGCTCGGGCAGCCGAGCATGTAGGGCGCTCCGGCCTCGCGCGCCGCTTCGATGCCGTCCGCGATGCGGGTGGCGACGAAATCGGCGACGGCGTCGTCATCGGGCAGGACGAGGGTCTCGGCGATGGCGGTCATCGGTCTCCTTTCAGTGGGCGCGATCGCCCTCCGATGGGCGCGGCGCCGGGCATCGGATCGCTCCGACTCGAGAGCGAAGTTTGTCTTGACAAACCTCGGGTGCATTGGCGATGGTAGCCGTTGACGGCCGACTGGTCTACCAACTGGACTAATTGGTCTCATCATGACACGATGTCGACGTCCGCGGCGCCAATGGCGACAGCCGAAAAGCGACGGGCGTTCCACCCCATCCCCCGGCATTCCTGCCGAACCGCCCCGCGAGCGGCACCGCGCCGCATCGGGAAAGGAACCTCATGAGTACTCGTCGAACCCGATTCATCGGCGCCGCCGCGGCCCTCGCCGCGGTGTCGCTCGGCCTGGCCGCCTGCAGCGCGCCGGGCGGCGGCCAGAGCGCCGAGTCCGCGCCGGTCGAGGAGATCACCGCTCCCGTCACGCCCGAGCAGGTGGCCGAGCTCGGCGACGTCACGCTCAGCGTCTGGGCCGACCAGGGCGAGCAGGACTTCATGGACCAGTTGATCCCCGCCTACGAGGCCGAGTTCCCGAACGTGAAGGTCGACGTCCAGTTCAAGAGCTTCAACGACCTCACCGCGACCGTGCTCAACGCCATGAACTCGGCCGATGCCCCCGACGTGACCCAGGGCAACCAGGGCTGGGCGACCGACGGCGCGCTCGTCAAGGCGGGGCTCATCCGCCCGCTCGACGACGTCGCCGACGCGTACGGCTACCGCGAGGCGGCCGGTGACGCGATCACGCAGCTGCAGTGGTCGGAGGACGGCAGCTCGTTCGGCTCGGGCTCGGTCTACGGCATGTCGCCCGACAACCAGATGGTCGGCGTGTTCTCGAACCGCGAGAAGCTCGAGCAGCTCGGCCTCGAGACGCCTCGCACCCTCGATGAGCTCGAGGCGGCGTTCGCCGCGGCGAAGGCCGCGGGCGAGACCCCGCTCGTGCTCGGCAACTCCGACAAGGCGTCGGCCATGCAGACGTTCTCCATCCTGCAGGGCGCGCTGACGCCGGCCGCCGACACCCGTTCGTGGATCACCGGCGCCGCGGGATCGGACTTCGCCGTCGACACCAACGCGGAGGCGCTCGACCGGTTCAGCGACTGGGTCGCGAAGGGCTACGTCTCCGCCGGCTACGACGGCACGAGCCCGGATGACGCGGCCGCGGCGTTCGCGGGCGGCGACGGCGTCTTCTTCATCGGCGGCAACTGGTACGCCGGCACCATCTCGGACGGCGAGGTCTTCGACTTCTCCTCGGGCCTCGACGACGGCGACCACGCGTCGAGCGGATCGTTCGGCATGCCGTGGCACGTGAGCTCGAAGTCGGACGCCTCGCTCGCCGCGATCGCCTTCGTCGGCATGGTGAACTCGGCCGACTCGGCCGCGATGCTGGCCGAGACGCACCGGGTGCCGATCCAGGCCGTCGACGCCTCGGGCGACGACGCGATGTTCGGCGACCTGCTCGCCGCCTCCGCCGAGCAGCTCGACGGTGCCGGCCCCCTGTACTGGTACGACTGGGCGACCGACACCATGTTCGACACCTTCACGAGCGGGCTGCAGGAGGTGCTCGCCGGACGCGAGTCGTCGGCGGCGCTGCTCGATCGGGTGCAGTCCGACTGGGACGAATTCCACAACGAGTGAACCTCGCGGGGCGGGCCTCGACCCGCCCCGCCGACCCCTGCCCGCCCACCCGGAGACCTCATGACGACCACCACGGCCCCGCGACTCACCTCGTCGCCACCGGCGTCCCCGCGCGACGTGCGCCCCCGGCGGCGACCGCTCCTCCGCCGCTACGACTGGGACGCCTACCTCTACCTCCTGCCCGCCTTCGCGTTCTACCTCGTGTTCCTCGTGCGCCCGGTGGTGGAGTCGGTCTGGATCGCACTGTTCGAGTGGGACGGCATCACGTCGAGCACCTGGGTCGGCGGCGAGAACTTCGCCGACGTGCTCGGCGACCCCCTGATCTGGCAGGCGACGCTGCACTCGCTCGTCTTCGTCGTCTTCTACGCCTTCCTGCCCACGGCGATCGCGCTGCTCGTGGTCGGCGTCATCGCGCGGATCCGCGTGCGCGGCCTCGCGACTTTCCGCGCCATCCTGTTCGTGCCCTACATCCTCTCCTCGGTCGTCGTGGCGATCTCGTGGCGCTGGATCTTCGCCGAAGACGGGCCGCTCAACACCGCGCTCCGTGCGATCGGCCTCGGCGGGCTCGCCCGCGCGTGGCTGGGCGACTTCACGACCGCACTGCCCTCGGTGGGCGTGATCGGCACCTGGGTGATGTTCGGGCTCGCATTCGTGCTCTTCGTGAGCGGGCTGCAGAACATCCCCGCCGAGCAGTTCGAGGCCGCCCGGCTCGACGGCGCCGGCCCCGTCCGCGAGTTCTTCGCGGTCACGCTCCCCTCGCTCCGCGGTGAGATCCAGGTCGCCCTCGTGCTCATGATCACGGCCGCGCTGCGCAACTTCGACATCGTCTGGAACACCACCGCCGGCGGCCCCGGCACCTCGACGACCGTCCCGTCGTACTACATCTACCGAGAGGCGTTCGTCACGCACCACGTGGGCCGGGCCTCGGCCATCGCCGTCGTGCTCACCGTCCTCATCTTCGCGATCGTCGGCGCCGTCATGTGGCTCACCCGCGACCGCGACGCGACCGACGCCGCAGGAGGCGCCCGATGAGAATCCGCCGCTCCGAGCAAGTCCTCGGCCACGTGCTCCTGATCATCGGGGCCCTGATGGCGCTGCTCCCCTTCCTCTCGATCCTGCTGCTCGCGCTCACCCCCGAGGGCCAGCGCGCGGGCGGCGGCACCCCGTCGAGCCTCACGCTCGACAACTTCGCCACCGCGTGGACGCGCGGCGGCTTCGGCCAGGCGCTGTGGTCGTCGCTCATCGTCGCGGTCGCCGTGGTGGCCGGTGCGAGCCTCGTCTCGGTGCTCGCCGGCTACGCGTTCTCGACGATGCGGTTCCCCGGGCGCCTGCTCCTGCTCGGCGTGCTGCTGGTGGGGCTCGTCATGCCCTACGAGGGCATCATCGTGCCCCTGTACTACCTGCTCGACGGCATGGGACTGCTGAACACCTACTGGGCGCTCATCCTGCCGCAGATCGCCACGTCGGTCTCGCTCGGCGTCCTCTGGATGCGCACGGCGTACGCGAACGTGCCGCGATCGCTCGGCGAGGCGGCGTCGATCGACGGGGCGAACCGCTGGACCACCCTGTGGCGCGTGCACCTGCCGGTCTCCACCCCGGCCATCGCGACGCTCGGCACGCTGCTGTTCCTCTACACCTGGAACGAGTTCCTGATGGCCCTCGTGCTCGTGCCGCAGAACCCAGACGTGCAGACGGCGCCCCTCGCCCTCTCGTTCTTCGCCGGCAGCACGCGCAACTTCGACCCCTCGGTCACGGCCGCCGCCGCCGTGATCGTCGCCGTGCCGATCCTCGTCGTCTACGCGATCTTCCAGCGCCGGTTCATCACCGGCGTCGTCGCCGGGGCGGTCAAGGAATGACGCTCCGCGAAATCACCGGCACGCCCGGGGCATGCTTGACCGGGCGCGCCGGCACTCGTCAGGATTGGGGCGCCGACGCCCTCGCCGAGGACATCCGCACCGGCCGCCGAGCGACCGGACCCCGCCCGCTGAACCTGGAGACTCGGCCACGATGACGCAGAGCGCTGCCGAAGCCCCTCGCCGCCACCTCGGACCGACCGCAGCCCGTGCCCGCGACGCCGTGCGCGAGCTCATCGACACCGGGGTGTTCGAGCCGGGGCAGAAGCTGCCGGGCGAGCGCGAGCTCGCCGAGCGGGTCGCAGTCAGCCGCGTCGTGCTCCGAGAGGCGCTCGCGTCGCTCGAGCACGAGGGCCTGCTCGAGAGCTCGCCGTGGCGGGGGTGGTTCGTGACCCTCCCGCATATGGCCGAGCGCGTCGCACTGCAGTCGTTCAGCGAGATGGCGGCCGCGCGCGGGCTGGTGCCCGGCGCCCGGGTGGGCTTCTCCACCGTTCGTGCCGCGACCCTCAGCGAGGCGCGAGCGCTCGCCCTCGCCCCGGCCTCGCCCGTGCTCGAGGTGCACCGCGTGCGCACCCTCGACGAGATGCCGGTGTGCTACGACGTCGCCATCATCCCCGTGCAGCGCGCCGGCGGCCTCGAGGCCTCGATGCTCGAGGACGCCTCGCTCTACGCGACCCTCGAGTCCGTCAGCGGCGTGCGCATCGTGCGGAGCGACTACACCGTGCGCGCCGAGCCCGCGATGGCCGAGATCGCGAGCGCCCTCGGCATCCCCGAAGGCGCCCCCGTCCTCGTCGGCGAGGAGACGGCGTCCGAGCTGTCCGGAACGCCGATCCTGCTCGGTCGTGCCACGTACCGGCACGACGCCTACGAGTTCCAGGCGACGCTGTACCGCCCGCAATCGGGCGAGTGAGCCGACGGCCCTCCGCGCGGGCGGCCGCTCAGCTCGGCCGGCGGCGCGGCGGCACCCGGTGGCGCGCCGTGACCTCGAACGTGCGCTGCAGCGGCTCGGCGACCGCGTCGCCGTGGCGCTGCGCGACCCGCACGAACAAGAAGTCGACGACCGCGAGCTGGGCGATGCGGCTCGACATCGCGCCCATGCGGTAGCTCGACTCGCGCGCGTGGGTCGTGAGCACGAAGTCGGCCGCGTCGGCGACGGGCGACTCGGGCGAGTTCGTGATCGCGACGGTCGTCGCACCCGCTTCGCGGGCGACCTCGAGCGCGTGGTTCGTCTCGGCGGTGAGGCCCGAGTGCGAGATGCCGATCGCGACGTCGCCCGGCTTGCGCAGGGCGGCCGAGACGAGCGCGAGGTGCACGTCGACCGAGCAGAACGCCGAGATGCCGATGCGGGCGAGCTTCTGCTGCAGGTCCTGGGCGGTGAGCCCGCTCGAGCCGAAGCCGTAGAGGTCGACGTGGGCGCCCGCGACGATCGCGTCGACGACGGCGTCGAGCACGGTCGTGTCGAGCCCCTCGACGGTCTGCTCGATCGCGAGCACCTCGTGGAAGGCGATCTTCGCGACGACGTCGGCCGCCGAGTCGTCGGGGTCGATGTCGGCGTTCGCGAGCCCGAACCGGTCGCGTTCGGCGGCCTCGCGGCTGACGGCGCTCGCGACCTCCATGCGGAACTCGCGGTACCCCGAGTAGCCGAGCGTCTGGCAGAACCGGGCGACGGTCGAGAGCGAGGTGCCGCAGACGCCCGCGAGCTCGGTGATGGTGAGGTCGACCACGAGCGTCGGGTCGGCGATGATCGCCTCGGCGACGCGCGCCTCGGAGGAGCTCAGGCGCGGCAGCGCCTCGCGTACGGAGGAGAGCACGTTCGCCGACATCGCCGTTCCGGTTCCCTTACGTTCTGCGGTGCACCGTGCGCACCGTCGTGACTACTCTGCCGTGCCTGCTCGCCGCGCTACGTCGTCGACGCGCGCACGCTCGACAGCGCATCGCGCAGCACTCCATCTTCTGCGGCCAGGCGGGCGAGCGCGACCTCGGGCGCGGCCCCAGTCATGGTGACGAGGATCGCGGCCTTCACATGCCCGTCGACCGAGGCGAGCGCCGCCGCCGCTGCGGCCGCGTCGACGCCCGTCGCCTGCATGACGATGCGCTCGGCGCGGGCGCGCAGCTTCGCGTTCGTCGCCTGCACGTCGACCATGAGGTTGCCGTGCACCTTGCCGAGCCGCACCATCGCGATCGTCGAGATCGCGTTGAGCACGAGCTTCTGCGCCGTACCGCCCTTGAGCCGTGTCGACCCGGCGACGATCTCGGGGCCGACGACCGTCTCGATGGCGAGGTCGGCGGCCGACCCGATCGCCGATCCGCGGTTGCACGCGAAGCCGACCGTGAGGGCGCCGACCCGTCGCGCGTGCTCGATGCCGCCGAGCACGTACGGCGTTCGGCCCGAGGCCGAGATGCCGACGAGCGCGTCGCCGGCGCCGAGTGCGATCGCCTCGAGGTCGGCCGCGCCGCGCGCCGCCTCGTCTTCGGCGTCCTCGACCGCCGACCGCAGCGCGACGTCGCCGCCCGCGATGAGGCCGACGACGAGCGCCGGGTCGGTGCCGAACGTCGGCGGGATCTCGCTCGCGTCGAGCACGCCCATGCGTCCGGCCGTGCCGGCGCCGAGGTAGACGAGCCGGCCGCCGCCGCGCAGGCGGGCGACGATCGCGTCGATCGCGGCGGCGATCTGCGGGGTCGCCTCGGCGACGGCCGTGACGGCCTGGGCGCTCTCGTCGTGCATGGCCGCGAGCTGCGATTCGGTCGAGAGCAGGTCGAAGCCCGCGTGGGCCTCGTTGACCTGCTCGGTCGAGAGTTCGCCGAGCAGGTCGCGCAGCGCGCGATGCTCGGCCGACTGCGGTGCCTGACCGCTCATTGCGTTGCTCCCCCGGTGGTGCGGTGTTCGGTGGTTCGGTGTTCGGTGGTTCGGTCGTCGGCGCCCGCCCGACCGGCGTCGGCGTGAATGGTGACGGATGCCACGGCGCCGAGCCGCTCGGGCAGGGCGAGTGCCGCCCGGCCCGGCGACAGCCGGCCGAGCACGCGTGCCCCGTCGGGCCCGGTCGACAGCTCGATCGGCACGCCGTGCACGCTCAGGTAGCCGAGGAGCGCGAACATGAGCGACTCCTTGTACTCGGGGGCGATGCCGCGTGCCGCGCTCGACTCGACGACGACGCCGCGCTCGGTCGAGAGCTCGGCGATGCGGGCCAGCAGCACCGGGTTGAGCGCACCGCCGCCCGAGCACACGAGCGTCGCGGGCGCGTCGGGCGATGCGGGCGGGGCGATCGCGTCGACGACCGTGCGCGCGGTGAGCTCGGTGAGGGTCGCGACGAGATCGTCGACGGGGATGCCGTGGCCGGTTCTCGCGGCGACCGCAGCCTCGACCGCCGCGTCGACGACGGCGAGGTCGAAGGTCTCGCGACCGGTCGACTTCGGGGCGGCGGCGGCGAAGTAGGGGTGGTGCAGCAGCTCGGCCAGCAGCTCGGCGTGCACGCGTCCGACGGCGGCGCGGCGGCCGTCGGCGTCGTAGCCCTCGGCGCCGCCCGTGTCGCGGTCGACGACGGCGTCGATGAGGCAGTTGCCCGGGCCGCTGTCGAAGGCGAGCACCTCGCCGTCGGCGCCGACGAGCTGCACGTTGGCGATGCCGCCGAGGTTGACGGTCGCGATCGGCCGGCCGGCGGCCCGCGCCTCGGCGGCGAGCCAGAGCCGGTCGAAGAACGCCATGAGCGGTGCCCCCTCGCCGCCGGCCGCGATGTCGGCCATGCGCACGTCGGAGAGCACGGGCACGCCCGTGAGCTCGGCGATCCACGCGGGCTCGCCGAGCTGCAGGGTGCCACGGGCGTGCCCCTGCTCGACCCAGTGATGCACGGTCTGGCCGTGCGAGACGATGAGGTCGGGCCTCGTGCCCGACTCGCGGATGCCCCGCGCCGCCGCGTCCGCGAAGGCCCGGCCGAGCGCCGTGGTGAGGCGGGTCCAGGCTCCAGCGTCGCGCGGCTCGCCCGCGGCGACGGCGAGGACCTCGGCGCGGAGCGCCGGCTCCCACGCGACGGTCTCGGCGTGCAGCACGGTCATCACGAGCTCGGCCGGTCGAGGCGGGAGCGCGTCGACGGGCGCGACGCGGACAGGCGCGACGCCGACGGGGGCGACCTCCACGGGCGCGATGTCGACGACGGCGACGTCGATGCCGTCGGCGGAGGTGCCCGACTGCAGCGAGAGCACGATCACGCGGATGCTCCCGACTCGAGCAGCTCACTCGCGACCTCGGCGGCGAGCAGGCTGGCGGCACGGGTGTGCACGGTCGGCAACGCCAGCGGCTCGCCGGGCAGGCCCACGTCGACGACGACCGCGTCGGGCCGCACGGCGGCGACCTCCGACACGCGTTCGCGCTGCGCCCCGCGGTCGACGCCGACCCGGTCGACGAGCACCACGAGCGATCCGCGCGGCGGTACCGGCGCGTCGCCGCGGAGCACCTCGCCGCCGCCCGCGAGCGTGCGCTCGACGTAGTCGCGATCGCTCGCGACGGCGAGGGTCGACCGCCCTCGCAGGTCGAGCACGGTGCGCGGCCCCGGTAGCGCCGGCACGGCGCAGTCGATCGAGATCGCCTCGCGGGCGGCGCGGCGCGCACCACGAGGCATCCAGCCGTCGTCGGCGGCGACCGCGGCTGCGGCGAGCACCGCGCGATCGGCGACCGCCTCGGCCAGCCGGCGCACGCGCCGGGCGGCGCGTTCGACGGTCGCAACCGGCAGCGTGCCGTCGTCGATCGCGGCGAAGATCGCGTGCTGCACCTCGCGGAAGTCGCGCTCGTCCTGGTCGGGCGCGGCGGCCTCCCCGAGGTTGGCGGGGTTCGAGATGCAGAGCAGGTCGGCCCCCGCGAGCAGCGCCTGCACCGCGCCGGGGCCCGCGCCGACCGATTCGCGCACCGCGGCCATGTCGAGCGCGTCGGTCACGATGACGCCCTCGAATCCGAGTTCGCGCAGGCGCGAGAGCGCGACGGGGTTGAGCGTCGACGGCCGGTCGCCCCACTCGGGCACCACGATGTGCGCCGTCATGACGGCCTCGACGCCGGCGTCGATCGCGGCGCGGAACGGCGGCAGGTGCATCCGCTCGAGCTCGTCGAGGCCGATCGCAAGCTCGGGCATCGCGTGGTGGGAGTCGACGTGGGTGTCGCCGTGGCCCGGGAAGTGCTTCACGCACCCGGCGGCGCCGGCCGAGCGGATGCCGCGGAGCGAGGCGACGACGTGACGGGAGACGAGCTCGGGGTCGGCGCCGAAGGAGCGCACCCCGATCACCGGGTTGCGCGGGTCGGTGTTGACGTCGGCGACGGGGCCGAGGACGACGTTCGCACCGGCAGCGAGCGACCGACGGGCGAGCTGACGGCCGACGGCCTCGGTCGCGGCGAGGTCGTCGACGAAGCCGAGCTGGGCTGCGCCCGGCAGCGGCGAGCCCGTGCTCGCATCGACGCGCGTGACGTTGCCGCCCTCCTCGTCGATGCCGACGAGCAGGGGGTGCGCGAAGTCCGCGGGTCGAGGAGCGCCCGACGAAGGAGGACGGGTCTCGAAACCCATCGCGTCGGCGTCGGGGTCTCGAGACGGTCGCTGCGCTCCCTCTTCAACCCGCTCGGACGTGCCGAGGTTCTGCGCGAAGAGCACGACGCCGGCGAGGCCCGCGTCGAGCTCACGGCGAAGCCAATCCGGAGTGCTCCGGCCGAGGAAGCCGGGCCAGAGCACTCCGCCCACCGTAGCCCTGATGGTGGGATCGTCCAGGGCGGTCACCCCTTCACCGCGCCGGCCACGAGGCCGCTCGACAAGCGACGCTGGACGATGACGAAGAAGATCATCACCGGGATCGTGATGATCGTGGAGGCGGCCATGATGTAGCCCCACTCGTTCGAGTGCTCCCCGAAGAACTGTTTGAGGCCGATCGCGACCGTGTAGTTCTCGGTGGCCCCGCCGAGCAGGGTCATGGCGAAGATGAACTCGTTCCACGCGGTGATGAACGAGAAGACGCTGGTCGCGACGAGGCCCGGCATGACGAGCGGCAGCAGCACCGACCGGAACATGCGGCCCCAGCTCGCGCCGTCGATGTACGCGGCCTCCTCGAGCTCGACGGGCACCGCGGCCACGAAGCCCCGCAGCATCCAGATGCCGAACGGCAGCGAGAGCGCGACGTACACGATCATGAGGCCGAGCAGCGTGTTGAGCAGCTGCAGGTCGCGCACCTGCACGAACAGGGGGATGACGAGCGCCTCGAGCGGCACCATCTGCACGACGAGGATCATGAGCAGCATCGCCGTGCGGAACCGGAAGCGGAACCGGGCGACGGCGACCGAGGCGAGCAGCGCGAGCAGGGCGCTCGCGAGCACGGTCACGAGGGCGACGATCGCCGAGTTACGCAGGAAGACGTCGAACCCGCCCTCGGTGAGCACGTACTCGAAGTTCGAGAGCGACCACTCGCGCGGCAGCAGCTGCTGCCCGCCGGCGCCGGCCTTCGCGTCGAACGCGCTCGAGAGCATCCAGAACGCGGGAAAGAGGGTGAACGCCAGCAGGACGACCACGAGCACGGCCTTGCCGGCTGCGGCCCGGGTCTTGCGGGCGGTGCGGCGGCTGCGCCGCGCCCCGGCCATGAGCTCGGATGCCTCGGAGCGACGCCGGCTCGCGGCATCCACCCGGTTCGCGGTGTCGGTGCTCACAGCTCCTCCTCCTTGAGCATGGTGCGCACGTACACGACCGTGATCGCGAGCAGTACGAGGGTCAGCAGCACGGCGATCGCCGAGCCGAAGCCGTAGCGGTTCTGTCCGAACGACTCGACGTACGACCAGACGCCGAGGTTCAGCGCCTCGCGGTTCGACCCCGAACCGCCCGGCATGAGGTAGACCTGCGCGAAGACCTTGAAGTCCCAGATCGTCGACAGGATGATGACGACCGCGAACACCTGCCGCAGGTTCGGCACGATGATGCGCCAGAAGCGGCGCCAGGCGCCCGCGCCGTCCATCTCGGCGGCCTCGAGCATCTCCTTCGGCACGCCGAGCAGGCCCGCGAGGATGGTGATCGCCACGAACGGGAAGCCGTGGTGGATGACGTTGAGCAGCACGATCGCGTAGAACGTGTAGCGGTTGGTGAACCAGTTGACCGGCTCGTCGATGAGGCCGAGCGCCTCGAGGGTCTCGTTGAAGATGCCGCGATCGGCGTCGAAGATCCAGATCCAGACGTAGGTGCCGGTGACCGCGGGCATGGCCCAGGCGATCATGATGGCGCTGCCGACGACGGTGCGCCAGAAGAGGCCGAGGCTCGCCATGAGCACCGCGACCGCGGTGCCGAGGGCGACCGTGCCGGCGACGGCGAGCACCGCGAAGCCGACCGTGTTCGGCAGCACGACGGTGTAGAGCTCGGGGCTCGTGAAGATCTCGCCGTAGTTGGCGATGCCGATCCAGTTCGGCTCGCCGGATACGATCTCGCGCAGGCCGTAGTCCTGCAGCGAGAAGAGGAACACCCGCACGAGCGGCCACAGCATGAGCACCGCGAGCACCGCGAGGGCGGGCGCGAGCAGCAGCCAGGGGCGGCTCCGGGTCAGGAGGCTCTTGCGGGCGGGCCCGCCGGCCGCGCGGGGAGCCGGAGCTCCCTGCACGGCCGACGGAACCTGGAGGGTGTTCGACACGGAATCAGTTGCCGTTCATGATCTCGTCCATCTCCGCGGCGGCGTCGGTGAGCGCCTGCTCGACCGTCTTCTGCCCGGAGAGGATCGCCTGCATGGCGGTGTTCGTGGTCTTCTTCGCCTGGACGGCGCCGAACTTCGGCGTCACCGGCACCGTGCCGCCGCCGTCGACCATCTGCTGCGCGAAGGGGCGCACGAGCGGGTCGTCGGAGGCGATCGCCTCGTCGAGGAGCGACTTCTGGCCGGGGAAATAGCCCGACTGCTCGCCCCACTTCTTGGCGAACTCACCCGTGGTCATGAGCTCGATGAAGGCCCACGCGAGGTCCTTGTTCTTCGCCGTCTCGAACATCGAGAGGTGCGAGCCGCCGAGCACCGACGGGGCGATGCCGCCGTCCTTGCCGGGGATCGGCGTGGCGGCGAACTTGCCCTCCATCTCGGCGTTCTTCTCGACGATCGCGGCGGGCGTCCACGAACCCATGAGGGCCATGGCGATGTTGCCCTGCGCGAAGTTGTCGAGGACGTCGGTCTCCTTCCACGTGGTGGCGCCGGCCGACGAGAAGCCGTGCTCGGTCGCGAGGCCCGTGTAGAAGCCGATGCCCTCCTGCGACTCGGGGCTGGCCATGCCCGAGACCCACTTGTCGCCCTCGAGCGTCGAGACCTCGCCGCCCGCGCCCCACACCCACGGGTAGACGCCGAACTCGGCGTCGCCCGGAACGGCGAAGGCCATCATGTCAGGGTGCGCGGCCTTGATCTTGTCGCCCGCGGCGACGATCTCGTCCCACGTGGTGGGCGCCTCGATGCCGAGCTCCTCGAAGATGTCGGCGCGGTAGACGAGCGAGCGCACGCCGGCGTACCAGGGCATGCCGTAGAGCTCGTCGTCGTAGGTGCCGGCCGTGACGAGGCCGTCGACGAGGTCGTCGCCGAGGCCCGCCTCGTCGACGTAGTCGCCGATCGGGGCGAGGGCGCCGGCGTCGGCGAACTCGGCCGTCCACGTCGTGCCGGTCTCGGCGACGTCGGGCGTGGTGCCGCCCGCGATCGACGTGACGAAGCGGTCGTGGGCGTCGGCCCACTGCACGAACTCGACGTCGAGCTTCGCCCCCGTCTGCTCGGTGAAGGCGTCGCTCACCTCGTCGAAGTACGCGTCGGAGTCGGGGTTGGTGCCCTCCATGATCCAGACCTTGAGCGTCTGGCCTTCGGCGTTCGTGGCACCGTCGCCGGAGCCGTCGCCCGACCCGCTGGAACACGCGGTCAGGCCGAGCGCGGCGGCGAGGCCGAGCGCGGCGATCGGGAGGAAGCGCTTGTTCATCGGTTGGTCTCCTCGTTGAAACTGGTCGTGGGTGCTCGTCGCTCGAGCGCCCGGCTGGTGTGTGGGCTGTCAGGCCCGGATGTGATGCTGTGGACGTAGGGTTTCCGGCATCCGCAACACTGGTGACTCTGGAAGTAGTATTCGGGAATGGCGCGAGTTTTGCAAGAAACTTCCGAACAGTTGGAAGTCGTGCTCGGCATCGACATCGGCGGCACGGGCAGTCGCGCCGCGCTCGAACCGCTCTCGGGCGCCTTCGGCGAGGGGCGCGTGCGCCTCGACGGGCCGCAGGTCTCGGTGACCGGCGGCGGCAGCTCGGCGCTGTCGGTCGCGCTCGAGCTCATCGAGCGGGCGCGAGGGGCGGCCGCGGCTCCTGCTGCGGGTGAGGGTTCGGGTGCCGGCGGCCGGCTGGGCGCAGGGGCGCCGCGGATCGCGGCCGTCGCGATCGGTGCGACCGGACTCGCCTCGCTCGTCGCGAACCCGGCGGCCTCGATCGCGGCCCTGTCGGAGGCCGCCGGCGGCGCGCCGGTCGCGCTCGCGATCGACGCGCTCACCGCCCACCTCGGTGCCCTCGGCGGCGCGCCGGGCGCGGTGGTCGCCGTCGGCACGGGCGCGATCGCGCTCGGCACCGACCTGCGCGACACCTGGCGACGCGTCGGCGGGTGGGGGCACCTCTACGACGACCGCGGCTCGGCCGCCTGGATCGGCATCGAGGGCCTCAAGGCGGCGATCATGGCGCACGACGGCCTCGAGCGGGATGCCTCGGCGCTGCTGTCGGCCGCGGAGTCCCGGTTCGGCCCCGCCCCCACCTGGCCGGGCCAGCTCTACACGCGCGACGACCGCGGCGCGGTGCTCGCGGGCTTCGCGGCGGACGTCTCGGGGCTCGCCGAGCTCGGCGACGCGGCATCCGTTCGCATCATGTCGACGGCCGGAGCCCTCGTGGCCGCGACCCTCGTTGCCGCCCTCGACCCGGCGCTGCCGCGCCGTGCCGCCGGGGTCGGCGGGGTCTTCGCATCGGGCAAGGCGTTCACCGAGGCGTTCCGCGCGGAGTTCGCGCGGCTCGCGCCCGACGCGTCGCTCGTCACCCCCGCGGGGTCGCCGCTCGACGGCGCCGTGCGCCTCGCGCGGCTCGCGGCGATCGGCGGGGTGCGCGAAGGACACCCGCCGTTTCTCTGGCGGTGAGTCGCTCTCTGGCGGTGAGTCGCCCTCTGGCGGTGAGTCGCTCTCTCGCGGTGAGTCGCGACGCCGGGCGACCACGCCGTCACGTATTGCAGGAAGATACGGTCGATGCCCCTCGTATTCGGGGGTATCGACCGTATCTTCCTGCAATACACTCGGCTGCCGCGGCCTGCAGCGTGATCAGCAGCCGGGGCCCGACGGGTCAGCCCGGCAGTCGCCGTTCGTGAGCACGGTGTCGACCTCGCCGACGAGCACCGGCACCGGATCACCCGCGACCGCGAGCACCCCCGCGATCGACCGCCAGCCCGAGCCGCCGAACCGGTACTCCGCCGAGAGCACGACTTCGAGCGTCACGGTGTACTCGCCGCGCTCGGCGTAGACGTGGCTCGTGCCGGTCTCGGTGAACTCCTTCAGCCCGAGCTCCGACCAGGTCGCGCCGGGCGATGCACTCTCGACGACCGCGCCGTCGCTGTGCGTCCAGCGGAACCCGACGGGCGTGAACCGCACCTCGGCCGTGCGCCCGAGCAGGGTGCCCGACACGACCTGCGACTCGGCCTCGGCGACGAAGTTCGCCGGAAGCCCGACGACGGCCCAGCCCTTCGGCTCCATGACGGTCACCGGCGGCGCCGGCCGGAACGATGCGATGTCGCGGAGCGTGACCACGACCGGGCCGCCCGGCTTCGGCGGAGTCGACGGGGGTGCGGGTTCGTTCAAGCGTGCGCAGTCGCCTTCGAAGTTCGCTCCGCACAGCTGCTGCCAGTTGTCGCCCGACCACACGTCGGTTGAGCCGCGCGGGCCGGGGTCTTCCGCGAAGGATCCTTCAGAGTCGTCGCTCCTGCCATCCGCGTTATCACCGACGCGCTCACTGCTGCCTTCTTCGACGCCGCCGTCAGATCCTCGCTGGGTGCCCTCGATGAGAGCTTCTTCAGACGTCAAACTGCCCTCGCTAGCCGGGCCGGGACAACCAACCTGAGCGAGGATCGGAGAACAACCGCCATCCCCGCCGGCGTACGCAGGTGACGAGCCGATTAGATGCGCAATCAGCAAGGCAAGCAATACTGCGCCCGCTAGCAGAAGTCTTCGCCGGTCCACTTCTCTACTCCGTCGACAAGCAGTCGTGCTGGGTCGGAAACACTCGAAACGAAGAACGCTTGAGACGGAATCAGGTCAGGTCGATCACTTGGAGTCACGTCGTTGCCGTCCGCGTCGTACAGGCGTCCGCCGGATGGGTCTTGACAGAGGTAAATCGAGACCTCGGCGCCCTGCGCAGACTCAGAATAGGAAACGAGTTGCGCCTTCTGCTGCCTAGTCTCGCCCTTCATTTTCAGCCCGAGTTTCTTTAGCGCCGCGAAGTCGTCTTTCGCTGAATCGGCGTACGCGGCAGTCACGACTGACTCAATCCGCGCTGGGTCCGCCCCGCCGTCGTGAGCGATCTCGTCAGATACTTTCGCGTAGGCCTCATACGCCTTCACCGCCGCCGCGAGCGCCTCTTCGTCCGACGCGAAGATCGGCGCGGAGCTCGCGCTCGGCGTGGGCGACGGCTTCGGCCCGGGCTCGGGCGTGCACGCGCTCAGCCCGAAGACGAGCACGCCGACGAGGCCGGCCGCGGCGAGCGCAGCGGCGCCGGGGCGTGAGATCGACATGGCGACCACCCTAGGCGAGCCCCGAAGCGCGGTGGGCCGGTTATCCACAGACGCCGGCCACGGTCGACGCGGCGCCCCGAGCGGTGCCCCGCCCGGGCGCCGCTACTCGACCGGCGAGCGCGAATCAACCGGTGGCGGCGGCGCTCCGGCGGGCGCAGGATGAACCCATGCGCAGGATCACCGTCACCAATCACGTCTCGCTCGACGGGGTGATGCAGGCGCCGGCGAGCCCCGACGAAGACCGGCGCGGCCACTTCCCGTACGGCGGATGGGCCATCCCCGACAGCGACGATGTGCTCGCCTCCGAGATGTCGGCCGGCATGGGCGAGGGCGGCGCCATGCTCTTCGGGCGGCGCACCTACGACAGCATGGCCGCGTTCTGGCCGCATCAGACCGACGGCAACCCGTTCACGGCCTTCCTCAACGTCGCCGACAAGTTCGTCGTCTCGCGCGACCCGCACACGCGCCTCGACTGGCAGAACTCGAGGCTGCTCGTCGGCAACGCCGCCGACACCGTCGCCGAGCTCAAGCAGACCGACGGCGACGATCTCGGCATCCTCGGCAGCGGCGAGCTCGTGCGCTCGCTCGCGGCCGCGGGCCTGATCGACGAGTACGTGCTGATCATCCATCCGCTCGTGCTCGGCACGGGCACGCGCATGTTCGGCGACACCTACCTGCAGCTCGAACTCACCCGAAGCATCACCACTCCGAAGGGCGTGATCGTCGCGTACTACCGGCCGGTCTGAGGCGGATGCCTCGGGGCGGCGCGGCCCGCTACAACGAGCCGCTCGTGCCGAGGGTTTCGAGACGCGTCGCCGCTTCGCGTCGGCGCTCCTCAACCAGCGAAAGGGACGCGTCGCCGCTCCGCGTCGGCGCTCCTCAACCAGCGAAAGGGGACGCGTCGGCGCTCCTCACCCAGCGGAAGGGACGCGTCGACGCTCCTCAACCAGCGGAGGCGACGCGTCGGCGCTCGTCAACCAGCGAAGCGGCGACTCCATCGTCGGGCAGCTCCCGCGTCACGCCCGGTCGACGAGCGCCGCGAGGTCGACCCCCGCGGGCAGCACCCCGAACTGCGAACCGCCCTCGCCACCGAGCCGCGTGCGCACGAACGCATCGGCGACCGGCTGGGGCGCGAAGCGCACGAGCAGCGACCCCTGCAGCACGAGCGCGAGCCGCTCGGTCAGTTCGCGCGCCCGCAGCGCCGCCGATCCCGCGCCGTCGGAACCGCCCGCGAGCGTCGCGCCGAGCGATCGCACGAGTTCCTGCGACGAGGTCAGCGCGGCGTCGAACGCGCGCGACGAGCCGGCCGCCTTCCCCACCTCGGCGAAGAACGCCTCGAACGCCTCGGGCTCGCGGGCGAGCACGCGCAGCACGTCGAGCGCGATGACGTTGCCCGATCCCTCCCAGATCGCGAGCAGCGGCTGCTCGCGATACCGCCGCGCGAGCGGGAAGGCCTCGGTGTACCCGTTGCCGCCGAGGCACTCGAGCGCCTCGGCCGCGTGGCCCGCGCCGCGTTTGCACACCCAGTACTTCGCCACGGCGGTCGCCAGCCTGCGGAACGCCGACTCCGCGGCATCCGCGTCGCCCGCGTCGTAGGCCCGCGCGAGCCGCATGGCCGTCCAGGTCGCCGCCTCCGACTCGAGCGCCAGGTCGGCGAGCACCGCCGTCATCGCGGGCTGGTCGACGAGCAGCGCCCCGAACGCCTGGCGGTGCCGCACGTGCCAGGCGGCCTCGGCGACGGCCTGCCGCATCCCGGCCGCCGAGCCGATGACGCAGTCGAGGCGGGTGCGCGTGACCATCTGCACGATCGTCGCGACCCCGCGCCCCTCGTCGCCGACGAGCCACGCGGTCGTGCCGTCGAGCTCGATCTCGCTCGACGCGTTCGAGCGGTTGCCGAGCTTGTCCTTCAGCCGCTGGATGCGGAACACGTTGCGCGATCCGTCGGGCAGCACGCGCGGCACGAAGAAGCAGCTGAGCCCGTGCGGCGCCTGCGCGAGCACGAAGAACGCGTCGCTCATGGGCGCGCTGCAGAACCACTTGTGCCCGGTGAGCGCGTACTCGGCGCCCCACTCGGGCGCGAGGCCGCCGCCGGGCCGCCGCTCGGCGCGGGTCGTGTTGGCGCGCACGTCGGAGCCGCCCTGCTTCTCGGTCATCGCCATGCCCATGAGCGCCGACGCCTTCGGTGCGCCGACTCCGTCGAGGGCGGGGTCGTACTCGCGGCTCAGCAGCCGCGGCATCCAGTCGTCGCGAAGGCCGGATGCCGCGAGCTCGAGCGTCGGCACCGCGGCATGCGTCATCGAGACGGGGCAGGCGTGCCCCGGCTCGACCTGCGCGAAGAGGAGGAACGCGGCGGCGCGGTCGACGTTCGCGCCCGGCCCGGGCGCCGCGGCGGCGCCCGTGTGCGCGCCGGCGGCCACGGCGGCCCCGAGCACGCGATGGTAGGCGTCGTCGTACTCGACCTCGTCGATGCGCCGGCCCCACCGATCGTGAGTGTGCAACACGGGCGGATGCGTGTTCGCGCGCTCGGCGTCGCGCTGGAAGGCGGCCGACCCGACGTGCCGGCCGATCGCGGCGAGGTCGTCGCCGGCGGCCCCGGGCGCGGATGCCGCGTGCTCGCGTGCGGCCGCGGCCGCGGCATCCCGGCCCCACCGCCCGACCGCCTCGACGAGCGGCGCGTTCGCGGTGTACTCGTCGACCGCCTCTCGCGGCGGAACCTGGTTCTGCACCTCGTGCGTCAGCGTCATCGTCGACCTCCACCCGTCATTCTGGTCGCTCGCGCCGGGTTTCGAGACGTCGCGGCGCTCCCTCCTCAACCCGCAGGTCGCGTCGGATTTCGCCCTCGGTGAACGGAGTGGGTCGGATGCCCCGGTCCGCTTGCGTCCCGGGAGGGTGCGTGTTTGGCTGTAACGCTGCAATGTCGGACGGGGGTGCGACGATGCAGCCGGGCGCACGGGTCATCAGCCCTGCCCGCGGTCGTGCGCGCACGAACCCGCCGTGACCGAGGCCAACGCCGTTCGCGATTCCTGGAGATCACATGCTCGGAAGACTCCTGTTCAGATACCTGAGGCCCTACTGGCCTCTCCTACTCGGCGTGCTGGCGTTCCAGATCGTCGCCGCCTACGCCAACTTCCAGCTGCCGACGCTCAACGCGCAGATCATCGACGACGGCGTCGCCAAGGGCGACACCGAGGTCATCTGGCAGTCGGGCGCCGTCATGCTCGGCATGTCGCTGCTGCAGATCGTCACGCAGCTCGTCGCGACGTGGTTCGCCGCGATGGCCGCGATGAAGCTCGGCCGCGACATCCGCGACGACGTGTTCGAGCGCGTGTCGGGCTTCTCCGAGCGCGAGGTGTCGACGTTCGGCCCCGGCTCGCTCATCACCCGCAACACGAACGACGTGCAGCAGGTGCAGATGCTCGCGATGATGGGCTCGACGTTCCTCGTCGCCGCACCGATCATGGCGTTCTACGGCATCTACAAGGCGCTGTCGGTCGACATCGGCCTCAGCTGGATCATCGCGGTCGCGGTGCCCACCCTGCTCATCGTCGCGGGCCTCATCATCTGGCGCATGGTGCCGCTCTTCCGCTCGTACCAGGTGAAGCTCGACGGCGTGAACCGCATCATGCGCGAGCAGCTCACGGGCATCCGCGTCGTGCGCGCGTTCGTGCGCGAAGACATCGAGGAGGCGCGCTTCCGCGAGGCGAACACCGACATCATGGTGGTCGGCCGCAAGGTCGGCTCGCTCTTCGTGCTGATGTTCCCGCTCGTCATGCTCGTGCTCAACGTCACGCTCGTCGGCGTGATCTGGTTCGGCGCGATCGAGGTCGACGAGGGCAACACCGAGATCGGCGTGCTCTTCGCCTTCATGCAGTACGTCATGCTCATCCTGATGGGCGTCATGATGGCGAGCTTCATCACGATCATGATCCCGCGCGCGGCCGTGTCGGCCGAGCGCATCGGGGCCGTGCTCGACGTCGACACGACGCTCGCACGCCCCGCGAACCCCGTCACCGAGTTCCCGACGCCCGGAACCGTCGAGTTCCGCGGCACGGGCTTCACGTACCCGGGCGCCGAGCACCCCGTGCTCAGCGGCATCACGGTCAAGGCCGAGCCGGGCGAGACGCTCGCGATCGTCGGATCGACGGGCGCCGGCAAGACGACGCTCGTCTCGCTGCTGCCGCGCCTGTTCGACACGACCGAGGGCAGCGTGCTCGTGAACGGCGTCGACGTGCGGGAGGCCGACCTCGACCTCCTGTGGAAGACGATCGGGCTCGTCCCGCAGCGACCGTTCCTCTTCACCGGCACCGTCGCGTCGAACCTGCGGTTCGGCCGCGAGGACGCGACCGACGAAGAGCTCTGGCACGCGCTCGAGATCGCCCAGGGCCGCGACTTCGTGGAGGAGATGGAGGGGCAGCTCGACGGCAAGATCGCGCAGGGCGGCACCAACGTCTCGGGCGGCCAGCGCCAGCGGCTCGCGATCGCCCGCGCGATCGTGCACCGGCCCGACATCCTCGTGTTCGACGACTCGTTCTCGGCGCTCGACCTGACGACCGACGCGCGGCTCAGGCAGGCGCTCTGGCGCGAACTGCCGAACGTGACCAAGGTCGTCGTCGCGCAGCGCGTGTCGACGATCACCGACGCCGACCGCATCGTCGTGCTCGACGACGGCGTCGCCGTGGGCATCGGCACCCACGAGCAGCTGCTCGAGACGTGCCAGACGTACCGCGAGATCGTCGAATCCCAGCTCGGAGTGGAGGCCGCACGATGACCGACCAGAGCCCCAAGACCGCAGAACCCGAGCTCACCGACGACGAGAAGCTCGAGCTCGAGATGGCCGAGCAGGCCCGCATCAGCGCCGACGACTGGAGCGGCGGTGTCGCGCCGGGCAAGGCCGCGAACTTCCGCAAGTCGTTCGGGCGCCTGCTCGGGCTGCTGAAGCCGCACGCCTTCGGATTCACGATGGCCTCGGTGCTCGGCGCGATCGGCGTCGTGCTCACCGTGTGGGCGCCGAAGGTGCTCGCCGAGGCGACCAACCTCATCTTCGAGGGGTTCATCTCGGCGCAGATGCCGCCCGGCGTCACGAAGCAGCAGGTGGTCGACCAGCTGAACGCCGCCGGCCAGACCGACCAGGCCAACATGGTCGAGGCGATGAACCTCGTGCCCGGCGAGGGCATCGACTTCGTCGCCCTCAGCCAGGTCGTCATCCTGGTGCTGTTCCTCTACATCGCGTCGTCCATCCTCATGTGGATCCAGGGCTACGTCGTGAACGTCATCATGGTGCGCGCGATGTGGAAGCTGCGCGAGGACGTCGAGGCGAAGATCAACCGGCTGCCGCTCAGCTACTTCGACAAGGTGCAGCGCGGCGAGCTGATCTCGCGCGTCACGAACGACATCGACAACATCACGCAGACGATGCAGCAGTCGCTGTCGAGCGCGCTCACGAACGTGCTCACCGTCATCGGCGTGCTCGTCATGATGTTCTCGATCTCGTGGCAGCTCTCGCTCGTGGCGCTCGTCTCGCTGCCGCTCATGGGCGTGATCTTCGGCGTCATCGGGCCGAAGTCGCAGAAGGCCTTCGGCACCCAGTGGCGCAAGGTCGGCCGACTCAACGCCCGGGTCGAGGAGTCGTTCTCGGGCCACGCCCTCGTCAAGGTGTACGGCCGCGAGGCCTCGAGCCGCGAGGCGTTCAAGGCCGAGAACCAGGAGCTGTACGAGGCCTCGTTCAAGGCGCAGTTCCTGTCGAACATCATGATGCCCGCGATGACCTTCATCGGAAACTTGCAGTACGTCGGCATCGCCGTGCTCGGCGGCATCATGGTCGCGAGCGGCGCGCTGCGCCTCGGCGACGTGCAGGCGTTCATCCAGTACTCGCAGCAGTTCTCGCAGCCCCTGTCGCAGCTCGGCGGCATGGCCGCGGTGGTGCAGTCGGGCACGGCCTCGGCCGAGCGCGTCTTCGAGCTGCTCGACGCCGACGAGCAGGAGGCCGACGCGGCCGACGCCCCGGCGCCGGTCGACGGAGACGGCACGATCGTCTTCGAGCACGTCGCGTTCTCGTACCACCCCGACCGCCCGCTCATCAAGGACCTGTCGTTCCGGGTCGAGCCCGGGCAGACGGTCGCGATCGTGGGCCCGACGGGCGCCGGCAAGACGACGCTCGTGAACCTCATCATGCGGTTCTACGAGCTGAACTCGGGTCGCATCCTGCTCAACGGGCAGGACATCGCCGACCTCACGCGCCACGACGTGCGGGCGAAGACCGGCATGGTGCTGCAGGACCCGTGGCTGTTCGCCGGATCGATCCGCGAGAACACCCGCTACGGCCGTGCCGACGCCACCGACGACGAGATCATCGCCGCCGCGCGGGCCACCTACGTCGACCGGTTCGTGCACTCGCTGCCCGAGGGCTACGACACCGTGCTCGACGAGGACGCGTCGAACGTCTCGGCGGGCGAGAAGCAGCTCATCACGATCGCGCGAGCGTTCGTGGCGCAGCCGAGCGTGCTCATCCTCGACGAGGCGACGAGCTCGGTCGACACCCGCACCGAGCTGCTGCTGCAGCACGCGATGGCGGCGCTCCGCGAGGGTCGCACCTCGTTCGTGATCGCGCACCGTCTCTCGACGATCCGCGACGCCGACCTCATCCTCGTGATGGAGCACGGCGACATCGTCGAGCAGGGCAACCACGACGAGCTCATCGCCGCGAAGGGCGCGTACTACCGCCTCTACAACTCGCAGTTCGAGCAGGCCGCGACCGACCTCGACGCCGAGGAGGCGCTCGGCGACGGCACGATCGTGACGTCGTCCGACGTCGAGCCCGAGTCGGCCCTGTTGAAGGGCATGGAGGAGGAGATCATCGAGGCGAGCGAGTAGTCGCTCGAGTCGATCGCATCGCGCGGGAGCGGGCGCCCTTCGGGGCGTCCGCTCCTTCGTGTTCCGGCCCGAGCGTTCGAAGCGATTCGATGTGTACGGCGACCGGGGTGAGAATGGATCGGTGACGATCCTCCCCCAGCCCGTGCGACCCTGGCGGCTGTGGCTGGTCTGGGGCGTCGGCGTCGCCGCCTACGTCGTCTCGGTCACCAATCGCACCTCCCTCGGCGCCGTCGGCGCCGATGCGGCCGTCAGGTTCGATGCGGATGCCTCGACGCTGTCGATGTTCGCGGTCATCCAGCTCTTCGTCTACGGCGGCATGCAGATCCCCGTCGGCCTGCTGCTCGACCGGTTCGGCGCCCGCCCGATCGTGACGGCGGGCATGGTGCTCATGGCGGTCGGCCAGCTCGTGATGGCCCTGTCGACCGACGTCGGCACGGCGATCTTCGCCCGCGTGCTGCTCGGTGCGGGCGACGCCGCCGTCTTCCCGAGCGTGCTGCGCGTCGTGGCGACCTGGTTCCCGCAGCAACGGGCGCCGTTCGTCGTGCAGATGACGGGCATCGTCGGCCAGACGGGCCAGCTGCTCGCGCTGCTGCCGATGGCCGCCCTCCTGCACGCGACGAGCTGGACCGTCGCGTTCGGCAGCCTCGCCGGCCTCGGCGCGCTCTTCGCGGTGCTCACGTTCGCGGTGATCCGCAACCACCCGCCGACGAGCGACGCCGACGTCTCGGTCAACACCGAGACGGGTGCCATCGCGGTCGTCCGCTCGTCGGCCGACCTGCGCCAGGGCTTCCGCGAGTCGTGGGGGCACCCCGGCACGCGGCTCGCCTTCTGGTCGCACTTCACGACCCCGTTCGCGGGCACGGCGTTCGTGATGCTGTGGGGGTTCCCGTTCCTGACGGCCGGCGAGGGACTCTCGCCCGCGACGGCATCGCTCGTCGTGAGCGCGTTCGTCGTGTTCGGCATGCTCGTCGGGCCGGTGATGGGGGCGCTCTCGGCGCGGCATCCCCTGCGCCGATCGCGCATGCTCGTGCTGCCGACCATCGCCATCCAGGCCGTCGCGTGGCTCATCGTCATCGTGTGGCCCGGGCCGGCGCCGATCTGGCTGCTGCTCCTGCTCGCCCTCGCGCTCGCGACGGGGGGACCGGCGTCGATGATCGCGTTCGACCACGCCCGCACGCACAACCCGAGCCACCGCCTCAGCACGGCGACGGGCATCGTCAACGGCGGCGGCTTCATCGCGGGCCTCATCGCGATCTTCCTGATCGGCCTCGCCATGGACCTGCAGGGCGCCGGCACGCCCGAGACCTACACGCTCGAGGCGTTCCGCATCGCGTTCCTCACGCAGATGCCGCTCTGGATCCTCGGTTCGGTGTTCATCGTCGTCGAACGCCGGCGCACGCGGGTGCGCATGGGCCTCGACGAGCCGCGGCCGAAGCGTCGCGATCGCGACGCCGGCTGAGGTCGTCGCCGGCTGGGGTCGGCGCCGGCTGAGGTCGACGCCGGCTGAGGTCGTCGCCGGCTGGGGCCGGTGCCGGCTGAGGTCGGCGCCGCCGGCGCCGCGGAGCGACGCCGGACCGGCCGAGCCGCCCGAAATCCTTCGAGCAATCCTCATCAACGCCTTGACAGGCGAGAGCGGGTCGCGGAAGGCTGTGCCGTAGGGTCCGCAGCGAACGCCAGAGGCGTGGCGACCTTTTCCAACGGACACGGACGTCGTCACGATCCGCCCTCGGCCGGGACGGACCGAAGGAGTCCCCTCATGGTTGGAAATCGCTCCATACGCAATCGCGTCGTCTTCGTCGCCGCCGCACTCGCGCTGACGTTCACGATGGTGGGTCCCGTCGGCGCCAACGCCGCCGAGGACGACGGCGCGCTCGACATGTACACGGCCCAGGTCAGCGGCGACGAAGCCGCCGAGCTCGCCGCCGCCGGGTTCGACGTCGCGAACCGCACGGTCACCGAGGCCGGCGTCAGCGTCGACCTCGTGCTCACGGCCGACGAGGCGAAGGGCCTGCAGGCCCGCGGCCTCGACGTCGCCGTCAAGAAGAACAAGGACGGCAAGTCCGCCCGGCAGCTCGCCGAAGAGCAGGCCGCCTCGGGATACGACGTATTCCGGTCGTGGGACGAGCAGGGCGGCATCCGCGACGAGCTGTACTCGCTCGCGAAGAAGAACCCGAACGTGGTGAAGCTCGAGGTGCTCGGGCACACCTACGAGGGTCGCGAGCTCATCGCGCTCAAGGTCACCCAGGCCGCGAAGGCGACGCCCGACGGCGCCCGGCCCGCGGTGCTCTACAGCTCGACCCAGCACGCCCGCGAGTGGATCTCGACCGAGGTCAACCGCCGCCTGCTGCACCACTTCGTCGACGGCTGGCGGAGCGGCGACCAGGAGATCAAGAACCTCCTGCGCCAGAACGAGTTCTGGTTCCTCGTCGTGGCCAACCCCGACGGCTACCAGTACACGTTCGACCACGAGCGGCTGTGGCGCAAGAACCTGCGCGACAACGACAACGACGGCCAGATCACGCGCGCCGACGGCGTCGACCCGAACCGCAACTACCCCGAGCACTTCGGCTACGACGAAGAGGGGTCATCATCGCAGATCTCGAGCGACACGTACCGCGGCCCATCGGCCGGGTCGGAGCCCGAGACGCAGGCGATGATATCGCTGTTCGACCGGGCCGACTTCTCGTTCCAGGTCAACTACCACTCGTTCGGGCAGTGGCTGCTCTACGCGGAGGGCTGGCAGACCGGCACGCCGACGGCCGACGACCCGATCTACTACGCACTCTCGGGCAACCGCGACGACCCGGCGATCCCCGACTTCGAGCCGGGGCTCTCGTCGGACGTGCTGTACGTGACGAACGGCGAGACGACCGACTTCGCGCACTCGCAGCGGGGCACCCTCGCGTGGACGCCCGAACTCGGCGAGGGCCTCCCGGCCGGCGGCGGGTTCGTGTTCCCCGACGACGAGGCGCAGGTGCAGGCCGAGTTCGAGCGCGCACTGCCGTTCGCGATGGACGTCGCGAAGTCGGCGGCCGACCCCGATGACCCCGTGTCGCACCTCGGCCTCGAGACGAAGCCCTTCTACCTCGAGAGCGACGACACCTACAAGGCGGGCCTGCCGCTCGCGGACCTCACCTTCGACTACTCCTACGGCGACCCGCAGGAGGTGCGCGTCATCGCGAAGCGCGACCTGGGCGACGTCACGCTCAAGTACTCGATCAACGGCGACGACCCGGTGAGCGCGACGACCGAGGAGTGGACCGGCGGTGAGCGCTACGGCGGCAAGACCGGGGCGTACTACCGGATCATGAGCGGCGTCGTCACCGGCACCGATCCCGGCGACGAAGTCGAGGTCTGGTTCGAAGGCGGCGGCGAGACGAGCGATTCGTTCACGTACACGGCGGTCGAGGAGTCGACCGACGACGTGCTGATCCTCTCGGCCGAGGACTACACGGGCGCCTCGCCCGTGCAGGGCGTCACCGAGCCCCAGTACCTCGACTACTACGAGGAGGCGCTCGAGGCGAACGGCACCGGCTACGACGTCTACGACGTCGACGACCATGCCCGCACCGCCCCCGACGCCCTCGGGGTGCTCTCGCACTACGACGCCGTCATCTGGTACACGGGTGACGACATCATCACGCGCGAACCCGGCTGGCCGGGCGGCACCGCCTCGCGACTCGCGATGGACAACACCCTCGAGGTGCGCGACTTCCTCAACGAGGGCGGCCAGGTGCTCTACACCGGCAAGTACGCCGGAACGCAGTACTCGGGAACAGACCAGCTCTACGACCCGACTGCCGCGAACGCGCAGTGCCGCACCGCCGATGGGGTGCTGGCGCGTTGCCGGCCGCTCGGCGGCTCGGGCGACGCCATGAACGACACGCTGCAGTACTGGCTCGGCGCCTACCTCGTCGTCGACGACGCCGGCACGACCGAGGACGGCGAGCTGCTCGACGTGCTCGGCGTGGACACGCCGTTCACCGGCCTCGACTGGGGCTTCGGCAGCGGCGACAACGCCCCGAACCAGGATCACAGCAACTCGTTCATCACGACGAGCGGCATCCTCGACCCGCAGCAGTACCCGCAGTTCGACAGCTGGGTCGCGGGACGGTGGGACCGCGAGGGCGGTCCGTTCGAGCCGCACACCGGCGACGCCTACGCGTACTCGCAGATCGGCGACGTCTCGTACAAGCGCCTGACGCGCACGATCGACGTGCCCGCGGGCGGCGCCGACCTGTCGTTCTGGACGTCGTACGACACCGAGGAGAACTGGGACCACGTCGCCGTCGAGGCGCACACCGTCGGACAGGACGACTGGACGACGCTGCCCGATGCCAACGGCGCGACGAGCGACAGCGTCGGCGAGAGCTGCCCGGCCGGGTGGCGCGAGCTGCACCCGCAGCTCGACCACTACCAGACCTACGACGCCGACGCGAGCACGTGCACGTCGACCGGCACGACGGGATCGTGGCAGGCCGCCTCGGGCAACTCGGGCGGCTGGCAGCAGTGGTCGGTCGACCTCAGCGGCTTCTCGGGCGGCCAGGTCGAGGTGTCGATCGCGTACATCAGCGACTGGGCCACGCAGGGACTCGGCGTCTTCGTCGACGACATCGAGGTGTCGACGGGCGAGGGCACGACGTCGTTCGAGAACGGCGACACTGGCGGCTGGGAGGTCACCGGGCCGCCGCCCGGCAGCGCGCCGAACCCGAACGACTTCATCGTGACGACGGCCGCCGGGTTCCCCGAGGCGGCGGTCGTGGCGACGCCGGGTTCGCTCATGACCGGCTTCGGGTTCGAGGGCATCTCGGATGCCGCGACTCGAGCGGCCTGGATGGGTCGGGCGCTGGATCACCTGCTCGACTGACGCCGGCCGGTGGTCGCGCGGCGACGCGTATCGAGACCTCGCGAGGGGTCTCGATACGCGTCCTCCTGCGTCGGGCGCTACTCGACCGGCGATCGGCGATCACTCGCCGTAGCGGTAGAACCCCTCGCCGGTCGCGACACCGAGCTTGCCCTGGTCGATGTAGCGCTCCTTGATGAGCGCCGCGAACTCCTGCTGCTTCGGGCCGCCCATCGTCGAGATGTTGTAGGCCGTCGTGAGCCCGACGATGTCGTAGATCTGGAACGGACCCATCGGCGCGCCGGTGCCGATGCGCCAGGTCGCGTCGATCGCCTCGGGCTCGGCGACGCCGTCGACGAGCAGCTGGCCGGCCGCCGAGAGGAACGGCACGAGCAGCGAGTTGAGCACGTAGCCGGGCTGCTCCTTCTTGATCTCGATCGGCACCATGCCGATGGTCTTCGCGAACTCGACGACCGTCGCGTAGACGGCCGGGTCGGTCGCGGGCGTGCCCATGATCTCGGCGGTGTTGTGCGCCCAGATGCGGTTCGCGAAGTGCAGGGCGAGGAACCGGTCGGGCCGGCCCGTCGCGTCGGCGATCGCGCTCGGCAGCAGGGTCGACGAGTTCGTCGCGAAGATGGTGCGCTCGGGCGCGACGGCGGCGAGCTTCTCGTAGGTGGCGCGCTTGATGTCGATGCTCTCGGGCACGGCCTCGATGACGAGGTCGGCGTTCGCGACGGCGCCTGCGAGGTCGGCCGAGTAGCTCACGCGTGCGAGCGCGGCCTGGGCTCCACCGTCGGCGGCGCCCGCGACGCCCTCCTCGACGTAAGTGGCGGCGAGCTTCTCGAAGCGCTGCTTCGCGGCGGCGAGCGCGGCGTCGTCGAGGTCGTAGGCGACGACCTCGAGCCCGCTGAACGCGGTCTGGTACGCGATCTGCGAGCCGAGCACTCCGGTTCCGAGCACGGTCACGTGCTGCACTGCGGTCATGGTGTTCCTTCTTCCTGTTCTGCCCTCGTGGGGCGGGGTCGGTGCGCCCTCGTGGGGCGTTGCGCGTCTCAGCCGGCGCGCTCGTCGGTGGGATGCCGCGGCCGATCGCCGTCGCTCGCGGCGTCGTTGAACCGGGTGAGGTCGCCGGCGAAGCGCGCGACCTCCGCGTCGCTCCAGCCGTCGAGATGGCGGCCGACGACGCCCTGCAGCAGCTCGATGGCCTCGTCGTAGGCGGCCCAGCCCGCGTCGGTCAGCTCGAGCGGACGGCCTCGGCCCGAGGCATCCGCGATCTCTCTCACGACGCCGAGCCGGACGAGCCCCGCGAGCTGACGCGACACGGTCGATCGGTTGAGCCGGAACGCCTCGGCGATGTCGACGGAGCGGCAGCCGGGGTGGTCGACGATGTAGCCGAGGATCGACTGGTCGGTCATGCTGAGGCTGAGCGGCGCGGTGCGGGCGTCGGCGACGCCGCGTCGGGTGATGACGATGAGCTCGCGCAGGATCGCTGCGGCGTCCTCGTCGCGGGTGGTGCGCTTCGTCATTCCCGTCTCCTTCTGTTGTCATATGCAACGCTACGCTCGCGCGTTGCATTCCGCAACAGATGAAGCCGGGTGCGCCGCTCGCTAGAAGAGCCGCGCCTGCGCGACCACCGGCGCACCCTCGAGTTCGAGCAGGTATCGCTTGCGTTCGAGGCCGCCGGCGTAGCCCGTGAGCGACCCGTCGGCGCCGACGACGCGATGGCACGGCACGATGATGCTGAGCGGGTTGCGGCCGACCGCCCCGCCGACGCGGCGGGCGAGGTTGCGGTCGCCGAGCCGGTCGGCGAGCTCGCCGTAGGTCACGGTCGTGCCGAGCGGAATCCGGCGCAGCATGTCCCACACCGCGTGCTGGAACTCGTCGCCCTCGGGAGCGGTCGGCAGGTCGAAGGCGGTGCGCGTGCCGGCGAGGTACTCGTCGAGCTCGACGCCGAGCCGCGTGATGAGCGCGTCGTCGCGCGCGGTGACCTCGACGCCGATCGTGCCCGCGACCGGCGGATGCCAGTGCCCCGGGAAGTAGATGCCCGCGAGCGCGTCGCCGTCGGCGACGACGAGCAGGTCGCCGAGGGGCGTCGTCAGCGTGGCGTGGCGTCGGGTCATGCCTCCATCCTCTCCCCGTTCGGGGCGCCCGGTGCCGGTGCGACGAGCGGGAATCGGACGTCGTGCCGGCGCCGGTGTCGGCCGGTCGCCGTACGATGACCGCATGCGCGAGACCGACCCCGCCGGCGGCATCCACGTCGTGTTCTCGGCCGAGATCTACGAGTGGGCGTCACGGCGCAACTGGTTCTTCGTCGACGTGCCGCCCGAGCCGAGCGCCGACATCGCAGATCGGCCGCGGATGCCTCGTGGTTTCGACTCCGTCCGGGTGACGGCGACGGTCGGCGGCACGACGTGGACGACGTCGATCTTCCCGTCGGGCGACACCTACGCGCTGCCCGTGAAGCGCGCGGTGCTCGACGCCGAGCAGATCGGCGAGGGCGACGTGATCGAGGTGCGCCTCCTCGTGCACGACGGCTGAGGCGTCAGCGGTCGACGCGCGCGTTCACCTCGTCGCGCCAGGCGACGAGTTCGCGAACCGGGCCGAGGTCCCACCCGGTCGCGGCTTCGAGCCCGACCGTGAAGAGCCGCGTGCCGACCGCGTACAGCGCGTCGGCGTGGCCCGGGTAGTCGTCGAGGTCTTCGGCGTAGCGACCGGGCTTCGGCGAGACGCCCGCACTCCGCTCGATGTCGGCGGGATCGCGGCCGATGCGGCGGCACCAGTCGTCGAGCACCGCATGCTTGTGCGCGATCTGCTCGGCGTCGCCGAAACCGTGCCAGATGTCGGCGTGCTCCGCGACGATGCGCAGCGTGACCTGCTCGCCGCCGCCGCCGATGAGCACGGGGATGGCCCGCGTCGGCGGCGGGTTGAGCTTCGTCCACCGCTCGCGGATGAGCGGCAGGTCGGCGCGCAGCTTGCGCAGGCGCTCGGGGGCCGTGCCGAACTCGTAGCCGTACTCCGCGTAGTCGCGCTCGAACCAGCCCGCGCCGATGCCGAGGATCAGCCGACCCTCGCCGCCCCGCGCACTGATGTGATCGACCGTGCGCGCCATGTCGGCGAGCAGTTGCGGGTTGCGATACCCGGTCGACGACACGAGCACGCCGAGCTCGACCCGCTCGGTCACCTCGGCGAACGCGGCGAGCAGCGTCCACGCCTCGAGGTGCGCGCCGTCGAGGTCGCCGCTGAGCGGAAAGAAGTGGTCCCAGCCGAGCACGACGTCGGCACCCGCGTTCTCGGCTGCCACGACGGCGGCCCGCAGCTCGGCGTAGCTCGCGTGCTGCGGCTTCACCTGCACGGCGATGCGCGCGCGGCGGTCGGGGCGGGGTTCGTGCCGCGCGACGGGCACGTCGCGCGTGCCCGTCGGCGCGATGCCGGCTTCGGGTTCAGTCATGCTCGCGAGCCTACGCCGGGCGGGCGACCGCGATTGCCGCGGTGAACCCCGTCGTGCTACCGTCCCCGTTGATCGTGTTTCGACGGCAGGAGGTGAGACCCATGAACGCAGTATCAGTGGGCGCTCCCCTGCAGTCCACGATCCGCGACTGAGGTAGTCGCCGCCGGGAGCGCCGAACGGCACATCGCGAAAGGCGACTCCCATGCACACCACACCTTCTTCATCTCCCCGGCTCGTCGACGCCACAGGGCGCATCCCCAGGTCGGGCGCGCGGGCACTCGTGCTCGGCGGCGGCGGATCGACCGGCAACGCCTGGCTGATCGGCGTCGTCGCCGGCCTCGCCGACGCCGGCATCGACGTGACCGCACCCGACGTGACCATCGGTACCTCGGCCGGATCGACCGCGGCGGCTCAGCTCGCCGGTGCGCCCCCCGCCGAGCTGTACGCCGCGACGGTCGATGCGGCCCCGCCGCAACGTGCGCAGGCCCCTGCTTCAGGCCAGGCCTGGGCCGGAAACGCCCGCGCGTCCGACGCCGGGCGCCCGTCGGCCCGACGCCCCGTGGACCACCTCGCGCGAACGGGCGCGATCATCGAGGCCTCGAGCGACGCCGACGACATGCGTCGCCGGATGGGCGTCTCGGCGCTCGAACTGGATGCCTCGTCGGACGACGCCCAGCAGGCGCGCTGGCGCGCGACCGTCGCCTCGCGCTTCACGAGCCCGGAATGGCCGGAGCGAACCGTGCTCCTCACCGCGGTCGACGCCGAGACCGGCGATCCCGTCGTGTTCGACCGCGACAGCGGGGTCGAGCTCGTCGACGCCGTGGCGGCGAGCTGCGCGGGCGGCTTCGCGTATCGCATCGGCGATCGGTTCTACATCGACGGCGGCTACCGCACGAACGCCGAGAACGCCGACCTCTCGGCCGGCCACGAACGCGTGCTCGTGCTCTCGCCGTTCGGCGGCCGCACCCGGTTCCCCCACGAGTGGAGGCTGCGCCTCGCGGATCAGGTCGACGCGCTTCGCGCGGGCGGCAGCCGGGTCGAGACGATCTTCCCGACGAGCGACGACCAGCACCTGTTCGACAACGCGATGAACCTCGCGCTGCGACCCGCCGCGGCACGGGCCGGGTTCGCACGCGGCCGCGACCTGGCCGAGCGCATCGGGGGGTTCTGGGGCTGAACTCCGAACCGACCGCGGGCGTGGTCTCGATACGGCGCTGCGCGCCTACTCGACCGACGAGGGCCCGACCGGGGCGTGGTCTCGATACGGCGCTGCACGCCTACTCGACCGACGAGGGCCCGACCGGGGCGTGGTCTCGATACGGCGCTGCGCGCCTACTCGACCGACGAAGGCCCGACCGCGGGCGTGGTCTCGATACGAGACCGACGAGGGCCGCGCCCGACCGATGAGGTCGGGCCCCTCTGACACTGATGCCGTATCGGCATCAGTGTCAGAGGACCGGTCAGCGACTCCTCCGCAGGCGCAGGGTCACGACCTGGAAGGGACGCAGGTCGAACTCCCACGCACGCGGGCCGGCGTCGGCGATCGCGACGCCGACGCCGGCTCCCGTGCCGGCCGTGCCCGACAGCGGGCGCTCGAGCAGGTCGGTCGATTCGGCCGCTGCGTCGAAGGATGCCTCGAGCCGGGCCCGCGCGCGGGCGCCATGCGGCTCGTACGCACGCACGACGACGTCGCCAGAACCGTCTTCGGCGAGCTTGACCGCCTCGACCACGGCACCGGTGACCCGGACGAGCGGCTCGATCGCCGAGGCATCCACACCCGAGAAGGTGCGCAGCGGCAGGTTGAGGCGGTAGCCCTCCTCGATCGCCTCGGGGATGCCGGCGCCCGGGGCGATCGAGACGCGCATGCGGTGCGCGCCCTGGTCGGCCTCGGGGTCGGGGAACTGCGGGGCGCGCAGCAGCGAGAGCCGCACGGTCGTGACCGTCGCGCCCGGACGCGAGACGTCGGCGGAGCGCTGCGTGTCGTGGCCGTAGGTCGCGTCGTTGGCGATCGCGACGCCGTAGCCCGGCTCGCCGACGTGCACCCAGCGGTGGGCGACGGTCTCGAAGCGAGCCGCGTCCCACGAGGTGTTGGCGTGCGTCGGCCGGTGGATATGCCCGAACTGGATCTCGCTCGTCGCGCGGTCGGCGTGCACGTCGAGCGGGAACGCGAGCTTCAGGAGCTTCTGCCGTTCGTGCCAGTCGACCTCGAACTCGACCTCGAGGGCGCGGTCGTCGGCGCCGAGCGACACCGTCTCGACGAGGCTCGACGCCCCGAACCGGCGCACGATGCGCACGGAGACGCGGTCGCCGTCCCGCACCTCGATCGACTCCGCCTCGCGCAGCTCGACCACGTTGCGGGCGTAGTGGGCGTCGATGTCCCAGGCGTCCCACTGGTTGGGGGTGTCGCGGAAGAGCTGCAGCAGCTTCGCCGAACGGCCCGGCGCGATCGCCTCGCGGCCGAGGCGACCGTCGGCCTCGCGGTGGCGCAGCGAGACGAGCAGCCCGTCGGCGTCGAGCACCGCCTCGAGGTGGGCGTTCGCGAGGGTGTACCCCCTATCGCCGGTCGAGTAGGCGCGCAGCGCCTTATCGAGACCCTTGCTTGCGGTGGCGTGGTCTCGATACGCTCCTTCGTCGCTACTCGACCGACGAGTCCCGGCGCCCCCGAGCGCCGGCACGTCCGACACCTCGTACGGCCCGGCGTTCACCCGCAGCATCCCGTCGCCCGACCCGGCGAGCGCGCGCACCGAGCGCTCGATGATCGCCTCGAGCACCTCGGCGACCTCGGCGTACCGGCGCTCGGCCTCGCGGTGCACCCACGCGATCGACGACCCCGGCAGGATGTCGTGGAACTGCTGCAGCAGCACCGTGTGCCACGCGTCCTCGAGCTCGTCGGACGGGTACGGCACGCCCGCGCGCACGGCGGCGGTCGCCGCCCAAAGCTCGGCCTCGCGCAGCAGGTGCTCGCTGCGGCGGTTGCCGTGCTTCGTGCGCGCCTGCGACGTGTACGTGCCGCGGTGGAACTCGAGGTAGAGCTCGCCCGCCCACACCGGCGGGTGCGGGTACTCGGCCTCGGCGGTCTCGAAGAAGCGGCGCGGCGACGACAGGGTCACGCGCGGCGACCCCTCGAGGTCGGCCGTGCGGTACGCGGCGGCGAGCATCTCGCGGGTCGGTCCGCCGCCCCCGTCGCCCCACCCGAACGGGATGAGCGACGTGTTCGCCGCCCCCTTCTCGGCGTACTGGCGCTCGGCACGAGCGAGCTCCTCGCCCGACAGCTCCGAGTTGTACGTGTCGACCGGCGGGAAGTGCGTGAACACCTCGGTGCCGTCGATGCCCTGCCAGCGGAACGTGTGGTGCGGGAACCGGTTCGTCTCGTTCCACGAGATCTTCTGCGTGAGGAACCAGCGCGACCCCGCCGCCCGCACGAGCTGCGGCAGCGCCGCCGAGTAGCCGAACGAGTCGGGCAGCCACACCTCGAGCGGCTCGACGCCGAGCTCCTCGATGAAGAAGCGCTTGCCCGCGACGAACTGGCGCGCGAGCGCCTCGCCGCCTGGCAGGTTCGTGTCGGACTCGACCCACATGCCGCCGACCGGCACGAACGAGCCCTCGCGCACGCGCCGGCGCACGCGCTCGAACACCTCGGGGTACTGCTGCTTCAGCCACGCGTACTGCTGGGCCGACGACGCGGCGAACACGAGACCGGGATGCTCCTCGATGAGCGCGTCGACGTTCGAGAACGTGCGCGCCACCTTGCGCACGGTCTCGCGGGTGGGCCAGAACCACGCGCTGTCGATGTGCGCGTGGCCCACCGCGTGCACCCGGTGCGAGCTCGCCCAGGCGGGCGCCGCGAGGGCCGGTGCGAGGATGCTGCGCCCGAGCGCCGCACTGCCGGCGACGTCGTCGGGATCCATCTCGTCGATCATGCGCTCGAGGGCGCGCACGATCTGGGCGCGGCGCGGCGAGGCGTCGGGCAGCTGCGCCTCGAGCTCGCGCAGCACGCGCACGTCTTGCACGAGCTCCCACACGGTGACGTCGCGCAGGGCGAGGTCGACCTGCCCGAGCACGTAGATCGGGTCGTCGCCCGCGGTCTCCCACTCGCCGCGCGGCGTCGGCGCGAACGACCAGTTCTGGCTGATGTCGGGGTTCGACGCCGCCTCGAGGTACACCAAAGTCGGTTGAGTAGCGCCCGACGAAGGAGGACGCGTATCGAAACCACCGCCGCGCGTGGTCTCGATACGGCGCTGCGCGCCTACTCGACCGACGGGGCCCTCGATGAGCTCGAGCGGCACCGCCCGGTTCAGCGGCTCGACCGCCTTCACGATCGTGCCGTCGGGCCGCCACGCGAGCGCCTCGGCCTGGAAGCCCGGCGCCACCCCGATGAACCCGAGGTCGACCACGAGCTCCCAGCGCGATTCACCGCTCCGGTCGGTCGAGGAGGCGCGCAGCGCCGAATCGAGACCACCGGGCACCTCGGGCAGCGTGACCCGGAACCACGTGGTGCCCCACGCGCGCCCCCACGCGTCGCCGGGGGCGACGGGCGTGAACTGCTGCGCGACGGCCTCGGCGAACGGCACCGGCTCACCCGGCGCCTCCCAGCGCTCGAGCCGCGCCGGAATGCGCGACCGGTGGATCGCCGGTTCGAGCCGCTCGCGCACGAAGCGTGCGATGCGGGTCTCGACCAGGGCCGAATCGTCGTGCATGCGGGCTCCCCTATCCCTTGACCGCGCCCTGCAGCGCGAACGAACCGCCGATGCCGCGCGACACGAGCACGTACAGCGCGATGACCGGCAACGAGTACAGCAGCGAGAAGGCGGCCAGCTCGCCGTAGGCGACCGTGCCGTACTGGCCGAAGAAACTGTAGATGCTCACGGCGGCGGGCTGCTTCGCCGGGCTGAGCAGCAGGATGAACGGCACGAAGAAGTTTCCCCACGCCTGGATGAACACGAAGATGAACACGACCGCGATGCCCGGCCGCATGAGCGGCACGACGATGCGGCCGAGCGTGCCCATCGCCGACGCCCCGTCGACCCACGCCGCCTCCTCGAGCGAGACGGGCACCGAGTCCATGAAGTTCTTCATCATCCAGATCGCCATCGGCAGGCTCGTCGCCGCCATGAAGAGCGTCACCGCGGCGAGGTTGTCGAGGTAGCCGAGCCGCACGAAGAGGCTGTACACGGGCACCATGATGGCCGTGATCGGCAGGCACGTGCCGAACAGGATCGCGTAGAGGTACGGCTTGTTGAACCGCGACTGGTACCGCGAGAGCGGGTACGCCGCGAGCACGGCGACGAGCACCGTCACGATCGCCGTGCCCGTCGAGAGCAGCGTGGAGTTCCAGAGCGGCAGCAGCGTGCCCTCGGGCGTCAGCACCGCCTGGTAGTGCTCGAGCGTGAACCCCTCGGGCACCTCCGTGCGCTGGCTCGGCGACGTGTCGATCGAGGCGAGCACGAGCCAGGCGAGCGGCACGACGAAGCAGAGGCCGATGAGGGCGAGTGCGAGATTTCGGGCGAGGGATGCCGCGGCCCGGCGCGGCGACGCGAGGTTCACGTGTCACGCTCCGGACGGAGCATCCTGATGTAGCCCACCGAGAAGATCGCGCCCACCACGATCATGACGACCGCGATCGCCGAGCCGTAGCCGATCTGCTGGAACTTGAACGCCTCCTGGTAGGCGAAGACCGGCAGGGTCGAGCTCGCCATGCCGGGGCCGCCCTTCGTCATCACCCAGATGAGCGTGAACACGGCGAGCGTCTGCAGCGTGATGAGCATGAGGTTCGTCGCGATCGACGGGCGGATCATCGGAAGGGTCACCCACCACAGGCGCTTCGCGCCGCCCGCGCCGTCGACGATCGCGGCCTCGGTGATCTCGGGCGGCACGTCGTTGAGGGCCGCCTCGTAGACGAGCATCGAGAACGCGGTGCCGCGCCACACGTTCGCGAGGATGACGGCGAGCATCGGGAAGTCGAAGAGCCAGTTCGGGCCCGCGATGCCGATCGCGCCGAGCAGTTGGTTGAGGGTGCCGTCGTCGGCGAAGTACGCGTACGCGGCGAACGCCGCGACGATCTCGGGCAGCACCCACGCGGCGACGACGGTCGTGCCGACGATTGCGCGCACGGCGCGGTTCGCCCGCAGCATGAGCAGTGCGAGGGCGAGGCCGATGAGGTTCTGGCCGATCACCGCCGAGCCGAGCACGAACACGAACGTGAGCAGCAGCGACAGCGGGAAGGCGCGGTCGGTGAACAGGTCGACGTAGTTGTCGAGCCCGACCCACTGGGGCTCGCGCGCGGCGCGCCCCGTGAGGGCGGTGTTCGTGAACGAGACGTAGAAGGCCCAGATGACCGGGCCCACCATGAAGAGTGCGAGCAGCGCGATCGAGGGCGCGACGGGCAGCAGGCGGATGAGGGCCCGGCGGCGCCGGTGGGGCGATCGCCGGCCGACGCGGAAGTTCGGGTCATCCCGCGTCGGCCGGCCGCCTTCGATCGGCGGCGACGAAACCGCGACCATGCTCCTAGCCGGTCACGTTGTCTTCGCCGACGATCCCGACCACCGCCTCGTCATAGGCGGCGGCTGCCTCTTCCGGCGTCATCTGCCCCGTCATGACGGCCTCGGTGGCCGCCTGGATCTCAGCCGAGATCTGGGGGTAGTCGGCAGTTGCCGGCCGGAAGCGGGTGTAGGTCACCAGATCGGTGAAGAACCCGATGAACGGGTTCGCGTCGAGGTACGCCGGGTCTTCGGCGACGTCGGTGCGCACCGCGATCTGGGAGTTCGCGATGTTGTACTCGAGCGCGTTCTCTTTATCGAGCGCCATCGCGAGGAAGTCGAACGCCGCGTCGGGGTTGCCGCTGTTCGCGCCGACCGCGAGGGTCCAGCCGCCCGAGAGGCTCACCGCACCAGGGCCCTGGCCCTCCTGCGTCGGGAAGGCCGCGACGCCGATGTCGTCGACGTACTCGGGCCACGCGTACTGACCGCCCTCCATCCAGAACGACGGCGACCACGAACCCTCGATCGTGCCGCCGATCTCGCCGTTCGGGAACCACTCGCCGAACAGCTTCTGCCACATCGAGCCGTCGAGCGCGACGTCGGGCGCGGGCGCGAGGCCCTCGGAGTAGAGCGTCTCGATGAACTGCAGCGAGTCGACGAAGCCCTGCGAGCCCGTGACCCACTTCTGCTCGTCGGCGTCGTAGAGCTCGTCGCCGGTGCCGTAGAGCAGCATGCCGAAGCCCTGCATGACCGAGCCCTCGCCCGCGGGCTTGCCCGAGTAGACGTTGAACGCGACCTTGTCGGGCGACGCCTCGTGCACCTTGCGGGCGGTGTCGAGGATCTCGTCCCAGCTCTTCGGCTCCCACGGCACGGTCACGCCGGCGTCTTCGAGCACCGACTTCGAGTACCAGATGCCGCGGGTGTCGGTGCCGAGCGGCACCGCGTAGATGCTGCCGTCGTCGGCGCGGCCGGCCTCTTTCGCGCCCTCGTTGAACTGCGACCAGTCGCTCCAGTCGGCGAGGTACTCGTCGAGGTTCAGCAGGTAGCCGGCGTCGACGTCGCTGCGCACCTTGAACGTGTCTTCGTAGAAGACGTCGGGCGCGGTGTCGGGGCTCTGCTGCATGAGCGCGAGCTTCGTGCCGTAGTCGGCCTCGTCGGCGACGATGGGCTCGAGCGAGACCGTGATGCCGGGGTTCGCCTTCTCGAACTCGGGCTTCACCTTCTTGAAGAGGTCGTCGAGCGCGACGAACGCGTCGGTCTTCTGGTAGACGATGCGAATGGTGTCATCGTCGCCGCCGCCCGAGTCGGCGCTGCAGCCGACGAGGGCGACGGTCGCGGCGGCGACCACCGCGAAGGCGAGCGTGGCGCGGGTGCGGTGCATGTCTCGTGCTCCTTTGCTCGAGTGCTGCGAATGCGATCGGGCGAACAGGTCGGGTGGTGCGCGTGGTGCAGACCCGCTGGGGCGTCGGGACTCGTCTGGGCAGGGGAATGCGACACGCCCCGTGGAGATCGTCGGCTCCCCCGAACCGCGCTCCGCGGGGCGTTCGCGTTCCCCACATCCGACATAGTAAATCGAATGGAGTTAGTCGGCAAGTGGCAATTCGCATGCCCGCCGGTTGAGGAGCGCCGACGCGCAGCGGCGACGCGTCTCGAAACCGGGTGAGCCGCTCTCGGGACCGGCTCACCAGGTTTCGAGACGCGTGCTCCTTCGTCGCGCGCTCCTCAACCAGCGGGCGGTGCGTCGCGCGCTCCTCGATCAGCGAGGAGGAGCGCCTCAGTCGAGCAGCAGCCGCGTCGCCGACGGGGTGAAACTGCGCTCGAGCACGAGGCTCGCCGCGCCGACGGCTGCGACGTCGTCGCCGACGCCCGTGCTCGCGATGCCGAGCTCGCGCAGCGCCGCGGTCGCGCTGTACTCGGCGAGCAGCGGCGGAATGCGTTCGAGGTAGCGCGCCTCGAGGCGGGCCCAGAACGGTCCGCCGAAGACGACCCGGTCGACGTCGAGCAGGTTCGTGAGCACGGCGACCGCGCGCGCGGTGCGGTCGGCGGCGCGGTCGAGGATGGCGCCGGCCGCGGCATCCCCGTTCGCGGCGGCCGCGCACAGCAGGTCGAACTGCGCGTCGATCTCGCGCGGCGTCTCGTGCGGGGCGGGCACGAGCACGCCCGCGGCCTCGCCGTCTTCGACCATCGAGAGCGGCGTGATGGTGACGGCGATGCAGCCGCGCTGGCCGCAGAAGCACATCGGGCCGTCGGGGTCGGTCACGATGTGCCCGATCTCGCCCGCGTTGCCCGAGACGCCGCGCATGAGCTCGTCGCCGAGCACGAGGCCGGCGCCGATGCCCGTGCCGATGTAGAAGAACACGAACGACCCGGTGCCGCGTTCGCCGCCGACCCAGGTCTCGGCGACCGCCGCGGCGGTCACGTCTTTGTCGACGAGCACGGGCAGCCCGGTCGACGCCTCGAGGGCGTCGCGCAGCGGCACCCGATGCCAGCCGTGCAGGTTGGGCGGGTCGACGATCGTGCCGCGCTCCTGGTCGATCGGGCCCGGGGCGGCGAGGCCGAGGCCGACGATCTTCTCGCGGGCGATGCCCGACTCGGCGACGAGTTGCTCGAACCGGTCGTGGATGCGGCTCATCACGTGCTCGGGGTCGGCCGCCTCGGGGGTCTTCAACCGGGTGTGCGCGACGACCTGCCCCGTGAGGTCGAGCAGCACGAACGTCATGACGGCGGGGTCGATGTGCACGCCCGCCGCATAGTGGCCCTCGGGGTTCAGCCGCAGGATGGTGCGCGGCTTGCCGAGCCCCGCGGCACTCGTCTTGCCGGCTTCGACGATGAGCTCGTCGTCGAGCAGGCGCCGCGCGATGTTGCTCACCGTCTGGGTCGAGAGCCCCGTGATCTCGACGAGCTCGACGCGGCTGCGGCCCTCGGGCGCACGGCGGATCGCGTCGAAGATGACCGAGCGGTTGAAGTCGCCCATGCGCGGCAGGTTCGTGCCGCGACGGGCCTGCGGGCCGGATGCCTGCGGCTGCGCCGACGATGCCCGGTCGGATAGCGTGGGCGTCGGAGCCTGTGCCATCTCGCGCTCCCTCCTCGCCGCATCGCATCGTTGCGAATCGTCTCCTTCGAGTTTGTCACATCGATGGAGAAAAGGGCAGGGAGCGCTCTCACCGAATCTCGGTGAAACTCAGTCGGTCGAGTAGGCGCGGAGCGCCGTATCGAGACCACCCGGTCGATGGTGGTCCCGCCACCCCGTCGACGGTGGTCTCGTTACGCGCTTCGCGCTACTCGACCGACCGGTTCGCGACTACTGCTCGCCGAGCAGGATGCCGCGCTCGGTCGTCTGCTGCCGCAGTGCGGCGAGGTACTCGGCGTACGCCTTCTTCGTCTTCGAATAGCCGATCGCGCCGCCCTTGACGGCGCCGAGTCCGGTCGCCTCGTCGAAGCGCAGCCACGTGTTGCCGTACTGGTCCACGCCGATGTCGAACGTGAACGAGATGTGGAAGTTCTTGCCCGCCATCGCGCCGAGCAGCATCGTCTTCGAGAAGTCGCCGCGCGCGAGCTTGATGCTGCCGGGGTTGGGCTGCGTCGCCTCGTAGCCGAGGCCGCGCGAGATCTCGATGACGACGGGCACGGTCTGCTGGTCGTTGCCGGAGAGGATGAGCTGGGTCATGGGTCAGGCTCCTTGGTTCGGGTACGTGGTCTGCGGTGGCACGGGCTCGTAGGCGTAGTACGCCGGCTGCGGCATCCACGCGCTCGGGCCCCGCCAGGGTTCGGTGCGCCCGTAGCCGATGAGGGCACCCCAGACGAGCGGCAGGAAGACGTAGAGCACGGTCCACCCGGCCGAGCGGCCGAAGCCCTTGTTGATGCGGTTGACCGCCATGATCACGAACACGAGCGTCACGATGTTGCCGAAGGGCACGAGTCCGAGCAGCGCGATCCAGCCCTGGTACCCGGCGATCTCGAGGGTGCGCCACGAGTTGTAGAGGGGCACCCACGCCGGCCAGCCCTCGTTGCCCGTCTTCACGAAGACCTTCGAGAGGAAGATCGACATGAGCACGTAGTACGCGGCGGCGTACACGAAGAGGAATCCGTAGAAGAACATGAGCGGCGCGAGCACGGCGAACACGTCACCGGGGTTCGTCTGCGTCTCGGAGAGGAACATGTCGGTCACTCCACGGTCTCGGCCGGCACGAGGCCGACGGTCAGGAGCTCGGTCGCCGCGGCGACCGTCTCGGGCAGCTGCTCGGGCGCGTCGCACTCGGCCGAGATGATGACCGCCTCACCGAGGTCGGTGATGCTTCGCGCGATCACCGTGTAGTACCGGTCGCCCTCGAGGTCGATCGCGACGGCGTCGGCGATGCCGGTGTCGACGCCGTCGCCCGAGACGAGCGCGACGTCGTACGCGTTCGCCGCGTCGACCGTCGTGCCGAAGGTCGACTCGATGAGCGAGAGGCTCGCGGTGCGGTCGTCGTCGCCCGTGAGGTCGGAGCCGTCGCTGCCGTTCGTGTACCAGACAGAGCACCCGGAGGCCGCGTTGTCGTAGGTCATCGAGTTGCCGTCGGTCTCGCCCGCGGTCCACGCGTCGTCACCCGGGAAGGCCGAGGCGACGGCGAGGTAGGCGTCGCCGTCGACGTCGAGGTCCCACGGCAGGTCGATCGGAAGATCGCTCGCGCCGCCCGCGAGCGGGTCGCCGGTGCCGTCGGTCCACTCGTCGGTGTAGGCGTCGCCGTAGGTGTCGGCGGCCGTCGACGCGAGCGGAACGAGCGCGACCGCCATCCAGATCGCGAACACGGGGATCACGATGATCGGCAGCGCCGACACGATGATCGCCGCCGTGAGCGCACCGCCGAGCCCCTTCGGGTGCTCGGGTTCGGGCGCGGGCGCGGGCTGCCCCGGCACGGGGCCGCCGGGCTGACCCGGCACGGACCCGCCGGCCGGTGCGGGCGGCTGGGTCGGCGGCCACTGCGCGGCCGGCGGTTGCGCCGGCGGCTGGGGCACCGGCGGCACCGGCGCGGACGGATCGAACGTCACGAGTCCTCCAAGCGGATTCCGTGCCGGAGTCGGCACTGCCACCCGATGCTAGTGGCCGCCGACCACTCGCACGATGGGGACCCCTCCCCTGCGGACACCACCCCGCTGGTTGAGGAGCGCGCGTCTCGAAACCGCATCAACCGCTGGTTGAGGAGCGAGCGACGCAGGAGCACGCGTCTCGAAACCTGGTGACCGGCTCTCGAGACCGGCCCACCAGGTTTCGAGACGCGTCGCCGCTCCGCGTCGGCGCTCCTCAACCAGCGGAGAGACCACGCTCCCCGTCAGTCGACCGAGTCGCACCCATCGCCGGCCGCCTTCGACGCGGCATCCGGGGTCACGACGAGCCGGGCCTCGGCCGAGGCATCCCCGACCGTGGCCGTGACGATGCGCAGGCCCGGATGCGTCTCGGGCAGCTCGAGCGAGGTGGTCGCCGTGCCGTCGGCGCCGGCGACGACCGAGCCGAGCGCGGTCGACGACCCCTTGGGCGTCTTCGGTGCGAGCGCGAGCTCGACCTCCGCGCCGCGGGCGAATCCCGCGACCGAGAGCTCGACGCGCTCCCCCATCGCCGCGCGGCACACCGTCAGCGTGACGGCCTCCGAGCCGGGCTCGATCGGGTTCGGCACGTCGACGCGCCAGCCCTGGTCGGCGAGGCCGCCGAAGACGTCCTCCATCGAACGCTCACCGAAGGTCGGCTCGACGTCGCCGCCGTAGACCGACACCACGATGGGCTTGTCGGAGGTGCCGTAGCCCCAGAACGGCGTCGACGAGTCGGCGCACTCGCTGCCCGACATGATGTTCACCTGGGCGCCCGTCGCGAGCTCCGTCGTGCGGAACTGCTCGAGCGAGGTGAACGGGCGGTCGACGCTGCCGTCGCCGGCGGCCGGCGCCGCGCAGTCGAGGTAGACCTCGGTGCGCTTGCCGGGGTCGTCGGCGAGCTGCTCGTAGAGCGCGACGGTCGCGAGCGACCACGGCGCACGGGCCTGGTCGACCGATACCCGGAACTTCTGCGCCGTGACCGCCTGCGGCAGGGTGACGATGCGGCTCACGCCGATCGTGCCGGCCTTCGCGACCTCGACCCACGTGCCGTCGACCTCGGCGTCGACCGAGAACTTCTCGACGACCTGGCCGTGGTCGAGCACGCCCTCGCCGAGCTCGATGCGGCGCACCGACTTCGGCGAACCGAGGTCGATGACGACATCGCCCGGCTCGGCGCTCGCGCTCACCCACGACGAGCGGCGATCGCCGTCGGTGAGGGCGGCGGATGCCTCGGCGTCGGCGCCGACCGCGACCGGCAGGCCGAGCGCATGGTCGAGCGTGAACGCCTTGCGCCGCTCGGCGGCGAATCCGTCGAGCGCCGCGACCGACGAGGGTGCGAACGTGCCCGTCGTGGTCGGCGGGGTGTTGAGCAGCATGACGGAGTTGCGTCCGGTCGTGCCGAGGTAGTGGCCGAGCAGCGCCGACGGGGTCTTCGGGGTGTCGGTCGGGTGCGCGAACCAGCCCTGCGTGAGCTTCATGTCGGACTCGGTCGGCCACCAGTGCAGCGCATTCGCACCGCTCGCGACGGCCGACTGCAGCATCGCGGCCGAGCCGACCTGCTCGAAGGTGCCGCCGCCGACGACGCCGATCTTGCCGCCGTCGCCCGCGTCGCTGATCGGCACGGGCGCCCACTCGTCCTGACGGGCCGAGCCGCTCTCGTTGCCGACCCAGCGCACGTCGCGACCGCCGACCGCGACGACCGCGTTCGGCTGCAGCTTCTCGATGAGGTCGTAGAACGCCGGGTAGTCGTAGAACTCCTGCTTGCCCGTGTTGCCGGCGGCGCCGTCGAACCAGACCTCGTCGACCGGGCCGTACTGGGTGAGCACCTCGTAGAGCGTGTTGAGGAAGAAGGCGCCGTAGTCGGTCGCCGAGTACTCGAACGTCGGCAGGTCCTCGCCCGCGCGGTCGTCGCCCTCGACGAGCGTCGGGATCGTGCGCGGCGTCTTGGCGCTGCCGTTGCCGAACACCCCGAACTGCTCCTCGTGCGAGTCGGCGGGCGACATGTAGAGGCCGACCTTCAGGCCGTACTTGTGCGCGGCGGTCGTGAAGTCGCGCACGATGTCGCCCTTGCCGTCCTTCCACGGCGTCGCGGCGACGTCGAAGGTCGAGTAGCGCGAGGGGTAGAGCAAGAACCCGTCGTGGTGCTTGAGCGTCAGGATCGCCATGCGGTGGCCGCTGTCGCGCAGCGACTTCACCCATGCGTCGACGTCGAGCTCGCCGGTGGGCTGGAACTTCGAGAGGTCTTCGGTGCCGTGGCCCCACTCCTGGTTGTAGAAGGTGTTGATGCCGAAGTGCACGAAGGCGGTGAGGCCGAGCTCCTGCCAGTCGAGCTGCTGCTCGGTCGGGCGCACGAGCGACGCCTTCGCGAGTACGTTCGCCGGGCAGTCGGCGCTCGTCACCTGGACGTAGTTCGCGGGCGACACGTCGCCGAGCGGCAGGCAGGGCATCGGCACGTCGAGCTCCTGGTAGCGGAACGCGGCGTTCTCGAACTCGCCGTTGAGCAGGGCGAAGCGCGTGCGCTCGACGGTGCCCTTGAAGCCGCGGTTGCCGATCGCCGGCACCTCGTTGCCGATCGCGAGGGTCTGGGTGACCTTCGCGTTGCGGGTCGACGGCGCGGGCGCGGTGACCTCGGGCAGCTCCTTGCCGTCGAGCCAGGCGATGACCTTCGTCTCGGTCGCGCCCGGAATGTAGGCGAGCGAGAGCACGTGCGCCTGGCCGGCGGCGGGCAGTGCGACCTTGCCCATGTAGTCGTGCCAAGTGCCGCCCACGTTCGCGCTGAAGCCGTACTGCAGTCCATCACTGCGGTAACGGGCGCTCAGGTTGCCGCCGACGGCGGCCACCGTCGCGAGGTCGGACTGCGCACCCGAGGCGGTGAACTCGGTCTCGATCACGAAGGCGCGGTCGAGGGATGCCGCGGTGAAGAGGTTCTCGGTCGCGGTGAAGTCGGCCGCCTGGTTGCCGCCGCCGAGCTGCAGGTCGCCGCCGGACACGGCAGCGGTGCCGCGGAGGGCGACGGCACCGTCGACGCGTTCGCCGGCCGCGGGTGCGTACGCCGCGGCATCCGCCGTGCCGTCGAAGCCGACGTCGAGCAGGGTCGTCGTGATCGGCGCGGGCTGGAACTCGAACAGCTCGGGGTCGTAGGCGGCGACGTCGCCGACGACGCGCACGTGGCCGAGATCGCCGACGATGCCGCGGCCCGCGCCGGCGGGGTGCACCTCGTTGCCGAAGCCGAACGCGTTCGCCGCGGCGCTGTTCACGCCGACGCCCGCGTCGGACGCGAGGGTCTGCAGCTCGACGCCGTCGAGCCAGGTGTGCAGCTCGGCGCCCGCGTCGGTCGTGACGTATTGCACCGAGAGCTGGTGCGCGACGCCCGCGGCGGGGGCCGGCGCCTCGGCGCGGTGGGTCGACCAGCTCGACCCGTCGTACGAGTCGAAGCCGTAGACGAGCTTGCCGCCCTGATTGCGCACGTAGAGGTTGCCGGCCGCCGAGAGGATCGTCGACATGTCCCCCTGCGCGCCCGTCGGCGTGAACTCGACCTCGGCGAGGAAGCCCGACGTCGGCGTCGCGCCCCCGAACGTGAAGTCGGCCGCCTCGAAGCGGATGCCCTCGGTCGCGCCGTGCAGGCGCACGCCGCCCGCGGCGAGCTGCTCCTCGCCGCCGGCCAGGCGACGCACGACGCCGCGCATCGACTCGCCCTCGGTCGTCGTGTACGCCGTCGTGCCGACGAGCGAGCCGCCGAAGCGGATGTCGAGGTCGTCGCCCTCGGCCGCCGACGCGAGGCCCGCGGGCGCGAGGCCGGCGAGCGTCACGCCGAGTGCGGCGATGAGGGCGAGGGAGCGGCGGCGGGTGCGCCTCGGTTTCGGTGTTCGTCGGTCGGTCAGGGCGGTCGGCGCGGTCATCGTCACGTCACTCCAGCGGGTCGTCACTCGGGGCGGCGCCACTGCCGCCCGCTCGCGAGCGTAGTAGTCATCCGATGTTTAAGCAACGATGTGACGACCCGCGCGCCGAAATGCGCGGACTACTGACTCCGAATCAGCAATTCGATCAGATCTTTACCCCGCCCGCAGGTTGAGGAGCGAGCGACGAAGGAGCACGCGTCTCGAAACCCGGTGACCCGGTCTCGAGAACGGGTTGCGAGGTTTCGAGACGCGTCGGCGCTTCGCGTCGGCGCTCCTCAGCCAGCGGTGACCTCAGCCGGCGTTCGTGCGGCGCTGCGCCTTCGCGAGGTTGGCGACGAGCTCGTCGCGGGTCTGGGCGCCGGACTCGTAGGCCGGCTGGTCGCGCTCGACGCGCCAGCTGTCGTCGAGGGGGCCGACGTTCACGGTGTCGAATCCGAACTCATCGTAGAGCGAGGTGACGAAGGCTGCGGCATCCTCGTGGTCGCTCGCCGTGGCGAGCGCGCGGCGGGCCGGGTCGCCGGCCGGGCGCCCGTCGGTCGTGATGTCGGCGGCCGTGATGTGGTTGAAGCCCTTGGCGACGTGGCTCGTCGACAGGTGCTTCTGCAGCATGCCGGTGACGGTGTCGCGGCCCTCGTCGAGGGCGGGCACGTGGCCGTCGCGCTCCCAGTAGTAGTTGTCGGTGTCGATGACGATCTTGCCCGCGAGCGGCTGGACCGGAACCGAGGCGTACGCCTTGAACGGCACCGTGACGACGGCGATGTCGGCGGCGGCGGCTGCCTCGTCGGCGGTCGCGGCGCGGGCCGACGGGCCGAGCTCGGCGATGAGGCCCTCGAGCGTCTCTGGGCCGCGCGAGTTCGCGATCACCACCTCGTATCCGCTCTTGACGGCCGCGCGGGCGACCTGGCTGCCGATGTGTCCTGCACCGATGATTCCGAGAGTGGTCATGAGGAGTGCAACGCGACGTGTGGCGAGTTGTTCCCTCTTCCGCTGGTTGAGGAGCGAGCGACGAAGGAGCACGCGTCTCGAAACCTGGTGAGACGGTCTCGAGACTCGGTCACCGGGTTTCGAGACGCGTCGCCGCTTCGCGTCGGCGCTCCTCAACCAGCGAGCCCTACTCAACCGATGGCGGCGGTCGTAGGCTGACCGCATGGCTGCGGCTCTGGGGGATCCGGTTCGTCACGCGCTCGAGTCGGTGCTCGACGCCGTTCGAGATCGCACCGATGGCGCGGTGGCCGACTACATACCCGAGCTCGCGAAGGTCGAGCCCGAGCAGCTCGGCGCCGCGCTCGCGAGCACGCACGGCGTCGTGCACGAGGCGGGCGACGTCGAGGCGGAATTCACGATCCAGTCGGTGTCGAAGCCCTTCGTCTTCGCGCTCGCGGTCGACGCGCTCGGGCTCGAGCAGGTGCGCACGCACGTCGACCTCGAACCGAGCGGCGAACCGTTCAACGCGATCAGCCTCGACGAGGCATCCGGCCGCCCCCGCAACCCGATGATCAACGCGGGCGCGATCGTGATGACCTCGCTCATGCAGGGCGACACCGCCGACGAGAAGTTCGCCGTCGTGCGTGCGGGCATCGAGCGCTTCGCCGGCCGCGACCTGCAGGTGAACGAAGACGTGTACTCGTCGGAGGCCACGACCGGCGACCGCAACCGCGCGCTCGCGTACCTCACGCGCTCGGCCGGCACGCTCGGCTCTGCGGTCGACGTGGCGACGCTCGCGTACTTCCGCCAGTGCTCGATCAGCGTCAACGCGCGCGACCTCGCGATCATGGCCGCGACCTTCGCCACCGGCGGGGTGAATCCCGTGACGGGCGAACGCGTCATCAGCGAGGATGCCGCGCGCTGGACCACGGCGGTCATGACGAGCTGCGGCATGTACGACGAGTCGGGCGACTGGATGGTGCGCGTCGGCCTGCCCGCCAAGAGCGGCGTCGGCGGCGGCATCGCGGCGGTGCAGCCAGGACAGTTCGGCATCGGCACGTTCAGCCCCCGCCTCGACGCGCGCGGCAACAGCGTGCGCGGCGTCGCGACGCTCGAGCTGCTGTCGCAGCGGCACGGGCTGCACATGCTGCAGCACCACGGCACGCCGCTGTCGCCGATCGCGTCGCTGTCGCGCGACGGTGACGGCGGCGCCGGTTCCGCCGGCGACACCGTCGCGATGCTGCGCGGGGAGATCCTGTTCTCGGAGGCCGAGGAGATCCTGACCCGCCTCGCTCCCCTCGTCGGCGATCATGGATGCCTCGTGCTCGACTTCACCGCGGTGACGAGGGTCGCGGCGGGCTCGCGCAAGATCTTCGCCGCCCTGCCCGAGACGATGGGTCGGCTCGACGACGGTCGCCCCCGCGTCGAGGTGCGCGACCCCGACGGCGTGCTCGCCGAGCCGGTGGCCCACCCCGCTGGTTGAGGAGCACGCGTCTCGAAACCCGCACCACCCCGCTGGTTGAGGAGCGAGCGACGAAGGAGCACGCGTCTCGAAACCCTGGTGACCCGGTCTCTGAAAGCGGCTCACGGGGTTTCGAGACGCGTCGCCGCTCCGCGTCGGCGCTCCTCAACCAGCGGATGGGCAGCATGACGGGTGTCGAGGGCGCCGAGCCGGTGGCGGAGGGTGAGCAGCAGCGCGGCGACGCGGTCGCGATGGTGCGGCTCGAGCGCATCGGCGGCCTCGAGGTCGGCGGCCCTCTGGGCGAGCGAACGGATGCGGCCGACGAGGTCGCGGCGCCAGACCTGGTACTGCTCGTCGGGGCGGGAGGCGAGCCGCTCGAAGCGGTCATCGATGAGTGCGAGGCGCAGCTCGAGCTCCTTGACCTCGGCCGAGAACCGGGTGAGGTCGGCACGTCGACGGGCGGTGGCGGCCTGGCGGGCGTCGGTGGCGGCGAGCTCCGCAGCAGTGGTGGTCGGGCGGGCCGGTGCCGACGTCGGCACCGTGCGCGAAGAGTCGAACCCCATGGTCGTCTCCCGAAGTGACTCCGGGCTCAGCCGAAGATCACGACGTTAGACGGGGCCTCTGACATTCGAGGGTTTCGAGATCGTCTCACCGGGTTTCGAGACGCGTCGCCGCTTCGCGTCGGCGCTCCTCAACCAGCGGACGGGCGTCGGCGCTACTCAACCGGCGAGGGTGGCGCGAGAATCGAAGCATGGCGATGGGGTGGTTCAAGCGGGGGTGGCTGACGTTCATCCAGCACACGCTCAACCGGCTCACGCTCTGGATGGCGCGGCGCGGCGTCGGTCCGTTCTCACTCATCCGGACCACGGGGCGAAAGAGCGGTCGAACGTTCGAGACGCCGCTCATCCTGGCCCGCGCGCCCGAGGGGTTCGTCGCCGAGCTCACCTACGGGCCCGAGGTGAACTGGTATCGCAACCTCGTCGCCGCGAGTCGGGCGACCGTGGTCTGGAAGGCACGCGAGTTCGAGGTCGTCGGCATCGAGCCGATCGAGACGACGGTGGGCCGGCGCGCGTTCGGCCCGCCGGCGTCGTGGTTGCTGAAGTTGCTGCGGCGCAAGGAGTTCAGGCTGCTGCGCGAGTCGAGGTCCGAGCCTGGTTCGAAGATCGGTGGCGGCGAGGCATCCGCGTCGCCCTGAGTCGCCGCCCCGCGGCATCCGGTTCGTGGTCGTGAACCGGATGCCGGGGTCAGTGCGCGGGGTGCAGGTGCAGGCGGTGGGCGAGGCGGTGCAGGCGCCCGGCGTGCGCTGCACGGTCGGCGCGCTCGACGACGCGGCGCTCGCCCGCGGTGCGGCGGCGCTCGTTCGCGGCGGCCGCGACGTCGGCGTCGTTGCGGTTGATGGTGGTGGCGATGAAGCCGGCTGCGAGGTCCATGGTTCCGATCCCTTTCGGATGCTTCGCGGCCGACGTTCCGGCCGCCTGAGATCAGATTCGTCGCTGAGGTACCGGGCCCGTATCGGTCGGGTGCCGTATCTTCGCCGGGGCCCCGGCGCAGCTGTGCGTCTGAGGTACCTCAGGTCTGCGTGAGGTACCTCAGATCGGGCCGAGAAGGGGCGCGACATCCCCTCGCCGCAGGGTCGGCAGGTGGGTAGCCTGAGAGGTGGAACCGGACCGGAAGGTGGTGAGTTCCATGGATGCGACGAAGCAGTGGAGCGTCACCGTCGACATCGACGAAGAAGAGAACACCACGATGGCCGAGGTCACGGCTCGCTCGCCCTCGGGGCGCGAGGTGACCGGCGTCGGCAAGGCCGACCGAAATCCGCTCGACCCGAACGTGCCCGCGATCGGCGACGAGCTCGCGGTCGCCCGCGCGCTGCGCGATCTCGCCGAGCGGCTGCTGCACACGACGGAGAAGGACATCTCGGGCGTGACCGGACAGCCGGCGCACGTGCATCGCTAGGGCATACGGCTCATCGTCGGCGCTGCCGTCGGCAGCAACCACTGGCCGCGCTCCCCCGCACGCGCTAGCCTCGCGGCCATGACCTGGATGCACGGCATCACCTCCGCCGGCGTGCCCTATTCGGCGCGCCCCGCAAGCCGCCCCGAGGCGCCGATCGTCGTCGGCTGGCACCTGCTCGACCCGCCATCGACGCCCGCCGCGATGGCCGCGGCGCTGCCGCTCGACGGCCTCGACGCGCACGTCGCCTACCTCGGCCTGCCGCTCAGCGGCGAGCGCGCGCCGTACGCCGACTTCGAGGAGTTCCTCACGAGCGGCATCGACATGGTCACCGAGTACTTCGGGCCGATGCACGAGCAGGCGCTGGCCGAGTTTCCCGACGCCCTCGCCGAACTGCGCAGCGTGCTCGGGGCGTCGGATGCCTCGCCCGTCGCCGTGCTCGGCGGGTCGGCGGGTGCGTCGGTGGCGGCCGAGGTGTTCGCGACCCACGCCGCCGCGTTGCCTGGCGCGGCCGAGGGAGTCACGGCGTGCGTGCTCATGAACCCGCTGCTGCGCCTGCGCCCGATGATCGACGCGATGGCCGAGTTCTTGCCGACGCCGTACGCGTGGACGCCTGACTCGGATGCCGTCGCCGCCCGCATGGACTTCGTCGCGCGAGCGAGCGAGCTCGCCGCCGCCGGCGGTTCGCTGCTCATCATCGAGGGCGCCGACGACGAGCCGCCCTTCATCGACACCACGCGCGAGTTCGAACGCCTCGGCATCGGCGAGGTGCGCTACGTCGACGGCGTCGCCCACGCCCTCGCCGCCTGGCCCGAGGATGCCGCGGCCGAACGCACCGAGGGCGCGAAGAGCTTCGACGCGATCGCGGCACGCTGGCTCGCCAAGGTGTTCGCGCGGTAGCGCCCTTCCGGTTCCCGCCTCGGCGGCGGGCGCGCCTCGCGGGGGTTCTCTCCGCGGAAGCGCTCTACAACTCTGCTTCACCACTGCCTTCGCGGAGCAACCCATACCCGGAGCGCCCCACGCGCGACTCGCGGGTCACCGATGTCAGTCGCCGGGCGCGACGACCTCAGCGAGACGCTCGGGCAGGGGCGGCACGCGGCGCGACCCTCAGATCCACCCCTGCTGCCACGCCTTCTCGGCGGCCTCGTGGCGCGAGCCGGCGTCGAGCTTCGTCATCGCCGACGAGAGGTAGTTGCGCACGGTGCCCTGCGCGAGGTGCAGGCGGTCGGCGATCTGCTGCACGCTCATCGTCGACCGGCTGAAGCGCAGCGCGTCGAGCTCGCGGTCGGTGAGCGGGCAGCGTTCGGCGGTGAGGGCGGCGGCGGCGATCTCGGGGTCGATGTAGCGCCGGCCGGCGGCGACGTCGCGGATGACGTGCGCGAGCTCCTCGGCCGGGGTCGACTTCGGCACGAAGCCCGACACCTTCGTCGCGAGCGCCCGCCGCAGCACTCCCGGGCGGGCATGCCGGGTGACGATGACGACCCGCGTCGACACCGTCGCGAGGATGCGCGCGGCCGCCTCGATGCCGTCGGCCTCAGGCATCTCGAGATCGAGCAGGCACACGTCGGGCCGCTCCGCGATCGCCTGCTCGACGGCGGCTGCACCGTTGTCGGCGGTCGCGACGACCTCGATGTCGGGCTCGAGGTTCAGCAGGGCGACGAGCGCACCGCGAATGAGGTGCTCATCGTCGGCGATCATGAGGCGGATGCCTCGGGCCGAGGCATCCTCGACCATGCTCGCCGCACGACCGGGCCCGGGAACCGCGCCGCTCACACCGCCACCCCCGCTCGCACGGGAACCGTGGCGATGAGCTCGAACGTGCCGGCCGAGGCATCCTCGTGGTGTTCGAGGCTGCCGCCGACGGCGGCGAGCCGCTTGCGCAGACCCGCGAGCCCCGACCCGGGCGCGCGCGACCCGGTGCCCTCTCGCTCCCTGAGCCAGTCGAAGGGGGCCGGCGCCGAGGCATCCACGTTCGAAATGCCGTCGTTGACGATGCGCAGCTCGCAGCGCCCGCCCTCGGTTGTGAGCGCGATCGTGACCGTCACGGCCTCGCTGTGACGCAGGATGTTCGTCGTCGCCTCGCGCACGACCGAGGCGAGCGCGCTCTGCGCGGCGGCATCCGCGGGCAGTGGGCCGAGCCGCAGCTCGCACGCGGCGCCCGACGCGGTGAGCACCTCGCGGGCGTTCTCAAGCTCGTCGTCGAAGGCGACCTGGCGGTAGCCGGCGACGAGCGAGCGGGTCTCTTCGAGGGCCTCCTTCGCGATCATGCGGGTCTCGTGCACGAGCTCGCGCGCGGCCGCCGGGTCGCGCTCGAGCAGGCGCTCGGCGAGCTCCGACTTCAACGAGATGACCTGCAGGTGATGCCCCTGGATGTCGTGCAGGTCGCTGGCGAAGCGCAGCCGCTCCTGCGTGACGGCCAGCTCGGCGGCCGTGCGCCGGTTGCGGTCGAGCTGCACGACGACCTCCCACCACCAGAGGCTCGTAAGCAGCATGATCGGGAGGATGACGGCGAAGAGGCCGATCATGAAGGTGTTCGAGCCCTGCGGGCCCTCTGCTGCCGGCGAACCGTGCAGTGCGGTGAAGATCGCGACGTGCGCGGCCGTGAGGATGGCGCCAATGAGGAGGGTGAGTCGCCGCTGCGGCTTCGGCAACAGGGCGGCGATCAGGGATGCCGCGGCCCACAGCGGCACGGCGGCGACGAGTGCGTCGCCCGGGGCGGCGAGGCCGACGATCCAGACGAGTGCGGCGGGCGCGACGAGCGCCACCGTCCACCCCGGGTGGGGCAGCCCGCCCCCACGTCCGACCGGCAAGAACCAGCAGTACCGGAGTTGGGTGGCCGTGGCGATGATGTGGAGGACGAGCACCGCGATCGTGAGCATCTCGCTGGTTGAGTAGGGCGCGCCAGCACCCGTATCGAAACCCCCACGAGTGGCATTCATGACCGCCTCGAGCATGCTCAGCCCCACGATCAAATCGAAGAACCCGAAGAAGAACACGATCGACGCGAGCGTGTACAACCACGTCGTGTGCACGCTGCGAGCAGCAGGTTCGGCAGGCATGCGCCCGAGCCTATGCCAGTGACATTTGTCACGCCGGGCGCGTGCGCTTTCGCACGGGAACGAGTGACGCGGCGGCACTGCCGCCGATCGGGCCGTTCTCGGAGGCTTGATGCAGTTCCGCTCCCTGAGCCTGTCGAAGGGAGCCCGCCGCATCTTCACTTCCGCTATCGAAAGGCCCCATCATGCTCAACGCCCTCCAAGACTTCGCCTCCTCGCTCCCCGACTTTCTCCAGTGGCTCGGGGTGATGCTCATCTCGGCCGTTCCGTTCATCGACTCGTACTTCGGCTCGGTCGTCGGCGTGCTCATCGGGCTGCCGCCCGCGCTCGCGATCGGCGTCGCCGTGATCGGCAACGTGTTGTCGATGCTCGGCTTCGTGTTCGCCGCGAGCGGGGTGCGATCGAAGGTGGCGGCGGGGAGGGCAGCTGCGGCTGGTGCTGGCTCGACCTCGACTGCTGATGTGTCGGGGGCTGACGGCGTTTCGTCGCCCCGCCGCGAGAAGGTGCGCCGCGCATTCGACAAGTACGGCGTCGCCGGCGTGAGCCTGCTCGGCCCGTTCGTGCTGCCCAGCCAGTTCACCTCGGCGGCGATGGTCTCGTTCGGCGCCAACCGCAACGCCGTGATCGCGTGGCAGATCGTCTCGATCGTGATCTGGGGCGTGGTGGCCGGGGTAGCGGTCTCGCTCGGGGTGGCGTTGGCACGGTGAGCACCTGTCCCACAGATGGCTCTCTCAGCCCAGTGCTGATCAGAGCGACACCTGCACGCGTCGAAGACTACGAGATCGCCAGAACCCTCAGGCGAAGAAGTCCTCGTCGATCTCGACGACTTTGTACGTCTCTCGAACCTGAACGCCCACGCCGTAGCGAATCATGAGGCTTGTGAGCCGCTTGCCATCAATAAGGATGACGCGTGTCGGGATGGCCTGGGCATACGCGCGCGCCCCCTCCGAGAAGCGGCTCGTCGTGATGAAGACACCGCTGTCCGCCTTGCCGCTGAGCGCCCCGACGAATCCCTGCACGTCAGGTCGCTGAACAACGTTGTTGTCGGCATAGCGCTTCGCTTGGATGTAGACGCGACTGAGACCGAGCACATCCTGGTCGATCACGCCATCGATGCCGCCATCGTTGCTCAATCGAGTGACGCTTCCACTCCCGGTCGTTCCGCCGTACCCCATGGAAAGGAGCAATTGTACGACCGCTTGCTCGAAGAACCCAGGCTCTTTTCCTTGGAGCCGCCCGAGTAGCTCCGCTGCCACTTCCTCGTGGATGCGTTCGATACCGCTTTGAAGCTGCTCGATCGGCGTCATCGAATCGCCGTCGATCTCGACATCCGACCCGCCGACCTTCGCACGCTCGGCCTTCTGATACACGCGGATCGGCGAGTTCGGGTCCTCGCCAAGCGCCCGAATGTCGCGTTCACGGACACCGTTCGGGAACATCTGAATGAGCTGCCGGCCGGCCTCAGTAATCGTGTAATGGCCGCGCCGCGGTCGAGAAAGCGCGCCAACGTTGGTCAGGAATGAGACGCCCCAGCCGATGCGATTCTCATACTTGACCTGGCTCCCGGACGGGAGCATTTCCCGCTTCTGTGCTTCCGAGAGTTTGACCTCCTCCGCGACCAGCGGCTGGAACTCGCGCCAGTGGCGCACGGCCCCGTCGCTCAGCACTTTGAGCGTCGGGATCATGAACCCCTCCCAATTGGGTATCTGATCGGTCACTTCGTCTCTCTCTATCGATTCAAGGTGTTGGCGCAGCGGGGCCGAGAAGGCCAGCTTTCGACGGGTGTCAGCCTTCCCCGTAGATCACACCATCCGCATCGCTCATGTCGCTGACAACCGCATAAGTGAGGTCAACATAATGACGACGTTCTGCCACGGTCTTGAAGTGGAGCGCTCCGGCAATCGTCTTCGGCTCCTGGAATCCACCCAGGAGTGCTGTGTTGGTCGTGCCTTTTGTTTCGAAGATGATGTAGCGTCCGGCGTCAGTCGTTTCGACCATGACAGCCCAGTCCGGGTTGTACTTCCCAAACGGGGTCGGCACAGTGAAATGCGACGGCAGTTTGACGAACGTCTTCACATCCTCGCGCTTGAGAAGCTCAAGCGCGAATGCCTTTTCGACCTGGGTCGAGTCGGCGACAATGTGCGCGTACGGTGACTTCGACCCGAAGTCGACCGGGTAGCCATCGGTGTCGGTAATGATGTTGCCCGCTGCGCCGGTGTAGCCGTGCAGATCCTCCTGTTCGAGGAGCGTCAGTGGGTACCACCGCTCGCTCTCGGGGCGGTCTTCGGCGACGAGGTCGTACTGGAGTCCGTTGACCAAGAACAAGCTCTTTGTCTCGTTCAACAGACGAGTGACACGTTCGACGTACGCCTGCGGGTTGTCGCGGAACTGCGTGAGAGTTCCGGACTCCGTTAGGACGTGGGCGATGGTCGCTCGGGTGAGCTGGGTGCGGTCCGCGAGGACCGACAGGATGTCAGGCAGGTCCTCACTGTCGGCATAGATCACGTCCGCTCGACGAATCTTCTCGACCGAGGCCGCGAGACCACTTTGGTCGATGTTCTCCACGCGCGCGGTCTGCCACTCGCCCTTGCGCTTCTTCACCGGATCCATGGTCCGCAGCTTGTTGACGAGCTCGGTCCGTAACTCCGCCTCATCGACCTCGAGCCGGTACTCAGTTCGATGCCTGATCCGTTCCCACAGAGCCTGGAACTCGGGGCTCTCGAGTCGTTCCGTTACAACGGGCACCACGATGCGCTCGGAAGCCTTCTTGATGTCGATCGGCTTTGCGAGCCGCTTGATGAGGCTGAGGAGTGCAATCTGTGCTGGCTCGTTTGGCGCGACGCCGCCAACGAGAGCTTTGAGTGCGTCACTATCTTCCTGAACCGCCTCGCGCAGAGATTCTTGAACGCCACCAGCCTTGTCAATGTACCCAGCTGTCATCAGGCCAGTGAACAGCGCCAGGCCAGCCGCGTTGCCGATCGGCACGACCTTGCCGCCAGCCTCCGGATCCTTGAAGGTCAGGCGGGCGAAACCATCGACAGTCACCTTCCCGAAATCGATGCCGAGGTCCTCGGCAAGTTCGTGCTGAAGCTGTTCAGCGAATTCCTCGAAGGTCTCGTTAGCGATCACCGTGAGTCGGTTGACGTCAAATCCGCGCACACGGTTGCCGTGCCCGTCTACGGAGAGCCTGAGCCCACGCCCAATGCTCTGGCGTCGCCAGCGCTCCGAGCCCATGTTGCGTAGTACGCAAATCTGGAAGACGTTCGGGTTGTCCCAGCCTTCCTGGAGCGCGGAGTGACTGAAGATGAAGCGGATCGGAGTGCCGGGTGTGGTGAGCCCGACCTTGTCTTTCATGATCTGCTCGTACGCCAGCTCAGCTTGCTGGCGACCGGCGGCAGTGTTCTCGGCCGTGTCGACGAGGCGTTCCGAACCGCTCTTCTTGTTCCGGTCGACGGAGAAGTAGCCCTGGTGGGCGCTCTGCGCGTCCGCTTCCGCCGGCTGGTCCGCGAAGAGCGTCACAAACTCCGGTTCGCGGGCGACGCGGAGGTACTCCTGCTCAAAGGTGCGCGCATACTCGCCTGGCTGCGCGATACCGTCTGCGTCATACTCGCGGTATTTCGCGACTGAGTCGACGAAGAAGAGGCTGAGCACCTTGATCGGGAGCCCCCGCATGGCGAACTCGTTCTCCTTGCGGAGATGCTGACGGATCGTCTGGGCGATCATTTGGCGAGCGCGCTCGCCGACGCTGACCTCCGCCCCGATCGACTCGCCTGGGTGAAGCGGTTCCGCGACGGTGTCGAATCGGATCCGTTCTGGAGCAACACTGAGCTCAGTCACCGTCAGGTTCTTATAGAGGTCGCGGCCTGTGACGAACTGGAGATTGTCCCCGTCTCGAACAGACACCGGCTTGCGCACGATTTTGCCGCTCTGCTCAACATCGACCACGACACGAGCGCTGAACTTGCCTGCCGACCGCTTCACGCTCCTGAGTTGCACATAAGGGGTCGTGCCGCTCGATTCGGTTACGAGAGAGTCGACCTCGATTTGCTTAACGAGTTGCTTTTCGTAGGCGGCGATTGCATCGAGGCGGTAGACGAGGTTCCCCTTGTCATACTTCGGATGCGTCGCCGAGTAGCGCAGAACCGCAAGCGGGTTGAACTTGTCGATCGCGATACGGCCCGCCCCCGCCTTCTTTCTCGGGTTGCCGTCGTCGCCGTAGACGCTCTGCGGCTCGTCGACAATAAGTACCGGTCGCGTCGCGGAGATGAGGTCGATCGGCAGCTCGTCATCGAGGTCAGGCGAGGGCTTGTGGATCGTGTTCGAGGCCTTGTTGATCGCCGCGACCGTCACAATCATGATCTCGATGCCAGAGGACGTCGCGAACGATCGAACCCGCGATGGCTTTGTGCCGTCGTACCGGAAGTACTGCATCGGTGTCTTGTTGCCGTACAGCGTGCCGAAGTGGTCCCGGAGCATTCCGAGGGACGTCAGCACGCCCTCCATGATCGCGACAGAGGGCACGACCACGATGAACTTCGTGAAGCCGTAGAGGTTGTTCAGTTCGTAGATGGTGCGCAGGTAGACATACGTCTTGCCGGTACCTGTCTCCATCTCAATCGTGAAGTTCATCGATGAGAGCGACTTTTCAGGCGCGAACCCAGAAGCCTCCTGCACGGCGTGCAGATTTTCGAGGATCGAGTCCTCGTCGAGAATGAGCCGATTCGCGACGCCGGTGTCCGCGAGTCCCTGGAGGCCGGCGTGCAAAGAGGGATGCGCGTAAACGTCAAAAGCACCCGTCATAACGTCTTGACCCACGAACAGTCCAGTCACGGAGTCGATCGCGGCACGCTGATAGTCGAGGTCAGCCTCGAACGTGAACTTCATCGCGTCAGATGCTCCGGAATGTCGTGAAACCGGCCTGCTTGACCGCAGCGTCGAGGTTCAGCTTGGCCGAGGAGTCGACGAAGCCGGTATCGCGGACGACGATCGTGACGTCTGAGTCGACCGGGTTCTCATCGCGCCATGCGACGAGGGCCCGGGCAAGCTCGATTGACTGCTCCGTGGTGACGCCCTCGCCGAAGAAGGCATAGAGGGTTCCGCCACCAAGGCTGTACAGCGTGCTGCCCGCTACCTGACGAGTCTCGACTGCGGTGGTGAGCTCGATTCCTAGGCGGAGCATCATCTCGACAAGGAGATCGTCGGTGGTACGGCCGTCGATGAGGTTATCGACTGAATCGAGAAGGCTCAGTTCACCTGTCCCGTCCCAGGGCCGGATGTTAGATGGTGCGAGGCGGTACGACCGGAAGCCGAGGTCGATCCCAGCGGACTCAAGCGTAGGCTTCTCGACAACTTTCGCTGCCGCTCGACGCAGACGTTCCCGTGTAATGTCCGCGATTGTGTCGAAGCCGTCTTGCTCAATGCTTTCGTCAAGCTGCACAAGCATGTAGCGACGGTTTCCTCCGTCTGCCGCGTTGAGCTCCATGATCGCATGCCCGGTTGACCCCGAACCCGCGAAGAAATCGAGGATCAGGAGTTCGGAATTGGAACCGGACACCGCATCGATCCATTTCGCTAGGACGGTTTCGTCCTTCGGATAATCGAACGCGTCGCTATTCATGAGTCGGCGAAGACGAAGGCCCGCAGCAGCTCGGTCTTGCTCAAAGACAGGGCGAATCGGTTGTGCGTCCAGTTCGTCAAGGAATCGCTTGTATCGCGGACTAACTGTCTCGTCAGGGCCGAACAGAATTCGACCCTCAGAAATCTTCTGACTCATTGTCTCGCGCGAGTAGACCCATCCGTTCTCGTGCATTCTTACGGGCCTACCGGTCACTGGATGTGGAAGCTCGTACCTCAAATTCTCTCGCGGGTTGGGCGATCGCAGGTCGCCTCGCGCGAATGCACGCCCGGTCTCGTCGATTTCTCGATACCCACGAGAACCGCCCAGGCCCTTGGCAATATCCGTTGGCGCGCTCTTCCACCATTCCTTGAGGGCGGCAGTCGCGCGCTCCGAGTTGTGACCACTTCGTTCCCAAGCCATGCGAACGGCTGCAGCGACTTCGTCGCCTCCGTTCTTCTTTTCCGTCCAGCGCACGTTATCTTGGACGAGCCTGGCCTTGTTCTTCGTGTAGATGAGCATGTAGTCGATGCCCGCGGACGTGAATCTTGCGTCATTACGCCCCGACCCCTGCCATACGACGTTCGCTGCAAAGTTCTCAGCGCCGAATACGCGGTCGAGGAGCAGCTTCAGCCGTGCATGTTCAGTGTCATCGATTGCCACAATGATCACCCCGGTCTCTTTGAGGAGAGGGTGAGCGACAAGGAGACGCGGATACATCATGGACAGCCACTTTGCGTGCTTCGAAGACGCCAGTCGGCGTTCGTCGGCACGGTCAGATCCTTCTCCGGTCTGGGTGACACCGTCGTCATCGCGGAGACCAGCCGCCGCCTCGTGTTCCGCTACACTCGACATCCGCTTGTCGTCGTAGACGAAGTCATTTCCGGTGTTGTACGGCGGATCGATGTAGATGACGTCGACCTTATTCGTGTACCCACGGCGCAGGAGGCGGAGCACCTCAAGGTTGTCGCCTTCGATGACGATATTCTGCGTCGTGTCCCACTCGACAGACTCATCCGGGCGCGGGAGCAGTGTTCCGGTTGCCGGAAGGGTCGAAAGCTGGCGAGCCTCAGCCATGCCCACCCAACGCAGCCCAGAGGTCTCCGTCCCGGCGGGCGCGACCTCATCACCAAGGAGCGCGAGCAGCGCGTCTCGATCGATTCGGCCATCCGTCACCGCATCAGGAAAGAGTTCCGCGAGCAGAGCGGCGTTGCTCGACGCCTCGCCGGGCCCGGTCAGGCCATCGACCGGCAGGTACTCGATGTTGTCGGTGGTTTCGGGATTCGTCACGGTGCAACCTTAGGGTCGTTAGTGGTGGTTCGAGGCTCGGCAAAAAGCGACGCACGGACCTGGCTGATGTTGGTTCGGAGCGCGCGTGCGCGGTCGTTGATTTCGATCCGCCGCTGCATCGACTTCTCACGCGCGGCTTCGCGAGTTGTGGCTGACAGCTCGCTCTCAAGTGCTGTCAGACGATGGCGAAGCTCGATCGCCTCAACAACGGTGAGGGCGGCCGAGGCTGGGTTGCCATCGGCGGCAGCCGTGCGCACGAGGTCACGATGCAACGCATCGAGGTCCGAACGTTCGAGGTTCGCCAGGTGGAGCGATCCGGGCTTCATCGAAGAAACGGGAGCAATGATGTGCGCCTCGATCACCGACATCTCTTCATCCGTTCGACTGAGGCGAGTGAGCGCCAACGAGAGTGACGCTTCACCGTTGGGTGAGCGAAGGCCAACCACCGAAGGCCGTGGCATCGAGCGGTGGAGGAGCTCCGCGACTCTCGATCGCTCTGCTGGCTTCACGCCGTCGATGAGCGCGACATCCAGGATCGGGATCATGTCGACGCGGTGATCTGAATCGCTGAATGCGGCTGCCCCGACGGTCGCCGGGCTAAGAATGCCGACGATCGAGGCCGACGAGATCGCACGGGTGAGTAACCGCGCATCAGCGGGGGATGAGCCGTCCCATTGCGCTGCGATGTCCTTCTTCGTGAGCCGATGCGACTCGCGCGCTCGTTCCGGCAGGCCGAGCACGTCGGCTAACTCGATGCGGCCCGCGGTCACGAGATGATCGCCACCCAGGCAACGACGTCGATTGCTTCGAGCGCCGGCACCGACGCATCGGTACCGAGCAGCGAGGGTGCCGACGAGAAGACCGACGCAGCGAGCTTCTGCTCCGCATGGCCGGATGCCGCGCGAACGGCTGCCTCGAGCAATCGCTGATAGTGCTTCATGTTCCGGCCGTTCCTCGTGAACTTTTCAAAATCGGCCAGTGCAGACCCGTCAGGCTCTACGCGGTCGAGACTGTGCCGACGCAAAACGTCCAGCGCCAGCTTGGGTTCTTCGATCGGGTGGACAAGCGTGCCGTCATCGGAGACGTAGGCAAGCACAAATGGCCCTAGCGGGTACGCATCCGAAAGTGCGAACGCGTCATCTCGAACGTGCAGGAGGAAGACAGCACCCGGGGCCAGTCCCTCAGCAGCAAGTCCGGTGTCAAAACGCGTGACCCCGAACAATGCGAGCGGCCAGCGGTTGATACGACGCAACTCGCCGCGGGGACGAGAAGCCGCATCCATACGGAAGTCGGAGAGCGTCAGGTCGGTGATCGAGAGGCCGCCGGCGAGATCCTCCATCGTCGGCGCAGCCTTCTGCAGCTGCTCGAGCTGACGGCGACGGTAGTCGAGGTCGTTCATCTCGGATGAGTCGAGGACATTCTCTTCACCGGTGGCAGAGACATCCAAAAGCTTCATGCGGCTCGAAACACGACCCTCGAGGTTGATGTAGGCCTCCAGGTCGTTCGTCGGCCAGAAGTTGACGAGCTGCACACTCGCGTTCGTCGTGCCGAGACGATCAACACGGCCGAATCGCTGCACGATACGAACGGGGTTCCAGTGGATGTCGTAGTTCACGACCGTGTCGCAATCCTGAAGGTTCTGGCCCTCGGAGATGGTGTCGGTTGCAATTACGATGTCGATCGTCGTCCCGGCGACATCGCCACCCTTGGATCGGGGCGAGAATGCGGTCAGCACGCTGTGCATGTCCCGGTGCTTCAGGTCTGCAGTGGTCCGCGTCGTCTGGCCGGTGATCAGGGCGACACTCAAACCGAGCTGGTTCCGGGCCCACTCGGCGAGGTGTTCATAGAGGTACTCGGCGGTATCACTGAACGCCGTGAAGACCAGTGCCTTCTTGTTCCCAGCGTTGGTGGGGTTCTCGGTCTTCGCCTGGAGGAACCGCTTGAGCTCTTCAAGTTTCGCGTCGCGAGCTGCATCCACTGCCGTGACTTCGGCCAACAGGCCGGCGATCGTGGCGCGATCGGACTCCAGATCCTGCCGCCATCCGCTGCGGTTCATGTCCTGCAAGTACACCTTGACGTTGCCGCCAACGGCATCTTCGAGCTCGGCGTCGTCGATCCCAAGATTCAAGGCTGACTCGTCGTCCGTGATTGACGCGCCCACCGCGCCGTCGAGCTCGAACGCGTCGAGCCGGGCGATCGAGTCGTCGATCGTCGCGAGCAGTTTCGAAAGCGTCAGCCCGAGCGATCGGACCGACGACTCGAGGCGCTTGAGGAGTCCGACGCGGAGCAGGTGAACCACATTATTCTCACGATCGGTCTGCACCCACTTGCGCCTACCGCCGGTGCGTAGCGACTTGTCGTAGAGCGCCGCGTACTTCTCCTCGTGGATCTTGTGCACATAGCTTGTCGGCTTGTAGGCCGCGAGGGTCAGCCGCAGGATCGCCCGGTTGATTTGCTCGAGCGGAAGCATCTCACCCTTGAGGTCAATACCGGGGGTGAGGTTGATCGGCTGCAGCCGCTCGGGGAACTTACCGGTGTCTTCAACGCCGTAGTACTTCTCGATGTGCTTGCGCGATCGCGCGATTGTCACGAGATCGAGCAGTCGGATGTAGTCCATTCCGAGTGTCCCAACCAGCGACTTCGCGGTGCGCTGCGGCTCCGGTGCCTTCTGCCAGGCGTTGAAGCGAGTCTGCGCCTGCCGGAGGGTCTGGGCGATGTCCTTAATGCCCTCCTGTGCGAGCGCCCTATCGTCACCCTCGGTCGCGAACAGCACCTGATTACGGAGGTCCGCGAGGCGGGTGTTCACCGGAGTCGCCGAGAGCATCAGCACCTTTGTACGGACACCGGCCTTAATGACGGCGTTCATGAGTTGCTCGTAGCGGGTGGTGCGGCTGGCGACTTGCGGATTGTTCCGGAAGTTATGCGACTCGTCGATTACGACGAGGTCGTAGTTGCCCCACTCGATGTGTGACAGGTCGATATCGCCGCTCTTGCCATGCGTGCGCGAGAGGTCGGTGTGGTTCAGTACATCGAAGTTAAGCCGGTCTGCGAGCAGCGGGTTGCGGGAGTCATTCGCGCGGTAGAGCGCCCAGTTTTCGCGGAGTCGCTTCGGCGCCAAGACGAGCACCCGATCATTGCGGAGTTCGTAGTACTTGATGACGGCGAGTGCTTCGAAGGTCTTTCCGAGGCCGACGCTGTCGGCGATGATGCAGCCGTTGTGGCGCTCGAGTTTCTCGATCGCACCGAGAACGCCGTCTTTCTGGAATTTGTAGAGCTTCTTCCAGACGGTCGTGTCGTAGAAGCCGGTTCGGCCGCGCGCCTCAGTCTCATCGCCGGATTCTTCGACGAAGTCTTTGAAGAGTGAGGTGAGGATGCGGAGATACACGCTTTCCGGCGAACGGTCCTCATAGAGAGCCCGAGCTGCGTCGAGCAACTCCTCCTTGGCCGGCGCGGTCGCTGACGGGTGGTGCCACGCACGTTCGAAGTGCTCGGCGACGTTCCTGACCTGGGCTGCGTCCGTGAACTCGAGCGGCAGGTGGAGATTCGGCGACGCGACGAGGCCGAGGCTCTCGGCTTCGAGGCCCGCGCCCTGTACGGCATACGGGAAGACGCCCTGTACGGCCACCGAAGTATCACGAGTGCGGCGGGTGAGCGCGCGGACTTGCATCCGTGCTTCCGCCCATTGGACGAACTCTTTGGCGATACGGTGCTGGTCTAGGCGCGAACGGAGGAGGTTCTCCTCGTTGAGACCGTTCAGCGGGTGCTCGCTGAGGCTTCCCTCCCAGAGCAGCAGGCGGAGGTCGATAGAGGCGAGTTCAACCTTGAGTGCCTCGTGGACAAAGATCGAGAACGACTCCGAGAGTGAGTCGAGGGCAGTTGCACTCGTAAGGTGTTTTCGCAGGTTACCGAGCGGGCGGTCGTCATCGATCGTCACGTGTTGCCCTTCGTCCTGCTGCGCGCGCAAACGCCCACTGATGATGCGCGGGGTATCTCGGCGATGCTATCCGGTTCCGACGTTCCATCCGCGGACAACGAGAACGCTAACCCCCCTTCTGGGTACACCGTTATCCCACGCGCCGCGCTTTTCGCAGAGACGTCGGCCACGAAGCATCCAACAGCCATCTGCATCAGCCCAGCAATGATTTTGCCTTCGCGAGGTGCGCGGCGAACGCCTTAGTTCGACGCTTGCGACCAAACGTCTGCAGGGTCGCCGCATCAAGTTCAGCCTCCGAGGCATTCGGTAGACGCTTCTGCAGGAAGTGGTATCCGTTCGCAATCTCGCGGGGACTGATGTGCAGGAACTGCCGGGGGACGTCGCTCGAGTTCGGGCGGAACTCGGTCCACGTCGCGGCGTCGATCGCATCTGGCCACACGAACTTCGCCGAGTCGACCGTGAGGCCGGCCGCCTTGACCTGCGTCGCGATTCGCGCGGCACGGTTCGAGTGCAGTTTCTGCAGGCCGAATGAAGCGGCCACGAGTTGCGTGAGCCGGTCAAGGTGGATCGGTCCTTCTGCCTCTGCGATTTCGACCGCGACCGCGCGCACCTTCTGCTTCGCCGCTAGCTTGGGCAGGTCATCGAGTACGGTGACATCACCGACCGGGACCACCGTCCACGGGTCGAACGACGGCCGCGCGTTACCGACGAGCGTGAGCCCGGGCGACGGCTCACGGGTGAAGACCTCGGGGTCAGGTAGAACGGGCTCGGCGTCGGATTCGTTGACCGTGTTCCCGTCGGATTTGGTAGCAGCGACATCCTGCGCATCGGCATCTGTCATCGCCTCAGACAAAACCTGAAGACCTTGCACTGGAATCGGCGCCAGGCCCTCATCCGCCACATATGCTGCGAGTGCCTCGTGGCGAAGCTCATTTGCGGTCAGCAAGCCCTCGCCATCCTTGAAATACTCGAGCAGTCGCACGACGTAGTCATGCGCACGCCACGCATCGAGCGTCGAGAATGCATCGCCGTGTGCCCACGCGTTCCGCACGATCGTGAGTTCTCGCCCGAGCGTCCCCACGGTCTGTCGGTTGTCGTCGAATGGGTAGCCGAGCTTCCCGAGCCGGCGAGTGAACATCTTCAGCTGGCACTGCAGGTCGGTCGTGGCGTATTTCTTGGGGTGCTTGCCCTCGAGGTCATCGAGCTGGCTCAGCACCGCGGTCCAATCGAGGTTTCCGAGATCGACGGGAAGCCGATCACGAATGATCGGATCAAGCCGAAGCGCCAGATGGTCGAGGCCCTTCGTGACCGACAGCTTCGACTCGAACACCATCACTCGATCTCCTTGCAACTCAGCGCCGAGCCGAACTCGCAGCTGAGTAGCGACTCTCCGCCATGTTCCACGGGTCACTGATGCCCTGCAAGTTCCGACTCGCCGATACCCCCGTACTGGGGACATCAGGCGTCCGTGCGGTTCCTGCATAGAGAGTCTGGGGCGGCTGCTCGAAATCAGAATGGGCCAAGATGTAGCCATGGATGCCATCGCTGCGAGCAAGTTGCTGAACCTCGTGAAGCTTGGATCGCCAGTGGCTGAGTTCGACAGCGCACTCGCCAACTACTTCGTCGAAACCGATACGTTCAGTCAGCTCGTGAATGACGGCGGCGACACTGTTGCAGGCGACAAAGGCAGCGGGAAGACCGCGCTGTTTCGGATCCTGAAGGACCGATTCGCAGAATACGATGCCCTCGGCGATGTCGAGGTGATCGCGGCCTTCAACCCTGCAGGCACACCGAACTTTCAAAGACTGCTGGAAACAGGAGTACTCGACGAGAGCGAGTACATCGGTGTGTGGAAGACCTACGTCTTCACACTCGCGGGCAACTGGCTGCTCGACCTATATGAAACCGCTCGTCCGGGGAGCCTGGGCGATCTCGAAGATGTCTTGCAACGAACAGGGCTTCGTGTCCACGAGGGTTCGCCCAAGTCTCTCTTCGAGCGTCTGCTTGCCTTCTTTCGCCCGAAGACCGTGGAAACGACCGCCTCAGTAACCCCCGACGGGATTCCGATCTTCACCAGCAAGTTCACGTTCGAGTCGGCTGACCCTCCGGCCGAGGCCCCTGAGGGCTTCGTTCGACATGATGAAGCACTCGCGCTCCTTGAAAAGTGCCTGGAAGAGACGGGCTTCTCTCTCTGGCTCGTCTTCGATCGACTCGACGAAGCGTTCCAAGCTCACCCCGAGGTCGAGCGACCGGCGCTTCGGGCGCTCTTTCGCGCCTACCTGGACATGCAGGATCTCAGGCACGTTCGAATGAAGCTGTTTGTGAGACGAGATCTCTTCGCGCGAATCATCGACGGCGGGTTCGTTAATCTCACCCACATTAATTCCCGGCGAATCTCGATAACGTGGGAGGACGACGATCTCTACGTTCTGCTCTACCGGAGGCTCATCGAGTCGGAACCGTTCCTGGAAGCCGCCGGTCTTACTCGCGACAGTACGCCTGACGAGGTCTTCTCACTCGTCTTCCCGGCGAAGGTCGACCCGACTTCAAAGCGCCCGACGACCTGGAACTGGATCCTCACACGGATTCGCGACGGCAACGATGTCAAATCACCACGAAACCTCGTGGACCTCATCATCAAAGCTGTAGAGGCTCAGAAGCGTCGAGAGGCACAGAAGCCGCGAATCATCAGCGCAGGCGAGCCGCTGATCACCGGCGATGCACTCAAGCGGGCTCTCGCCGAGTTGAGTGAAGCGAGGGTCGAAGACACGCTGCTGGCAGAGGCAGGCGAGATCGCGGAGTACATCAAACGGTTCGCGAACGGCAAGGCAGAACAGAACGCAGAAAGTCTCGCCGTCCTATTGGGCAGCGACTCCGCAGAGTTGACTAAGCGCCTCATCACGTTGGGATTCCTCGAACCCTTTGGCAAGACATACAAGGTTCCACCGCTCTATCGCCAGGGGCTTAAAATCACGCAAGGCAAGGCCTTCCAGGCTGCGGTTCAGGACGCCACTCCCGAGACAGATGACGATGAAGATGACGACTAGGGGCGCACTCACCGTCCGCCCCGTGTCTAGAGAAAGTGAGTCGCCTCGGTCAGGTTTGATTCGGCCCGGGAACAATTCCGTCTGCTGATCAAGGACGGAACCGACGACTAACTGCACAACCGAGATGCAGTCAGCTGTGACGCCGACCCAACGAAGGTGAGCCGGCGCTGCGTGTGCGCACACTCGACGGCCCACCGAACTCGTCGAGGTAGTCCAGTTCGCGTCGTCAGCCACTCGACCCAGTCGTCGGGCACGAGAGTAAGCGTCGGGTAGTGCACGGGCGGAGCGACGATCGCGAAGCGACCGTCGGCTCGGGCCGCGAGGTCGTCACGGCGGCGCGCGACGCAGAGGCGCAGCAGGTACCAGTCTGCCAGGGGTGAATCCGAGCTGGGTGAACTCGACCGCCTGCTCAACCCAGCCGATCAGGGTCGCGAACCCGCCCGCGCCGATACGCTGAGCGGCGAAGACCATCACCGACGGACCGGGGAAACGGGGCGGGAAGTCGAGCATCGCGCGGCACCACTCGGCGCGGAGGGGTTCGGGCATCGCGTCCCACTCGGCCTGGCGCGCCAGGTATCGCGTCTTCGCTTCGGCATCGCTCGACCGGCTCGCGCCGGGGTTCGGGCGGCTCTCGTTCGACTTGCGCTGGGCCTCGAAGTACTCGTCAGCGGGCATGGTTCGCTCCTCTCGGTCGGAGGCGCGCGCCTCCGTCGACTTGCCCGAGGCGAGTGCCGCGGGCCGGTTCTACCCCTGGGGCACCCCGCTCGACGGAGGAGGGTTGTCGGGCAGCCGGCCAGGTACCGACAGCTGCCACTCGTGAACCTGGGATCAGGGTAGGGGGTGCCGCCGACAGCCGGGTTTCGAGACGTCGCTTCGCTCCTCCTCAACCCGCGTTTCGGGCTCTGACCCCCGTAGTGGGGCGGAAGATCTCCACTCCCGAGCAACGGCGCGGATGTCGCGGGCAACGCCAAGCTCGAGACATCCGTTTCGAACGGATTCCAGGCCTCGTTTGTCGCAGGCCGCTTCTAGCTTCAGATCCGCCACCCGCCGGGTGGACACAGCATTCGTTTCACTGAGAGGCCGGCTCATGTCTGATCCCACCATCCCTCCCCTTCCGAACCCGCCGCAGGGCCAGGCTGCGCAGCCGCCGAGCGCGCCGCCCGCGCCTCCGCTGAGCGCGCCGCCCGCGGCACCCGCCCCGCCGGCGCCTCCGCAGCCCTACGGCGGGGCACCCGCTCCGGCCGCTCCCGCCGACGCCCCCGAGGGCGAGAAGTCGTTCATCGCGACCTGGCTGCTCTCGTGGCTCGTCGGGCTCTGGGGCATCGACCGCTTCTACCTCGGCAAGGTCGGCACCGGCCTCGCCAAGCTGTTCACCCTCGGCGGCCTCGGTGTCTGGTGGCTCGTCGACCTGATCCTCGTGCTCACGGGCGCCCAGCGCGACAGCCGGGGCTTCCGCCTGCAGGGCTACCAGCAGCACAAGAAGATCGCCTGGATCGTCACGTGCGCCGTCATCGCTCTCGGCCTGATCATCAACGTCATCACCGGTGGGGTCAGCGCGGCCAACGTCGCCTCGCGAGACGCCGACAATCCCGCGGCGGTCGCCGAGGCATCCGAGGATGTCGCGGCCGACGCCGAACCTCAGGAAGCCGAGCCTGCGCCGGAACCCGAACCCGTCATGGTCGCGGTGCCCGGCGGACTCGTCGGCATGCCCGCCGCCGATGCCGAGAGCGCGCTCAAGGCCCTCGGCCTCGTCGTGGTCTACGACGGAGAGGCCACCGCGAAGGTGCTCTCGGTCAGCCCGACCGCGAGCGAGGTCGAGGCCGGCAGCACGATCACGCTCACCGTCGAGCAGCCGCCTGCCATGACCATGGGGCAGCAGCAGGCGGTCGGCAAGGCCGAGTCGTACCTCGAATTCATGGCGTTCTCGCGCACTGGCCTCATCGAGCAGCTCGAGTACGAAGGCTTCTCGAACGCCGACGCGACGTTCGCCGTCGACCACATCGCCCCCGACTGGAACGCGCAGGCCGCGGCGAAAGCCAAGAGCTACCTCGACACCATGTCGTTCTCGCGCGAAGGGCTGATCGAGCAGCTCGTCTACGAAGGTTTCACGCAGGAGCAGGCCGAGCACGGCGCGAGCGCGAACGGATACTGAGGTCGATCAGCGTTCGTCGGACTGAGCCGACTGCACGGTTCGTTCGGGTGCGGATACCTCATGACGTGGCATCCGCACCCGGATCGTCGACATCTGGCGGGCCCGTGAACCGGACCCCTACCCCCGTTTTGGGGGTTCGCCGATCGCGCTGCGAAATCCGCGAGATCTCGCCGATCTCGGGACGACGGTCGCCCTCATCCGTCGGCTGACCCAGGGGCTGTCGGGCAGGATTGTCGCATGAGCGACGAAGCAACCATGGCGGTCATCAAGACCGACGACGGTGTCCTCTTTCTCGGGTCTGAGAAAGCCCTGTCCGTCTTCGACAGCCAGGCGCAGTTGGGTGCCCGGAGGATGACGAGCGCGACGCTGGCGAGCGCGGGAAAGGCACTTGGTGCCGTCGATCAGATCCAGGCGGCGAGCGGACGCTGGGTGAAGCTCACCTCGGAGTCGGCGGCATACCTCAACAAGGCCGGGATATCCGACGTGGCCTCCGGAGTCGTTCGCGCCAAGAACGGCCAGATCCTCAAGCACCTCAAGTTCGAGCGCGCCGCTCTCTTCACGCCAGCCGCTCCGGCCGCCCTCACTGCGATGGCCACTCAGGCTGCGTTGGAGGCCGCGCTCGATGACATCAAGGAGTACCTTGCAGTCATCGACGCCAAGCTCGATCGGCTGCTGAAGCAGCGCAAGATCGAGACCCTCGGTCAGCTCGGCGGGGTCACGTTGGCCATCGACGAGGCGGACAGCATCTACCGGGAGACCGGCGTCGTCTCCTCCGTCACGTGGTCGAAGGTCCAGGGCAACTCCTTGGCGCTGCAGACCATGCAGGCGGAAGCCATCGCGCAGCTGAGTGCGCTCGCCGAGGATGTTCGGGAGCGTGTCGGCGACACTGACAACTCGGCGAAGGCGCTCGAGGTCGCTCAGAAGGACGCGCCGTTCTGGCTCGGCGTTCTCGCTCGCACGCTGGCGCTCCAGGACCGCCAGTACGTGCTCGAACTCGCTCGCGTCGCCGATGACGAGCCGAGCCAGCTCGAGACGCACCGTCAGGGCATCAAGGTGGCGCGCGCCGATCGGACTGCGCGCATCATTCAGAGTCTCGAAGCGATCGGCGCCTCGGTGCGGAAGAGCTCCGAGCTGACGAACTTCGCCCGAGTGGCCAACCCGTTCAGCTCGCAGGCCGTGACCAGCCACGCCAATCAGGTGAACCAGAGCGTCAAGGAATTCGCGGAGCACGCCGACCTGCAGCTCGTGGGTATCGATCAGCTCGATCAAACGCGATGGGGCCACGCGGCGAAGGCGCTGCTGGGCGATGCGGCCTCACGCGTCGGCTCGACGAGTGCGGATGTCGCGAATCGGGCCAAGGCGCTGGGCGACCAGATCCAGGAGCGGCGGGAAGATGCCCTCCTGGCGAAGGCCGAGAAGGTGAAGGATAAGCGCGGCACGAAGTCGGACCTTCCCGCTGTCGTCGCGGACCCCGCGTCTGCCGCGACAGACGCCTGATCGTCCGGGAGAAGACGTGACGCGGCCGAAGGACGATGTGACCGAAGCGATTCTCGACGTCATCGACGACGCGGGTTCGATCGCGCTGCAGGATCTGTACCTCGAAGTGGCCGAGCGGCTCTCGCTCTCAGGGTCGGAGCTCACTGAGCGGACGTCGAACGGGATGTTCGCCTATCAGGATCAGATCAGCTGGATCCTAACAGGGCTCACTCAAGACGGCACGCTGTACCGACCGGATCGGGCGATGTACGCCAGACTCGAGGGTCCTCGAATCCGAGTTCGCGATCTGACCGATCGTCGGGCCGTCGACGATTCGCTTCACGAGTTCGACCAGATCGGGCGGGAGGCGTTCCTCGAGAAGTACGGCTTCGGCGAGGCGCGCGAGTACTTCGTCGTGACCGACCAGGGCCGATACGACTCGAAGGCGATCTTCGCGGCGGCGTGGTTGCGTGAGCACGGGTCGAGCCTCACGCCGGCGCACTTCAGCGGCGGGCGCCACGGCGCGGGCGGCCGGCTGGTCGAGCTCGGCTACACGGTCGAAGGCGATGATCGCCGCCCGCTCGAAACGACACGCGTGCGCTCGACGAGATCGACCGTGACGGTTCGCCCAGCAGAGACGTGCCCCACGTGTGGACTCGTCCTCCCGGCGAGCAAGATCTGCGACTTCTGCTGATCCGACTACTGAATTCGAAGTTGCGCCTACAGTTGCTCGAACACGACCTGATACTCCGCTGTCCGATCGACGGCCCCGGGCAACGACGCCAGCACGGCCAGCGAGACGGTGAGTCGAGACGCTCGAACCCAGGCGACTTCACCGGCCTTCACGCGGACCGAATCGACGGGGACCTCGATCGCGGCGATCACGTCGTAGGTCTCGGCTTCGAAGACGACGAAAGTCGCTACGTCGAATCCCCATGAGCGGAACACTGAGAACTGGACTGGCTTCGTCCGAGCTGCGGCAGCGACCACCCGCGACTTCACCTGGATGAGTCGACCGTCGCGATCTCTGAGATCCCAACTCTTCTCGCTGTTCGGAGCGAGAGTTCCGGCGTAGACCGTGGCCGATAGGCTCTCAGCGAGATCGCCGGCGGGCGCGTTGAGCGTACGGATCACCCCGCGACGCAGGAGCTCGCGGAGGATCGCCGAGTAGGTGCCGAGCAGGGTACGCAGGCTGAGCGCAGCGAGGTCAGGCTGTGGGGCTTCCGTCACGGCAGGACTCAGTGCTGCAGCACGGCCCACGCGAGCAGGCTGTCGATACGGCGGATGTCGGCGCCCTTCGTGAGCTTGACCTTGATGCGGCCGGCGCGGGTCCAGAGTTCGACCTCGGCGTCGCGGTCGAGCAGGCCGCCGGCGTTCTCGGTCGACCACATGTTGATCGAGCTGTACGGCAGCGAGTAGATCTCGACCTTCTTGCCCGTGATGCCCTGCGCGTCGCGCACGATGAGTCGTTTCGTGGTGAACGTCGCCGAATCGCGGAACGTCTTGAACGAGGCGACCGCCTGCTCGCCCTCGACGAGCAGCGAGTTCACGTCGGCGGGAATCGGGATCTCGTTCTGCAGCGTCCACGCGAGCATGGGTGCGGTCTCTGCCATGAGCGGCCTCTCTGTCGTCGGGTCATCGCGCCACCGGGGCGCACCTGGTTCGGAGCCTAGCGGCGCTCGGCCCGCTTTCAGCTGTCGATCTGGCGGTCGATGAATGCAGCCATGCCGGGGACGGTGAACGAGACGACGCCGTACTCGGGTGCGTAGACCAGGCCCTTCGCGATGAGGGCTGCTCGGGTGGGACCGAGACTCTTCTGCTTCCTGCCGAGCCTGGTCGCGACTGCACCCGACGAGCTGCCCTGATCCCCGTCGTGCGCCATCGCACGCAGGTACTGCTGCTCGGCCGGGGTGGCTCGGTCCCAACGGGCACGGAAGGCGCACCTCCAGTGATCTCGGAGAATCTACCGATGTCTAACCCTGTCTAGTGAATTCCTAGACTTGGCCAGACTCTTGTAGATCGCTCCGATTCATGGGCCTCCGTGCAGGTCGACTGGGTTTCGAGACGTCGCTTCGCTCCTCCTCAACCCGCTGTACCCGACGGCACGATGTTTTGATTCAGGTGGAACGCGTTCTCCGGGTCGTACGCGTCCTTGACAGTGGTCAACCGCGCGAGGTGTTCAGGCGCGTACGCTCGCCGCACTCCCGCCGACCCCTCGTCGCTGAGCGCGTTGACATACGCCCCACTCGCGAACGGCTCCATCGCAGTGGCATACCGACGCGCGCCCGCGACCCGCGCCTCATCGTCAGCCGAGTCGACCCACTTCGACGCGCACACGAACTCGAAAGCGGTGTCACGCCGCGAGAACGCCGTCTCGCCAGGGGCGATGTCGGCAATCGCCCCACCATACGCCTGCAAACTCACATTCGGCAGATCAGCACCATTACGCGCGAGCACCGCATCGATGACGTCGTCGCTCAACTCGTCGAAGTAGTGGCCCTTCCAGTAGCGGCGCCACTCGTGCGCCTCGACGTCGTCTTCGCGGGTCTGCAGCTCGAGGTACGTCATCGGCACGATCACCCGCTCGAAGCCGGCGTCGACCTCGGCGAGACTCGTCGCGAGCGCGGCGGCCGCGGCCTCGGCGTCGACCGGGTCGCCGACCCAGACGAAGCCGAGCGACAGCGTTCCGTCGGAGATGGTCGCGTTGTAGGTCGCGCGCCGGTCGGCTCGGGTGCTCTCGTCGCGCCAGCGACGCATCGCCGCGGCGCCGGATGCCACGGGGTAGAGGTACTCGACCGAGAGCACGTCTCCGGGCTCGGGGTGCAGCACCAGCTCGAACTCGGTCACGACGCCGAAGTTGCCGCCGCCCCCGCGCAGCGCCCAGAACAGGTCGGGGTGATGGTCGCGATCGACCCGCAGAATCTCGCTGTCAGCGGTCACGAGCTCGAACGAGACGATGTTGTCGCACGTGAGTCCGTGCTGCCGGGCGAGCCAGCCCATGCCGCCGCCGAGCGCGAGTCCGCCGATGCCGGTGTGCGACACGTTGCCCGCGGTCGTCGCGAGGCCGTGCACCTGGACGGCACGGTCGAGTGCGCCGAGCAGCGCACCACCTTGTACGCGAGCTCGTCGCGCCGAGGCATCCACCTCGACCGACCCCATCGGCCGCAGGTCGATCATGAGCCCGCCGTCGGGCACGGCGTGGCCGACGATGCTGTGCCCGCCGCAGCGCACGCCGATCTCGAGGTCGTTCGCCCGCGCGAAGCGGATCGCCTCGGCGACCTCCTCGACGCTCGAACAGGCGACGATGTACCGGGGTCTGCGGTCGACCATCGCGTTCCACACGCGCCGCGCGTCGTCGTAGCCGTCGTCACCTGGTTCGAGCGTCTGCATGCGATCTCCCCCGCCTGTCTCGGGGCCGAGGATGCCTCGGACGGGCGCCGGCGTCAAGAGCGAGGTCTGCGCCGAAGGGCTGGTCGGACGGCCGATCGCGGGCTACGGTGGGCCGCAGGGAGGGCACCATGTCATTCGATGAGCACGTCGACCCGGCGTCTGAGGTCGACCTCGCGATTCAGCGGGCGCTCGAAGCGGCGAGCCTGCGCGCCGGGGATTCGCTCGGCGGCACGACCGCCACGGTGGTCGAGGATTGGGAGCCGTCGTCGGTCGAAGCCGGCGATGTCGGTGATGGGGGCGACGGGGACTGAGCCGACGGGCTCGGGTGGGTTTCGAGACGCTCCTTCGTCGCTCCTCAACCCGCTCACTCGACCGGCGGGGCGGTGGTCTCGATACGGCGCTGCGCGCCTACTCGACCGACCTCCGGAAGGTGCTTCTTCGTCACGAGATACGACCCGAGCAGCACGAGCACGAAGCCGACGATCGTCCACACGGTGACGCGCTCGCCCAGCACGACGACACCGGCGATGATCGCGACGGCCGGGTTCACGTAGGTGATCGTGGTCGCCTTGACCGGGCCGATCTCGGCGATGAGGCCGACCATGAGCAAGAAGGCGAGCGCGCTGCAGACGACGGCGAGCACGATCACCGAGACGATGACGGGCGGCGACGGCCAAGCTGTCGGCACGCCGCCGGTCGCGAGCACGAACGGCACGTACATGACGGCGGTCGCCGCGAGCGAGACGGCGACGATGCCGATGCCGGGCAGGTCGGGCATCCAGCGCGCGAGAATTGCCGGGCCGAGCGCGTAGCCGACGACGACCACGGCCATTTGGGCGACCGCGAACAGGTCCGACCCGGCGACATCCAAGCCGACCAGCGCGGCGACGCCGAGCATGCCGAGTGCGATGCCGATCCAGTTCGTGCCCGAGAGGCGCGCCGGCCGCCCCATGAGAAAGGCGATGGCGACGCCCGCGAGCGGCACCGCGGCGAGCAGCAGCCCGGCGGTCGAGCTCGGCAGCGTCTGCTCGGCCGAGCTCAGGAAGTACCACGGCAGCACGATCTCGACGAGGGTGTACGCGAGCATCGGCTTCCACCGACGCAGCACCGGCCCGACCTCGTGGCGGAAGAGCGCGAGCGGCAGCAGCAGAATGGCCGCGAGCCCCGAGCGGGCGAGCACCACCATGGCCGGGTCGAGTTCTGACACGGCGACCTTGATGAACAGATATGGGATGCCCCACGCGATTCCGAGCGCGATGAAGAGAAACAGCCCACGACGAGTCACTTGAACATTCTGCCGCCGACCACCGACATCGCGGCCGCGCTCGACGGCCGAACTGGCGCGAGATCGCGCCAACTTCTGAGGTCGCAAACGACGACGGCGTTGATGCAGTCAGACGGCCGCGTGTCAGTCGCTCACTCGAGACTGGGCCCATGGAACCTGCTTCGATCGACCGCGTAGAGGTACGGCGAAGGATCGCCCTCTGCGCTCCAGACCAGCCGCTGCAAGTATCGGCGCAGACCGCCGCATACGAGGCCCTCCTCGCAGCGCAGGAGTCGGGGGCGCCGGGGGCCGTGCTCGCCGGGATGCTCGGCGCGTACGCGGAGGAGTGGGAGGCGATGGAAGCAGAGCTCGCGAGGGCAGAATCGGCGCTCGCCGAGCCCGACGAGCAGCCGACAGCAGGCGACTGAACCCCCGGGTCCACTCTTCGCTGAGAATCGCGTGATCGACGGTGTCTCGCACCGGTCGCATTTCACACGTGAACGGGGGTCACGGCGCCACGCGGTGACCCAATACCGTCGGAATCCAAGCATCGCTCGATCCGGCGACGCGACCATCGAGGCGAATGGAGGGCAACACCGTGAGTTCGACGCACCACCGGTTCGCCCTCTCGGTGCGGCCTCGCCCCCGCCGCCGCGGGTGGGCGATCGTCGGCCTGCTCGCGGTGCTCGCCGCCCTCCCGCTCGGAGCGCTCGCTGCCTGGACGTCGGCGATGTCGACACTGATGCACTGACCATCCCGAGTCGTCCGTCAGCCGTCGCGATCGCGATGACGCGCGCGCTCGACGGCGCGCACGTACGAGGCGGTGGCGGGATGTGCGGTCTCGACACGCTCCGTCGTCGCTACACGACCGACGGGGTCACGAGACCGCCGACATCGCCCCGCGCCCGGAGCCGTGGTGCCGCGATGCATCGATGTCGCGCCGTGCCAAGAAGAGGGCCTCGCTCGCGAGGAGCGCGGCGCGACGGGCCATGGTCACCACTTGCGCCTGGTGATCGTGGTCGGTCACCGAGACCGTCACCGCGGGGCTGCCGAGGTACTGCCCGAGGTCCATGCGAATGCGCTCGGACTCGGCCAGCGCCCTCATCGCCTCGGCGCCGATGCGACCCGGGTTGCGGGCGATGGCATCGCGAGCGACCTCGAGCTCTCGGTCGGCGGCGTGGATCGCCGGACTCACGTGATCGACGGGCGCAACCGGAATCATCGCGCGCTCACGAGCCGCCGCCATCGCCGCTTCGAGCGCCGCATGGGCCGCACGCATTCGGCTCAGGTGGGCGAACGGGTCGGTGTTGACGCCCGGCGGGAGGCCCGCGAGGGCGGCCTGCAGCCCGTCGATCGCGGTCGCGACGGCGCGGGAACGGGGCGCTTCGAGCGCCACGGCGACGTGTCGACGAGACTCCTCGACGATCGCGGCCAAGGCCGACTCGGCCCGCAGCGCCTCGACCTCGAAGGTCTCGACCTCGTCGAGCATCGCGGCGACGCGTCGCACTGATTCGGCGGATGCCTCGAGCGCGACCTGCGCGTGATCGCGCGCTCCCGCGTCGCGACGTCGCTCGGCCACGCGCAGGCTGTGCTCCGTGAAGGCGAGCAGTCGCTCGGCTTCGGCGGCATCGGCCTCGACCGTGACGAGTGCCTCCCTCGCGTAGCGGGCAGCGAGGGAGTCGATGGTCTCGCGGACGACCGGCACCCGCGAGTGAAGACGCTCGATCTCGGCGCGCAGGCCGGCGATGAACTCGGGTTCGCGCCGCGCCCGGGCGATCCGCTCGGTGATCACGGCGAGCTGCTCGTCGATCAGGCGCTCGGCCGATTCGCACAGCTGCACGATGCGCTCGTGTCGAGCGCGCACCTCGTCGACTGTGCCGGGCGTCGCATCGTGATTGAGCCGGTTCAGAACGAACGCGGTGCTGAGCTGGCGGCGCGCGTCGGCGAGTGCTTCGCTCAGCGGCCGGATCGCACCGGCGCCCAGCACGGCCTCGGCGAAGCCGAGCTCCTCGGCGGCGACACGGATGCGCTCGTCCGCGTGGAACAGCGCGGCCCCGGCCCGCTTCGCCGAGTCGGCGTCGTGTGCCTCGAGTTGGTGCGCGCCGAGTCGGCGCCTGAACCGGAACCCGGCCATGCTCCGATCCTACGATCGGCGCGTGGAGCCCGCTACGGCCTGTCAGCCGGGTACGGGCAGCACGTGGTCAGTCGAATATCCCGTCGAGGATGCTGCCGATCACGAGGCCTCCGAGGATTCCGCCCATCACGTCGGAGCCACTGCTGCCGCGGCGGCCGCCACCCCAGCCCTGGTCGCCCCACTGGCCGGGGCCGCCCTGCGGGCGGGACGAGTCGATGTCGCGCTGCGCGAGGTGCAGCGCCTCGGCCGCGAGGTGGGCGACGCGGCGGGCCATCGTCATCACGTGCTCGCGGTGGTCATCGGCGATGACGGTGACGGTCGCGGCCGGCATGCCGAGGAAGTGGTCGAGCTCGAGCCGGATGCGCTCGGCCTCGGCGAGTCGGGTGCGGGCGTCGGCGCCGATCCAGCCGCGGTGGCCGGCGATCACGTCGCGCGCGACCGCGAGCTGCCGGTCGGCGTCGTCGATCGAGTGGTGCACGTGCTCGAGCGACGGAATCGGGCGCGCCGCACGCTCGCGGGCCGCTGCTATTGCCGCGTCGAGGCCGGCGTTCGCGTCGCGCAGGCGGGTCAGCTGTGCGAACGGATCGGTGTTGACACCGGCCCCGGGAAGGGCGGCGAGCGCAGCCTGCAGGTTCGCGATCGCGGCGGAGACGCCGGGCGACGCGGGCTCCTTGACCGCGACCGCGAGGTCGCCGCGCGAGTCTTCGACGATCGCGGCGAGGGTCGACTCGGCGCGCAGCGCCTCGATCTCGAAGGTCTCGACCGCGTCGAGCAGCGCCCCGGCGCGGCGTGCCGACTCGGTCGCGGCCTCGACCGCGAGGTTCGCCTGCTCGCGCTGACCGGCCTCGCGTCGTCGTTCGGCCACCGCGGCGCCGTGCTCGGCGAAGGCGAGCAGCTGCTCGGCCTCGGCGGGGTTCACCTCGATCTGCGCGAGCGCCTCGGACGAATACCGTGCGGCGAGCCGCTCGATGGTGTCGCGCGTCTGGGGAATGCGGGCACGCAGCTGCGCGGCATCCGCCCGAACACCGGCGATGATCTCGGGAGCCCGCCGCGCCCGCGCGATCTTGTCGGCGAGCGCGGCGGTGCGCTCGTCGAGCAGGTCTTCGGCCCACTCGCACAGCTGCACGATGCGCGCGTTGCGCATGCGCAGCTCTTCGGCGGTGTCGGGCACCTCGTCGTAGTTCAGCTGGTTCAGCCGGAACGCCTCGCCCAGGTGCTCACGCACCGCGGCGAGCGCGGCGCTCAGGTCGGCGGTCGCCTCGTGGCCGAGCTCGGCGTCGGCGAAGGCGAGCTCGTCGGCGGTCACGCGAATGCGCTCGTCGGCGGCGACGAGCGCGCTGCCCGCCCGCTTCGCCAAGACGGCGTCTTGCGCCTGCAGCTCCTGCTCGTCGCGCTTTCGCTTGCCCCAGAATCCGGCCATGCGGTTGATCTTACGGGCGCCGCTTGAAGGCGGCTGAGGGGTTCGTGGGGGCGGGCGGATGCCTCGGGCCGATCTCTCGGCGGCGGTGATGGAGGCGGCTACAGCAGCGGCACCCGCCGCTCGAGCTCGTCGAGCACGTAGGCCTGCGTCGCCCGCGCGCGGAGCAGCCGGAACGGCGCCGAACCGGTCACATCGTCCGCCGTCCACCCGCGGAGTCCGCGCGCCTGCGACTTCGCGTCGTAGACGGCGATCGCCGTGTCGAGCTCGTCGGCGGGCACCTCGCCGGCCACTCCCTCGACGTACACCGCGATCGCCTCGCCGACGGCGACCGTCGAGTCGAAGACCGCGAGCGCGACCTCGGGGCGGGCCGCGATGTTCTGCGAGTGGCGGGTCTCGGGGCGGGAGACCCAGAAGAACTCGCGCAGGTCGTGCTCGGCGAACCAGACCGGCGTCGCCCACGGCGTGCCCGCGGCGTCGGCGGTGGCGATCGTCAGGTACGAGGCGGCGTCGATGACGCGGCGGGCGGCGGCGAGCGGGGCGGAGTTCACGTCGGCGGTGGAGGGCATGTTCATGGGTAGCAGCTTCTGGGGTTGGCCGTAAGGGGATGTTGCTCGGGCGTGGTCTCGATACGGCGCTGCGCGCCTACTCGACCGACGGAGTCGCCACTCGACCGACGGGGTTACGCGAAGACCGGCTCCGGCGCGGCATCCGCGCTCTCGAGATCAGTCGGCTCCGCGGCATCCAGGGGGTTCGCGATCTCGTCGCGGCTCATGCGGGCCGCGACGATCGCGACGACGCCGATCACGAGCGGCGCGATGCCGGCGATGAGGAAGACGACGGGCAGTCCGACGAGCTCGCCCGCGGGGCCGGCGATCGCCATCGACACGGGCATGAACGCGAGCGAGACGAAGAAGTCGAGGCTCGAGACGCGTCCGAGCATCTCCTGCGGAACCCGGCGCTGCAGCAGGGTTCCCCAGATCACGACGCCGCCGTTGAACGCGGCGCCGACGGCGAACGCGGCGAGCGCCATCACCCACAGCTGGTCGGTCAGGCCGAACACGGCGAGCGGGATGCACCCGAGCCCCCACAGCAGCACGATCGCGGTCAGGTACCGGCGCGGCAGCTTCAGGGATGCCACGACCATCGACCCGACCGCACCGCCGACGCCGAACGCGGCGAGCACGAGGGCGTGGCCCTCGGGGCCGGCGCCCGCGACATCCTTGATGACGAACGGCACCAGCACCTCGAACGGCCCCATGATGAGCAGGATCAGCAGCGACGCGAACGACAGGGTGCCCAGCAGCCACGGCGTGCGCATCATGTACGCGAATCCGTCGCGCACGTCGACGAGCAGGGCGACGGCCGGATGCCGCGTTCCGCCCGTCGGTTCGCGGCGCAGGGGCTGATCGGGCACGCGTCGCAGGCACACCGCCGCGACCACCCCGGTGAGCGCGGCGACCGCGAGCGCCGCGCCGGGCGACGACACCGCGATGAGGGCGCTCGCGAGCGCCGGCCCGCCGGCCTGCATGAGCACCGGGCGGGCCATGCCCTCGAAGCCGTTGGCGGCGAGCAGCTCGTCCTCGGCGACGACGCTCGGCAGCAGCGCCGAGTACGCCGGGTAGTAGAGGCCCGCCATCACGCCGCCGACGAAGGCGACGACGGCGAGGTGCCAAACGTCGAGCGCTCCGGCGAGCGCGAGCAGGGCGACCGCCCCGACGCTCGCGGCCCGCACGACCTCGACCGTGATGAGGATGCGCCGCTGCGGGATGCGGTCGGCGAGCGCGCCGCCGAGGAGCGTGGTCAGCAGCATCCCGATCGCCGACGCACCGGCGACGAGCGACAGTTCGGCCGCTCCCCCGCCGATCGCGACGATCTGCCAGACGAGGGCGACCATCCAGATGCCCGCGCCGACCATCGACGCGACGAGTGCGGCGGCGAGCCACCGGTAGGCGGGGTTGCGCAGGGGCCGGAGTGCCCGAGGTGCGGTCATGATCGTGCTCCTTGCCGTTCGATTTCCGTTTCGGATGCGTCGTGAAGCGGTGGTGCATCAGGTGCTTCTACTCATGCGTCGAACGGGGACACGTCAGATCGACATCTCCCGCTCTTTGTGAGTGGCTCACAGCGGAAGGCGCGTACCGAGATGAGGCCGTCCGCGCTGGTCGCGAGGTCTCGAGTCGCACCTGCGTCGCCCCTCGACCGACGGAGGTGGGTCGTGCGCCCGGCGGGGGTGTCCATTCGCAGAATCGCTCTGCAACTCTGCTCCTCTGCCGATTCTGCGGAGCGACACCCCCGCCGTGCAGCGGGTCTCGAGACGCTCCTGCGTCGCTCATCGAGCGACCGAGGCGCGCGTCGGCACTCGACCGACGGGCCACGGCCCGCGCAAGTTCCCCCTGTGCGCGGGCCGCAGCCCGAGGCATCCCTAGTCGCCCTTGACGTTCACGATCTGGCGCAGCGTATGCCGCACCTTCACGAGCGAGGCCGCGTCGGCCATCACCCGGTCGATCGGCTTGTAGGCCTGCGGGATCTCGTCGATGAACGCGTCGGTGTCGCGGAACTCGATGCCGGCCATCGCCTCACGCAGCTGCTCGTGCGTGAACTCCCGCCGGGCCTTCGAGCGCGAATAGGTGCGCCCCGCGCCGTGCGGCGACGAGTTCAGCGACATCGTGTCGCCGAGCCCCTCGACCACGTACGACGCGGTGCCCATCGAACCCGGGATGAGCCCGAGCCGACCGACGTCGGCCTGGATCGCGCCCTTGCGCGACACCCACACCCGCTTGCCGAAATGCACCTCGCTCTCGGTGAAGTTGTGGTGGCAGTTGATGCGCTGCCGCTCCTCCACCGGGGTGCCCACCCACTCGGCGACCTGCCGGATGACGCGGTCCATCATCTCCTCGCGGTTGAGCCGCGCGAAGCGCTGCGCCCAGCACAGCTCGGCGATGTACCTCGTGAACTCGGGCGAACCCTCGACGAGGTACGCCAGGTCGGGGTGCGGCAGCTCGATCCACCACTGCTTCGCGAGCCGCTGCGCGACCGTGATGTGGTGCTGCGCGATCTTGTTGCCCACGCCCCGGCTGCCCGAGTGCAGGAACAGCCAGACCCGGTCGGCCTCGTCGAGCGACACCTCGATGAAGTGGTTGCCGCTGCCGAGCGAACCGAGCTGCTCGCGCCAGTTGCCCGCGTACCGCGCCGGGTCGAAGCCCTTCGCCTCGGCGAGGGTCTCGAGCTCGGCGACGCGCGGCGCAGCCGTGGCAACGATCTTGCGGTTGTGCTTGCCGGCCGACAGCGGGATGGCGCGCTCGATCTGCTCCCTGACCTCCCGCCGGTCGGCGGGCAGGTCGGACGCCTCGAACTGCGTCTGCACCGCGATCATGCCGCAGCCGATGTCGACGCCGACCGCCGCCGGGATGATCGCGCCGAGCGTCGGGATGACCGAACCCACCGTGGCCCCGAGGCCGAGGTGCGCGTCGGGCATGAGCGCGAGGTGCGGGTAGATGAACGGCATCGTCGACGAGACGCGGGCCTGCTCGACGGTCTGCTCGTCGAGCAGGCTCGCCCACGAGACGAGCCGATCGGAGATCTTCTCCATGTTCCTTTCCTGTCTGGTTGCGCGCGCTCCGCGGATGCGGGCGTCGCGGTTGCGAGTTCCTCGGGCCCGAGGGTCTCGTCGCGCGCAGACAGAGAAACACCCCGGGCCTCGAGCGGCACGGGGTGACGGATTCGCGAATGGTCGCGGCGTCAGGGTGCCTGGTCGAGAAGCTGGTCGAGTTCACGGGTGAATCCGCGCTGGGCGGGCTCGTTCATGGGCTCGACGAAGGCCGGCTTGTTCGTGCGCTGCAGATACACGCTCATGGCCGCCTCCATTCCAGATTCCGGGGATGCTGCGCGGTTGGCGCAGCTTTGCGACACTAGCGGGCCGTCGGGGCGAGGGTCAAGGGCGAGTTTCTGTCGGCCAAGCCATCAGCAACATCTCTTCGGCGTAGATGAGCAGGTCCTCACGGCTGTCGGTGAGGATCACGGACTCTTCGCCGTGCACCTCGACGGTCCAGTCCACGATCTCCTCTGCCGAGCGGAGGTCGAGATGACGGATCAGGCTGACGATGTCCTTCCTGTCTTTCGCTCGGCCGGCCGCGACCTTCATCGCCAGGAGCCAGCGCGGTGACGCCAGCCTCACCGTCAATCCGCCCATCTCAATGACCCGAGCTTCAGTGTCGTCGGTCTGCGCCCAAGACGGAACGTACGAATGTACGCGTGAACTCAGCCAGCCGGAGGGGAGTCCACGCTCCTCCGCAATCTCGTTCGCGAGTTCGAGCGCGAGGGCACGGTTGGAGAGCAGAGCATCGACATCCTCCGTCGCTGCGCGAAAGCCGAGTCCGATCGCAATCGCGCCACCTCCGACGACGTACGCGTCAACGTGCTCGTGCATGGCTTCGAGCCGATCGCCCAGATCCTGCAGCAGCTCGCGTATCTGGTCCGCACTGAGGAGGAATCCTCCGTCGTCAGACTGCGGCAAGATCACGCTCCCGCATCAAGATGCCCTTGGACGCAAGCTCCGGATCTGCTTGGCGCCTGATCAAATTCAGGAACTGTTCAGTAGGCTCGCCAGGCATCGCGGGAAGCCATTCGCTCGTGAGCGCAGGCTTCCGCGTCCATGCCGGCGGCCTGATCCCGCGCTTCTTCGCACGCTCAGCGATCGCCGTCGCGAGCAGTGTGTCCCACCTCTCGTCGCCGGTCGTCGCCGGAGCACGGAGGAAATCGGCGACCTCTTCACGCGTGCTGGCTTCGTCGAAATGCGTCAGTGCTTGAACCGCAAGCCTGAGCGCCGTGTCCTCGTCACCCGCGTCGATCCAACGCGCGATTCGCTCCGCCGCCGATCGCGCGGTCATGAGGTGCTTCGAGGCCATCGGCGCATCTTGGGCTTCGGCGGCGAGCTCAGCGCCCATCGCACGCAGAGCACGCTTCAACGTGGAGAGCCGGATCGTGTCATCACGCTCGGACCTCTCCATCTGCGAGATTGCGCCGGGAGTGACGTGAAGGAGCTTGGCGAGGTCGTAGATCGTCAGGCCGCGCCTCGTGCGCATATCCCTGATCATGGTCGACATCTCAAGACCCTCCTGTATAGCTATAACTATACACCGATGCACTTCCGGGGTGGTCTCGATACGGCGCTTCGCGCCGACTCGACCGGCGAGGCGGTGGTCTCGATACGGCGCTGCGCGCCTACTCGACCGACGGGTTGGCGGCGAAAGGTCACAACTGGGTCACTTGTCCCACTCGGGTATTGACCCGGTGGTAACGAGCATCGAGGATGACTGAACCCGACCCACGTCACGATGGAGTGCCATGCGCGCGTTGCGCCGCCCGATCGTCGCCGTTGCTGCGACGACCCTGCTGCTGATCATCCAGGCCGCGATCGACCCGACCGGCCTGCTCGCACTCGTCGGCTGGCCCGGCGGCACCCCGCGTGTCGACCTCTGGTGGCCGGTCGCACGGTACGTCGTGTTCGTGCCGGTCATGCTCGCCGTCGTGTGGTGGGCGGCCGTGCGCGCGGGCGACCGGTTCTGGACCCTCACTGCGGGCGTCGTGCTCGCCGCACTGCTCGCGCAGGCTGCCGCCGCCTTCGCGATGACCGGGGATGCCGCGCTCGCGGCCTGGGCGGGCGGCTACGTCACGGCGAAGGCGGTGCCGACGGCGTTGATCGTGGCTGGGGTTGTGCGGGTGGTGGAGGCTGTCGTTGCTCGGCGGCGTGGTCTCGATACGGCGCTTCGCGCCTACTCGACCGACGGAGTCACCGTGTGGCCGGGGGCGATCGCGGTGGGCGCGGTGGCGCCGCTGCTCGCGGGGTCGTGGTGGACGGGCGCGACGTACGCTCCCGGCATCCCGACGCCGCGGCCTGAAGACGGCCCGATCTCGATGCTCGTCTCGATGGCGCTGCTCATCGGCGCCGCGTGGCTCGCGATGCGGTGGATGCGCCGGCGCGTGCCGGGCTTCCTCGGCACCTGGCTCGGCGCCCTCGTCGCGGGCGGACTGTTCGGACTCGTGCAGGGCATCGTCGGGCTCGTCGTCGACGACGGGTTCCGCGGCGACCTCTGGCCGCTCATGGCGACCTACATCCACGTCGCCGACGGACTCGCGTTCGGCGCCTGCACCGGGTGGATCGCGGGCGTCGTGGCCCTCGTCGCCGATCGGGTGGTCGCGCGGCGGGCGGCGCGTGGTGGTTTCGAGACGCGTCCTCCTTCGTCGGACGCTCCTCAACCAGCGGAGAAGAGTCCGTCGGGCGCTCCTCAACCGGCGACGTCGGCACGCATCGCGGCGGGCGTCGGCATCGGCGTGGCCGTCGTCGCGGTGACGGCGATCACCGCCTCGCTCCTCGCCCCGGCGGCGCCGGCGGTCGCGACCGCCCAGAACGAGGCATCCGTGCCCGCCGGATTCTTGCGCGTCGAAGACGGGCGCTTCACCGACGGCGAGGGGCACCAGGTGCTGCTGCGCGGCGTGAACGTCAACCAGCTCGTCGACTTCTACCAAGCGCGCCCCGAGGTGCCCGCGACCCGCGAGCTCACCGAGCAGGACTATGCCGACATGGCCTCGTACGGCTTCAACGTCGTGCGGCTCGGCCTCTCGTGGTCGGCGCTCGAGCCGACGCAGGGCGAGCTCGACCCCGAGTACCTCGCCACGGTGAAGCAGGCGGTCGCGTGGGGCGAGCAGTACGGCATCCGCACGGTGCTCGACATGCACCAGGACGGCTGGTCGAACCTGCCGACCGCCGACGGCACCGTGTGCCGCCCCGGCACCGACCCGATGTGGGGCTACGACGGCGCACCCGAATGGGCGACCCACTGGGACGACGCACCGCGCTGCTCGTTCACGGGCCGTGACATCTCGCCCGCCGGCGACCGCGCGTTCGAGCACTTCTGGTTCGACACCGACGACATCCAGACGGCGCTCGCCCGCACGTGGGGCGAGCTCGCGGGCGAGTTCGCCGACGACGAGTGGGTCGCGGGCTTCGACCTGCTCAACGAGCCCGGCTTCGGCGAGACGGCACCCGTCACGACGTCGAAGAAGAACGGGGAGTACTCGGCGAAGGCGATCGCGGCGATCCGGGAGGCGGGCGCGCCGCAGATCGTCTTCGTCGAGCCCAGCATCCTGTGGTCGGGACTGGGCTTCGACTCGGGACCGGCGCGCGGCTTCACCGGCGACCTCAACGTCGCGTTCTCGCCGCACCTCTACGCCGAGTCGATCACCATGGACGCCTCGCTCGGGCTGCCCACGATCGTGAGCACCGAGCGGCAGTTCGAGCTCGGCCAGCGCGTGGCCGACGAGCTCGGCATGCCGATGTGGTCGGGCGAATACGGCTACTGGGGCGACGACGCGTCGACGAAGGCGCACCTCGAGCGGTACGCGGCCGAAGAGGACGCCCGCATGCTCGGCAGCGCCTACTGGGTGTGGAAGCAAGCGTGCGGCGACCCGCAGAACGGTATCCAGGAGCTCGGCAACGGCCTGCTCTCTGAGTACTGCGAGACGGGTGAGGAGGCGCCGCGCAAGGAGCACCTGCTGAGCATCCTGTCGCGGGCGTACCCGCAGGAGGCACCCGGACGGCTCACGAGCCTGCACGCCGGGGTCTCCGGCGAGGCGGATGCCGCGGCGACGATGTCGCTCACGGGCGAGGTCGCCTCGGCGACGTGCGGGCTGCAGGTGTGGGTGCCGGGCTCTGCGGAGCCGACGGTCGAGTCGAGCGGCGTCAGCGACGTCGAGGTCGACGAGGTGCCCGGCGGCTGGCTGCTCACGGGCTGCGCCGAGGGCGAGTACTCGCTGTCGACGTCGGTCGAGTAGGCGCATCCATCGATCGAGTACCGTGGCGGTCGCCGCGGGAGGTCCCCTCCCGAGACGGCGACCACATGACCACACGAGTCTCGACGCTGCTCCCGGTCGCGACGGGTCCATTGACTAGGGTGGTGCGGTGCCCGAGATCATCCGCGTCGACCCGACGAGCCCCGCGGCCGTCGACGTGCTGCGTCACTACTTCGACGACATCATCACGCGGTACAACGGGCGCCGGGCGACCGAGGCCGACGTCGACGCCCAGCTCCTCGAGGATCCGAGCGACGACCTGGCGGGCGGCACCGGTGCGTTCTTCGTGGCGATGGGCGATGACGACGCCGTGCTCGGCTGCGCCGGCGCACGCTACGTCGACGACGACATCGCCGAGCTGACCCGGGTGTTCGTCGACCCGTCGGCGCGGGGGCTCGGGCTCGGCGCCGCGCTCGTCGGCGCCGTCGAGGCCGAAGTGCGTCGCGCGGGCCGATCGGTCGTGCGGCTCGACACCCGCTCCGACCTCGTCGAGGCCCGCGCGCTCTACGCCCGGCTCGGCTACGCCGAGGTCGCACCGTTCAACGCCGCGACCTACGCCGAGCACTGGTTTGCGAAGGACCTCTCGGACGGTCGCTGACGTCTCGGCTACGGCCGACCGGGCAGTGTCTCGCAGGCGATGTGGTCGCCGTCGGCGTCGAGCCGGGCGATGTCGCCGTAGTACGGGTAGTACTTGTCGAACCAGGCCTGTGCCTCGGGCCAGGTCGAGAAGTCGCTGCAGTCGACGTCGGCCGGCACCGAGGGCTTCGACGGCGGCTTCGGCGCGGTCGAGCACGCCGTCAGCGAACCGACGGCGTTCGAGATGACGCCGGTTCCGCCGAGCAGCACGATCGTCGACGGGTCGAGGGCGAGGATCTGGTCGCGAACGACCTTCGGCACGCACGAGCGCTGCACCAGGAACAGCGGCGAGTCCGTCGCACCGGCGAGCGCACCGCCCGCCAGCGCGTCGGCGTAGCCGGTGCCGACCGCGAGGTAGACCGTGTTCGCCGACGGGAAGACCGTCTTGTTGATCGCGACCGCCGTCGCGTAGCGGTCGGCCCCCGCGTGGCGGTTCACCGTGAACGAGCTCTGCAGGGACGACTGGATGCCGGAGCTGACGACGCCCGTGCCGCCGGCGATGCGCACCCGGTTCGTGTTGACGGCCTTCAGCGCGTCGCGCGTCGCGGAGTCGACGCTGCTGCGCTTGCCGTCGAGCAGGATCACCGGCCCGCCCTGCTTCGCGGCCGCGGCCGACGCCGACAGCGCGTCGGGGAAGTCGCGCCCGGTCGCGACGAACGAGGTGCCGCTCTTCGCCGGCGACGCCTTCGCGAGGGCTCGGCTGGTCGAGTATCGGTCGGCGCCGGCGATCCGCTGCACCGGTGCGATCGTGGCGAGCTTCTTGTGCACCGAGCCGCTCACGACTCCCGTGCCGCCCGCGATGATGATGCGCTTCGGCTTCAACCGGGTCAGCTGGTTCCACACCGACGACGGGATGTCGTACCGGCTCACGAGCAGCAGCGGACTGTCTTGGAAGCCCGCGAGGCCCGATGCCGACAGCGCATCAGGGTAGTTGGCGCCCGAGGCGACGTAGACGACCGGCACCCCGGGCTTGAACCGGCTCGCGATCGCGGCCGACGTGGCGTACCGGTCGGCGCCCGCGAGGCGGTGCACGCCTTCGGGCAGCGGGTTCACCCCGCCCGTCGGCGTCGGCGTCGGGGTCGGGGTCGGCGTCGGGCTGGGGGTTGGCGTCGCCGTCGGGGTCGGCACGTCGGTTCGCACCGCGGGCACGACCATCGTCGTCGCACCGCAGTACGAGCTCAGCAGCCCCTGCACCGCAGTCTTCTCGGCGGCGTCGACCGCGAGCTTCCATCGGTACTTCACCGTGATCCAGTCGATCGCGTACTCGCAGCGCGCCGCCGTGCTCGTCGGCACCCACTTGGCCGGATCACTGTCGGCCTTGGCCTGGTTCGCCGCCGACGTGACGAGGCGCAGCGTCTGGTCGATGCCGAGGTCGTTCGCGTAGTCGGCGCGCTGCGCGTTCGTCCACGCGTGCGCACCCGAGACCCAGGCCTCCTTCAGCGCGACGACGTGATCCATCTCGAGGGCGGCCGGGTCGGTCACCGTCGCGCCGTCGTAGAGCGAGTGCCACTCGCCGCTGACGATGGTGCACGTCCCGCTCGTGACGACCGGCGCGAGCGACTCGGCGAGCAGCACCTCCTGGCGCGTGCGGCAGCCGTCGCCGTCGGCGTCGAGCCCTTCCGCGAAGAGGTCACGGTTGTAGGCCACGGTCGCCGGCGCGAGCACCTGCAGTTCGCCGAGCAGGGCGGACGGGGCGACGGTCGACCCCGGGGTCGCGGCGGTCGCCGCCATCGGAGTGAGCGCCCCGATGAGGGCGACGGCGGGCACGACGACGAGCGCGGAGATGAGACGGTGCATTTCGAATCCAGACGAGGAGAAGCTGAACTCCTCACGGTATTCACGCGCGTTCGACGAAACGCCGGAAGTCCCCCGGATTGGGGGCCGTCATCCCGCCGTTTGTACCCCGGACTGGGGCGCTTACGCCCCGAGCATCTCGCGGGCGTGGCGGTACTTGTCGGCGAGGCGCTGCTGGGTTTCGAAGTCGAGCTTGCGCACGCGCCAGGCGGCGGAGTTGTCGTCGACGTCGGCGATCTTCACGCTGCGGGCGATCGCGTGGCGACGGATGCGGCCGTAGTACTCGGCCTCGGGCAGCTCGGGCGTGCGCGAGAGCAGCACGACCACGTCGACGACCTCGGGCAGCACGCCGGCCTCGAGCAGCTCCTGCGCGGTGACGTCGGTGTGCTCGAGCACGTCGTGCAGCCACGCGGCCGCGGTCGCGACCGGCTCGGCGATCGGGTCGAAGCGCTCGGCGACGCGGCCCGGGTGGTCGATGTACGCCGCGCCGACCTTGTCGACCATGCCGCGGTGCGCGACGAACGCGATCCCCTTCGCGAGCGCGACCTGCGCGGCCGCCGCGACGACGGCGTCGGCGTCGGGCTGGGGCGCGACGGCCCAGATCGGCGTCACGGATGCTCCGCCACCGGGCTGCTCGAATGCGTTCGTTCCCGTCACCATGCGTTCGGTCTCCTCGTTCACGTCGGTTCGTTCGGTCGGGTCGGTCGGGGGCCGGTCGCCGGCCGGTTCGGGCGCGGCGACGGTCGCGAGCGGCGTCGGCTCGGGCGCCGCGGGCGCCGGTGCGCGCCACCACGGCGTGCCGGCGATCGGAGCGGCCGCGGGTTCGGGATCGGGGTCGAACGGCCACTCGGCCTCGAACTCGGCCGGCGCCACGGGTTGCGGCTGCGGCTGCGGCTGCGGTTGCGGGCTCCACTCGACCGTCGGCATGATCGGCCGGGGTTCGGGTTCGATCGGCGCGGATGCCTCGGGCGCGTCGGCCTCGTCGACGTCGGCGTCGATCTGGGCGACGGGCAGGAGGCTCGCGAGCAGCGGTTCGGGCTCGGAGGCCGACTCGGGCTCGATCGCCGGCTCGGGCTCGATCGCCGGCTCGGGCTCGGCCACCACTTCGACGGGCTCGGGTGCCGGCTCGACGGCCCTCGGGGCCGGCCGCGCGTCGACCGACGGCGCGGGATCGAAGAGCGACTCGAAGCCGAACTCGAACTCGGGCTCCAACTCGGCCTCGGCCGCGGGCTCGGGCTCCGACGCGGCGATGGCGGAGAGCGGTGCGGGCTCGGGGTCGACCGACGCGGGCGACAGGGGCGACTCGAGCTCCGGCACGGGGGCCGTCATCCCGGTCTCCTCGACGAGGGCGGCGAACTCCGCGGCCGCGGGATGCATCGAGTCCGCGGCATCGGGGGCCGCCTCCTCGGCGGCCGCCGCCTCGGCCTCGACCTCGGCGAGCGGGTCGCGCCCGCGGACGGTGCGCACGAAGCCGAGCTCCGCCTCGAGCTCGGCCATCTCGCGGGCGTCGAGCTCGAGCAGCGAGCGAGCGTCGCCGAGGCTGCGGTGCACGAAGTAGTCCTCGTCGACCTCGGCGAGCCGCGCGCCGTCGCTCGTCGTGAAGTAGCGACGTCGGGCGCCGTCGGTGACCGCGACGATGACCTCGACGAAGTCGCCGCTCGGCACCTCGCAGCAGAGGTAGTAGCGCTGCTGCTCGGGCGATGCGGCGGTGGCGGCGCCGGTCGTGACGATCGGCACGGCACGAGCCGGCCCGCCCTGGCCCGGCGAGGTCGCCGGCGCGGACGGCGCGGTCGTCGAACCGGCGCGCTGCGCGGTCGGCTGCGCCCAGCCGGTCGCAGCCGGAGCGGGCAGTCTCCGGGGGCGCAGTGTTCCACCCAGCTCGGCACTCCGTCGCGCGGCACGCGACGTCAGATCGTTCGCCGACGCACCATCACCGGGTGCAGACGGCTCGTCGGCGTGGATCGTCATGGTGGCTCCTGGGGGTGGGCGCCGGGCGGGTAGGGGTGCGGCCGAGGGGTGCGGCACGCCCCTCCGATGGTAGGCGGTTCACGCGCGGGATACGAGAACCACGCGAGCGGGTCGGCTTCTTCGTCGCGGCCATCCGCGACGAGTTCTGGCTCTGCCGGTTACCGGCGTACCGGTCAGTCCTCGGGTTCCTGGAAGACCGTGATCTGCAGGCCCGCCGGGGCGGCGAGGCGGGAGTTGATCGAGCGCCACGGCGTCTCGCGTGGGGTCGCGAGCAGCTCGGCTCCCCCGTCGACGAGCTCGTCGGTCACGGCCGCCGTGTCGGCGACCTCGAACGCGACCCGCAGGTGCGGGCTGCGCACGCCGTCGGTCTCGACGCGGTCGATGTACTCGACCTGCGCCGGGTTCGAGAGCTCGAGCGTCGCCCGGCCGGCGTCGAGGATCATCACGCGAGCGCCGCCGTCGGCCTCGTACGCCTCCTCCTCGGGGAGGCCGAGCACGTCGCGGTAGAAGGCCACCGCCGCCTCCCAGTCGTCGGCCTCGACCACGAGGCGGAGCTGGCGCACGCGGCGCGGGGACTGTTCGTCGGTCGTCATATCGGAACCCTACGGGTATCGCGCAGCTCGACCAGCGGTGGGGGTTTCGAGACGCGTCGCCCTGCCGCGTCGGCGCTCCTCAACCAGCACGGGCGGCTGTGGGGTTTCGACAACGCATTCGCCCGGGGCATCCGGGCAGCGCACAATCGGAGGCATGCGCATGACTCCCCGTCGCCTCGCCATCGGCATGAGCCTGTGGATTCCGAACCTGTTCAGCGGCATCCGCGTGAGGCGCATCTCCGACGACTGGACGAGCGCGACCGTCGAGCTGCACGTCAACCTCTTCACGCGCAACTACGTGAAGACCGCGTTCGGCGGGTCGATGTCGGCGATGACCGACCCCTACTACTTCATGCTCGTCATGCACCAGCTCGGCCGCGACTACGTCGTGTGGGACACGCGCGGCGAGATCGAGTTCGTGAAGCCCGGCCGCGGCGTGCTCACCGCCCACTTCGAGGTGCCGCGCGAGAAGGCCGACGAGCTGCGCCAGCGCGCCCACGGCGGCGCGAAGGTGCTCGAGTGGTTCGAGACCGACATCACCGACCGGTCGGGCGACGTCGTCGCGCGCGTGCGCCGCGAGGTCTACGTGCGCGAGAAGCGACGGGTGACCGAAGCGCGCTGAGTCGGGTTAGATGGAGACGTCGTACGGTCACCCCGAAGCGACCCGCGACGCAATGCCCATCGACGAAGACGAGGTTTGCGGATGACGACACGGCGCCCCTACAGCGCACGAACGGCAGTCCTGGCGGCATCCCCATTGCTGCTCGCCGTCTCGCTCACCGCCTGCACGCCGTCGCAGCCCGACTCCCCCGAACCCACGAGCCCGGTGGTGCAGCTCGGCGCACCGGGCGAGCCGAACCGCACGCTCTCGCCCGACGAGGCCGCGGGCCTCGACGCACCCGAGCACAACGAGGCCGACTCGGCGTTCATGCTCGCCATGATCCGCCACCACGAGCAGGCCATCGAGATGACCGCGCTCGTCGACGACCGCACCGACGATCGCGACATCCGGCTGCTCGCCGAACGCATGTCGGTGAGCCAGGCCGATGAGCAGACCCAGATCACGACCTGGCTGCAGGAGCGGTCGGTGCCCGTCAACGGCGACGGCAGCGGCCACGGCGACCACGACGCGGAGTCGATGCCGGGCATGCTCACCGACGAGCAGTTCGACGAGCTCGAGGCGGCCGAGGGCGACGAGTTCGACCGGCTGTTCCTGACGTACATGATCATGCACCACGAGGGCGCCGTGCAGATGGTCGACGAGCTCTACGCGGCCGGCGGCGGACAGGAGTCGGCGACCGACCAGTTCGCACGTCACGTCGAGTCAGACCAGGGCATCGAGATCGCGCGGATGCAGCAGATGCTCGCCGAGCGCACGGGCTGACGCCGGGCGGGGCGGGGCTCGCGGCATCCACCGTCGAGTGCCGTGCGACCGGCCCGCGCACGCGACGCACGGCCAGGAGGCCCGGCGGTCGTCGACCGCCGGGCCTCCTTCGTCGGTGGCGAGGCCGACGCGGCCTCACCACCGACGACTCACCGGAACGTCGCCGCCAGCGCCCGCAGCGCCTGCACGACCTCGGAGTCGGCGGGGAGGCCGGACTCGCGCGCCGCGTTGGTGAGCTGCGCCACGACCGCACGGTCGGCCGCCGAACCGTCGGCCAGCTGCTCGCCCGTGGCGAGGTACTCGCGCACCTCGGCGAGCGCCTCACCGGTCAGGCTGCCGTCGCGCTCGGCCTGGTCGACGTACGAACCGGCCACCGCGAAGCTCGGTGCGTGCACGACGCCCGGCTGCAGTTGCGCGTTGAACTCGTCGAACCGCACCTCGCCGGCCGCCTCGATCTCGTTCGCCGACAGCTGGTCGCTCGGGGTGAGCGCCATCGTGTCGAACCCGCGCGCGATCTCGCTGCCGAGCACGTTGCCGTTGTACCAGTACGTCGACCAGTAGCCGCCGAGGTTGATGCGATCGGTGCTCGGGGTGTTGATCGGACCGCGGTCGAGGTAGGCGATCTCGGTCGGGTTCGCCGAGTCGGTGAAGTCGATCACCGACAGGCCGCCCTGGTACCAGGCCTGCACCATGATGTCGCGACCGGGCACGGGGATGAGCGAGCCGTTGTGGGCCACGCAGTTCTCCACGGCCTTCTGCGGCACCGGCAGCTTGTAGTAGCTCGCGAACTGCAGTTTGCCGTCGACGATGTCGAAGATCGCGTCGGCGCCCCACTCGGGCTGGTCGGTCGAGCGGCAACGCGCGGCCGTGCCGCCGCCCCACTCGTCGGTGAAGATGACCTTCGTGCCGTCGTTGTTGAACGTCGCCGAGTGCCAGTACGAGAAGTTCGGGTCGGCGACCGCGTCGACGCGCACCGGGTTCACCGGGTCGGAGATGTCGAGCAGGATGCCGTTGCCCTGGCAGGCGCCGGCCGCGAGCCCGATCTCGGGGTACGCGGTGATGTCGTGGCACGTGTTCGTGTTCGGCGTCGGACTGTAGGGGGTCGGCCCGTAGACGGAGGAGCTGGGGTGCAGCGCCGTGCCGGGCAGCGTGTTCTGCAGTCCGTTGTACGCGCCGGTCTCGGCATCGGCGAAGATCCTCGGCTGGCTCACGACCGCCGCCGTGTCGGGCGCCGCGAGCGGCACCTTGATGACGTCGATGCGCCACTGCGTCGGGTTGCCCGAGGTGACGGGATCGGTCGTCAGCGCCGCGTTCTCGCACCCCGCGAGCTCGAGGCCCGAGCGCACGCCCGCGGTGCCCGAGTTGTAGATGTACAGGTTGTCGGCGTCATCGGGATCGGTCACGAGCGTGTGCGTGTGCGAACCGCGACACGTCTGCACACCGGGCAGCTGCACGGGATTGTCGAGGTCGCTGATGTCGAAGATGCGCACGCCGCGGAACCGCTCGGCGTTCACCTGCCCCGGGGCGCCCTGCGTGCCGCAGTCGATGCGGCCGCGCGTCTCCTCGACCGACATGAACAGCAGGTCGCCGTAGACCGAGACGTCGCCCTGCCCGCCCGGGCACACGAACGATGAACGCAGCGTCGGCTCGGTGGGGTCGGAGACGTCGTAGACCTGGAATCCGTTGAAGCTGCCGACGATCGCGTAGTCGCCGCTGAAGGCGAGGTCGGAGTTGACGAACCCGAAGTTGCCGGGCGCGCCGTCGAAGGGGCCGGTGCGCGGTGTGCTCGACAGCAGCTCGAGGTTGCTCGACGCGACCTCGGCATCGAGGTAGCCGGCGGGCAGGTCGACCCGGGGGTCGTCTTCGGCGGCGGCCGCAGTGGCGGTCATCAGCGACGCCCCCAGCAGCAGGGCGCCGGCCGCAGCGAGCACGCGTCGTCGCGCGTTCGGAGGTCGTTGTTCGGATCTCATCGTGTGGTCCTCATCTCTCGTTACGGCAGAACATTGCGTTTCGACACAACGATCGAGCCCTCCGATGGACGGGCGGCCACAACCCCGTGGGCGCCCGCGGCCCCGGAAGGCCGACCATGCCCCCCAAACTAGCGACATGCGCGGGGTCGGCGCAGCCGGTATTTCGGGGGACAGGAGCCGTCGAGTCGGGAAGCGCCCGACACGTCGTGTCGGCGCTGCTCAGCCGGCGGAGGTCTCCGGCGGGGCGGCGACAGACGCCCGCTCGATGTACCGCGTCTCGAGCGTGTGCAGCTCGGTGCGATCGCGTTCGCCGTCGATCGTCGCGAACAGCAGTTCGGCCGCTCGAGTGCCGAGGGCGAGCATCGGCTGCTCGATCATCGTGAGCGGCGGCTCGATCACGGCCGCCCACGAGCTGTCGTCGAACCCGATGAGCGACACGTCGCGCGCGACCTGCAGGCCCGCGGTGCGCAGTGCGCGCAACGACCCCGTCATGGCATCGGTCTCGGTACAGAACAGCGCCGTCGGCGGATCGGGCAGTGCGAGCATGCGCGCCACCTCGGTCTCGGCCCGCTCCTCGACCTTCGGACCGACCATCACGAGATCCGCGTCGAACGCGACCCCCTCATCATCGAGTGCGTCGAGGTAGCCCTGGAGGCGTTCGCCGTCGGTCCAGAGATCGCGGGCCGCGGCATCCACCAGGTCGCGCCGACGACGCGGGCGTTCGTCGACCGGGGGCCCCCACACGAACCCGATGCGACGGTGCCCCGCCTCGATCAACCGGCTCACCGCCTCGCGTGTGGCGGCCCGGTTGTCGCTGACGACGGCGTCGAGGTCGAGGCCCGGAACGGCGCGGTCGACGAGCACGACGGGGATGCCGTGGCTGCGCGCACGTTCGAGGTGGGCCGCCGACGCCGGGTCGAGCGCGGCTGACGCGACGACGAGCCCGTCGACGCGCTTGTCGATCAGCAGGTCGGTGGCCGCGACCTCTTCGGCGAGCGCCTCGTAGGTACTCACGACGAGGGTGTCGAATCCGCGGGAACGCGCCGCGTCGGAGATACCCCGCACGACCCCGCCGAAGAAGGGGTTGGCGATGTCGGCCACGATCACGCCGATCGTGTGGCTCACGCCCGTCGACATGCTGCGGGCGAGCGCATTCGCGCGGTAGCCGATGCGTTCGGCCGCCGCGAGCACCCGCTCGCGCACCTCGGGGCTCACATACCCGTAGCCGCCCAGCGTGCGCGCGGCCGTCGACCGGCCGACACCTGCCTCGGCGGCGACCTCGGAGATCGTCGGCGGCGCGGCGCGCTCAGCAGTCATCGCCCTCGCCCCTCTCCGCGTCACGGGTTCACCACATGCTAGCGGCGGCATTCGTCGGACGGCTGCGCCCGAACGCCCCCTCGACGAAGCACTGGTCGTGCGCCGCGTCGGCGCCCGCGGCGAGTGCCGTCTGCAGGGCGGATGCCTCGGGCGCGACGCCGCGCCGCCAGCCGGCGCCGTGCAGGGCGACCAGGAAGCCCGCGACGAAGGCGTCGCCGCATCCCATCGTGTCGACCATGCCGGCGTCGTCGGCGATCAGTCGGGCGGGTGCCGTGCACCGCGCCCGGCCGTCGGTCACCAGGGCGCCTTCGGTGCCGCGCGTGCCGAGCGCGAGCCGGGCACCACGTCGCACCGCATGGTCGAGCACCGCGAACGACGCATCCTCGTCGAGCTCCGAGCACGAGAGCAGCACGAGGTCGGCGAACGGGGCGACCCGATCGAGGTACTGCGGCGTGCGGAACTCGGGCTCGCTCGACAGGTCGAAGCTGACGAGCACGTCGTGGTCGCGCAGCCGCGGCAACTGCGATTCGGTGCCCGAGTAGACGCTCGAGTGCACGACGTCGAAACCCGCGACGTAGGCCTCGCGACCGTCGTCGAGATCGATCGGCTCGCGCACCGTGATGCCGCCGCCGTTCCAGCCGAGGAAGACGCGGTCGCCATCGACGACCTGCAGGGTGGAGACTCCCGACTCCCCCCTGCGGACGATACTGCGTGCGGTGCCGACCCCGGCGTCCTCGATCGACGCCCGCAGGTACGCGCCCAGTTCATCGTCGCCGAACACGCCGAGGTACTCGGCGTGCGCGCCGAGACGTCCGGCGTAGACCGCCACGTTGACAGCGTTGCCGCCCGGGTAGTCGAGCCCGCGGTCGAGGAAGCGATCGACGATGTTGTCGCCGAAGCCGAGCACACGCATCAGTACGTCACCTGCGATCGATCAGTAGTCCATGACCCGGTAGTAGCGGCGCAGGTCGAGCGAGTGGTCGCGCACGCGCTCGAGGTGCTTCGACACCCGGCCCATGATCGTGTCGAGCACGATCGGAGCGATGAGCGCACGGTTCTCGGGGCTGAAGCCGTCGAGCGCGTAGTCGCGGGTGTCGAACACCGATACGTCGTTCGAAATGCGCTTGGCGAACGCCTCGGCACGGTCGGTGAGCGGGCGCGTCGCATCCTCGCCCTGGAAGAGGATGACGGCGGTGTCCTCCTCGAGCAGCTCGAGGGAGCCGTGGAAGAACTCGGCACTGTGCACGCGGGTCGTGCGCAGCCACTGCATCTCCTCGAGGATGCACATCGAGTACAGGTAGGTGAACGCCCAGATCGGGCCGCCGCCGATGAGGAAGTAGTAGTCCGTGTCGCGGTGGGCCTCGGCGAACGCCGCCGCGACCGGCTCAGCCTGCTCGGCGACGGCCACAAGCGCGTCCGGCAGGTTGACGAGTTCGTCGGCGAGCGACGCGTAGCCCTCGAACTCGCCACGCCGCTCGAGCAGGCGCCCGACGAAGAGCAGCAGCTGCATGTCGAACGGCCAGGTCTTGGGCTCGGAGATGAGTGCGTGGTCGACGCCCTTCGCGATCGGCGACTCGGGGTAGCCGGTGAACGCGATCGTCGTCGCGCCGGTCGCCCGCACGACGTCGATCGCCGCGACGACGTCCTCCGTGGTGCCCGAGACCGAGGTGAACACGACCGCGGAGTTCGCTCCGAGCAGCGCGTCGCCGGTGAGCACGAGTTCGGCCGCGATCGCGGCGCGCACCGACAGGCTCGAGCGTTCTCTCGCGAGCAGCTCGTACGGCCACATCTGGGCGTACGTGCCACCCGAGCCGACGAGCAGCACGTTGTCGACGCCGTTCGCGAGGAGCTCGTCGACGAGCTGCTCGATGCGGGGGCGGAGGGCGACGGCGCTGGCCGTCTGGCTGCGGAACGCGGTTTCGTCGAAGCCGAGCATCGTTGGTCCTTTCGAGGAGGGTCCGGCCGCGGCATCCCCACGGGGTGTGGCGGCGATTGTGGTACCGGTGTCAGGTCGCCATCATGCTGACACACCGTGGCTGACTCGTCAAACATCCGCTTGAAATCGCGCCTCTCATCGGAATCAGGATAATCTTTCGCTCAGATCTGGTACCGGTATCAGATTCGAGTTACACTCGCTCCCCAAGGCATTCACCGAATCCAACGACGGGCCGGTGGCCGCGACGAACGCGGCGGTCGCCCCGTCGCCCCCGAGAGAGGCAGACCATGCGCAGTTCCCGTACCCTCGTGCTCGCCGCGGCAGCGGCCGGCGCCCTCGCACTCTCCGGCTGCGCCGGCGGCGCCCCCACCGGGCCGGCGGCCGACGTCACGGCCGAGCCGGTCTACGAGGGCAAGCTCAGCATCCTCACCAAGTTCGCGGGCGAGCCGCTCGAACCGTACTTCGAAGACCTCGCCGCGGCGTACGAGGCCGAGCACCCCGACGTCGACGTCGAGCTTATCCAGGAGACCGACCAGTCGATCAAGGACAAGACGAAGACCCTCACTGCGTCGCAGGCGCTGCCCGACATCTACTTCACGTGGACGGGCGACTGGGCCGAGAACTTCGTGTCGGGCGGCCTCGCGGCCGACCTCAGCGAGGTCATCGCGCCCGGCACCGAGTGGGGCGACACCTTCGGCGAGGCATCCCTCTCTGCCTTCGAGTACGACGGCAAGTACTACGGCATCCCGCTCTACAACAACGGCAAGTTCATGGGCTACAACGAGCAGGCGTTCGCCGACGCCGGCATCGAGGTGCCGCAGACGTTCGAGGAGCTCATCGACGCGTGCGGCCCGCTGCGCGACGCCGGCTACGAGCCGATCGCCTTCGGCAACAAGGACGGCTGGCCCGCCCTGCACTACCTGCAGCAGCTGTTCGCCTACAACGTGCCGAGCGACGTGCTGCACGCCGACTTCGACCCAGAGACCGCGAAGTGGGACGACGAGGGCTACCTCAGCTCGCTCGAGCAGTTCAAGACCCTCGTCGACGAGTGCACCGACACCGGCAGCGGCACGAACGGCGTGCTCTACACGACCGCGCAGGAGGCGCTCGCGGGCGGCAAGGCCGCCATGTACTACCAGGAGGTCCTCGAGTTCGACTCGATCACGGCCGAGGGTTCGTCGCTGTCGGCCGACGACTTCGGCATCTTCCAGCTGCCCGTGCCCGAGGGCGCCGCGGGCGACCCGGCCGCGATCGAGGGCGCGCCCGAGGGGTACCTCATCAACGCCAAGTCGCAGCAGGCGCCGCTCGCGGTCGACTTCATGAAGTTCGTCACCGAGCTCGAGAACGCGAAGACCCTGTCGGCCCCGCCGTACGGCCAGCCGAGCGCGGTCGTCGGCGCCGTGACCGAGGAGACCTCGAGCACCGCCGTGTACGAGGGCATCACGAAGGTCAACGAAGCGTCGCAGCTCGTGGGCTGGCTCGACACGGTCACCGTGCCCGAGGTCGCCGACGCCTGGCTCGCGGGCGGCGAGGCGATCATCTCCGGCAGCGCGACTCCCGAAGAGGTGCTCGAGAGTGTCCAGGCAGCAAACGCCGACGCGCAGTGAGCTGCGGTCGGGGGCCGGTTTCGACCGGCCTCCGACCGTCACGAAGGCGCTGTCGCAGACCCCGCCCGGCGGGCCGGTCGATCGCAACGCCCGCGGCTGGTACCCGAAGGTCGCGGGGCTCCTCTGGGTGCTGCCCGCGCTCGTCGTGCTGGCCGTCTTCGTCTACCTGCCGCTCGTGCAGAACCTCGGCTTCTCGACGCAGGAGTGGGACATCTACTCGGGCGCGACCGAGTTCGTCGGGCTCGAGAACTACGAGAAGCTCGTCGGCGACCCCGTCTTCTGGACCGCGTTCGGCAACAACGTGCTCTACGCAGTCGTCTCGATCGTGTTCCAGGTCTTCGCGGCGCTCGTGCTCGCGGCCCTCATCGAGAGCCTCCGCAGCCTGCGCTGGCGCAAGGCGCTGCGCGCGATCTACTTCGTGCCCGCGGCGATCTCGCTGACCGTCGCCGGTCTCCTCTTCTATTTCATCTACGAGCCGAACCTCGGGCTGCTCAACCACCTGCTCGAGGCGATCGGCCTCGGTCAGCTCGCCCAGCCGTGGCTCGGGCAGGAGTCGACGGCGATGATGGCCATCATCGCCATGAGCCAGTGGCAGGGCTTCGGCTATTCGACGCTGCTCTTCGCCGTCGCGATCCAGCGCATCCCGTCGGAGCTCTACGAGGCGGCCGCGCTCGACGGCATCGGCCAGGTGCGCCGCTTCTTCCACATCACCATGCCGCTCGTGCGCGAGATGAGCGGACTCATGATCATCGTCACGATCTCGGGCGCGTTCCAGGTGTTCAACGAGGTCATGGTCATGACGAGCGGCGGCCCCAACAATTCGACCCAGGTGCTCGCCACCTGGCTGTACCGCAGTGGGTTCGTGCGCAACGACTTCGGCTACGCCGCGGCGATCGCGACCGTCATCTTCGTGGTCACCCTGCTGATCGCGCTGGCACAGCTCTGGTACACGCGCCGCAGGAGGGTGGAGTTCTGATGAGTCGTCTCGGTTTCCTCGGGGCGATCGGACGCCTGTTCGTCTGGTCGTTCCTCATCGGACTCGTCGTGGTCGTCGTCTATCCGCTCCTGTGGATGACGATGAACGGCTTCAAGACGAACGCCGAGCTCTTCGGCGACCCGTTCGCACTGCCGCTGCAGTTCGACTGGCAGAACTACGTCGACGCCTGGAACCGGGGGGTCAGCGACTACCTCACGGCGAGCGTGCTCGTCACCGTCACGTCGACCGTCACGACCGTGCTCATCAGCGCGTGGGCCGCCTACGGGCTCACCCGGGTGCGCATGCCGTTCGGCAAGGTCGTCTCGGGGCTCATCCTCGGCGGGCTCATGCTCGCACCGGCGGTGGCGTTGGTCCCGCTCGTGCGCATGTTCCAGTCGATGGGGCTCTACAACACGTTCTGGGCGCTGCTCATCCTCTACACGGCGTTCCGCATCCCGTTCACCACGTTCCTCATCAGGGCGTACATGATCGACCTGCCGCGCGAGGTCGACGAGGCGGCCGAGGTCGACGGCGCGAGCCGGTGGACGACGTTCTGGCGCATCACGCTGCCGATGTGCAAGCCGATCCTCATCTCGACGGTGCTCTTGCACATCCTGTTCGCCTGGAACGAGTACCTCTTCGCGATGGTGTTCACGAACGGCACGTCGCTGCAGACACTGCCGGTCGGGCTCACGAGCCTCATGAGCAAGCACGGCACCGACTACCCGGTCGTGTTCGCCGGCATGGTCATCGCCGCGCTGCCGGTGATCGTGCTGTTCTTCGCCACGCAGCGGTACTTCATCAAGGGCCTCTCGGAGGGCATCGGCAAATGATCGGCACGGATGCCGCGGCCCGGGCCGTACGACCGGCCGCGCCGCTCATCGACCGGGTGACCGGGTCGAACTTCTCGTACCAGCACCTGCCGCTCGAGCGCTGCCTCGACGACCTCGCCGAGCTCGGGCGCACCCGCGTCGAGCTCTGGGGCATCGCGCCGCACGCGCACGTGCCCTGGACGAGCGACGCCGACGCCCGACGAATCCGCGCGGCTGCCGCCGCGCGCGGCCTCGAGATCGCGTGCTTCACGCCCGAGCAGGTGATGTATCCGGTCAACGTCGCATCGCCCGCTGCCCGGTTGCGGGCCGAGAGCATCGCGATGTTCCGGCGCGCGGCCGAACTCGCGGTCGAGCTGGGCGCGGGACTGCTGTTCCTGACCGCTGGCCGGGGAAGCGAAGTCGAGCCCCGGTCGGCAGGCTGGACCCGCGCGGTCGACGCGATCGGCGAGATCGCCGCGTACGCCGCAACGCTCGGGCTCGACTGCGTGCTCGAGCCGCTGCAGCGAGTCGAGTCGAACCTCGTGAACTCGGCCGCCGACGCCGCCCGCATGCTCGACGAGGTCGCAGCACCGAACCTCGGCGTCGCGCTCGACACCGTCGCAGCCGCGGTCGCGGGCGACTCGGTCGACGACTACTTCGCCGTGCTCGGCGACCGGGTGCAGCACGTGCACCTCATCGACGGAACGCCGACCGGCCATCTCGCGTGGGGCGACGGAACCCTGCCGCTCGGCGAGATCATCGCCGCACTCGACCGCAACGGGTACCCGGGCCTCGCCACCGTCGAGCTCTTCGGCGACGGCACGTACGCGCTCGACCCGAAGCCGGCCCTCACCAGGTCGCTCGCGGCGATCGCCTCCGCCGCTTCCGTATCAGCTGTCGAGTAGCGCGACGCCCGCCCGTTGGTTGAGGAGCGCGCGACGGAGGAGCACGAGTCTCGAAACCTCGTGAGCCGGTCTCGAGACTCGGTCACCATGGTTTCGAGACGCGTCGCCGCTCCTCAACCAACGGCATGAGGTCAGCGCTGAGGCACCGGCGTCCAGGCGCCGATGCCGACCTCGCCGAGCTCGGCGCCGTCGTCGAAGCGGTCGAGGCCGAAGGCCGCGAGCACGGGCGAACGCTCGCCGGTGAGCACCTCCTCGGCGACGAGCTCGCCGAGGATGAGGCCGAGCGTCGCGCCCGAGTGGGTGAAGATCACGTGCAGCCGTTCGATCGCGGGCACCGCGCCGACGACCGGGTCGCCGTCGCCCGGGATCGGCTTGAGCCCGGCACCGACGTGCTGCGCGGTCAGCTTCGGGTTGCCGGCGAGCACCTTCGACGCCTCGTCGAGGAGGCCTTGTACGGATTCCTCGGGCACGGTGAGCGATCCGTCGTCGCCGACGACGATCGACTTCTCGGCCCAGTCGGCGTCGAGCACGAGGCGCCCGTCGGGGGTCGGGCGCACCGCGACGCGCGGCGTGTTGAGCACGGTCCTCACTTCGACGTCGACCGGATCGGTGAAGAGGACGAACGCGGCGGGTGTCGCATCCGGCACCTCGACGCCGAGCGCGCCGAGCTGGGCGGGCACGTCGCCGCCGGTCGCGAGCACCACGTGGTCGGCCGCGATGACCGTGCCGTCGGCGAGCGCGACACCGGTCGCGATGCCGTCGGTCACCTCGACCCGGGCGAGGCCGGCGTGCTGCACGATGCGGGCACCGGCATCCACGGCCTCCGCGACGAGCGCCGCGACCAGGTCGGGTAGGTTGACCCAGCCCTCGCCGGGGTTGAAGATCGCGCCTTCGTCGGCGACGGCGTCGGCGTTCACGTCGGGCGCGACGCGGGCGACGCCCTCGCGGTCGAGCCAGACCGCGTCGTAGCCACCGGCTCGCTCGTAGGCGAACGTCTGCCGGAAGCTCTCGCCGGGCGCGCCCCACTTGAGTGCTCCGTCGAACCGCAGGTAGTCGCGGCTCTCGGGGTGGCGCGCGTTCCACGTGCGGTAGCGGTCGAGGCCGAGCAGGCGCAGGTAGTGGTACGGCGCCGACCGGTCGCCCGACGAGTTCAGCCACGCGATCGACCGGCCCGACGCACCGTCGGCGAGGGCGCCCGCCGTGACGAGCGTCACCTGCGCGCCGCCGCGCGCGAGGTGCGCGGCCGTCGAGGTGCCGAGGATGCCGCCGCCGATGACGACGACGTGGGCGGGATGATGCTGGGTCATTGCTGTTCCTTCGTGTTGCTGCGTTCGGCGTGGATGGCTTCGATGAGTTCGAGCACGGCGACGGCGTCGACGGGGTCGACGGGCACGGGCCCACCCGAGCGGATCGCGTCGGCGAGGACCCGGTAGAACGCGCCGTAGTCGCCGCGCTCGGTCGGGAGCGCCTCGAGCGCGCCCTCGATGCCGAACACGCCCCAGCGCTCCTCGGGTGTCGCGCCGAAGGAGGGGTCGGCGGGCGACCTGCCGTCGGCGAGTGCGGGCTCCTGGCCGTCGAGCCCGAAGCTCGTATAGCCCGCCTCCGAGCCGAGCACGTGGAACCGCGGCCCGAACTGCGGGGCGAACGAGCTCATCCAGAGGTGCGAGATCACGCCCGACTCGTGCCGCAGGGCGACGAACGCGTCATCCTCGGCGAGCCCGCCGGGCCGGCGCACGTCGAGCTCGGCGTGCACGTCGGCGACGGGGCCGAAGAGCGTGATCGCCTGGTCGATGAGGTGCGTGCCGAGGTCGTAGAGGATGCCGCCGCCGTCGGCGACGGTCGCCTCGGTCTTCCACGACGGGCGCGGTTCGGGCTTCCACCATTCGAAGCGCGACTCGAATCGACGCACCTCCCCCAGGGCCCCGGCCTCGATGAGGCGGCGCACGGTCAGGAAGTCGCCGTCCCACCGCCGGTTCTGGAACACCGCCAGCCGGCGCCCCACCCGCGCGGCGTGCTCGATGAGCGCGCGACCCTCGGTCGCCGTGACCGTGAACGGCTTGTCGACGACGACGTCGAGGCCCGCATCGAGCGCTCGCGCAGCGAGTTCGGCGTGCGTGCCGGGCGGCGAGCCGAGCACGACGAGGTCGAGCTCGCCGGTACGCGCGAACAGCTCGTCGACGTTCGCGACGACGGATGCCTCGGGGTGAAGCCGTTTCGCCTCGGCAGCCCGGCCGGGGTCGGCGGTGACGATGGCCTCGAGCGAGTACGCCGGGTCGGCCGCGAGGAACGGCGCGTGGAACACCCTGCCCGACACCCCGAAGCCGACGACGGCCGTGCGGATGGGCGTCGGCGCAGCGGCATCCCCGCCGCTCCCGTCGACGACCGGCGCGGAGATGTTCGCCATCAGAGCACCTCCGAGAGGAAGCGCTGGAGCCGTGGGCTCTGCGGCCGGTCGAAGAGGTCGGCGGGCTTGCCCGACTCGACGACGCGGCCCTCGTCCATGAAGACCACCTGGTCGGCGACCTTGCGGGCGAACCCCATCTCGTGGGTGACGACGAGCATCGTCATGCCGCGCTGGGCGAGGTTCGCCATGAGGTTGAGGACTCCCTTGACGAGCTCGGGGTCGAGCGCGCTCGTCGCCTCATCGAAGAGCATGACCTCGGGCTCCATGGCGAGAGCGCGGGCGATCGCAACGCGCTGCTGCTGGCCGCCCGAGAGGTCGCGCGGCCGATGGTCGGCGCGTTCGGCGAGGCCGACCTCGGTGAGACGCTCGCGGGCGATGCGGCGCGACTCGGCCTTGGAGAGGCCCTTCACGTTGCGCAGGGCGAGTGCGACGTTCTCGAGCGCCGTGTGGTCGGGGAAGAGGTTGAAGTGCTGGAACACGAGGCCGATGCGCCGGCGCACGACGTCGGGCTTCTGGGTGAGCACGCTCTCGCCGGCGAGGAGCACATCTCCCGACTTCGGCTCGTGCAGGCGGTTCACGCCGCGCAGCAGCGTCGACTTGCCCGAGCCGGACGGCCCGATGATGCACGTCGTGGTGCCGGGGGCGACGTCGATGGAGACGTCCTTCAGCACGTCGATGTCGCCGTACGCCATGGTGACGTTCTTGAGCTCGAGGCTCGAGCCCGCGTAGAAGTGGCCGTCGGCGACGGGCACGGGTGACGTGTAGGTCATGAGTTCTCCCCGTAGGTGAGGGTCGGCGTGGGGTTCTGCTCCTCGACCTCGTCGAGTCCCGACTTCGGCGGCGTCGCCTTGCGGCGGCCCGTGCGGAACCGGTTGTCGAAGTAGTTCACGAGGTGCGTGAGCGGCACGGTGATGATCAGGTAGAAGAGCCCGGCCATCACAAGCGGCGAGAGGTTGCCCGTGAGCACCGCGGCGTCCTGGCCGACGCGGAACAGCTCGCGCTCGGAGACCAGGAGACCGAGGAAGTAGACGAGCGACGAGTCCTTCACGATCGCGATGAACTGGTTCACGAGCGCGGGCAGTACCCGACGCACGCCCTGCGGCACGACGACGAGGCGCATGGCCTTGCCGTAGCTCATGCCGAGCGCCCGGCACGCCTCGAGCTGGCCCCGGTCGACCGACTGGATGCCGGCGCGGAAGATCTCGCCGATGTAGGCCGATGCGATGAGGCTCAGTGCGAGGATGCCGAGCGGGTACGGCGAGGGGCCGAAGATCTGCTGGCTGAAGCGGGCGAAGCCCTGGCCGATGAGCAGGATCGTGAGGATCGCGGGCAGGCCGCGGAAGATGTCGGTGTAGATGCGGGCGGGCACTCGCAGCCATGCGGTCTTGGAGATGCCCATGATCGCGATGACCATGCCGAGCACGACGCCGATGACGGTGGCCCAGATCGAGATCACGAGGGTGTTGACGAGACCGATGCCCAGCAGCTGGGGCATGACCTGCGCCATCGCTTCGAAGTCGAAGAAGGTCTTGATGAGGTTGTCGAGCCAGTCCATGATGTGCTCCGTTGTGGGGTGGCGGTGCGGGTCGGATGCCGCGTGGTCGATGCCGTCGAGGCATCCGACCCGCTTCGTGGCCGACTACTCGGCGGGTGCCTCGGTCTGCTCGTCCGACGGCAGATACTGGTCGGGCATCGGCGAGCCCGGGAACCACTTCTCGTAGAGCTCCTTCCAGGTGCCGTCCTCCATGGCCGCGTGCAGCGCCTCGTTCAGCGCGGCCTGGAACTCGGGCTTGCCCTTCGCGATCGCGAAGCCGGCCGGAGCGTCGAACGAGGGGATGTCGATGGCGTTCACGAGGCCGTACTGCTCGGCGTACTCCTTCGCGGCCTCGTAGTCGAGGAAGTGGGCGTCGATCGAACCGCTGTTGACGGCCGAGATCGCGGCGTTGTTGTCGGGGAAGCGCACGAGCTCGGTGTCGGTGAAGTGCTTGACCGCGTAGGCCTCCTGGAGGGTGCCCTGCACGACGCCGAGGCGCTTGCCGGCGAGGGTCGCCTCGTCGGTGATGCCCGAGTCGGCCGCGGCCATCACGGTCAGGTAGCCCGCGAGGTACCCGTCGGAGAAGTCGACGGTCTCCTTGCGCTCGTCGGTGATGCCGATCGCGGCCACGCCGACGTCGAACTGGCCGTTCGCGACGGCGGCGAGCAGGCCCGAGAAGTCCTGGCCGGTGAAGACGACGTCGTCGTAGCCCATGCGGTTCGCGACGTCGGTGAAGAGCTCGACGTCGAAGCCGGTGAACTCGCCCGATTCGTCGGTGAAGGTGTACGGCTTCGCGTCTCCGAGGCTGGCGACTCGGATCTGGCCGGGGGTGATGAGGCCGTAAGGGTTCTCGGCCGCCGACTCGGCGGTGCTGCCGCCGCCCGAGGAGCAGGCCGCGAGGGCGACGGCTGCGGTGAGGGCCACGGCGGCGAGTGCCGTGCGGCGGATCGTGGAGCGGATGCTCATGGGGGTGGTTCCTCTCTGAACTGCGGTGTGCGTGGGGTCGTGCAGGCGGTGGTGCGTGGGCGTTGCGCAGGGTCGACGTTCCGACCGAGAACTTGTTGAGACCGGTCTCAGTCTCATAGAGTGAGACCGGTCTCAATTCGTTTTCTGGGAGAGTACTCGCGCAATCGCCGCGCGTCAACCAGTACGTTCGAGGGACGCCGATTCAACGGAGGTGACGTGAGCGAGAACGGCAATGGACGCCGCGAGGTGACGGTCAGCGACGTCGCCGCCGCTGCGAGGGTCTCGAAGGCCACTGCCGCCCGCGCCCTCGGGGACTACGGCGCAGTGAGCGATGCCGTCCGCGATCGTGTGCAGCGCGCTGCCGAAGAGCTCGGGTATCGACCGAATGCGCTCGCCCGAACGATGAGCACCGGCCGCTCGAACACCCTCGGCATGGTGGTCGGCGACATCGAGAACCCCTTCTTCGCGCAGGCGACTCGCGGTGCCGCCGATGTCGCCGTCGCAGCGGGCTTCGACCTCATCCTCTCGAACTCCGACGAGGAGGCGACCGCCGAGGCGAAGGCGATCTCAGTGCAGCTCGCCAAGCGGGTCGACGGGCTGCTCGTCGCGCCGGCATCATCCATCGACGCCGCGAACCTGCGCTCGGTCGTCGACGCCGGGCGCCCCCTCGTGCTCTTCGACCGCGCCGTGCCCGGCCTCGAGGTCGACACGGTGATCGCCGCGAACCGCACCGGCGCCGAGCGGCTGACCCGGCTGCTGCTCGATGCCGGCCATCGCCGCATCGCCTTCATCTCGACGATCGCTCACCCCGGCGACTACCGCTCGGGCGACCTGCTGGCTTCGACGTCGGTCGCCGAGCGTGTCGAAGGTTTCACGACGACTCTTTCACGCGCCGGAGTCCCGGACCCCGCGCAGTTCGTGCATCTCAACGCACGTCGCGACGGCGTCGAAGTACTGTCCCAGCGCATCCTCGGCTCGACCGAGCCCGCGACGGCGATCATCGCCTCCGACAGCCTCGTCGCGCTCGCCGTCTTCCGGGCGGCACGCAGGCTCGGCGTCTCGATCCCCGACGAGCTCTCACTCGTCGCCTTCGACGACGCCGACTGGACCGAGCTCACCACCCCCGGAGTGACGGTGATGGCACAACCGATCCACGAGATCGGCGCCGAGGCGGCGCGACTGCTCATCCGCCGTATCGGCGGCGACGGATCCCCGTCGGTGGTGAAGGTGCTCGATCAGCACCTCGTCGAACGCGGGTCGGTCTCGGCGCCACCACGGCGGTAGCGCGTCGGTGGGTCGCCGTAGCGTCGACCCATGGGCCAGGTGCGACCGTTCGAGATCCACGTCGACGACGAAGTGCTCGACGACCTGCGAGACCGTCTCGCGCGCACGCGCCTGGTGGGCGACTCGCCGCGGCGCCCGCCGGCCGGCATGAACCATGACTACCTGCGGCAGCTCGTCGACGGCTGGGCGGCGTGGGACTGGCGGTCGCGCGAGGCCTGGCTCAACCGGCATCCGCAGTTCATCGCGCGCGTCGGCGATGCCGACGTGCACTTCGTGCACCTGCGATCGCAGCAGCCCGATGCCCCGGTGCTGCTCGTGATGCACGGCTGGCCGCACACCTTCGCCCTGCAGCTCGACTTCGCCGACCTGCTGCCCGACTTCGACGTCGTCGTGCCGAGCCTGCCGGGCTTCGCCTTCTCGTCGCCGTACGCCGACGGCCCGATGAGCGAGAAGCGCCTCGCCGCGACGATGCACTCGCTCATGACCGAGGTGCTCGGTTACGAGCGCTACGTCACCTACGGCGAAGACGTCACGGCGAATGTGAGCGACCTCATCGCCGCGAGCCACCCCGAGCAGGTCGCCGCGATCGTCGCGACGCATGCGCACTTCCCGACCGGCGACGAGCGCGCCGCGCTGACCGATCCGGCCGAGCGCGCGTTCTTCGAGGCCCTCGCCGAGCGCCACGAGACCGACGGCGCCTACGGGCACGTGCAGGCGACCCGCCCCGACACGCTCGCGGTCGCCCTCGACGACTCCCCCGCCGGACTCGTCGCCTGGATCGCCGAGAAGCTCGTCGAATGGAGCGACACCCCGCCCGGCGACCCGAGCGCCGTCGAGCGCCGCATCTCGCGCGACCGCATCCTCACCGAGGCGATGATCTACTGGGTCACGCAGACGATCGGCTCGTCGTTCCGTCCGTACTACGAGGGCGCCGACCAGCCCGACCCGATCCCGCCGACCGCAGTGCCGGCCGCCGTCTTCATCCAGCGGCACGAGGCCGACTACCCCGAGTCGCTCGCGCGACGGCACTACCTCGACCTGCGGGTCTTCGACCGGCTGCCCGAGGGCGGGCACTTCACGGTCGCCGAGGTGCCCGAGGCGATGGCGGCGCGGGTACGCGAGTTCGTGGGGTCGCTCGGCTGACCGCCCTCGCGGCACCCGTCACCCGCGAGCACCGGACCCGTAGATGAACTCCTCGGCGTGCTCGACGGCCTTCCTGAACGAGTCGTTGCGCAGCGCCACAGCGCGATCGTCGGGCGGCGGGCCCGACGGCAGCGCCTCCATGTACCCGGCGAGGCCCTGCGGCCGAAGCACCCAGATGCCGCCGTTCGGCGGGAGATAGAAGACGGCGAACGATCGAGCTGCCGGGTCGTCCTCCCAGACGGGCACCACGGCGACGGCGGCGCCGGTGTCGACGTTGACCCACTGTGCGCGTGGACGGGGCTGATTCTCGTCGTACACGCTGGGATCGAGGAACGGGGCGGTTCCCTCGCCCCAGCGCTCTTCGAATCGCTCGTGGAAGATCGGAAAGACGGCGTAGTCGTAGCGGCGCCACGCCGTGCCTGTCGGTGCCATGGCTCTCCTCCCGGTCAGCCGAGCCCGTTCGCCCGATGCGTGCGGACGCTCAGGGCGCGCCAGCCCTGCGGGATCTTCTGCTTCGCCGCGGCCGTGGCCTCCTCGACGTCGCGGCCTTCGCCTTCGATCACCGCGGCGCCGCCGGTGAGCGGATCCGAAGCGATCATCGTCACCCTCCAGGGTCGCGGTCGAGCGAACCCGCCGCTCGGCCGCCTCCGAGAACGCACCGGCCTCGTGGTGACTGCCTGAGTCATTTCTCTCCTCCAGTGACTGCGCGGTGGGCGCGGCGGCGGCGAGGGCGTGCCCTCGCCGCCGCTGCCGCTGCCGCTACTTCGCCGTGACCTGCTTCTCGGCGCTGCCCGCCGAGGTGATCTCGATCTTGCGGGGCTTCGCCTGCTCGCTGACCGGGATGATGACGCTCAGCACCCCGTTGTCGTAGTGCGCGCTGATGCCGGCCGTGTCGAGGCCGTCACCGAGCGTGATCCGACGCAGGAACGAGCCGCTGGGTCGCTCGCGGACGAGCCACTTCGCGTCTCCCTCCGAGCGAAGGGTGCGTTCGGCGCGGAGCGTCAGCAGTTGCCCGTCGACATCGACATCCACCGAGCCGGGATCGATGCCGGGAAGATCCGCCGCGAGGACGTAGTGGTCGCCATCGCGGTACAGATCGATCGGCATGACGCGCGGCCCCTGGCTCGCATCGAGCATGGACTCCGCGAGTCGGTCGATCTCGCGGAACGGATCCCAGAACATGGCCATGGTCTCGTCTCCTTCCGGTTCACCATTGACCCATGAGGATGAGCGATGCTCGCCCATCGCGACATCTAGATTAGCACTCTGCATAGGCGAGTGCTAACTCTCCGGCACCGTCTGTTCACCGTCGCCGAGGTGCCCGATTCGATGGCGGCGCGAACGCGGGTGCGTGGGTTCGTGGCGTCGGTCGGGAGAGGCCCGCGGCGCCTGCCGTCTCCTGCCGTCTCCTGCGCTAGGCTCGCTCGCAGTGACACGGGGTGCCGCCCCGCCCGCGCCGAGGGCGCGAGCACGAGCGGCTGAGATCACACCCGTCGAACCTGATCTAGTTCGGACTAGCGAAGGGATGTCGCCGATGAGCGCACGCCTGAACGACCCTGCCCACCACGACGCGGACGTCTCGGAGGAGGTGGCGATCGCCGCGGCGGCGCTGCTCGACCGGCTTCGCGAGACCGCCCCGCTCACGCACTGCATCACGAACAGCGTGGTGACGAACTTCACCGCGAACGCCCTGCTCGCACTCGGCGCTTCGCCCGCGATGGTCGACATCACCGGTGAGGCCGGCATGTTCGCCGGAATCGCGGGCGGCCTGCTCGTGAACCTCGGCACGCCCACGCCCGAGCAGCGCGACGCCGCCCGCGAGGCGGTCGCCGGCGCCCGCGACGCGGGCACGCCGTGGGTGCTCGACCCGGTCGCGATCGGCGGCCTGCCGGTGCGCACCGCACTCGCGCACGAGCTCGTCGACGTCGGGCCGACCGCGATCCACGGCAACGCGAGCGAGATCCTCGCCCTCGCGGGCGACGGCGCGGGTGGTCGAGGCGTCGACGCCGCCGACACCACGGATGCCGCGGCCGACGCGGCCGGGCGGCTCGCCGAGCGGTGCGGCTCGGTCGTCGCGGTCTCGGGCCCGGTCGACCTCATCACCGACGGCCGGCGCACCGCACGACTCGCGAACGGCGACGCACTGCTGACGCGCATCACGGGCGGCGGCTGCGCGCTCGGCGCGGTGATCGCGGCGTTCCTCGCCGTCGGTGACGACGCGTTCGACGCCGTCGTCGCGGCGAACCTCGTCTACACGGTCGCGGCCGAGCTCGCGGCCGAGGGGGCCGCGGGGCCGGGGTCGTTCGGACCGCGGTTCCTCGACGCGCTCGCCGTGGTCGATGCCTCCGACCTGCGGGCCCGCGCGCGGGTCGTGGTCGAGGGCGGGTTCACCACGGCCGACGGCGTGCGCGACGCGGATTCGCTCGCCGGGGTCGGCGCGTGAGCGCCCGCACGGCGCTCGACCTCTCGCTCTACCTCGTCACCGACCCGGCGCTCTGCGGTGCGCGCGGTGTGGTCGACGTCGTGGCCGAGGCCGTCGCCGGCGGCGTGCGGGTCGTGCAACTGCGCGACAAGCAGGCCGAGGCATCCGCGCTGCTCGACCAGCTCGAGGCGCTCGCCGACGCGATCGACGGTCGCGCCGCGCTGCTCGTCAACGACCGGCTCGACGTCGTGCTCGCCGCGCGGGCGAGCGGCCTGCCGGTCGACGGCGTGCACCTCGGGCAGGGCGATGCGACCGTCGTCGTCGCCCGTGAGCGGCTCGGTGCCGACGCGATCGTCGGGCTCACCGCGAACAGCGCCGCACACCTCGACGCCGTCGACCGGCTGCCGCGCGGCACCGTCGACTACCTCGGGGTCGGCGTCATCAGGCCGACCTCGACGAAGCCCGACCATCCGCCGGCCCTCGGCATCGACGGCTTCGCACGCGTCGCCGCGGCGACCGAGCTGCCGTGCGTCGCGATCGGCGGCATCGGCCTCGCCGACGTCGGCCCGCTGCGCGCGGCCGGTGCCGCGGGCGTCGCCGTCGTCTCGGCGCTGTGCGCCGCCGACGACCCGCGCACCGCGGCGCGCGAGTTCGTGCGCGGTTGGGAGTCGGAGCGATGACCGCGCGCGTGCTCAGCATCGCCGGCAGCGACCCGTCGGGCGGCGCCGGCATCCAGGCCGACCTCAAGTCGATCGCCGCCGTCGGCGGCTACGGCATGGCGGCGATCAGTGCCCTCACCGCGCAGAACACCCGGGGCGTGCGCGGCGTGCACGTGCCGCCCGCCGCCTTCCTCGCCGACCAGCTCGACGCGATCACCGACGACATCGCGGTCGACGCGGTCAAGCTCGGCATGCTCGCGAACGCCGACGTCATCCGCACGGTCATCGCCTGGCTCGAGCGCACCCGCCCGCCCGTCGTCGTGCTCGACCCGGTGATGGTCGCCACGAGCGGCGACCGGCTGCTCGACGCCGATGCCGAGCAGGCGATGCGCGAACTGCTGCCGCTCGCCGACCTCGTGACCCCGAACCTCGACGAGCTCGCGGTGCTCGCCCGGCGCGACGTCGCGGTCAGCTGGCCCGAGGCGATCGCCCAGGCCGAGGACGTCTCGGCCGAGTACGGCGTGCGCGTGCTCGCGAAGGGCGGGCACCTCGACGGCGACCTCGCCCCCGACGCGCTCGTCGATGCCGCGACGGCGACGATCGTCGAGTTCGGCGGCGAGCGCATCTCGACGAGCTCGACCCACGGCACCGGCTGCTCGCTGTCGTCGGCGATCGCGACGCTCGTCGCCGAGCTCGGTGACTGGCCGTCGGCGATCGCGGAGGCCCGACGCTGGCTGCGCGAGTCGCTGCGGCACGGCGAGGCGCTCGCGGTCGGCGGCGGACACGGACCGATCAGCCACTTCGCGGGCCTCTGGTCGCGCGGCGGCACCCGCACCGCGCCGACGTCTGCCGAGGTCGAGGCCGAGTGGTGGGCGAGCATCGCCGACGTGCGCCGAGCGATCGACGACCTGCCCTTCGTCCGCGGCCTCGCCGACGGCACGCTGCCGCCCGAGCCCTTCCGCACCTACCTCGCGCAGGACGCGCTCTACCTGCACGACTACGCGCGGACGCTCGCGATCGCGGCGTCGCTGGCCCCGGATGCCGCGGCCCAGGCCTTCTGGGCGACCTCGTCGCACGGTTCGATCGTCGGCGAGCTCGAGCTGCACGAGCACTGGCTCGGCGAGGGCGCCGCGACCGAGACGACGCGGCCGTGCGCGGCGACGACGGCGTACCTCGACCACCTGCTCGCGACCGCCGCGCGCGGAGACTACGCGGTGCTCATCGGCGCCCTGCTGCCGTGCTTCTGGCTCTACACCGATCTCGGGGCCCGGCTCGCTGCGGGAGAGTTCGGTGAAGCGGCGCGCTCGCCGCGGCATCCCTACGCCTCATGGCTCGCGACGTACGGCGACCCGGCGTTCGCTGAGGCGACCCGTGAGGCGGTCGCGATCGTCACCGACGCGGCGTCGCGCGCGACGCCCGAGGTGCGCGAGCGCATGCTGCGGGCGTTCCGGGTGTCGGCCGAGCACGAACTCGCCTTCTTCGCGGCACCGCTCGGGGCGGAGGTCGGCGCCCGGGCGGGCTGAGGGGTCACCCCGCGGCGGGCACCCCGACGATGCCGTTCGCCTCGCGGGCGACCCACTCGACGAGCGGCAGCATGCGCTCCATGAGCTCGGAGCCGAGCGGCGTGAGCGCGTACTCGACGCGCGGCGGCACCTCGGGATAGGAGGTGCGGGCCACGAGGCCATCGGACTCGAGCGTGCGCAGCGTGGACGCGAGCATCTTCTCGCTGATGCCCTCGACCTCGCGACGCAGCTCGCCCCAGCGGTGGGTGCCGTCGGTGAGGGCGAGCAGCACGAGCACGCCCCACTTGCTCATGATGTGATCGAGCACGACGCGAGTCGGGCAGCCTTCGGTGAAAACCTCTCCGGAGCTCTCCCGGATTTCTGCAAGACTTACCGTCATGTAGGTACCTTACCGAAAAGTGGGTACCGATTCGAGGGAAGGCAGGCGCGAGGCATCCGGTTGCAGTCGGTGACGCTTCACCGGAAGGAACCGAATCCCATGACCATCCTCGTCACCGCCGCCTCGGGCCAGCTCGGCCGCCTCGTCGTCGACGCGCTGCTCGCGCGCGGCGTCGCCCCCGCCGACGTCGTCGCGACCGCCCGCGACACCGCGAAGCTCGCCGACCTCGCCGACCGCGGCGTGCGCACCGCGCGCCTCGACTACGCCGAGCCCGCCTCGATCGCCGCAGCACTCGACGGCGTCGACACCGTGCTGCTCGTCTCGGGCTCGGAGTTCGGCGAGCGCGCCGCCCAGCACCAGAACGTCATCGACGCCGCGAAGGCCGCCGGTGTCGCGAAGCTCGTCTACACGAGCGCCCCGCAGGCCGCGACCGCCGACTTCGTGCTCGCGCCCGAGCACCGCGCCACCGAGGCCGCGATCGCCGCATCGGGCATTCCCGCGATCATCGCCCGCGACAACTGGTACACCGAGAACTACGCAGCGGATGTCTCGCGCGCGGCCGACTCGGGCGTCATCGCCGCATCCGTCGCTGACGGACGCGTCGCGAGCGCGACCCGGGCCGACCTCGCCGAGGGCCTCGCGGTGCTGCTCATCGACGACGACCACGTCGGCCGGGTGCTCGAGCTCGCCGGCTCCACGTCGTGGAGCTACGACGAGCTCGCCGCCGCAGCCTCCGAGGTGCTCGGCCGCGAGGTGCGGTACGAGCCGCTCACGACCGAGCAGCACGTCGCCGCGCTCGAGTCGGCCGGACTCGACGCGGGCACCGCCGCGTTCGTCGCCGGCATCGACGACGGAATCCGCCGTGGCGTGCTCGACGTGCCGAACGACACGCTCGCGGGCCTCATCGGCCGCCCGACGACGTCGCTCGCCGACGGGCTGCGCGCGGCGCTGGCCGCCTGACCGTCGCCTGGGGAGCGCCCGACGGACCCGGGCGCTCCTCGACCGGCGGGGTCACCGGGCGACGTCGTAGACGGCCTTGACGATGCCGTTCGAGTAGGCGGCGTGGTCGGTGAGCTCGAGCTTCGTCGTGCGGCCCGGGTCGTCGCCGAACAGGCGCTTGCCGCTGCCGAGCAGCACCGGGAACACGAGCAGGTGGTAGCGGTCGACGAGCCCGGCGGCCGCGAGCCCCCGCGCAAGCGTCGCGCTGCCGTGCACGATGATCGGGGCGCCCTCGCCCTCCTTGAGGCGGGCGACGTCGTCGAGCGAGCGCAGCAGGCTCGTATCGTGCCACTCGGGCACGAGGTCGGCCTCGTCGAGGGTCGTCGACACGACGTACTTCGGCATGGCGTTGTACTCGGCGAACTCCTCCTCCATCGACGGCCAGACGGGCGCGAACTCCTGGTAGCTGACCCGCCCGAGCAGCAATGCCCCCGCCTCGAGCTGCTCGGCGCCCTTGAGCTCGTAGGCCTCCTCGACGAAGGGCACCTCCTTGAAGGTCCAGCCGGCGCGCGGGTGGTCGCCGCCTCCGGGCGAGTCGACGACGCCGTCGAGGCTGATGAACGCGGTCACGATGATGGGGCGCATGGGTCGTTCCTTCCGAGTGGGTGAGCGGCGGAGCATCCGCCTTCATTCTGGACGTCGAACGGGCCGCACCGATATCGACAACGGCGGCGAAATGCCGCTCGCGCGCGAACGGGACGGGCCCGGCGCTCGCACGAGCGCGCGCAGGCCGGGCGGGCTGCCGCGGTCACAGGGCGTCACAGCGGGTGCGCGCCGAATACCCTCGAAGGATGACTCGACTTCGGCCCGTGCTCGCGGCCCTGCCCCTGCTCGTGCTCGTCCTCGCCGCGTGTTCGGCATCGCCGTCCGGCTCTGAGGGCGAGTCGGCCGAACCCACCGCCGCCGCGACCGCACCGGCGAGCGCCGACGCCGCGACCGTGCTCGCCGAGTGCACGGGCGTCGCCGTCATCGTCGACTCGGGCGACCTCGAGGCGGCCGAGCCTGTCGACGTGGCGGCGTGCGTCGACACCGACGAGCCGATCCTCGCGGCCGACGCGCTCGACGAGGCCGGCGTCACGACCGAGGGCACCGACGAATGGGGCGACCAGGTCGTCTGCCGGGTGAACGGCGAACCCGCCGAGGAGACGCTCATCACGGCCGCCGACGGCACCGAGTACCACGAGACCTGCGCGTCGATGCCCGCCGCGTTCGCGTACTGGTCGCTGTGGCAGCGCGCCGCGGGCGGCGAATGGGCGTACGCGCAGGAGGGACTGCCGACCCTCGAGCTGCAGCCGGGCGACGCCGTCGAACTGCTCTTCACGCTCAACGACGCCCCGGCCTCGCCCGCCGAGTAGGCCCGTCGGTCGAGTAGCGCCCGACGAAGGAGGGCGCGTATCGAGACCACCGATGCTTGACCGCACTCCCCCGACCTGATGTCCTGACCCCGATGTTCCGGTTCCGACCAGCTCCGCTCCGCCTCGCGATCGTGCTCGCGGCGGTGTTCGTCGCGACCCGGGTCGTGTACCGCGTGCTGTTCGCGGGCGCGGGCGGTTCGGGCGTCGTGCTCGTCGACCTGCCGGTCGTGCGGCTCGCTCCTCCGTTCGAGCACGTCGCGATGTTCGGGCCGATCACGACGGGCGGGCTGTGGGCCGCGGTCGAGAGCGCGCTGCCGATCGCGCTCGTGATCCTCGCGTTCGGGATCGTGAACGCGTGCATCGACATGTCCCGGGTGTTCGCGCGCGCCGCCCGCGGCGGGCCCCTCGCCGGATCGGCCCGCGCGCTCGTGATCGCGTGGTCGACGTTCCCGGCACTCGCCGACGCCGTGCGACGGGTGCGGCTCGCCCGGCGCCTCCGCGGCGAGCGGGGTGCCGGTGCGCTCATCGTGCCGATCCTCGAGCACACGATCGAACGCTCGATCGCGATCGCCGCCGCGATGGAGGTGCGCGGCTTCGCCGCCGCGCACCGCGTCGAGGGCGACTGCGCCAGGCCGGTCGAGGTGCGCGATGCCGTGCTGGCCCACGGCGACGACGCCGGGCGGGATGCCGCGGCGCGGCGCGACCCGGATGCGAGCTGGTCGCTCGCCGTGCCCGGACTGCGTCTCGAACCCGGCACGCTCACCGTGCTCGCCGGACCGACCGGCTCGGGCAAGTCGACGCTGCTCGACACACTGAGCGGCGTGCACACCCACGTCGACGGCGGGTCGGCCACCGGCTCGATCACGGTCGGCGGCGTCGACCGGCTCACCGTTCCGGCCCGCGACACCGCCGGCTTCGTGGGGGTCGTCGCACAGGACCCGAGGCTCGGGTTCACGAGCGAGACCGTCGACGACGAGATCGGGTTCGCCCTGACCGTGCGCGGCGTCGCGCCGGTCATCGTCGCGGCCCGGGTTGCCGAGGTGCTGACGCGCATCGGCGCCGAGCACCTCGCCCGACGCGAGCTGCGCACGCTGTCGGCGGGCGAGGCCGCACTCGTCGCGATCGGCGCGGCGATCGTCGAGCAGCCCGTGCTGCTACTCGTCGACGAGCCGCTCGCCGACCTCGACCCCGACGCCCGGGCGCGCATCACCGCGCTCCTCGGGCGCATCGCGCACGAGGCGGGAGTCTGCGTGCTCGTCGCCGAGCACCGGGCCGAGGAGTTCGCGGCCGTGGCCGATGGGTGGCTCGAGATCTCTGGCGGGGTGCTGGTCGAGCGGCCCGACGAGCCACATCGGTGGTCGAGGAGCGACGAAGGAGCGTCTCGAGACCCGGCAGCGGGCTCTCGGGGGCAGCTCGCGGGGTCTCGAGACGCGTCGACTCCGTCGGAGCTCCTCGACCTGCGGTCGGGCGGCGGGCTGCGCGTCGACGGCGTGGCGGTGCGGCACGGGGAGCGCGTCGCGGTCGACGACGTCGCCTTCAGCGCGGAGCCCGGCGAGATCGTCGCGATCGGCGGACCGAACGGCGCCGGCAAGTCGAGCCTGCTCACGGCGATCGCGCTCGGCTCCCAGCCGGGCACGGTGCGCACCGGTGACGTGGATGCCTCGGCTCGCCGCCGACGCCGGGCGACGCCGCCCGGGGTCGTGCTCGTGCCCGATCGCTCCGACGACCTGCTCTTCACCGACACGGTCGCGGCCGAGTGCCGGCGCGCCGACCGCACGGGGCACCGCCCGCGCGGCACGACGTGGGCGCTCTTCGCCGAGCTGCTCGGGAGGACTTCGGCCGATCGGGAGGACGGAATCCGCGAAAGCCTCCTCCTGATCGACCGAACTCCTCCCGTCGCCGAGCGAGACGAGACCGCGAGTCCCGATACGCGTCCGACTCCGTCGGGCGCTCCTCAACCGACGATCGATGAGCTCGCGGAGCGGCATCCGCGCGATCTCTCAGCGGGCCAGCGGCGGCTGCTCGTGATCGCCGTGCAGGCTGCGGGCGAGGCATCCGTGCTGCTCGTCGACGAACCGACCCGCGGACTCGACCCGCACGCCCAGGCCGCGCTCGCGCGAGCCCTGCGCTTCATCGCCGATCGGGGGCGCACCGTCGTCGTCGCGACGCACGACCGCGGCTTCGCCGCGCGCATCGCCGACCGCGAGCTCACGATGATCGACGGGCGGTTCGCACCGTCCGCGCCCGCCCCCGCCCCCGCTCTCGCCTCGGCACCGGCGGGAGGTGCGGCATGAGTACGCTCGCTGCTCCCCCGGCCGCACGGCGCCGACGCCTGCCCTCGTGGTCGACGGTGCTGCTCGTCGGCGGCAGCCTCGTCGCGGCGGCCGCCTTCGCCTGGCCGCTCATCGCGCCGGCCCTGCCGAGCGATGCGCAGGCCGCGGCGCCGTGGGCGGCGCTCGCGCTCGCCCCGCTCGTCGCGATCGTCGCGGTGCTCGCGGTCGACGGCGGATTCCGCTCGGCCAAGACCCTCGCCCTGCTCGGCACGCTCACCGCGGTGGCCGCGGCCGTGCGCGTCGTGGGCACCGGCGTCGGCGGCGTCGAGGCGGTGTTCGTGCTGCTGATCCTCGCCGGGCGGGCGTTCGGCGCGCGATTCGGATTCCTGCTCGGCGTGCTCGCGATCGCGCTGTCGTCGACGATGACGGGCGGGTTCGGACCGTGGACGCCGTTCCAGATGTTCGCCTGCGCGTGGGTCGGCGCCGGTGCCGGGCTGCTGCCGCGGATGCGCGGGCGCCTCGCCGAGATCGTGCTGCTCGCGGTGTACGGCGTGCTCGCGTCGTACGCGTTCGGGCTCATCATGAACCTGTGGTTCTGGCCGTTCGCGGTCGGCGGCGGCACGGGCATCTCATACGAGTCGGGGGCGCCGCTCGCGCAGAACCTCGCGTCGTTCTGGCTGTACTCGCTCACGACGTCGACGCTCACGTGGGACACGCTGCGCGCCGTCACGACGGTCGTCGGGCTCGCGGTGTTCGGCCCGGCGGCGCTCGCGGCGCTGCGGCGGGTGCGGCTGGGGAGCTCCGTCGGTTGAGGCGCGCGCGACGAAGGAGCACGCGTCTCGAATCCGGGTGAGCCGGTCTCGAGAGCGGCTCACCCGGGTTTCGAGACGCGTCGCCGCTCCGCGTCGGCGCTCCTCAACCAGCGGGGAGGCTCAGACGGAGAAGTACTTGGCCTCGGGGTGGTGGAAGACGAACGCGTCGGTCGACTGCTCGGGGTGCAGCTGCAGCTCCTCGCTGAGCACGACGCCCATGCGCTCGGGGCGCAGCAGCTCCACGACCTTGCGGCGGTCCTCCATGTCGGGGCACGCCGGGTAGCCGAGCGAGAACCGCGCGCCGCGGTACTCGAGCTTGAAGAGGCCCGCCGTGTCGGTCGGGTCCTCGCCCGCGAAGCCGAGCTCGGAGCGGATGCGCGCGTGCCAGAACTCGGCGAGCGCCTCGGTGAGCTGCATCACGAGGCCGTTGACCTCGTAGTAGTCGCGGTACTTGTTCTCGGCGAAGAGCTTCGCGGTGAAGTCGTCGATCTTCGCGCCCGCCGTGACGAGCTGCACGGGCAGCACGTCGACCTGCCCCGACTCGCGCGAGCGCACGAAGTCGGCGAGGCACAGGTGCCGGTCGCGGCGCTGGCGCGGGAAGTGGAAGCGCAGGCGGTCGGTGCCGAGCGCGCCACCCGAGCCGCCGTCGGGCGCGAGCAGCCCGGGCGTACCGAGCACGCCCGTCGGGTCGTCGCCGTGGTGCAGCACGACGACGTCGTCGCCCTCCGACACCACCGGGAAGAAGCCGTACGCCACCGAGGCATCCAAGAGCCCCTCGGAGAGGATGCGGTCGAGCCAGTAGCGCAGGCGGGGCCGACCCTCGCGCTCGACGAGCTCCTCGTAGGTGGCGCCGTCCTCGCCGCGACCCGGCTTGAGGCCCCACTGGCCCATGAACGTCGCCCGCTCGTCAAGGAACGCGGCGTAGTCGGCGAGCGCGATGCCGCGCACGATGCGGGTGCCCCAGAACGGCGGGGTCGGCACGGGGTTGTCGGTCGCGACGTCCGACCGTGCGGGCATGGCATCGGGCTCGGTCAGGGTGAGCTTCGAACCCGAGGCGTGGATGCGCTTCTTGAGCGGGGGCAGCCCGACCTCGTCGGGATCGGCGCCGCGGGCGATCTTCACGAGCGGCTCCATGAGCGCGAGCCCCTCGAACGCGTCGCGCGCGTAGCGCACCTGGCCCTCGAACAGCCCGGCCAGGTCGTCTTCGACGTAGGTGCGGGTGAGCGCGGCCCCGCCGAGGATGACGGGCCAGCGTTTCGCGAGCCCCCGCTGGTTCAGCTCGAGCAGATTCTCTTTCATGACGACGGTCGACTTCACGAGCAGGCCCGACATGCCGATGACGTCGGCGTCGTGCTCTTCAGCCGCCTTGATGATGTCGGCGATCGGCTGCTTGATGCCGAGGTTGATGACGTCGTAGCCGTTGTTCGTGAGGATGATGTCGACGAGGTTCTTGCCGATGTCGTGCACGTCGCCGCGCACGGTCGCGAGCACGATGCGGCCCTTGCCCGAGGCGTCGGACTTCTCCATGTGCGGTTCGAGCAGCGCGACCGCGTTCTTCATGACCTCGGCCGACTGCAGCACGAACGGCAGCTGCATCTCGCCCGCGCCGAACCGCTCGCCGACGACCTTCATGCCCTCGAGCAGGTGGTCGTTGATGATGCCGAGCGCGGTCATGCCGTTCTCGAGCGCCAGGTCGAGGTCGGCGTCGAGTCCCTTGCCCTCGCCGTCGATGATGCGGCGCTCGAGCCGCTCGCCGACGGGCAGCGCCGCGAGCTCGGCGGCGCGCTGGTCGCGCAGCGCCGAGGTGTCGACGCCCGCGAACAGGTCGAGCATGCGGGCGAGCGGGTCGTACGTCACGTTGCCGTCGGCGTCGAACTCGCGGCGGTCCCACACGAGGTCGAGCGCGACCTCGCGTTGCTCGGGCGACAGCGAGGCGAGCGGCACGATCTTCGCGGCGTCGATGATGCCCGAGCTGAGACCCGCCTCGACGGCCTCGTGCAGGAACACCGAGTTGAGTACGCTGCGCGCGGCCGGGTTGAGCCCGAACGACACGTTCGAGACGCCGAGGGTCGTGTTGATGCCCGGGTACTTCGCGGTGATGCGGCGGATCGCCTCGATCGTCTCGATCGCGTCGCGCCGGGTCTCCTCCTGACCGGTCGCGATCGGGAAGGTCAGGGCGTCGACGATGATGTCCTCGACGCGCATGCCCCACGCACCGGTGAGCTCGTCGACGAGGCGCGACGCGATCGCGACCTTGCCGTCGGCCGTGCGGGCCTGGCCCTCCTCGTCGATCGTGAGGGCGACCACGGCCGTGCCGTGCTCCTTCACGAGCGGCATGATGCGACCGAACCGGCTGGTCGCGGCATCCCCGTCTTCGTAGTTGACCGAGTTGACGACCGGGCGCCCGCCGATGAGCTCGAGCCCCGCGCGGATCACTTCGGGCTCGGTCGAGTCGACGACGAGCGGCAGGGTCGACGCGCTCGCGAAGCGCGACACGACCTCACGGATGTCGGCGACGCCGTCGCGACCGACGTAGTCGACGCACACGTCGAGCAGGTGGGCGCCCACGCGGGTCTGCGACTTCGCGATCTCGACGCAGTCGTCCCAGCGACCCTCGAGCATCGCCTCGCGGAACGCCTTCGACCCGTTCGCGTTCGTGCGCTCGCCGATCGCGAGGTACGACGCGTCCTGCTGGAACGGCACGTGCTGGTAGAGCGACGCGACGCCCGCCTCGGCGACCGGATGCCGCGTCGCCGACTCGGCTTCGAGCGGCCGCAGCTTCTCGACGACCGCCGCGAGGTGCTCGGGCGTCGTGCCGCAGCAGCCGCCCACGAGCGCGAGCCCGAACTCGTCGACGAACTGCGCGTGCGCGGTCGCGAGCTCGGCGGGGGTCAGCGGGTAGTGGGCACCGTTCGCGCCGAGCACGGGCAGGCCGGCGTTCGGCATGCATGCGATCGGCACGCGCGACTGCTTCGACAGGTGCCGCAGGTGCTCGCTCATCTCGTCGGGCCCGGTCGCGCAATTGAGGCCGATCGCGTCGACGCCGAGCGGCTCGAGCGCGGTGAGCGCCGCCCCGATCTCGGAGCCCATGAGCATGGTGCCCGTCGTCTCGACGGTGACCTCGACGAAGATCGGCAGCCGCACGCCGCGACGCACGATCGCGAGCTTGCACGCGTTGACCGCGGCCTTCGTCTGCAGCAGGTCCTGGCTCGTCTCGATGAGGAACGCGTCGGCCCCGCCCGCGATGAGGCCCTCGGCCTGCAGCGCGAACGTCTGCTTGAGGTGGTCGTACGTCGTGTGGCCGAGGCTCGGCAGCTTCGTGCCCGGCCCCATCGACCCGAGCACCCAGCGCATCCGGCCGTCGTCGGCCTCGGATGCCTCGACCCGCGCGCGTGCGATGCGGGCGCCCGCCTCGGCGAGCTCGAAGATGCGCTCGTCGATGCCGTAGTCCGACAGGTTCGACCAGTTCGCACCGAACGTGTTCGTCTCGACCGCGTCGATGCCGACCGCGAGGTACGCGTCGTGGATGCCGCCGATCACGTCGGGCCGGGTGACGTTGAGCACCTCGTTGCAGCCCTCGTGCCCCTCGAAGTCGACCTCGAGCGAGAGGTCGTGCTGCTGCAGCATCGTGCCCATCGCACCGTCGGCGATGACGACCCGGGTCGCGAGCGCCTCGAGCAGTGCCTCGGCGCGGGCCGTGCGCGGCACCGGGTCGATGTCGAGTTCGAATCTGGGCGCGCCCGTGGCGGGACTTGCAGTGGGGCTCACATCGCGAGTGTAGTCACGCGGCCCGGGCGCCGCCCGCCCCGTTACGCACGGGGTCGGGCGGCGCCGGGATGTGCTCAGCGCGACAGCGTCAGCTCGACGGTCGAGCCGGGCTTCGCGGTGATGCGCAGCGCCTGCCGCTTCGCGTCGTAGTGCGCCTTGCCGCCGCTGACCTCGACGTCGGGCGCCTGGGCGTACGCCGAGCGCGGCACCCAGATCTCGCTCGGGCCGGCGCCCGCCGTGTAGCTCAGGGCGTACTCGCCGGTCGCAGCGTCGAAGTGCTCGGTGCCGGGCACGCCCGCGATCGCACGGGCGTACGGTCCGAAGGCGGGCTCGTTGCCGGGCGCCGCGGTGCCGTCGGCGTCGAGCGCGCAGTAGCCGCCCGAGGCGCTGCGGCACCAGTAGAACATCGCCCAGCCGCTCGCGAAGCGCTCCATCGAGTCGACCTGCGCCGTGACGAGGGCGGCGTTGCCGGGCGTGCGCGAGTTCGGCACGCCCCACTCGCCGACGATCGTCGGCATGCCGTTGGCGCTCGGGTAGGCCGAGATGGCGGCCTCGTAGTTCTCGACGAAGCCGTCGTCGCCGGGCCAGTCGCCGCCCTCTTCGACGCCGGTGTTGTAGAAGTGCGGGGCATAGCCGATGCGCGGTTCGCCCGCCCGCGGGTCGTCGAACGAGCGAAGCTGGGTGGGCACGCCGTAGCCGACGAGCACGGTCGGCTCGACGAACAGCCATGCGTCGTCGTCGACCGTGCGGATCGCGCCGATCAGCCGGTCGTACATGTCGCTGAGCTGCGTCGCCTCGATGCGACCCGACGCCGTCGCCAGGTCTTCGCCCTCGAGGAACTCGCCGAAGGGCTCGTTGAAGAGGTCGTAGCCGAGCAGGCTCTCGTGACCCTCCAGTCGGTCGGCGAGCTTCACCCACAGCTGCTCCTGCGCGGCACGCAGGTCGGCGTCCTCGTAGAGGTGGGTGAATGCCCGCATGACCGCCGGCTGGAAGTAGTCGTTGAACCAGTTCGACGGGTCCATCTCGTAGGGCAGGCCGTCGGTGCGGGTCGCCCACGCCGGGATGCCGCCGTGGTCGAAGGCCGGACCGTACACGTCCTGGTGCATGTCGAGCATGACGTGCACGCCCTCGCGGTCGGCGGCGTCGAGCACCGACTCCACGTAATCGAAGTACGCCTCGTCATAGGCGCCCTGCTCGGGCTCGAAGTACTCCCACTGCACGATCAGGCGCAGGAAGTTGAAGCCCTGGTCGGCCATCGCCGCGACATCCTCGGCGGTGACGCGATCGGTCTTCCACTTGCCGGCGTTGAAGCCGCGCAACTGCAGCGCACGGCCCCGGTCGTCGGTGATGAAGATGCGGCCGTCGGCCGCCGTGGCGGTGTCGCCAGGGCTGGCGGATGCCGCGTGGCCGGCGGCGGCCGCCGGCTGGGCGGCGCTCGTGGCCGGTGCGGCCGAGGCGGCCGTGGGAACGGCGAGGCTCGCGGTCAGCGCCAGCGCGAGTGCGGCGCCGGCTCGATGCAGGGTGGAAGGCACGTCTGGGGTACTCCTTGCGCGTCGTTGCGGGTCGGGATGCGAGGAGCCTACGACCAAGTGGGTCAAATGTCCAAGTACGGCTCAGCGGCCGCTCACCCGACCCCACCGAGTCGCCGAAAGATGTCGTTCATCGCGCCGGGAAGCGCACTTCTTGGCGACTCGCAGCGCGGGAAGGGACCGGAACGGCGTGCGGGGTACGAACGGGCGGACGTTCGGCGTCATCGGGGGACACGACCGGCGCCATGCGGTAACAACATCGAAACGGCCGTTCCCCCCGTCCGGGGTGCGGTGTTAGCCTCGCGACACCGTGCCCGGCGACCCCGGGCATTCCCACGAAGGAGTGCAAGTGAAACGACGCACCATGCTCGCCGTCACCGCGGCGAGCGCGACGATGATGACGGGGCTCGCATTCGGCCCCGCCGCAGTGGCCGCACCACCGGCTCACGACCCGGGCGCCGCCCCGGCCGCAGCGCAGCGGCTCGACAACCGGCCCGGGCCCCTCACGAAGTCGCAGAACGAGCGGCGCGAACTCGCGCAGCAGCTCGTGCGGCAGGGCAAGGCCTCGCCGAACGACGACGGCGTCGTCGCACTCGGCGCCGACAAGTTCGCCGAGACCGCCGTCTCGGGCGTCGGCCGGGTCTTCACGATCCTGTCGGAGTTCGGCGCCCAGGGCAGCGGCAAGCTCGGCACCGTGCCCGGGCCGCTCCACAACGAGATCCCCGAGCCCGACCGCACCCAGAACAACAGCACGCACTGGATGGAGGACTTCAACCAGGCGAGCTACGAGGACCTGTTCTTCGGCGAGGGCGAGTCGTTCGCCGACTTCTACTCGAAGCAGTCGGCCGGCAACTACACCGTCGACGGCGAAGTGGCCGACTGGGTGCAGGTGCCCGGCAACGCCTCGACCTACGGCGACAACTCGGTCGAGGACTACGGCGGCGCCTGGAAGTTCATCGCCGACACCGGCAACGCCTGGTACAACGAGCAGAAGGCGGCCGGCCGAACCGACGCCGACATCAAGGCCGAGCTCGCCACGTTCGACGTGTGGGACCGCTACGACTACGACGGCGACGGCGACTTCGACGAGCCCGACGGCTACCTCGACCACTTCCAGGCCGTGCACGCCGGCGAGGGCGAGGACGCGGGCGGCGGCGCCCAGGGCGAAGACGCCATCTGGTCGCACCGCTGGTACGTGAACTCGACCGACTACGGCACGACCGGCCCCACCGTCGACGGCACCCAGGTGAAGTTCGGCGGCACGCAGATCGGCGACACCGGCTACTGGATCGGCGACTACACGGTCGAGGCCGAGAACGGCGGCCTCGGCGTGTTCGCGCACGAGTACGCGCACGACCTCGGCCTGCCCGACTTCTACGACACGAACGGCGGCGAGAACTCGACCGCGTTCTGGACCCTCATGTCGAGCGGCTCGTGGCTGAATCACGGCACAGTCGACATCGGCACCACGCCCAACTACATGGGCCCGTGGGAGAAGATGCAGCTCGGCTGGCTCGACTACGCGGTCGTGAACGAGGGCGACTCGGGCTCGTACACCCTGAGCCCGGCCGCCCTGCAGACCGACGGCCAGGAGCAGGCGCTCGTCATCGACCTGCCCGATGAGGAGATCGAGCAGACGTACACGACGCCGTACTCGGGCTCGAACGCCTGGTGGACCTCGAGCGCCGACGACCTCAACACGACGCTGACCCGCACGCTCGACCTGAGCTCGGTGAAGTCGGCGACCGTCACGGCCAAGGCCTGGTACGACATCGAGGCCGGCTACGACTACTTCTACGCGGAGTACTCGACCGACGGCGGCGCGACCTGGCTGCCGGCCGGCAAGTCGCTGAGCGACACCTCGAACGGCAAGTGGACGACGCTGCGCTACTCGGTGCCCGGCGGCAACGCCGACACCCAGTTCCGGTTCCGCTACCAGTCCGACGGCGGCGTGCACCTCGCCGGCGCGTTCCTCGACGACATCGTCGTGAAGTCGGGCGGCACGACCCTGCTGAGCGACGACGTCGAGACGGGTGAGAACGGCTGGGTCGCCGACGGCGGCTTCACGATCAGCGACGGCACGGCCACCTCGACGGGCGATCGCTACTACCTCGCCGAGAACCGCACGTACGTCGGCTACGACGACACCCTGCGTACGGGTCCGTACCAGTTCTCCGAGGGCATCACGCGTCCCGACTGGGTCGAGCACTTCGCCTTCCAGGAGGGTCTGCTCGTCTGGGCGGTCAACGAGGCCTACACCGACAACAACACGATCGACCACCCCGGCGACGGCCTCGCGCTGCCCGTCGACGCGCGGTCGGCGAAGTTCACCTACCCCGACGGCACCGCGCCGAGCAACCGGCGCCAGCCGTTCGACGCGACCTTCGGCCTGAAGGACTTCACCGACGTGGTGCTGCACAAGCAGGTCGTGGTCGGCAAGGGCAAGAACCAGACGGTCGAGTCGGTCGGTGCCCCGGCCCCGGGCGAGGCGCAGGACGCCACGTTCGACGACTCCGACGTCAACGCGTTCAACGATCCGTCGAACCCGCTCGGCGGCGTCAAGGTCGCCGGCGAGGGCGTCACGGTCACCGTCACCTCGCAGGTGACGGGCGGCACGATGGGCGTCGACGTGAACTACCCCGCGAACTAGCCTCGGCTGCTCGCACGAACGGGCCCGCCTCCTCGAGGAGGCGGGCCCGTTCCCGTTCCCGGGCGACCGCGGCAGGATGCTCCGACCCACGCCGCGCGGCCGGTCGCGTCGGTCCCGCGATTCGCCGCGGCCCGGTCGTACGCTCTCCCTGAGCCGTTGCGAAGGGGGAATCCGATGGCCGAGCCCGTGTACCCGCCGCCGCCCTCCGACGCGCTCAACACGATCGAGGACATGCGCGACGCGGTGTTCTTCGACGAGCCGGGTCGCGTGCAGCGCGTGCGCCGCTTCTGGATCCTGCTCGTGCTCTCGTCGGCCATCGCGGCGAGCGGCGTCGTCGGCGACTCGACCGCGACCGTCATCGGCGCCATGATCGTCGCGCCCATGATGCTGCCCATCCAGGGCACGATGCTCGCGACCGTGCTCGGCGAACGCGTCAACTTCGGCCGGTCGCTCTTCACCATGATCGCCGGCGCCGTCGCGGCGATCGCGATCGGCTACCTCGTGGGGCTGCTCGTCATCGTTCCCCAGACGGCGGCGACGAACCCGCAGATCGCCGAGCGCGCGACGCCCGACCTCATGAGCCTGTTCGGTGCGCTCGCGACCGGCGCGGTCGCCTCGATCGCGCTCGTGCGCAAGGACATCTCCGACACGCTGCCGGGCGTCGCGATCGCGATCTCGCTCGTGCCGCCGCTCGTCGTGGTCGGCGTCGCCGCCGAATCGGCCGACTACGCCGCGTCGATCGGCTCGCTGCTGCTCTTCGTCGCGAACGTCGCGGCGATCCTCGCCACCGGCGTGGTCGTGATGGCGTTCTACCACGTGCAGCGGTGGGGGTCGTTCGCGGTCGGCGAGGCGACTCCGATCACGACGGCGACCGGCACGCTGCGGCCGCTCGCGACCGTGAACCGTCGCCGCTCGCACATCACGATCGCCGTGCTGCTCGTGCTCATCGCGATTCCGCTCGGCATCACGACCTACCGCACGGTCACGACGACGACCGAGTCGTCCGACGTCGACACCGTCGCGAGGTCGTGGGCCGACGCCGAGGATCTCGAGGTCATCGACATCGCGACGGAGTCGCCGGGCTACGTCGTGCGGGTGACCGGGGGCGACGCGATGCCCGAGGTCTCGTCGCTGCGCACGTCGCTCGAGGCCGACGGCATCGACCCCTCGACCGTCGCGGTCGAATGGGTGCCGACGACGCGCGTCGTCGTCGGCGGCTGAGGCGTCACCGCAGCATTCCCGCCGCGAACGACGAGCTCAGCGCGAGGCGAGCCACCCGCCGAGCACCGCGCGGAACGCGTCGGGCTGCTCGACCCACGGGTAATGCCCGCACGCCTCGAGCCACGCGAGGTCGGCGCCGATGGCCTCGGCGTACGCCTCGACCGTGCGCACCCCGACGAGGATGTCGTCGTCGCCGGCGATCACGAGGGCCGGCCGCGCGGGCGCGCGGCGAATGCGCTCGACGGCGTCGTCGGGGATGTCGGTGAAGTACGCCTCGAGCGCGGCGAGCGACCACCCGCCGACCGCGGCATGCTGCTGCTCACGCTCGGTCCAGCGGGCGTAGCCGGCCGGCCCCTCGAGCTCGCGGGCCAGCTCGAACTCGGCCTGGTCGCGCGGCTCGGGGCCGGTGAGCGACTCGAGCGCGCGATCGATGAGCGGGTCGTTCCGGCGGCGGCCGATCTCGACGCCGTCGCGCGGCACCTCGGTGAACCAGGCCGCGGCCGGCGTGACGAGTGCGAGCCGGCGCACGCGCTCGGGGGTTCGCGCCCACGCGGCGAGCGCGAGCCGTGTGCCGGCCGAGTGGGCGACGACGTCGGCCGCGGCGAGGCCGAGGTGGTCGGCGAGGTCGACGAGGTCGTCGGCGTCGGTCCACCAGCCACGAGAGAGCCCTCCCGTGCTCGGCGTGCCGCGCGGATGCAGCACGGCGAGCGTGCGCCCGGCGGCGTCGGCGGCGCCCGCGAGGTCTTCGAGGTACTCGGCGCCGCGGCACGGTCCGCCGGGGACGACGACGGCTGCGGCATCCTCGTTCGACGGCCCGATCAGGTGGAAGGCGATCTCGCGTCCGTCGCGCGCGGTGAAGGTCTGCACCCGCCCGACGATAGCCGACGAGCGCGGCACGACGCTCGACGGCGACGACGCCGGTCGGCGCGCCGGCGCCTGCTCCGGCGCCTGCGGCGTCAGCCCATGCCCGCGCCGCCGACGTCCGGTCCGGAACCCTCGCGCTCGCGCGCGAGTCGGTGTTCGCGATTGCGTCGTTCGAGCTCGACACGCTCTGCCACGGGATCTTCGGAGGGCGACTGCCTTCGGAGCCCGATCGAACGCACGATCATCACCACGACGAGGAGCACGGCGAACCCGATGACGACCCAGAACACTACGTCCATGGCGGACCTCCGCTCGAGCGGTCGGGTCGCCGCCGAAGCTACGCCCGTCGGCCGCCGCCCGCAATCGATCGCGGACGAGCGGACACGCGAACGGGCCCGCCTCCGAGGAGGCGGGCCCGTTCCTGCGGCGCGGGGCAGGGGTGCGCCGCAGTCCGCGCATCGAGCGGCGGCGGGGTCTGCGCGGTACTAGCCCGCGAGCAGGGTGAGCGAGTCGATCACGCGGTTCGAGAAGCCCCACTCGTTGTCGTACCAGGCGACGACCTTGATGTGGCGGCCGTCGACGCGGGTGAGCTCGGCGTCGAAGATCGACGAGTGCGGGTTGCCGACGATGTCGCTCGAGACGAGCGCCTCGTCGGAGAACTCGAGCACGCCCTTGAGGGGGCCCTCGGCCGCGGCCTTGTAGGCGGCGAGCACCTCGTCGCGGGTGACGTCCTTCGAGACGGTCGTGTTGAGCTCGACGATCGAGCCGACCGGCACGGGCACGCGCATCGAGTCGCCGTTGAGCTTGCCGTCGAGCTTCGGCAGCACGAGGCCGATCGCCTTCGCGGCGCCGGTCGACGACGGCACGATGTTGACGGCGGCGGCGCGGGCGCGGCGGGCGTCGGAGTGCGGGGCGTCCTGCAGGTTCTGGTCCTGCGTGTACGCGTGGATGGTCGTCATGAAGCCGTGCTCGATGCCGGCCAGGTCGTCGAGCACCTTCGCGAGCGGCGCGAGGGCGTTCGTGGTGCACGACGCGTTCGAGACGATCGTGTGCAGCTCGGCGTCGTAGGCCTCGGTGTTGACGCCGTAGGCGAGGGTGACGTCGGCGCCCTTCGACGGGGCCGAGACGAGCACCTTCTTCGCGCCGGCGGCGAGGTGCGCCTTGGCGGCCTCGGCGTCGGTGAAGCGGCCGGTCGACTCGAGCACGACGTCGACGTTCAGCTCGCCCCACGGCAGCTTCGCGGGGTCGCGCTCGGCGAGCACCTTCACGCGGCGGCCGTCGATCACGAGCACATCGCCGTCGACCTCGACGGGGTAGCCGAAGCGGCCCGCGGTGCTGTCGTACTTGAGCAGTCGGGCGAGGGCGGCCGGGTCGGTGAGGTCGTTGACGGCGACGAGCTCGAGGTCGGCGCCGCGCTCGACGAGGGCGCGCACGACGTTGCGGCCGATACGTCCGAAACCGTTGATGGCGATGCGGGTGGTCATTGCGGGGTGGGTCCTTTCAGTCCGCGATGGTTCCACTCTGCGCCTCGGAGGCCGTGAGCACGAGTGGCAAGCCGGACAGTGCTCATAAGAATCTCGCCAACCCCGCCGGGCTGCCCGATAGCCTGAACGCATGCCCTACGCCCCGCTCGCCGACGCCCGCGAAACCGAACGCCTCAGCCTGCGGCTGTGGGACGAGTGGGATGCCTCGGGCTACCGGTCGCTCGTGCAGGAACGCGAGGAGGCCCGGGCCGAGCGCGAGGGCGATCCGGTGCGGCGCGACGCACTGCTGAGCCTCGACGAAGCGCGGGCCGAGGTCACCGGCGCCCGTGAGAACGCGCCCGGGCGAGGCATCCACTGCCTCACCCTGCGGCGGCACGGCAGCGACGAGTTCCTCGGCTACTGCGGACTCGTCGTCGGCCGGTCGACGATCGACGAACCCGAGCTCGCGTACGAGCTGCTGCGCAGCGCGCACGGGCACGGCTATGCGACCGAGGCGGCGGCCGCCGTGGTCGACGCGGCCCGCGAGACCGGCCGCGAACGGCTCTGGTCGACCGTGCGCGCGTGGAACGCCCCGTCGTTCCGGGTGCTCGACAAGCTCGGGTTCCGACGCGACCACTCGACGGGCGACGAGCTCGGCGAGATCGTCTGGAGCGTGCTCGACCTGTAGGTGCGTCCGTCGGCCCCGCGTGCTCGCCGGTCTACTCGCCCCGCGCGAAGGTCTCGCGGTAGTCGCTCGGCGACGTGCCGAGGATGCGCTTGAAGTGCAGCCGCAGGTTCGCGCCCGTGCCGAGCCCGGCGCGCGACGCGATCTGCTCGACGCCGAGGTCGCTGCGCTCGAGCAGCTCGCGGGCCATGTCGACCCTCGCGCGCAGCACCCACTGCATGGGCGTGTAGCCGGTGTCCTCGACGAATCGACGTGAGAAGGTACGCGGCGACACGTTGGCGTGGCGGGCGAGGTCGCCGAGGGTCAGCGGTTCGTCGAGGCGCCGCAGCGCCCACTCGCGGGTCGCGGCGAACACCGGCCCGAGCTCGGGCGGCAGGCTGCGCGGCACGTACTGCGCCTGGCCGCCCGATCGGTAGGGCGCCGCCACGAGTCGCCGCGCGGCGTGGTTCGAGACGCCGACGCCGTGGTCGCGGCGCACGAGGTGCAGGCAGAGGTCGAGCCCGCTCGCGGCGCCGGCGCTCGTGAGCACCTGGCCCTCGTCGACGAAGAGCACGTTCGAGTCGACATCGATGAGCGGATGCCTCGCCGCGAGCACCTGCGTGTAGTGCCAGTGCGTCGTGGCGCGGCGCCCGTCGAGCAGCCCGGTCGCGGCGAGCGCGAACGCCCCCGTCGAGATCGCGGCGAGCCGGGCGCCGCGCGCATGCGCGGCCCGCAGCGCGTCGACGACCGCTGCCGGAGGGTCGTCGCGATCGGGGTGCCGGTAGCCGGGGATGAAGACCGTCTCGGCCCACTCGAGCGCCTCGAGCCCGTCGGCCACGTGGTACGAGAGACCGTCGCCGCCCGTCACGAGCCCGGGCGCCGCACCGCAGACGCGCACCTCGTACGGCATGCTCGCGCGCGTGGAGAACACCTGGGCGGGAATGCCGACGTCCAGCGGCTTCGCCCCCTCGAGCACGAGCACGGCGACACGGTGGTTGCGACGGGACGGAGAACTCATCTGGCAAGGATGCCACGGATCGCAAGCAGCGTGCCATCCGGTGCCGGCTGCGACGCCGACGGCTCAGCGCGGTGATGCCGCGGCGGGGATGCGCATCGTGAAGCGGCAGCCGCCGCCGTCGTTGGCGACGGCGACCGACCCGTCGTGCAGCTCGGCGATGCGCCGCACGATCGAGAGGCCCATGCCGGCGCCGCCGCCCGGTGCGGCGTCGGCCTCGGACTGGCCGGGCGTGCGGGCGGCGGTGCCGCGCCAGCCGGGCTCGAACACCCGCGCGAGGTCGGCATCGGGGATGCCGCCGCAGCCGTCGCGCACCGAGATCTCGATCGCGGACCCGACGCGCTCGACGTGCACCTCGACCGCTCCGCCCGCCGGGGTGTGCCTGATCGCGTTGACGACGAGGTTCTCGACCGCCCGTGCGAGCCCGCCGGCGTCGGCGGCGACGACCACGTCGCCCCGGGCATCGCCGCTCAACCCCACCGATGCGGCCTCGGCGAGCGGCGCGGTCGACGCGAGCACGTCGGAGGCGACGTCGCCGACATCGGTCGGCGAACGCTCGATGCCGATGCCCGGCGCGTGCAGCCGCGAGTACGCGAGCAGGTCGTCGACCATGGCGCTCATGCGGGCGTTCTCGGCGAGGATGCCGCGCAGCGCGTCGTCCGGCGGGGTCACGCCGTCCTCCCCGGCCTCGGCGAGCGCGCGCACGGCCGCGAGCGGGGTGCGCAGGTCGTGCGAGATCCACGCGATGCCCTCGCGCCGCCGGGCCTCGGCCGCGGCATCCCGTTCGCGGGCGGCGACGGCGGCCGCCCGCTCCTCGCCGAGGCGGTGCGTGCGCACCGCGGAGACCAGGCCGACGGCCAGCGCAGCGGGCACCGCCGCGACGATGAGCCACAACACGGCCGACACGGCCGCGTCGGGCAGCAGCATGGTCTGCACGCTCGTCGCGACCCCGCCGGCGAGCGCGGCGACCACCGCGAGCGGACCGAGCACGGCGGCGAGCGCCGGGCGGCGCCGCGCCACCGCGAGTACGACGAGGGCGCCGATGAGGCCGATCGCGGTCGCGACGAGCGCGGCGACGGCGAGCGACGGCAGCGGGTCGGCGGGGAGCGCGGCGGCCGTCATGCGCCGTCCCATCGGTAGCCGACGCCGAAGACCGTCACGAGGCGTCGCGGGCGGGCCGGGTCGTCCTCGATCTTCTCCCGCAGCCGTCGCACGTGCACCGTGACGGTCGACAGGTCGCCGACCTCCCACCCCCACACCTCGCGGAGCAGCGACTCCCGGTCGACGACCGCCCCGGGATGCCCGAGGAACCACTGCAGCAGCCCGAACTCGCGCACGGTGAGCGACAGCTCGCGGCCGTCGCGCCAGGCCCGGTGGGCGACGGGGTCGAGCCCGATGCCGTCGCTCTCGAGCACGGTCGGCACCCGATCGCCCGTGCCGGTCCGGCGCAGCACCGCCTGCACCCGCAGCACGAGCTCGCGCGGGCTGAACGGCTTCACGATGTAGTCGTCGGCCCCGGCCTCGAGGCCCAGCACCCGGTCGTCCTCCTCGCCGCGCGCCGTGAGCATGAGCACCGGCACACCCGGATGCGAGACGCGCAGCCGGCGGCACACCTCGAGCCCGTCGACACCGGGCAGCATGAGGTCGAGCACGACCGCGTCGGGCCCCGACCGGTCGGCGACGGCGAGCCCGCTCGGCCCGTCGGACGCCCGGTCGACGGCGAAGCCGGCGCGCTCGAGATAGGCCACCACCACGTCAGCGACGGTGGCGTCGTCGTCGACCACCAGCACGCGTGCCACGAGGCCAGCGTAGAGCCGGGCGACGCGCATCGGACCCATGGGGCCCGGGCTCGACGCATCCGTCAGCACCTCGTAAGGCGCGTCACGACCTCGTAAGGGGAAGGTAAGGGCCACGTCATGGTGTTCGCGCACCGCACGGGCTGGACTGGCGGTGCGGCCGCGGAAGCGACCGCGCGGCCCGGCGGCTCACGACGGGCCGGTCGACCGGCCGGACCCGCTCCGGCGGAGAGGAACCACCATGTCCCGACGAACCCGCATCCTGTTCGCGAGCGCCGGCGCCGCCGCGCTCGCCCTCGCCCTCGTGCCGACGGCCGCGAACGCGGCGGGCTCCGGCGGCGTCACCGGCGCCGCCTTCTACGTCGACGGCGCGCAGTACCGCACCGTGGCGACCCCGAACGACCTGTCGGGCACGGGCGCGCCGGCGCACTCGTTCGACGTCATCTACGACTTCGGCGGCGCCCAGCCGAACGTCGCGACGGCCGCTCCCGGCGACCGCGACTTCAACGGCGGGCGCTGGATGGTGCACGCGCTCGGATTCCCCGGCGGCTACGCCGCGGCCCTCGAGGTCGGCGATGCCGACGGCGACGGCGTGCTCGACTCCGACGCCGAGCTCATGACCGCGCTCGACGCGGGCGCCGCCGTCGACCTCGGCGTCGTCAAGTCGTTCACCTGCCCGGTGATCCCGCTGCACGGCTGACGTGGCACCGCCTCGCCCGCCACGCCTCGCCTCGCGCCGGCGTGGGCTCAGAGCAGCCCGCGCCGGGCGAGGCCGCGGTAGAGCTCGTCGATGCCGAGGGTCCACGGCGCCACCGTCTCGGCGTGGCGCACCCGGTTGACGAGCGCGCCGAGCCTCGGCTCGCGGATCGTGACGACGTCGTCGAGCTTGTGCGTGAAGCCGTGGCCGGCCTCGTCACGATCCTGGATCGGCGCGAAGAGCGTGCCGAGGTAGAGCACGAACCCGTCGGGATAGCTGTGGTGCGCACCCACCGTCTGGGCGACGAGGTCGGCCGGGTCGCGGCTGATGCGCTCGAGCGGGCTCGACGCCTCGAGGCGGAACCCGTCGGCGCCGGCGACCGTCAGCGTGACGACCGCGCGCCGCACGTCGTCGAGGCCGTACCCGGCATCGAAGAGGCGGATGAACGGGCCGACCGCCGCCGACGCATTGTTGTCCTTCGCCTTGCCGAGCAGCAGCGCCGAGCGGCCCTCGATGTCGCGCAGGTTCACGTCGTTGCCGAGCGTCGCGCCGACGATCCGGCCGTCGGAGGCGACGACGAGCACGAGCTCGGGCTCGGGGTTGTTCCAGACCGACGTCGAGAGCACGCCGACGTCGGCGCCCGAGCCGACCGTCGAGAGCACCGGAGCCTTCGTGAAGACCTCGGCGTCGGGGCCGATTCCGACCTCGAGGTACTGGCTCCAGAGGCCCTGCTCGATGAGCAGCCGCTTGAGGGCGGATGCCTCGGCCGAACCGGGCACGAGGTCGTCGAGCGACCCGCCGATGGTCGCGAGCACCTCGTCGCGCACGTCGGCCGCGGAGTCGACGGCCCCGAGGGCCCGCTCCTCGATGATGCGCTCGATCATCGACACCGGGAACGTCACCCCGGCCGCCTTCACGACGTGCAGGTCGATCGGCGAGAGCAGCCACGGCCGGCCCGGGTCGCGCACGTCGTCGGGCGTGTTCGCGACGATCTCGGCGAGCGTGCCGAGCACGGGGCCCTCGGCCGCGGCGAGGGCGGCGGCCGGGTCGGGCAGCTCGGTGAGCGCACGCATCGTGGCGAATCGCCGGCTCACGTCGACGACGCCGGCCTCGCGGATCGCGACGACGCTCGGGCCGCCCGCGGCGGGATCGAAGACGCGGCCGGCGAGCGTGCCGGCCGTGCCGTCGGCCGGCAGCATCGCGGCGGCATCGGCGGTGGGGTGCTGGTTCGCTCCGTCGGTCACGGTTCGAGCATCCCAGCATCGGGGGCTCGCCGCACCCGCGTCAGCCGCCGCGCGCCCGTACGATCGGAGCATGAGCGACCCCGACCGACCGTGGTGGACCGGCGAGGACAGCGTCGGCGGCATCGGCTTCGCCCGCTTCTTCGCATGGACCGGACTGCTGCTGGGCGCGGGTGCCCTCGTCATCGCCCTGTTCGCGCCCCTCGAGGGGCAGGCGCTGCGCTGCGTGTGGACCGTCGGCTTCGGCTGTGCGGCGATCTGGGTCGCCGGGATGTCGATGCCGCGGTATCGGCGGGCGGGCGTGCGCGTCTCGTGGACGGTGCGCACGGCGTTCGTGCTCGGCGGGCTCGCGGTGCTCGTCGCCGGCTACGCGTTCGTCGTGATCTGGCTCGCGTCCGCGGGCATCGACCTGCCGGCGCCCGGCTACTGGCTCGCGCCCGAGGCACCCCCGGTCGGCGTGAACGCCTCCCCGGCGGCCGAGTAGCGACGCCGTTCGCAGATGCCTCCCCCTCCCATCGTTCCTCGTCGGGCGGGAGTATCTCTCCGGAGAATCGGTGGTGGAGCAGAGTTGCAGAGCATTTCTGCGGGGAGATTCCCCACGCCCCGAGACCCGGTGGCCCGGGTGCGGCTCACCGGTTCTCGATACGCGTGCTCCTGCGTCGCTCGCTACTCGACCACCGGAGGGGTGACGCTCCTCAACGAGCGGAGGTCGCGTCGAGCGCCGCGAGCACGCGCGGAACCGAGCCGCCGAGGTTCCACTCGTCGGCGAGGCGCCCGAGCTCGGCGCGCCGCTCGCCCGTGACCGGGCGCAGGCGCGCATCGACCTCGGGCAGGTCGAGGTCGCGCACGACCTCGACGACCGTCGGTGCGACGGCGAGGTAGTCGGCGGCGGCCACGAGCTTCGTGCGCACGCCGGCCGCCATCTTCACCGACGGGTCGGCCGCGGCCGCGACGATGCCGTCGAGGTCGACGTACTGCTGGATGAGCCCCGCCGCGGTCTTCTCCCCCACGCCCGCGACGCCCGGCAGCCCGTCGGAGTTGTCGCCGCGCAGCGTCGCGAAGTCGGCGTACTGCTCGGGCAGCACCCCGTACTTGCCGACCACGACCGCGTCGGTCACGATCTCGAGCTTCGACATGCCGCGCGCCGTGTTGATGACGCGAACGGATGCCGCGTCGTCGACGAGCTGGAAGAGGTCGCGATCGCCCGTGACGATGTCGACGGGCCGGCCGGCACCCGTGGCGAGCGTGCCGATGACGTCGTCGGCCTCGTGCTCGGCGGCGCCCACGATCGGCACCCCGATGAGGCCGAGCACCTCGCGGATGAGCGGGATCTGCGCGACGAGCCCCGGCGGCGTCTCCTCGACGTCGACCCCGCCGGGCACAGCGCGCTCGACGCGGTGCGCCTTGTAGGTCGGAATGAGCTCGACGCGCCAGGCGGGCCGCCAGTCGTCGTCCCAGCAGGCGATGAGCTCGGTCGCCTCGAAGTCGACGGAGAGCCGCGCGATCATGTCGAGCAGCCCGCGCACGGCATTCACCGGAGTGCCGTCGGCCCGCCTGATCGAGTCGGGCACACCGTAGAACGCACGGAAGTAGAGCGAAGCGGTGTCGAGGAGCATCAGTCGGTCGGCCACACCGCGATCATGGCACGGACCTCCCCCGGCTCGTCGCCGGCACAGCCAGAATGGAACCCATGGGGATCAGCTCCACGCTCCGCGCCGCGAAGCGCCCGCCGCTGCTGCAGGTCGCGAAGGCGTCGGTCGCGACGATCGCGGCGTGGCTGGTCGCCGGCTGGTTGATCCCCGGCCAGCTGCCGGTGTTCGCGGCGATCGCGGCCCTGCTCGTCGTGCAGCCGAGCGTCAACCAGTCGTTCGGCAAGGCCGTCGAGCGCTCGGTCGGCGTCATCCTCGGCGTGCTCATCGCGACCGCGATCTCGCTCACGGTCGGGCAGAACAGCTGGATCATCCTCGTCGCGATCGTCGTCGCCATGCTCGTCGCGTGGGCGCTCAAGATGACCCCCGGCACCTCGAACCAGGTCGCGATCAGCGCGATGCTCGTGCTCGCGCTCGGGTCGTCGTCGCCCGAGTACGCGTTCGACCGGGTGATCGAGACGCTCATCGGCGCGGCGATCGGCATCGTCGTCAACGTGGCCGTCGTGCCGCCCGTCGCCGTGGCCCCCGCCCGCCGCGACCTCGCGTTGCTCGGCGGCGAGCTCGCGGCATCCCTCGACCGCCTCGCCCACGCCCTCGAGACGCCGCAATCGGCCCCGCAGATGCAGCAGCTGATGCTCGAGGCCCGCCTCATGCGACCGATGCGGGATGCCGCGGACGCGGCGATCACCGCCGGCGAGGAGTCGCTCACCCTGAACCCCCGGCGCTCGGCGCACCGCACCGACCTCACCGAGATGCGCGCGCTCATCGAACGGCTGAGCCCGATCGTCACCCAGGTGATCGGCATGACCCGGGCGACGTTCGACCACTACGACCCGTCGCTCGCCGAGGAGCCGACCGTGCAGGCGATCGCCGAGCAGCTGCGCCGCGCCGCGCACGACGTGCGCCTCGCGGTGCACCTCGCCGACGTCGACCCCGAGCCGATGACCTCGGCGATCCCGGCGCTCACCGCACCGCTCGTCGTCGCGCCGCCCCGATCGGGGCACTGGATCCTCATCGGCTCGCTCATGGAGGACCTGCGCCGCATCCGCGGCGAGCTGCTCGCACCGTCGGTCGAGTAGGCGCGCAGCGCCGTATCGAGACCACGGCCCAGGTCACGCGGGCTACCCGTGCGCGGCCGACTGCCCCGCGAACACGTTGAGCACGATGACGCCGGCGATGATGAGGCCGATGCCGAGCAGCTTCGGCACGGTGAGGCTCTCGCCGAGGAAGATCACGCCGATCGCGACGATCGCCGCGGTGCCGACGCCCGACCAGATCGCGTAGACGACGCCGATCTCGAGTTCGCGCACCGCCTGGGCCAGCATCGCGAACGAGATGCCATAGCCGGCGAGCACGCCGACCGTCCACCAGAGCTTCGTGAACCCCTCGGTCTTGCCGATGAAGCTCGTCGCCGCGACCTCGAAGCCGATCGCGAGCGCCAGGTAGACCCACGCCATGCAGCCATGCTCGCATGCGCGACGAGGCGCGCCCGACCGCCCGTCGCACTACCGCGCGCACCCGGCCGAGGAGCATGATGAACCCGTGGACGGTTGGCCCATCGTCGGGCGCGATCACGAGTTGGCGCGGGTGGCGCGGCGGCTCGTCGAACCACCCGCGGCGGGAGGGCGCCGCGGGGCGCTGTTCGTCGGCGCGCCGGGGGTCGGCAAGACCCGGCTCGCCCGCGAGCTCTACCGCGTCGTGCGACGGCACCGGCTCGGCGCGGTGTGGGCGACGGCGAGTCGCACGGCGCAGCACCAGCCGTTCGGCGCATTCGCCGCGTTCGCCCGCGACGGCGGCGAGACCCTCGACCTGCTCGCACGCATCGCCGCCGAGATCAGTCCGGGCGACCGGCCGACGGCCGTCTTCGTCGACGATGCGCATGCGCTCGACCCGATGTCGGCCCTGCTCGTGCAGACCCTCGCCCGACGACCGAACACGGCACTCGTGCTCACCGCGCGCTCGCCGGCGCCCCTGCCCGACGTCGTCGTCGACCTGTGGAAGGAGGACGTGGTCGAACGGCTCGAAGTGACGCCGCTCGACGAGGCCGGTACCGGCCGGCTCGCCTCGGCGATCCTCGAGCGGCCGCTCGAGGCGGTCGCGGCCCACCGGCTGTGGGAACGCAGCCGGGGCAACCCGCTGTACATCACCCACATCGCGAAGGACTGGCGCGACGGGCTCGACGCCGACGACGACGACGCGACCTCGGGGCCCGACGACGACCCCGACTCGCGGCCGCCGTTCGTGCCCGACCCCGCGAGCCCGCTGCCGTCGGAGCTCGAGGCGCTCATCGAACAGACCCTCATCGGCCTCGACGACACGTCCCTCGAGGTGCTCGACGCGGTATCGCTGCTCGAGCCGTTCCCGCTCGCGGCGATCATCGAGGCCGTCCCCGAGGCCGACGTCCGCCTGCTCGACGACCTCGAGGCGCGGGGCGTCATCGCGGCGGCGATCGACGCGCCCGGCGACCTGATCACGCTGCGCTCGGCCCACCCGCTCTTCGCCGAGGCCCGCCGCGCGGCGATGGGGCCGCTGCGCGCCCGGCGACTCCGCGGGCGCATCCTCGATGCGGTCGCGCGCACGGGGGTCGACGTCGACATCGTGTCGCGGGCGCTGCTCAGCCTGCAGGCCGACGGGCCGGCCGCGTCCCGTGCCGACGACCCCGCCGATGCCGGCGTCCTCCTCCAAGCGGCGGCGACGGCGTTCGCCCGCCTCGACCTCGACCTCACCGCCCGGCTCGCCACCGCATCCGCCGAGCACGGGGGCCCCGAAGCCGCGAGCGCGCTCGCCGCGTATGCGCTGTCGCTGCGGAGCCGCAGCGACGAGGCATCCGCCCTGCTCGAGCCCATGCTGGCCGAGCCGCATCCGCCCGTCGACGCACTCATCGTCGACGCCGGCAACCGGTACTTCGTGGTGGGTGATCCCGAAGGCGCGGTCGCCCGCACCGAAGCCGCACACACCGCCGCGACCGACGACGGCGACCGGGCCGAGCTCGCGGCGATGCTCGCGTGGCTGCACGCCTTCCAGGCGCATCCGGCTCGCGCGCAGGAGCTGGCCGACGCTGCGCTCGCCCACCCCGGGCGCTCCGACCGGGCGACGGGCTTCGCGACCATCGCCCGGGTGACCGCCCTCGGTTGCGCGGGCCGGAGCGACGGCATCGAGGCGGTCGCCGAGCCCGGATACGCGGCCGCGCGCGGCGGATACGACGCCGCCGTGCTGCGCATGGTGCTGCTCGACGCCCACCTGCTCGCCCTGCACCTGGCGGGCCGGATGCGGGAGGCCGCCGAGCTCGCCGAGCGGGTGCTCGCCGCCGACCGCGAGGCCCCGCCCCCGTTCAACGGCCGGCTGCTCAACCTGACCGGCCGAGTGCTGGTACGGAGCGGCCGAATCACCGACGCCATGACGACCCTCCTGTCGGCAGAGGCCTCGATCGGCGGGGACGACCACACCGGCTGGTCGCCCCTCAACCTCACCGACCTCGCCGAGGCGGCCGCCCTCGCCGGCGACCTCGGGCGCGCCCGGCGCTCGCTCGACCGGGCACGTGACGAGTGGCTGCCGGCGTTCCGGTACCGCCGACCGCAGTTCGAGCGGGTCGCGGCGCTCGTCGACGCATCCGCCGGGCGGGTCGCCGAGGCCGCCGCCGGTGCGATCGCCGCGGCGGACCTCGCACTCGCACAGGATGCCGCGGGGCTGGCGCTGCGCGCGCTGCACGACGCGATCCGGCACGGGGCCCACGGGGTCGGCGACCGCATCAGGGAGTTCGTCGACCGCGTCGACGGGCCGAGGGCCCGGCTCGCCCCGCGGCACGCCGATGCGTGGGACCGCGGCGACGCCGCCGCACTCGACGCACTCTCGCGGGAGTTCGAGGCCGACGGCGACCTGATCGCCGCGACCGACGCCGCCGCCCAGGCCGCCGTGCACTGGGCCGCCGCCGGCCGCGGCGGTCGCGCGGCGGCCTCGAAGCTGCGGGTGCGCGGCATCGAGGCGACGACCGGGCGCCTGCACACCATCGCCGTCGCGCGCGCGAGCCTCGGCCCCGACCTCAGCGAGCGCGAGGTCGAGATCGCCGCACTCATCGCCCGCGGGGACTCGGATCGCGAGATCGCCGTGCGCCTCGGCCTCTCGACACGCACGGTCGAGGCCCACGCGCACCGCATCTACGCGAAGCTCGGCGTCGAGGGACGCGCGCAGCTGCGCGGACTCGCCGACCGGGGCTGACCGCTGCGCCCGTCGCCGGCACCGTCGGCCCGGCCGAGTCGGGCCCGACGCCGTCGACCCGGGCAAGTGCCGACCCGTCCCCGAGATTTACGTACCCGACTACGTACTGCGCCGGCGAGAGGCATCCGTACCCTTGTCGGCGAGCACCTCGACGAGCCGGCTCCCCGTACGACCGTTGCCCGACGGTCGCGCCTCGCCGAGGGTTGCCGCACCCCGAAGGAGTGCGCCATGCGGCAGCTACTCGCCCCCGACACCACCGGTGCGGGCTTCGACTGGATCGACGCCCGCGTACCCGACCTCGCCTCGCTCACCGCCGGTGAGCTCGCCGTGCTGCGATCCCTCGCGTGCGGCGCCTCGAACGCCGCGATCGCGGCGGCCCTCTACCTGTCGGAGCGCACCGTCGAATCGCACGTGCGCTCGATCTTCTCGAAGCTCGGCCTGCTGCGCTGCGCCGACGAGAACCGACGCGTCATCGCGGCGGTGGTGTGGGCTCGCGCGGCGGCGTAGCACGCGGCGGCCGCCACGGCCCCGGCCGGCCGCGCTGACAGGATGATCCGGCCGGTACCCTCGGATACGAGCGTGCCGGCCGGCTCATCCTGCGAGTGCGGGCGGCGCGAACCAGCCGCACGAGAGGGCCGACGATGACCGCAGCACCGACCGGATTCGACTTCTTCTCGGTCGGCGAGCTGCCGGCGCCGGCGCTGCCGGTCGACGAGGTGCGCGCGATCCTCGCCGCCGAGTGGGGGCTCGAGGTCGACCTCGAACCGCTCGGCAGCCAGCAGGACCAGAACTTCCTCGCGTGGGATGCCGCGGCCGACGTCGTCCCCGACGCCGTCCCCGTCCTCGGCGCGGGCGTCGCGCTCAGCGCCGCCGTCGCGCGCGGCGCGGGCACCGCCCCCGTCGGCGTCGTGAAGATCACGAACCCCGCCTTCACCGCGGCCGAGCTCGCCGCGCAGGATGCCGCGGCCGAGCGCATCGCCGCCGCCGGCCGCGTGCGCGTCGCGACCACGACGACGGGCGCCGACGGGCGTCAGCGTTCCGTCGTCGCCGACACGAGCGAGGGGCCGCTCGCGATCCGGCTGCTCGAGTTCCTCGACGGCGGCACGCTGACGGGCGACGGCTACCTCGCGCCCGCGGTGGTCGCCCGCATGGGCGAGCTCGCGGCGACGGCGAGCCTCGCGCTCGCCGACCTCGAGCACGCCGGGCTCGACCGGGTGCTGCAGTGGGACCCGCGCTTCGCCGACCGCGTGGTCGAGCTGCTCGCCCCGCACCACCCCGACCCGCACCGGCGCGCGCTCGTGACCGACGCCGCCCGCGACGCGTGGCGCACCGTCGCCGCACTCGCCGACGAGCTGCCGCAGCAGGCGGTGCACCTCGATCTCACCGACGACAACGTCGTGTGCCGTACCGACGGCGGGCGGCGCCTGCCCGACGGCATGATCGACTTCGGCGACGTCACCCGCAGCTGGGCCGTCTCCGAGCTCGCGATCACGATCTCGTCGGTGCTCCACCATGCCGGCGCCGAACCCGTCTCGGTGCTGCCGGCCGTGCGCGCGTTCCACGCACTGCGTCCGCTCGTCGCGGCCGAGATCGCCGCGCTCTGGCCGCTCGTCGTGCTGCGCGGCGCCGTGCTCGTCGTGAGCGGCGAGCACCAGGTGCAGCTCGACGGCGACGCGAACGAGTACGCGCGCTCGGCGCTCGACCGCGAGTGGCGCATCTTCGAGCAGGCGACCTCGGTGCCGGCCGACGTGATGACGGCCCTGATCGCCGACGCGCTCGGCGTGGCGCCGACCGGGCACGCCGGCGCCGGCGGGGCCGCACTCGCCTCGCCTCCCGGCGCACTCGCCTCACCGCTGCGCCACGTCGACGCCGAGCGCGCCACTTCTCGTGGCGCGGAACCGTCAGAAATGGCGCAGACGGCGGGCGGGGCGCAACCCGCGGGCGGGCCCGTGCGCCTCGACGTGTCGGTGGCCGCCGAGGCGGTCGACGGCGGCGCGTGGCTCGACGGCGAGGCGCTCGAGGCGCGGCTCGCGGTCGAGGCGCTCGACGCCGGGGCCCCCGCGGCCTGGCTCGAGCGCGGCACGCCCCGGCTGACGGCGAGCCGCACGCTCTCGCCCGTGTCGCCCGCGACCGTGCCGCTCGGGGTCGACGTCTGGTACGCCGAGCCGCAACGGCTCGAGGCCTCCGAGCACCTCGTCGTCGACGGCGCGACGCAGGACGCCGACGGCGACTGGGTCGTACCGGCGCGCACGCGCATCCGAGTGCGGCTCGGTCGGTCCGACGCCCCGCACCTCGTGCGGCCCGAGTACGCGGCCGGATGGCTCGCGGTGACGCTCGACCCGGCGCCGATGCTGGGGCTGGGCGAGGGTGTCGGCGCCCGTGGTCTCGATACGGCGCTGCGCGCCTACTCGACCGACGGGAGCTCCTTGATCGAGCGGCGCAACGCCGCGTTCGCCGAGGTGCAGGAGCACTACTACGACGAGCCGCCCGAGATCGAGCGGGGCTGGCGCGAGCACCTCGCCGACACCGACGCGCGCGTCTACCTCGACATGGTCAACAACGTCACGCCGCTCGGGCACGGGCACCTCGGCCTCGCCGACGCGGTGCACCGGCAGCTGCGCCGGCTCAACACGAACTCGCGCTTCAACTACGAGGCGGTCGTCGAGTTCTCCGAGCGCCTCGCGGGGCTCCTGCCCGACCCGCTCGACACCGTCTTCCTCGTGAACTCGGGCTCCGAGGCGACCGACCTCGCCATCCGCGTCGCCCTCGCGGCCACGGGCCGGCGCGACGTCGTGAGCGTGCTCGAGGCCTACCACGGCTGGACCTACGGCTCCGACGCCGTCTCGACCTCGACGGCCGACAACCCCAATGCGCTCGAGACGCGCCCCGACTGGGTGCACGCCGTCGAGGCGCCGAACTCCTTCCGCGGCAGATACCAGGGTGCGGATGCCTCGCGCTACGCGCCCGAGGCCGCCGCCCGCATCCGCGAGCTCGCCGCGTCGGGCCGACCTCCGGCCGCGTTCATCGCGGAGACCTTCTACGGCAACGCCGGAGGCATCCCCCTGCCCGACGGCTACCTCGCCGAGGTGTACGCCGCCGTGCGCGAGACCGGCGGGCTCGCGATCGCCGACGAGGTGCAGGCCGGCTACGGCCGTCTCGGCGAGTGGTTCTGGGGCTTCGAGCAGCAGGGCGTCGTGCCCGACGTCGTCGCCGTCGCGAAGGCCATGGGCAACGGCTACCCGCTCGGCGCGGTCATCACGACGCGCGAGATCGCGGCGCGGTTCCGCACGCAGGGGTACTTCTTCTCGTCGACGGGCGGCAGTCCGGCGTCGTCGATCGCGGGGCTCACGGTGCTCGACGCCTACGAGCAGATGGGGCTGCAGCAGAACGCCGCGTCGACCGGTGCATACCTCAAGGGCATGCTCGAGGAGCTCGCCGAGCGGCATCCGCTCATCGGCGCCGTGCACGGCCTCGGGCTCTACCTCGGGGTCGAGTTCGTGCGCGACCGCGAGACGCTCGAACCGGCGACCGCCGAGACCCGCGCGATCTGCGACCGACTGCTCGAGCTCGGCGTGGTCATGCAGCCGACGGGCGACCACCAGAACGTGCTCAAGACGAAGCCGCCGCTCGTCGTCGAGCCCGAGTCGGCGGAGTTCTTCGTCGAGATGCTCGACCGGGTGCTCGGCGAGGGGTGGTAGGCGAAGCTCAGGCGAGCAGGTCGCGCACGGCGAGGCCCCACTCGAAGCCGCAGTCGCGGCAGTCGAAGATCGGTGCGTCGTCGGAGAGGAACGGGTCGACCGACTCGGCCTCGACCGCGAGGTCGAGCGGGCCGTAGACGATCGCGCGCACGGCACCCGAACCGCACCGGGGGCACGGCTCGTCGAGCACCTCGCGCGGGGCTTCGGTCTGCAGCTGCTTCGTCATGGCAGCCAAGGTACGCCGGGCCTCCGACATCCGCCGCAGCGGTCCCGCGCGTCGCGGGGAGACGCACCCGACGGCGACCGTCGCCGATCCCTAGACTGGGCGCGTGCTGACCGCCGTCGTCCTCCTCGCGATCGTGCCCGCCTGCCTCATCCTGATGCTCGGGCTCGTCGCGCGCGCGTTCGCCGCGCAACCGGTGACGGCCCCGGTCGTGCAGTACGCGCCCGAGCGCGGGTCGACGGTGCTCCGCGACGCCGTGCTCGTCGACGCCGACCGGCGCGCCGGCGCGGCCGCACTCATCGACCTCGCGGTCAAGCGCAAGGTCCGGCTCGTCGCCGGCGGCGACGACCGCGCCCCCGGCTCCTCCGCCCGCCGCTCTCGCGAGCCGATCGGGGTCGAGCTCGTCGACAGCGCGCGACTCACCACAGCCGAGACCGCGCTGCTCGAGGCGCTGTTCGGCCCAGAGCACACGGGCGCGCGCCTGCGCCGTTTCTCGGCCGACCGCCGTGCGCTCGCGGGGCGACTGAAGACGCTGCTGCTCTTCACCGAGATGCAGCTCGCCCGCGAGGGGCTCGTCGCCGACCGCCGCGTGAGCTGGCCCGGCACGACCCTCACGGTGCTCGCCTACCTCGGCATGCTCGTCGAGGCGCTGCTGCTCGTGTTCACCCTCATCGCCGGCGACTGGCCGGCGTTCTTCGGCACGCTCGTCGCACTCACGGTGACGATCGCGACGATCTTCGTGACGCCAGCGTCGTGGCGTCGGTTCCTGCCGGCGTCGCGACCGCACCGCGAGCACCTCGCCGGCCTGCGCCGGTACCTCGAGGTCGCCGAGGCCGACCGGCTGCGCGTGCTGCAGTCGCCGAGCGGCGCCGAGCTGCGCACCGGGGCTGCAGTGCCCGGAGCGTCGGCGGCCGCGGCCGGCACGGGTGCGGCCGGCACGGGTGCGGCCGGTACGGCAGGGGCCGGTACGACCGCAGCCGGCACGGCCGGCCTCGCTGCGGCGCCCGTCTCCGACACCGCGACCGCCGCCCAGGTCGAACGCTTCCACCTGCACGAGCGGCTGCTCCCTTACGCCGTACTGTTCGGGCTCGAGCGCGAGTGGCTCGCGAAGCTGCGCCTCGAGGCCGACGCACTCGCGCACACGAACCTGGACACGATCGGCGATCTCGCCGGCGCGACGCTCGACATCGCGTCGGCGATCGACGCGGCCGGCGGCGTGCTCGAGCTCACCTCCGCGGTCGGCGACCTCGTCGATGGCGCAGGCGCCGTGATCGACGGCATCGGCGGCATCTTCGAAGGGCTCGGATCATGACGTTCACCGACCTCGAGCAGGGCATCACGATCGACCTCGACGGCACCCCGGTGTCGGCGGTCTACGCCCGCCCGGCCGGCGGTGCCGCGGAGGCCACGGTCGTCGTCGCCCACGGTGCGGGCGCCGGCATGGAGCATCCGTTCATGTCGGGCTTCACCCGGGCGCTCAACGCCGACGGATTCGCGACCCTGCGCTTCAACTTCGCCTACCGCGAGGCGGGGCGCCGCTTTCCCGACCGGCCGCCCGCCGCGATCGCGGCGTGGCGCACCGTCATGGGCGTCGCCGCCGAGCGCGCCGCCGAGGCCGGCCACGCCGACGAGCCGCTCTGGGCGGCGGGCAAGTCGTTCGGCGGGCGCATGGCCTCGATGGCCGTCGCCGAGGGCATGGATGCCGCGGGGCTCGTGTTCCTCGGATACCCGCTGCACGCGCCGGGCAAGGCCGACAAGCCGCGCGACGAGCACCTGCCCGGCATCACCGTGCCGATGCTGTTCCTGCAGGGGCGCAACGACCCGTTCGCCATTCCGAACGAGCAGCTCGACGCGGTGGCCGAACGGGTCGGCGAGAACGCCGTCGTCGACTGGATCGAGAACGCCAACCACTCGTTCGAGGTCAAGGGCGCCAAGCGGCCCGCGGCCGAGATCGGGGCATCGCTCGCCGTGCCGGCCGCGGCGTTCGTGCGGGCGCATCCCCTTCCGGCGGTCGGGTAGCGCAGCGGATCGACGCCGCACGAACGCGTGGCGCGGCGGCGGGTTCTTACGGTTCGTGAACGCCGCGCCGAACGTCGGGCGCCGTGCGACGGCCTGAGCGTACGCTGTGGCCATGACGAGCTCGCGCACCTGGTGGCGGCCCGCCCTCGCGGGCGCGGCGGCCGCGCTCTTCGGCGCCGGGCTCGGCGAGCTCGTCGCGGCCGTGGTCGCACCCGAGTCGGGGCCGGTCGTCGTCATCGGGTCGGCGCTCATCGACTTCGCGCCGCCGTGGGCGAAGGATGCGGCGATCGCCCTCTTCGGCACCGCCGACAAGATCGCGCTCGTGTCGGGCATCGTGCTCGTGCTGCTCGCGGCGGCGTGCGGGGCGGGGGTGCTCGAGGCACGGCGACCGCCGTGGGGCATGGTCGTGTTCGCGGTCTTCGGAGTCGTGGGCGCCGTCGCCGCGGCGACCCGCGCCAACGCGCCGATGCTCGCCGTGGTGCCGTCGCTCGTCGCCGGCGGCGCGGCGATGCTCGCGTTGCGCGTGCTCGTGCGACGGGTGGAGCGGTCTGAGGAGGAGCGCAGCGACGTCCCGCAACCGGCGGGCGACGGGTTGCGAGACGCGTCCTCCGCCGTCGGGCGCTCCTCGACCCGCGACGCCGGCTCGAGCCGACGCGCCTTCCTCGGTTGGGCGGGCGGTGCCGCCCTGGTCGGCGTGCTCGCCGCGCTCGGCGGCGCGGCGATCCAGGCCGGCGGTCGCGCCGTGAGCGCGCTGCGCGAGGCGATCCGCCTCCCCGCCCCCACGACGACGGCGACGGTGCCCGCCGGCGCAGAGCTCGGCATCGACGGACTCGCCCCCGTCGTCACTCCGAACGCGCAGTTCTACCGCATCGACACGGCGCTCGCCGTGCCGACGATCGACCCCGCCGAGTGGAAGCTGCGCGTGCACGGCATGGTCGACCACGAGTTCGAGCTGACGTGGGACGAGCTCCTCGCGCTGCCCCTCGCCGAGAGCGTGACGACGCTCACGTGCGTCTCGAACGAGGTGGGCGGAAACCTCATCGGCAACGCCGTGTGGCTCGGCCACCCGATTCGCGAACTGCTCGCGCGGGCGCGCCCGCACGCCGACGCCGACATGGTGCTCTCGCGCAGCTCCGACGGATTCACCGCCTCGACGCCGATCGAGGTACTGCAGGACGACCGCGACGCGATCCTCGCGGTCGGCATGAACGGCGAGCCGCTGCCCGTCGAGCACGGGTTCCCGGTGCGCATGGTCGTACCGGGCCTCTACGGCTACGTGTCGGCGACGAAGTGGGTCGTCGACCTCGAGGTGACGAGGTTCGACCGCGCCCGCGCCTACTGGACCGACCGCGGCTGGAGCGACCGCGGCCCCATCAAGCTCTCGTCGCGCATCGACGTGCCGCGGCGCGGCCAGCCGGTCGACCCGGGCACCGTCGTCGTCGCGGGCGTCGCCTGGCACCAGCACGTCGGCATCGCCGGCGTCGAGGTGCAGGTCGACGACGGCGCGTGGCGCCCCGCTGAGCTGGCGACCGCGATCTCCGACGACACGTGGGTGCAGTGGCGTTTCCAATGGCCGGATGCCTCGCCCGGCAGCCACACGCTGCGGGTCCGCGCCACCGGCGCCGACGGCGAGGTGCAGACCGCTGAGGAGCGCCCGCCCGTCCCCGACGGTGCCACCGGCCTGCACGAGATCACCGTCGACGTGCGCTGACGGCCCCACCCGCTGGTTGAGTAGCGCGCTCCTCAACCAGCGGGATGGGGTCGCGCGCTCCTCAACCAGCTGGGTCGTCAGAGCCGGGGCGTGCGCGGCGGCACCGTGCGGCGCGAGCCGGTCGCCTCGAAGGCGGCGGCGAGCGCGAGCAGCGCGGTGTCGTCGTAGGCGCGGCCGGCGAACGTGAGGCCCACGGGCATGCCGATGTCGGCCATGGTGCCCATCGGCACCGTCACGGTCGGGATGCCGAGGTGGCGGGGCACGAGGTTGCCGTTCGCGACCCACACGCCGTTGCGCCAGCCGAGGTCGGCCGAGGCCTCGTTCACGTCCATGTCGGCGGGGCCGACGTCGGCGACCGCGGGGAACACGACGGCGTCGAGGCCGAGCCCGTCCATCCACTGCTCGAGGTCGATGCGCCGGGTCTTCTCGAGGCCGAGCACGCCCTCCTCGAGGTGCGGGATCTCGGTGAACGAGCCGTACGGGTGCTCGCGCACCTGCTCGGGGTACTCGGCGATGTCGTCGTCGAAGCCGGTGTAACGGTCGGGCAGCGCGCCGGGCGGCTGCGGGAAGATCGTCGCCCCGTCGACGCCCGTCAGCGTCGAGAGCGCCGGGTCGCCGTTGGCCTGGAGGAAGTCCTCCCACGCCCACGCCGAGAGGTCGACGATCTCGGACTTCAGGAACGCCTCGCTCACGAAGCCGCGCGTCTTCACGTTGGTCGCACCCGGGCGATCGCCCTCGTAGTTCGACACGACCGGGAACGCCACGTCGACGACCTCGGCGCCCGCGGCCTCGAGGTCGAGGCGCGCCGACTCCCAGAGCGCGATGATCGAGGCCCGCGTCTCGATGCGCCGGCCGGTCGGCCCGCCGATGCCGACGTGGTCGCCCTCGCCCGCGGCGTGATCGGCGTTGATGTACATCGACGGGATGCCGATGCGCTTGCCCTTGAGCGTCGACTCCGCAGCACGGCGATCGGCGGGCGACAGCGCCGGGTACGAGTCTGGCCGTACCTCCGACGAGGCCGGGATCGGCACCCACGGCTGCGCGCGCCAGAAGTCGCCGCGCGTGTCGGCGTCGTCGGCGACGATCACGTCGAGCAGCTCGAACAGGTCGGCCATCGTTCGGGTGTGCGGCACGACGACGTCCATCGTCGGCACGAGCGGCCAGTTGCCGCGCACCGAGATCACGCCGCGCGAGGGCGTGTACGCGCACAGCGCGTTGTTCGACGCCGGCGCGCGGCCGCTCGACCAGGTCTCCTCGCCGAGGCCGAACGCACCGAACGACGCGGCGGTCGCGGTGCCCGAGCCGTTCGACGAGCCCGAGCCGAACGCGCTCGTCAGCCACTCGGCGTTGTAGGGGCTCTCGGCGCGGCCGTAGACGCCGCGCTGCATGCCGCCGTTCGCCATCGGGGGCATGTTCGTGAGCCCGATGAGCACGGCGCCGCCGGCCCGCAGCCGCTCGATCGTGAACGCGTCGCGCTGCGCGACGAGGTGCTCGAACGCGGGCGAGCCGGCCGCCGCGGTGAGCCCCTTCGCGAGATAGCTGTCCTTCGCCGTGTACGGGATGCCGTCGAGCGGCCCCAGCGTCTCACCGCGCGCGCGGCGCTCGTCGGAGGCGCGGGCGTCGGCCGCGGCATCCGGGTTCATGACGACCAGCGCGTTGAGCGCGGTCTCGGTGCCGGGCGCGTCGTAGGCCGCGATGCGCGCGAGGTACGCCTCGAGCAGCTCGACGGCCGTGGTCTCGCCCGCCTCGAGCGCGGCGCGCAGGCGCGCGATCGGCGCCTCGACGACGTCGAAGCCGCTCATCGGGCCACCACCGGCTGCTGCTGCGTGATGCAGTGGATGCCGCCGCCGCGGGCGAAGATGTCGCGCGAGTCGACGGTCACGGCGCGCCGGCCGGGGTAGGCGGCCTCGAGGATCTCGCGCGCCGCGGCATCCGCCTGCTCCTCGCCGAATCCGCACGCGATGATGCCGTCGTTCACGACCAGGTGGTTGACGTAGCTGTAGTCGACGAAGCCCTCCTCGTCGCGCAGCGTCGCGGGCGCGGGGAGGTCGACGATCTCGAAGCTCCGGCCCGCGGCATCCGTGGCCTGCTCGAGCACGGCGCGCAGCTCGCGCGAGACCTCGAAGTCGGGGTGCTCGGGGTTCTGCTGCGCGTGCAGCAGCAGGGTGCCGGGCGAGGTGATCGTCGCGACGATGTCGACGTGCCCGTTCGTGCCGAACTCGTCGTAGTCGCGGGTGAGGCCGCGCGGCAGCCAGACGACCTTGGTCGCGCCGATCGTGCGCGCGAGCTCGGCCTCGACGCGGGCCTTGTCGGCGTAGGGGTTGCGGCGCGGGTCGAGCTGCACCGTCTCGGTGACGAGCACGGTGCCCTCGCCGTCGACGTGGATGCCGCCGCCCTCGTTGACGAGCACGCTCGACACGAGCTCGGCGCCGACGAGCGGGGCAATGAAGCGGGCGATCTCGGCCGACTTGCGCCATTCGGCCCACTCGGGGGCGCCCCAGCCGTTGAAGGTCCAGTCGACCGCGCCGAGCACGCCGGGGCGCTCGTCGTCGACGACGAAGGTGGGGCCGAAGTCGCGCATCCAGAACTCGTCGAGGGGCGCCTCGACGATCTCGATGTCGCCCGACAGCATGCGCTTCGCGCGCTCGATCTCGGTCGGGTCGACGACCATCGTCACGGGCTCGAACTCGGCGACGGCGTGGGCGACGGCCGTCCACGCGGCGTAGCCGCTCTCGCGCTCGGCGGCCTCTTCTCCGAGGGTGAAGCCCTCTCGGGGGAACGCCATCCAGGTGCGCTCGTGCGGTGCGGTCTCACTCGGCATGCGCCAGGCCATGCGTGGTCTCCCCTTCGAGATGGTGCGGTGAAGTTTTATTGACCAAATGATCAATACTGCTGCGAGATTACCTATGATGGGTGATCATGTCAACGCCGACCCGACCCCGTGCCGCCCGCAAGTCGCCCGAGGAGCGCACCCGCGACATCGTCGGGGCCGCGCGCGACCTCGCCGTCGAAGAGGGGCTCGCGGCCGTGACCCTGCGCGCCGTCGCCGCGCGCGCCGGGGTCGCCCCCGCGCTCGTCGCCCACTACGTGCCGAGCATGGAGTCGCTCATCGCGAGCACCTTCGCGTCGGTCGTCGGCGCCGAGATCGCCGAGGTCGAGGCCCTCATCGCCTCGGTCGACGGCCCGCGCGAGCAGCTCGGCACGCTCATCCGCACCGTGCTCGACGGCACCCGCGACGACGTCACCGTGATCTGGGTCGAGGCCTGGGCGCTCGGCCGGCGCAGCGAGAGCCTCGCCGGCGCCGTGCGCGAGCAGATGGACGCCTGGCAGTCGGTGCTGCAAGGCGTCATCGAGGCCGGCGTGCGGTCGGGCGATTTCGAGACGACGGATGCCTCGGGCGTCGCGTGGCAGGTGCTCGGCATGATCGACGGACTCAACGCCCAGGCGCTCGTGCGCTGGGGCGACACCGCGCACCGCGGCGAGCTCACGCTGCACGCGGTCGAAGGGCTGCTCGGGCTGCCGCGCGGCGGGCTCGGCTCTTCCGCTGGTTGAGGAGCGCCGACGCGCAGCGGCCCCTCCCGCTGGTTGAGGAGCGCCGACGCGTCTCGAAACCAGGTAGGCCGCTCTCGAGACCCGGTCACGAGGTTTCGAGACGCGTCCTCCTTCGTCGGGCGCTCCTCAACCAGCGGGAACCCGGTTGCTACTCGCGCTCGGCGATCCACTCCCGCCCGAGCTTCGGCGGCGCCATGATGAGCCACGCCTCCTCGACGAGCTCGGCCAGCCGGTCGTCGCCGATGCGGTCGAGCCGCGCGAGGATCGCCGGCCACCCGTCGAAATGCGGGATCGTGAAGAACACGTCGGCGTCCTCGTCGATCAGTGCGAGCTTCTCGTGCTCGTCCTCGACACGCGCGCCCAGGATCGGGCCCGGCTGCCCGTCGAGTCCCAGGTGCTCGAGATCGGTCGTGCGCAGCGGGCGCTCCCACACGAAGCCCCTGCCGTGCACGCGCCACATCGCGCACCCGCGGCTCGGGGTCTCGGTCGTGTCGGGCAGCGCGAGCGCGAGGCTGCGCAGCAGCTCCCAGTCGGCCATGGGCGTCACCCTACGCCGAGGCGTCGGTGGCGGCATCCCTCGCGCCCATTCGCCGGCTGCCCGCCCCGTCGGGCCGACCGACGCCGACCCGGTCCCGATGTCGCAGGCTGCCGATACCGTGGGAGCACGGCCGGCGAGAGGAGCACGATGTACCTGCTGAACGGCATCGTCGTGACGAGCGCGAGCGACCTCAAGAAGGCGAGCGACTGCGAGTTCGCCTTCCTGCGCGAGCTCGACGTCAAGCTCGGCCGCGACACGCTGTTCGCCCCGCTCGACGACCCGATGCTGCGCCGCGCGGGCGAGCTCGGCGACGCGCACGAGCTGCGGGTGCTCGACCGCTACCGGGCCGAGTTCGGGCCGGGCGTGGTCGAGATCGAGCGGCCCGACGTGCGCGACGCCGACGCCGTGGCGGCGGCCGCCGCCGCGACGATCTCCGCGTTCGAAGCCGGGGCGCCGGTCGTGTTCCAGGCGACGTTCTCCGACGAGCCGCTCCCGGGGCAGGGCTTCATCGGCTTCGCCGACTTCATCGTGCGCCAGCCCGACGGCCGCTACCGCGTGCAGGACTCGAAGCTGGCCAGGCACGCGCGGGTCACCGCGCTGCTGCAGCTCGCCGCCTATGCCGAGCAGCTCACGCGACTCGGCGTGCCGCTCGACGACACCGTCGAGCTGCTGCTCGGCGACGGCTCGGTCAGCGCGCACCGGCTCGACGACATCCTGCCCGTGTACCGCGAGCGCGTGGCGCGCCTGCACCGCATCGTGGCCGACCGCGTCGCCGACATCGGCCCGGTGGGCTGGGGCGACCCGCTCTACGGGCAAGACGGCCGGTGCCCGACGTGCGAGCTCGAGGTGCAGGCGAACCGCGACGTGCTCATGGTCGGCGGGCTGCGCGTCACGCAGCGCGAGCCGCTCGCGGCGGCCGGCATCACGACGATCGACGCACTCGCCGCCTCGCACGAGCCGGTGCCCCACGTGATGGAGGCGACCCTCGACAACCTGCGGGCGCAAGCCCGGCTGCAGCTGCGCGCCGAGGTCGAGGCGGCCGACGCCGTCGCGGCGGGCGCCTGGCGCGAGGGCGACCCGCCCCTGCCGCCACCCGTCGGCGTGCGCGACGCCCGCGCGATCGCGGCGATCCCCGAGCCGAGCCCCGGTGACCTCTTCTTCGACTTCGAGGGCGACCCGCTCTACACCGAGGGCGACGGCACCAAGTGGAACCTCGACTACCTCTGGGGCATGGTCGACAACTCCGAGACCTATACGGCGTTCTGGGCGCACTCGTTCGCCGAAGAGCGCGTGGCGCTCGAGCGCTTCCTCGAGTTCGTGAAGCTGCGCCGGCAGGCGCACCCCGACCTGCACATCTTCCATTACGCGAGCTACGAGCGCACGCACCTCACGTCGATCGCCGCCCGGCACGGTGTCGGCGAGGCCGACGTCGACCAGCTGCTCGCCGACGGCGTGCTCGTCGACCTCTACCCGATCGTGAAGCGGGCGGTGCGCGTCGGCAGCCGCTCGTACTCGATCAAGAAGCTCGAGCCGCTCTACATGGGTGCAGAGCTGCGCGAGGCCGACGTGAAGTCGGGCGCCGACTCGATCACCGAGTACGTGCGCGCCGGCGAGCTGCAGGCGCTCGCCCTCGCACACGACGACCAGGATGCGGCGGCCGAGGCCACCCGCATCCTCGCCGACCTCGCCGACTACAACCGGTACGACTGCGTCTCGACGCTGCGCCTGCGCGACTGGCTGCTCGCCGTCGGCGCCCGCGAGGGCATCCGGCCCGTCGCGGCCTCGCTGCTCGCCGACCGTGCCGAGGGCAAGATCTACGAGGCGTCGCCGCTCGCGCTGCAGCTCAAGTCGCTCGTCCGCGAGCGCGACGAACGGGCCGAGCGAGCAGCACCGTCGGGCACCACCCGAACGACGCCGATCGTCGCGGCCCGTCGCGACCCCGACACCGAAGCACTCGCCCTCGCCTCGGCGGCGATCGACTACCACGCACGCGAGGCGAAGAGCTTCTGGTGGTCGCACTACCTGCGCTGCGACCAGCCCCTCGAGAGCTGGGAGGAGCACCGCGACGTGCTCGTGGTCGACCCGGCCCGCTCCCGCGCCGTCGGCAAGTGGTACGAGGAGCCGCGATGGAACAGCGCGCGCCGCGAACTGCAGCTCGACGGGCGGATCGCCCCCGGCTCGCGGTTCAGCGTGGGCGGCGACGTCTTCCTGCTCTACGACTGGCCGGCGCCGTTCCCGTCGCAGTCGACGAGGCCCGGCCAGCGCGCGTGGTCGAACGCGACCGTCGTCGAGGTGAGCGACGCCGGCGTCCGCGTCGAGGAGCGCGGGCATCCCGGCATCACGTGGGAGGCGCTGCCGCTCGCGATCGCCCCGGGCGCCCCGCCCCGCGCCGACGCGCTGCGCGATGCGATCGCCGAATGGGCGGCGCCGATCCCGGGCCGCGCGCCCGAGCTGCCGCTCGACCCGGCGATGGACATCCTGCGCCGACGGCCGCCGCGCGCGATCGGCGGCCTCGCACCGCTCGGCGCCGAGCACGACTACCAGGCGGCCGTCGTCGAGTCGGTTCGGCGTCTCGAACGCTCGTACCTCGCGGTGCAGGGCCCGCCCGGCACCGGCAAAACCTACCTCGCCGCTCACGTGATCGCGACCCTCGTGCGCGATCACGGCTGGCGCATCGGCGTCGTCGCGCAGTCGCACTCGGTCGTCGAGAACGTGCTCGACTCGGTCGTGAACACGGCAGGGCTCGACCAGAGCCTCGTCGCCAAGCACCTGAAAGAGGCGGGCGAGGCCGACCGGCACGGCTTCACCGTGCTCGCCCGCAAAGACGACGTCGCCGCCTTCGCGGCCGACCGCCCCGGCGGATACGTCATCGGCGGCACCGCGTGGGACTTCTGCAACGTGCGACGCATCCCGAGGGGTTCGCTCGACCTGCTCGTCATCGACGAGGCCGGGCAGTTCTCGCTCGCCTCGACGATCGCGGTGTCGGTCTCGGCGAAGCGGTTGCTGCTGCTCGGCGACCCGCAGCAGCTCCCGCAGGTGAGCCAGGCGCTCCACCCCGAGCCCGTGAACGCCTCGGCGCTCGGCTGGGTCGCCGACGGCCACGACGTACTCCCGCCCGAGTACGGCTATTTCCTCGCCGAGAGCCGGCGGATGCACCCGGCCGTCGCCGCCCCGGTGTCGCAGCTCTCGTACGAGGGCGAGCTTCGCTCGCACCCGGTCGCCGCGAGTCGCTCGCTCGACGGCGTCGCGCCGGGGGTCACCCCGATCGCGGTCGAGCACGAGGGCAACTCGACCTTCTCCCCCGAAGAGGCCGAGTCGGTCGTGCATCTCGTGCGCTCGCTCATCGGCCGCGACTGGACCGACGCGAACGACTCGACGAACGGGCCCGTCGTCGCCCCGCCCCGGCCGCTCGGCCAGCGCGACCTCATCGTGGTGACGCCGTACAACGCCCAGCTCGGCACGGTGCGAGAGGCGCTCGACGCAGCCGGATTCGCCGAGGTGCCCGTGGGCACCGTCGACAAGTTCCAGGGCCAAGAGGCCGTCGTGGCCATCGTCTCGCTCGCGGCGTCCTCTGCGGCGAGTGCGCCGCGCGGGCTCGAGTTCCTGCTGCTGAAGAACCGGCTGAACGTCGCGATTTCGCGCGCCAAGTGGGCCGCGTACGTCGTCTACTCGCCCGGCCTGCTCGAGGGGCTGCCGCACCGCGCCGAGGGCGTCGCCCAGCTCAGCGCGTTCATGCGCCTCGTCGGGGCCGACGACGCGCGCTCGGTCGACCTGCGCGAACCGACGGCGACCGAGCCGAGTATCGCGAGCTGAGGTCGCTCGGCGAGAAGCCGTCGCGTCCGCCCTCAGTCGCCGAAGTCGAGGCGGGTCCCGCCGAGCCGCTCGGGACGGAGCCGGATGACCACCCGCCCCTCGGCGACCGCCTCGGCGAAGAACGCGCTCGGGTCGGCCGGGCGGGCGGCCTCGGGCACCATCGACAGCAGTTCGAGCCCGACGGCATCGCCCGGCTCGACGGTCGGCGCCGACACCTCGGCGAGCCCCTCGACCGCGGCGAACGACCAGTGATCGTCGGCCGAGACGTGCAGCGTCGCCCGCGGGTCGTGCTTCAGGTGCGTCGCCTTCAAGCGCGTGCTCGTGGTCGAGAATCGCGCGATGCGCTCGGCCGCGTCCCACCCGTAGAGCATCGTCGTGAGGTGGGGCTGCCCGTCGCGCTTGAGCGTGGCGAGCACGCCGAAGCTCTGCGCGGAGAGCAGGTCGGAGGCTTCGGTCTCGGTGAGCGGCACGGGTCCGGCGTTCTTCGTCATGACAGGGCGAACCCGGTTCCGCATCACGGCATTCCGTCGATGACGGTCGAGGTCGCGAACCCGCGACCGCGCGGCCGCGCCCACGCACGCTCGGGAATATCCCAGAGGGTTCCTGCGTAGGGTATGCACGTGACTTCCTCCGCAACGCACCCCGACCGCATCACCATGTACGGCGCCGCCTGGTGCGGCGACTGCCGCCGCTCGAAGCGCCTGCTCGACACGCGCGGCGTCGACTACGAGTACGTCGACCTCGAGGTGAACATCGAGGCCGCCGACGTCGCGAAGTCGATCTCGGGTCGCACGAACATCCCCGTCGTGGTGTTCCCCGACGGCACCCACTTCACCGAGCCGACCGACGCCGAACTCGGCGCGAAGCTCGACGAGACGCTCGCCGCGTAGCCGACTCCGTTTCAGGCCGCACCGGCCCGAGGCATCCCTCGACTTGGGGGTATCACCGGCGCGGGGATCGCTCGACCTGCGGGTGAGCCCCGTGGAACACTGGCCCCATGCCTCGCGACGCACGTCGTCTGCATGGGCGAGAACGCGAACTGGCCGCGATCACTCGAGAGCTCGAGGCCGCGATCGACGGTGCGACGCGCATCCTCGTGCTGCAGGGCGAAGCCGGCATCGGCAAGACCGCGCTGATGGAGGCGGCCGCCGACTCGGTGTCGGAGCGCGCCGACGTGCTCACCGCGCGGAACCTGCCGCTCTCGACCCGGATGCCGAACCTCGCGGTACGCCGGTTGCTCGCGCAGGCGGACGCCGGGCAGCCGCCGCGCACGGGAGCACAGCCACCGCTTCCGATCCGCCTCGATGCGGCGATCGACCGGCTGACGGCGAACCGCCCGGTCGTGATCACGGTCGACGACCTGCAGTGGGCCGACGCGACCACCCTCGACGCGCTGATGTTCCTCGCCGGCGGAACGGACGACCGCCCGCTCGCGATCCTCACGACCGTCCGCTCGGGTTCCGGGCGCGAGCTCGACCGGTGGCGCGCCGACCTCCTCCGGATGCCGGCGTCGAGGTCGATCGAGGTCGGTCCCCTCGATCGCCTCGGGATGCACGAGCTGATCGCCGCACTCATCGGGGAACCGCCGCACGACGCTCTCGTCCGCGACGTGCTCGCCCGCACCGGCGGTAACCCCTATCACGCGCGACTGCTCGTCGAGGGCGTCGCCCCGGCGGCACTCGCGGCCCCCGCGACGACGACGCCGGCGACGGCCGGCGACCTCGGCACCGCGCTGCTGCAGACCTGGGCGACCCTGCCCGAGCGCACGCGCCAGCTGACGATCCTGCTCGCGATCCACGGCAAGCCGATCCGGCTGAGCGGACTCGAGATCCTGGACCCCGACTCGTCCGACGTCGAGCCGGGGCTCCGGCCCGCCCTCGCCACGCACGTGCTCGACGAAGACGGGCAGGGCCGCGTCTGGTTCCACCATCCGTTGATCGCCGAACTGCTCGTCGCCTCGGTACCCGAGCCCGAGATCCGGGCACGGCACGGCGAGATCGCCGAGGCCGTCGGCCGACTGATCGAGCTCGACGGCGAGTCGCCCGAGCGTCTCGTCAACCTGGCCGATCATCTCGTCGGGGCCGGCGAGGCCGCCCCGGGTTTCGAGGCGAGCCGACGTGCCATCGCCGCCGTGCAGAGCTCCGACGACCCCGCGACGACCCTTCGGCTGATCCGCCGCTGCGTCGAGCTCGATGACGTGCACCCCGGCCTCGCGAGCGACCGCCCCGCCCTGCTCGCAGAGTGGGCCGCGGCAGCGGCCGCCGCGGAGGCCGACCACGACGAGTACGCCGCCGTCGACGAACTGCTCACGGCGACCGGCACCGATGACCCGCTCCGCCGAGCAGAGCTGCTGCTGCAACGACGGCGACTCCAGTCGCGTCTCGGCGGCGAACTCGTCACCACGGCCGGTGCCCGCGAGGTCTTCGAGCTCACGGTGCACGCACCCGACAGCCGGGAGCATGCACTCGCGCTCTGCGAACTCGCGCACGCCGAGATCATCGAGGGCGATCCGCGCGCCGTCGAGCATGCAAGCGGGGCCCTCGAGTCGGCCCACCGGCTCGGCGATCCGGAGGCGATGTCCTACGCCACGGCCGTCGCGGCACAGCTCGCCGCGGCGACCCGCGACCACGACGCGGCGACCCGGCTGGCCGAGCAGGCGTTCGCCGTCGCCATCCCCGCGCACCAGTTCGAAGCGGTGATGCTCGCCGCGCTCTGGGAGGCGTACTCGATGCCCGGCTACCGCATGGCGGCGGAGCGGCTGCGCGAGCTGCGTCATCGGCTCACCGCGGCCGGGGCACCGCGCCTGACCATCGCTGCGCTCGCCTGCACCGAAGCCGCCGGATGGTCGACGATCGCCGAGACGGCCGCCGCGCGCGATGCCCTCCGCATCGTGCGCGCCGAGGACGCGCCGGAGTACCTCGAGCTCGCCATGCGTTCCGTGTCGGCCAGGGTCGCCGCCGTTCGTGGCCGAGTCGAGGAGGCCGAGGCGCACCTGCACCGGGCCCGCGAACGGTTCGCGGAACCACCGGCGTGGGCGGCGCTCGAGCTCGCCGTCGCCCAGGCGATGTCGAGCCTCGCCGCGGGAGACACCGACCGTGCGCTCGCCGCGCTCATGCCCGTGATCGAGGTCGGTCCGCACGGCAGGTGTTCGGAATGGCTCGTCCCCCTCGCGGCGCGCGCCCTCGCCGACGAGGCCTCCAGGGCACGCGATGCGGGCGCCGAGCGGACGGTCGCGCTCGACGCGCTCGACGCGCTCGAGGGGGCCCACCCGCACGTCATCCGGCAGACGATGGGCGTCTCGTACGCCACTGACCTGCACGCCCTCGACGCGCTCTACGCCGCCGAGCGGGCGCGGGCCCGCGGCATCCCCGACAGCCTCGGTCTCTGGGCGGAAGCTGCAGACGGTGCCGCCGCCGCCGACCTCGCCTGGGAGGAGGCGTACGCGTGCCGCCGTGGTGCCGAGCAGGGGCTCGTCGACGGCGGCGACCGGCGCCGGGTCGCGGTCGCGTTGCTGCGTCGCGGGGCGGCGATCGCGCAACGGATCGAGGCCGACGCGCTCGCAGCCGAGTTCGACACCCTCGCCGCGTGGGCGCGCATCGACCTGCACGCATCCGGCTCCGTCCGCACCGGCTCCCGGGCCGGGACTGGCCGTCTCGCCGGCATCGAGCTGACCGGGCGCGAACGCGAACTGCTGCCGCTCCTCGTCGACGGGCGCACCTACGCCGAGATCGCCGACCTGCTGACGATCAGCGAGAAGACGGTGAGCTCGCACGTCTCCAACCTGCTGCGCAAGACGGGCGCCGCGAATCGCGTCGACCTCGCCCGCATGGCGCGCGGCGCGGGCGCGATCTGAGGGGTGCGAACCTCGATCTGAGGGGTCTCGCCGGATGCCGCACCGCCACGGCCTGCCTACCGTGAGCGCGTACGCACCGCCGGAAGGGGCACGCTCATGTCGCTCATCAGGAATGGATCGATCATCGTCGTCGTCGCGGCCTCCGTCGCCCTCGCGGGCTGCGCCGGCAGCGGGTCGGGCGCCGGCGCGAACGCCGGCACCGCGGATCTCGCCGGCGAGCTGCACCAGACGCGCGCGGTGCGGGCATCCGCCGCGGACGACGTCCAGGCGGCTCCCGACCGCGCCGCGTGGGACGAGCACCGCGGGGTCGCCGCCTTCGTCGCCCCCGACCGCGCCGCGTGGGAGCAGCACCGAGGGGTCGCCGCCTTCGTCGCCCCCGACCGCGACGCGTGGGACCAGCACCGAGGCGTCTCCCGGTGAGACGGCGCACCGGCCCGACCCCGACGACCGCCGAGCCCGATCCCGTCGATCATCTCGTCGAACGGCACGGTCGGCTCGTCATCGATGCGCCGGGGCCGGCCCTCACGAGCGACGAGATCCGCGAGCTGCGCCGTGGCGAACCGCGCTGACACCCGCCTGCTGCTCGACGCGAGCGCGGCCGTCGCGCTCGTGCTCACCGGGCACGACGCGCACGCCGCCGTCACCGCCCGGGTCGGCCGCGCGCGTCTCGGCCTCGCCGGGAACGCCGCGCTCGAGACCTACTCGGTGCTCACGCGACTGCCCGATGGGCGACGGCTCTCACCGGCCGACGCGGCGCGGGTCATCGCGACCGACTTCCCGGCGAGTCATCCGCTCGACGCCGCGGTCGCGGCCACGGCGATCGCTCGGCTCGCCGAAGCGGGCGTCGCCGGCGGCGAGGTCTACGACGGCCTCGTGGCCCTCGCCGCGATCGACGCCGGGTCGCGGCTCCTGACCTGCGACCTGCGCGCACTGGCCACCTACTCGGCACTCGGCGCCGACGTCGAGTTCGTGTGAGGATCGGGCCGCCGGCCGTTCGGGTCGCGTAACAAACGCGCGCGAGCGCCCCGGGCCGCGTACAACGGAGACATGCCTTCGACCACGCGGTGCCGCGCATGACGCTCACCCGCCTGCTGCCGACGCTGCGGCGTTCGATCCCCGATCCGCTCGCGCCCGAGCACTGGCCGGCCGGCACTCGCGCGACGACGACCGACGTCATCGTCGGCGGGATGTCGATGCTGCGACTCGCCGACCGCGATGGTACGCCGCTCGCGCACCTCGTTCCGGGCCCCGCGGGCATCGCGTCGGTCGTCGCCGGCCCGCCGCGCCATCACGGCGTCGCGATCGCCACGGTGCGTGCGGTCTCGCGCGCGGCGGGGCGGCTCGACGTCGAGGTCGACGCCGAGTTCGGGCCGCATCGACCGGTCTGGGCCGAGGCCCGCCTCATCGGCCGGGCGTCGAGCGCACGGGTCGCGACCGTCGCTGCACGGTCGGCTTCGGGCGCATGGCGCGAGCCGGCCGCGTTCGAACTGCCGGGCGACCTCGCCCCGGGCGACCTCATCGCCCTGCCGATCGAGGCGTTCCCGGTCGCCGGCCGCGCCGACTGCGAGGCGGCGATGGCCCCGCGGCGCGCTCAGCGCAGCGCGGGGGCGACCTCCGCGGCGAACAACTCGAGCCCCGACCGGTCGTACGCCGCCTCGGGCGCGTAGAGGATCGCGTAGTCGAGCCCGACCCCACGGCGCTGCTCGAGCTTCGCGACGACCTCGTCGGGCGTGCCGACGAGCGCCCCGGGCGCAGCCACGTAGTAGTCGTGCACGGCCTTCGCCGCCCCCTCGGCGCCGAGGTGCGGCACGTACCGCTCCTCGATGCGGGCGAGACGGGCCGCGACATCCGCCTTCGACGACCCGATGACGGTGTTGAAGTTCATCGAGCGGGTGATCTCCGAGGCATCCCGGCCGATGGCGGCGCAGTGCCCGCGCAGCACCTCGTCCTTGTGGGCGAACTCGTCGAGCGAGCCGGTGAAGTTCGTGTACGACGCGTAGGTCGCCGCGATCTTGAGGGTCACCTGCTCGCCGCCGCCGGCGACCCAGATCGGGATGCCGCCGGACTGCAGCGGCTGCGGCTGCACGATCGCGCCGTCGACCCGGTAGTACCGGCCGTCGAGGGTCGCCCGCCCGGTGGTCCACGCCTGCCGCATGATGTCGACGCCCTCGCGCAGGCGCCCGAGTCGCTCGGGCACGGGCGGGAACCCGTAGCCGTACGCGCGCCACTCGTGCTCGTACCACCCGCCGCCGATCCCCATCTCGACGCGGCCGCCCGAGATGAGGTCGGTCGTCGCGGCGACCTTCGCGAGGTAGGCGGGGTTGCGGTAGCTCATGCACGTGCACATCTGGCCGAGGCGCACGCGCGAGGTCGAGGCGGCGAACGCGGCCATGAGGGTCCACGCCTCGTGGGTCGCCTCGGTCGGCGACGGCACGGGCGTCGTGTGGAAGTGGTCGTACACCCAGATCGACTCGAACGGCGACTCGGCCGCATCGGCGAACGCGGCCACCTCGCTCATGGCCGACCAGTGGGCGGCGGGGTCGATGCCGACGAGGTCGAAGCGCCAGCCCTGGGGAACGAACAGTCCGAATCGCATGTCGTCAGCCTATGAGCTCTGCGGGTCGGCCCTGCCCATGATTCAGCGTCAGCACTGAGGCCGGGGTCCGGGCCGGGGCGTACCGTCGGCTCAATGAACGGTCAGCTCCACTGCGATTACTCCCTCGCGGACTTCGACGCCACGGTCGTCGAGACCTGCGATGCACGCCTCATCCGCGTGACCGGCCACGGGCTCGCCCCGAGTCACGGCTGGCACCTCGACCTCGTCGCCGCCAACCCCGGCGTCGTCGCCCACCCCGAGAGCCTCTGGCTCGAGCTTCGCGAGCACGCGCCCGACGAGCCCCGCCCGCGGGTGCTCACCGAAGTGCCCGTCGAGGCCATCATCGAGGACTCCCACGCCCAGGAGATCATCATCAGGTTCCGCTGGCGCGAGGGCTTCCGCCTGCCGCTGCGCGAACGCGTGCCCGCGTTCCGCTGATCGGCGCGCCGGCCGCACGGCTGAACCACGACGACGGATGCCTCGGGGTCGACCCCGAGGCATCCAGGGTGTGTGCCGCGATCAGGCGAGCGCGAACCGGAGCTCGGCGACCGCCGGGCCCGACCAGACCGTGCCGTCGAGGTCGTCGCTGCGAACGGTGACGACGCGGCCGCCCTTCGCGATGACGAGCAGGGCGAGCTGCGGCAGCAGGTCGCCCGCACGGGTGCCGTCGGCGAGCTCCTCGCCCGCGCCGTTGCCGCTCGCGAACTCGATCGCACCCGACTCGCGGTCGAGCGTGCCGTTCACCGAGGTCGTGAAGTCGAACCAGAGTGTCTCGACGGCGCCGTCGGCGGCCTCGCGGCCGATCGCGGCGAGGTCGCGTTCGATGCGACCGGCCGTGCCCTCCGACAGCTGGCGCAGCGACTGCTCGGCCTCGCGCACGTTGAGCGCGCCGAGCTGCTGGCGCACCGCCTCGTCGACCTCGGCGGCGCCGAGGCGGTCGGGCGAGCCGGGCACGGCGATGACGCGCCGCGAGTTGCGGGTGTTCGCGAGGAACAGGCTGAGCAGCGGCTCGGCGGCGAACACGAAGACGGGCACGCGCTCCTCGGGGTCGCGCGCGAGCAGCTCGCGCCGGGCGATCTCGATGACGCGCTTCGAGTACTGGTCGAGCAGCGTCTTGCGCCCCTCGTCGCCCATGAGCCGGCTCGCGCCGCCCTGGCTCGAAGTGCCTCGGTTCGCGCCGCGCGGCTTGTCTTCGTTGGGCTCGCGGTTCGTGGCCTCGTCGAGGTTCGCGGCCCCGGACTGGTCGACCTCGATCTTCGACGCACGGTCGGTCGGCGTCGCCTGCCAGAGCGCCCACTCGTGGGCCGAGAGGGTGATGGCGAACGCCTCTTGATCTTGGCTGGGCGCGCGCAGCAGCTGGCCGAGCGTGAAGTGCGAGCCGACGTGCCAGGCGTCGTCGAGTCGGTTCGGCAGCACGAACACCTCGCTGAACCCGGGGGCGACGAAGATCGCCATCGAACGGGCGAGCCCGCCCCAGAGTCGCTGGTCGCCCACGATCGCATCGCGCTCCTCGCGCAGCGCCGCGAGCTCGGCGGCGGAGGCGCCGCCCTGCTTGATCTGGTCGATGGCCTCGTCGAAGGCGCTCTTCACGGCGACCTCGGCGCGCTCGCGCTCGCTCACGACGGGCGAGGTCGCCGCATAGATCGTGATCGCGGGGTGATGCGCCCCGGCGAGTACCGCGAAATCGGATGTGGTGGGCAGTTCGTAGTGGACGGTCATTCGTTCCTCCCCCGAGTCCGCGCGACGACGGTGTCGCTCGCATCCAGCCTATGAAGGCCGGGCCGCGAGCGACACCCCCATCTGCGGGTCGGGAACGGATGGCACTCGGTTTCGCGCACGAACCGCGCCGACGGCCCGCCACGGGGCTCGTCGGCGCGATGCTCGTGCGGCGGCTCAGCCCACCGGGTGGTTCGAGCGGATGAGCCGCGTCGGGTCGACGGCGCGCTTGATCGCACGCAGCCGGGCGAGCCGGCCGTCGGCACCGCCGAAGATTCGCTCGGGGTCGCGGCGGTGCTCGGCGAAGTTGAGGTAGTCCTGCGCCGCGCGCCACGGCTCCATCGACGAGAGCAGCCGTCCGAGCGAACGGGCGATCGCCTCGTCGGCGCCCGGCACGGCCATCGCGCCGGTGAAGAGCAGGTAGCCCGCATCGAAGCCCGCGGTCGCGCCGGGCGTCGGGAGGCCGAGATCCGCCGAGCGCTGCACCGCGGCGTCGGGCTCGAGCATGCCGCCGAGGTGGCGGATCTCGGTGGTCATCATGGCGGTCCCCGAGCCTGCGCCGACGGCGCCGACGAACGCGCGCACAGCGGCGGGCGTCAGCTCGCGCAGCGTCATGCCGTCGCCCCGGCCCGGCACGGGCCCGGGCGGGTCCATGTGCAGCGCGAGCAGCTCGGCAGGCGCCTGCGGGTGCACCGTGTCGAGCTCGGGACCGAGGGCGCGCAGCGGCTGCAGGAGGGCGTCGGTGCGGGCGCGGTCCTCGAGCAGGACGGCCTCGACGACGACGATCGAGCGGCCGGCGAGGAACGGCGGCAGCTCGGGCAGGGGCGGCAGGTGCAGGATGCGCACGACGCTCTGCACCGAGTCGGGGACGCCCTTCGTCCACTCGGCCCACGCGGCCGCGACCTCTTCGGCCCGCTCGGCGGGCCAGAGCAGCATGCCCGCCATGACCTGGGCGATCGGGAACAGGCGGAACTCCATCGCGGTCACGACGCCGAAGTCGCCGCCGCCGCCGCGCACGGCCCAGAACAGGTCGGCGTCGTGCTCGTCGTCGACGCGGCGGTGCCGGCCGTCGGCGGTCACGAGCTCGACGGCGAGCACCTGGTTCGCGGCGAGCCCGTGCGAGCGGGCGAGCCAGCTCACGCCGCCGCCGAGGGTGTAGCCCACCACGCCGACGTCGTGCGACGAGCCGGCGAGCGCCGCGAGCCCGTGCGGCGCCACGGCCGCGACGACGTCGCCCCAGAGCGCGCCGGCCTCGACGCGGGCGATGCGGCGCTCGACGTCGACCCGCACGTCGCGCAGCTCGTGGGTGCGCAGCAGGATGGCGTCGGCGAGGCCGTGGTCGGCGGCGAGCGGCCCGGCGTTGTGGCCGGTGCCCTGCGGGGCGACCGCGAGGCCGTAGCGGCCGGCGAGCTCGACGGTGCGGGAGACGTCGGCGGCCGAGCGGGCGATGACGACGGCGGCCGGGCGCTGGTCGACGTCGAGGTTCCATGCGGTGCGGGCCTCATCCCAGTCGGGCTCGCCCGGCAGCACGAGACGGCCGTCGAGGGTCGAGTCGAGTCGGGCGAAGGCCTCGCGCAGCGAGAGTGCGAGGTCGTCGACGGCGTCCTCGATGAGGACGGCGCCGGTCGGGGGCACAGGGGTGTTCACGGACGGTTCCTTTCGGGTTGCGTTTCGCGGGCCGGTTGCCTCGGTTCGTGAACCGGCCCGGCGGCCGCACCGTTGGATGCAGCACTCGCGACGAGAACCCATCCAATTCCGATCCGCCGCCCGGGTCGCCCGTGGTGCCCCTCCGATCTCCTCAGGGGTTTCCCTCAGGCGGGATGGCCTCGATACGGCGCTGCGCGCCGACCCGGCCGACCCGCATGGCGGAATACGGGATGCCTCGGAACGGTTGCCGCAGGGGATGGACATCTCGCCGCGCCTCTCGGTTCTCGACCTCGTTCCCGTGCGCACCGACCAGTCGAGCGGAGGTGCCGTCGCGGCATCCGTTCGCCTGGCGCAGCTCGCCGACCGTCTCGGGTTCACCCGCTACTGGTTCGCCGAGCACCACAACATGCCGGCCGTCGCGTCGACGACGCCGCCCGTGCTGATCGCGTCGATCGCGGCGCGCACCGAGCGCATCAGGGTGGGCTCGGGCGGAGTCATGCTGCCGAACCACGCGCCGCTCGTCGTCGCCGAGCAGTTCGCCGCGCTCGAGGCGCTCGCACCCGGCCGCATCGACCTCGGCATCGGGCGTGCGCCGGGCAGCGACCCCGTCATCACCCAGCTGCTGCGCGTGTCGGGGCCGACGGCCGACGTCGACCGGTTCCCCGACCACGTCGCCGACATCCTCTCGCTGCTCTCGCCCGACGGCGCGACGCTGCGCCTCACGAGCGGACGCGAGTACCCGATCCAGGCGACGCCCGCGGCGACCGCGGTGCCGACGCTGTGGCTGCTCGGCTCGAGCGACTATTCGGCGAGGCTCGCCGCCGAGCTCGGGCTGCCGTACGTGTTCGCGAACCACTTCTCGGGCGACGGCCTCGAGCGCGCGCTCGAGCTGTACCGCACCGAGTACCGGCCGAGCGAGGCCCATCCCGCCCCTGAGACGTTCCTCACGCTCAACGCCTCGATCGCGCCGACCGCCGAGGAGGCGCGCGAGCGCGCACTCCCCCAGTTGCGCTCGATGGCGCGGCTGCGGCTCAACCGCCCGATGCGCCCGCTCGAGACCGTCGACGAGGCGCTGGCGGCGCCCGCCGACTCCGACGCGGAGGGCCTGATCGCGGCGATGGAGCGACGCTGGGTGATCGCGGACGCGTCGGGCGCGGCATCCGCGGTACGGGCGCTCGCCGAGCGCCACGGCATCGACGAGGTCATGGTCGCCCCGATCGCCGGGTCGTACGCGAGCGAGCCGCTCGACGCGACGCCCGGCCGCGAGCAGACCCTCGAGCTGCTCGCGGGGGCGCTCGGCGCCTGACAGCCGAAATCGAGTGGGCAGAAATCGTCCAGAACAGGGTCTGTTCTGGACGATTTCTGCCCACTCGATTTCGCGCCCTCGGCGCCCGCCGCTCGGCGGTGCGCGACTCAGGCCGCGAGGCCGAGCCGGCGCAGGTCCTTCGTCGTGGCGCGGTACTCGTCGCCGTCGGCGACGACCGTCTCGCGCGGCACGCGTGCGGCGTTGTGCACCTTGGCGCCGACGCCGACCGTGACGTACGGCCCGAGCACCGCGCTGCGGCCGATGACGGCCTGGCGGCCCACCCGGGCGTTCACGCCCACGACGGCGCGCTCGGCGACGATCGCGTTGCTCTCGATCCAGGCCCGCGGCCCGATCTGGGCGCCCCGCTGCACCTCGGCACCGGGGTCGACGTAGGCCGTCGGGTCGACGAACGCGGTCGGGTCGACCTTGGCGGTCGTGGCGACGAGGCCCCGACCGTTCACGTGCTTGCGATAGCGACGCAGGATCCCGGCTTCGTCCTCGAACTCGACATAGCTGATGCCCACGTTCTCCTCCTCCCGGCGTGGAGGCTCCACCTGCCGGACATCAGTACAACATCAGGCCTGACCGGGGTATTCCCGGTGCTTCGCCCGGGCACCGCGAACCGTCGCACGGGCACAAGTTAGGCTGTCCTAAGCATGCCCGGATCCCCCCTTCTCGAGCTCGACCGCGTGAGCATCCGCCACGAGGGCGCCGAGCGGCCGACCCCCGCCGAGGTCTCGTTCGAGATCGCCCCCGGCGAGGTCGTGCTCGTGCTCGGACCGAGCGGCTGCGGCAAGTCGACGCTCGCGCTCGCGCTCGACGGGCTCGTGCCGCACGCCGTGCCCGCCGAGCTCGGCGGCACCGTGCGCATCGCCGGTCTCGACAGCCGCGAGCACCCGGTCGGCGTGCTCAGCGAGCACGTCGCGATGGTCTTCCAGGATCCCGACGCCCAGATCGTGACCGGCACCGTGCTCGACGAGGTCTGCTTCGCGCCCGAGAACCAGCTCGTCGAGGCATCCGAGGTGCTCGCCCGGGCCGAGCGGGCCCTCAAGCTCGTCGGCCTGTGGGACCGGCGCACCGAGAATCCCGACGCGCTCTCGGGCGGCGGGCGCCAGCGCCTCGCGATCGCGTGCGCCCTCGCGATGGCCGCGCCCGTGCTCGTGCTCGACGAGCCCACCGCGAACCTCGACCCGGCCGGCATCGACGAGGTCTACGCCGTGCTGCGCGAGCTCGCCGACGACGACGAGCACGCGATCGTGCTCGTCGAGCACAACCTCGACGCCGCGGTCGACCTCGTCGACCGGGTCGTGGTGCTCGACGCCGAGGGCCGGCTCGTCATCGACGGTCCCGCCCGCGAGACACTGCGCGAACGCGCCGACGAACTGGCCGAGCTCGGGGTCTGGCTGCCCGTCTCGACCCTCGCCGCGATGCGCCTGCGCGATGCAGGCGTGCCGATCGAGCCGCTGCCGCTGACGCCGGCCGAGCTCGGCGCCGCGCTCGACGCGCTGCCCGAGCTGCCGTCGCCGCTCAGCGAGTCGTCGCCCGTGCGCTCGACCGCGCTCGAATCGGCCCCGTCGCTCGCCCCGACCACGTCGCCCACGTTCGCGATTCAGGAGCGGAGGGGCGTGTCGCGGTCGGCGAGTAGCGACGCGGGGGTGCGACGCACCTCCGCTTCTGAATTGCGCACGAGCCCGGCCGGCACGGCGCCCGCGATCCGGGCGCGCGGGCTCTCGGTGCGCCGGGGCGGCCGGCGCGGGCCGGTCGTCGTCGACGGCGTCGACCTCGACGTCGCGCAGGGCGAGTTCCTCGCGATCGTCGGCACGAACGGCGCGGGCAAGACGAGCCTGCTGCAGGCGCTCGCGGGCGTCATCCCCGCCCCGCGGGGAACCGTCGACGTGCTCGGCATCGACCCGGCGCGTGCCGACGCGCGCGAACGGGTCGCGCGGGTCGGCTTCGTGTTCCAGAACCCCGAGCACCAGTTCATCGCGCCCACCGTGCGCGAGGAGCTCGAACAGGGGCTGCGGTTGCAGGGGCTCGACGACGAGGCCGTCGCCGATTCACGAGACCGGATGCTGCGCCGATTCGGCCTCGACGACCTCGCCGAGCAGCATCCGTTCCTGCTGTCGGGCGGGCAGAAGCGCCGCCTCTCGGTCGGCACCGCGCTCGTGGCCGGCGCCCCGGTGCTCGCGCTCGACGAGCCCACGTTCGGGCAGGACCGCGCACGGGCCGGCGAGCTGCTCGACATGCTGCGCACGCTCAACGACGAGGGCACGACGGTGCTCGTCGTCACGCACGACCTGCAACTCGTCGCCGACTACGCGAGCCGGCTCGCCGTGCTCTCGGGCGGACGCCTGCTCGGGGTCGGCCCGACGACCGAGGTGCTCGCGGGGCCCCTCATCGAGCAGTCGGGCCTGCGGCACCCGCCGCTCGCGCGGGCGACCCGGGGCCTCGAGCGGCACCCAGAGTGGCACGGCGTGACCCGCATGTCCCAGCTGCCCGTCGCGGCGGGCGTCTCGTGAGCGCGGCACCCGTGCAGCCGTCGACGGGCGGCACCGCCGCGGCCGCCACGGCCACCGGCCCGGCGACGAGCGCCCCGGCCCGCCGCGGCCCGCTCGCCGCGCTCAACCCGCTCGCGAAGCTCGCCGCGCCGCTGCCCGCGATGATCGTGGTCGTGTTCAGCCGCGACCTCGTGCTTCCGTTCGCGTTCATCGTGCTCGCGCTCGTCGTGCTGCTCGCCGGCGCCCGCCTCTCGCCCCGCCTCGTGGTCGCCCTCGTCGTCGGCACGCCGCTCGCCGCGCTCGTGCTCGGCGTCAGCTTCGGCGTGTGGGTCGACCCGTCGAGCGTCGCCGGCCCCACGGCATCCGTCGTCGTCTTCGGCATCGGCGACTGGGACTTCACGCTCGCCGCCTACCTCGTCGGCCTCGCGACCGCGCTGCGCGTGCTCGCCGTGCTCATGCTGTCGCTCATCGCGGGCCTCACATCGACCGGCACCGAGTTCGTGCGCGCGGCCGTGCAGAACCTGCGGGTGCCGTACCGCATCGGCTACACATCCCTCGCGGCGCTGCGGTTCGTGCCGCGCTTCGGGCACGAGCTCGAGATCATCCGGGCGGCGCATCGCGTACGCGGCACCGTCGCCGGCCGCGGGCCGATCGCCGCCCTGCGCCGGGGCCTCGGCACGGCGGTGCCGTTGCTCGCGTCGGCGATCCGGCACGCCGAGCGAGTGGCCCTCGCCATGGACGCCCGCGCCTTCGGCGCCCACCGCACCCGCACCGAGCGGTACCTGATGCCGTGGCGGCTGCGCGACACGGTGTTCGTGATCGCGTTCGTCGCGGCGAGCGCGCTCATCGTCTGGGCGACGCTCGCGCGCTGACCGTCGTCTCCTGCCTCACCGGATCGGGAGACGACGAAGGGGCCGGGCGATGCCGCCCGGCCCCTTCGCGCTCCGCCCCTACTGGCCGGCGGGCGCGGTGTCCTGGATCTCGATGAGGAACACGAGCGTCTGGCCGCCGAGCGGGTTCTGGTCGCTCTTCTCGCTGCCGTACGCGTACTCCGGCGGGATCGTCACGATGAGCTTCGTGCCGACCTTCTGGCCGACGAGCGCCGCGCTGAAGCCCTGGATCACCCCGTCGGTCGTGAACGTCGCGGGCTCGCCGCGCGTGTAGCTCTGGTCGAAGATCTCACCCGTGTCCCAGCTGATGCCCTGGTAGTGCACGGTGACGCTGTCGCCGTCGCCCACAGTGGCGCCGTCGCCCTCCTCGAGCACCTTGAGCTGCAGGTCGGCGGGCGGGTCGGTCTTCGGCAGGGTCACCGTGGGCGCCTCGCCCTCGGCGCCCCACTTCACCTCGGGCACGTTCTCGGTCCACTCGGTCGGCTTCAGCGGCTGCTGCACCTCGACGACGTCGACGACGATGACGACGGTCTCGCCGGCCTCGATGCCCACCGACTCGTTGCCCGTGTCGCCGTAGAGGGTGGAGGCGGGCGCGACCGTGACGGTGCGCGAGCCGACGGGCACGCAGTCGATACCGGCGAGGAAGGCCTCGTAGAGCGTCTCGTCACCCGCGGTGATCGTCGCGGGCTGCGAGAAGAGCTGGTCGCCCGACTTGCCCGAGAACGTCGTGACGACGGCGTTGATCTTCTGGCCCGACTCGGTCGTCTCGCCGTCGCCCTCGATGGCGATCGTGCGCTGGAGCTCGTCGGCCTCGAGCGGGGTGCTGAACTCGGCGGTGGGCGTCTTCGAGAACTCGCCGTCGACCTTGACGGCGTCGCTGAGGTCGCCGGCGGGCACGTCCATGCACGCGGCGGCGTCGGCGGTGGGCGTTTCGGATGCCTCGGGGCTGGCGCTGCCGGCGCAGCCGGCGAGGAGCAGGGCGGCCGAGGTGGCGAGCGCGAAGGGCGCGCCGCGGCGCAGGGCACGATTCATGTGAGAGGACTCGATTCGATCGGAGAACGTGATGCAGTGGCATCCAGTCTGCACCGTTCGCCTTTCTCTTTGCTGAATTCCCGGAAATCGGGCCGATCACCGCGAGAATGGGCCCATGGGGGAGTTGACGGACGAGCCTGACCATGTCGGCGCGTTCGCGGCGGGGGCCGCGAAGTTCGCCGAGCTTGATGCGGCGGTGTGGGATCCGATCTCGACCGCGACACTGGCGCGCACGCGGCCGCAGTTCGACGAGCTCGTGCTCGACGCGTGCTCGGGCGCCGGCGCCTCGGCGCTGCCGACGGCCGAGCTCGTCGGGCCGGGCGGGCTCGTCGACGCGGTCGACCTCACCGAGGAGCTCATCGAGATCGCGCGCGAGCGGGCCGGCGCGCACCTGCCGCAGCTGCGCCTGCACGTCGCCGACGTCACGACCTGGGAGCCGACCGGGTACGACCTCGTGCAGTGCGTGCTCGGCGTGTTCTTCTTCGACGACATGGACGCCGGGACCCGCCACCTCATCGAGCGCGCGAAGCCCGGTGGCCGCGTCGGCGTCACGGTGTGGGCGCGCGGTGCGCTCGGGTCGTTCCTCGACGCGTTGACGGCGGCGCTGCCCGGTGAGCACGACGACGAGCACCACACGCCCGCGTTCGAGGGCATCGACACCCCCGGCGGCCTCGCGCACTGGCTCACGGGACTCGGGCTCGAGCGGGTGCGTGCCGACGCGGCCCGCCGGCATGTCGAGATCACGCCCGAGCTCGCCTGGTCGCTCGTCGAGGGCACGGCGATCCGCACCGCGATCGCGGGGCTCGACGACGACGAGGTCGCCGGGGTGCGGAAGCGCCTGGTCGCGCGGCTCGAGGCGTCGCCCGAGGCCCGCACGCTCGACCTCACGACCCTCATCGCGGTCGGCTACCGGCCGCTCGCCGCCGGTTGAGCCACTCAACCAGCGAGTGGAGGCTCGTCGCCCGTCGCCACCGGGCGGGTCGCGTCGTTCGACCACTGGCTCCACGAGCCCGGGTAGAGCGCCGCGTCGACGCCGGCGATCGCGAGCGCCGCGACCGCGTGGGCCGCGGTGACGCCCGAGCCGCAGTACGCGGCGACCTGCACCCCGTCGGACGAGAGCGGCACACCGAGCGCGGCGAACCGCTCGCGCAGTGCCTCGGCGGGCAGGAACCGCCCGTCGGCGTCGAGGCTGCCGCCGCTCGGCGCCGAGCGTGCGCCCGGGATGTGACCGGCCCGCGGGTCGATCGGCTCGACCTCGCCGCGGTACCGTTCGGCGGCGCGCGCGTCGAGCAGCACGCCGTGCGACGGGAACGTCGCCGCGCCGTCGATGTCGATCATCGGCATCGCGCCGAACCGCGCGGTCGCATCGCCGGCTTCGGGCGCGGCATCCCCGGTCTCGAGCGGCAGCCCGGCGGCCCGCCACGCGGCGAGCGCGCCGTCGAGCATGCGCACGTCGGCCACGCCGGCGTGCCGCAGCAGCCACCAGGCGCGAGCGGCCGACTGGTTGCCCAGGTCGTCGGTGACGACGACCGCGTCGCCGTCGTGCAGGCCCCAGCGCCGCATCGCGCGGGTGAACGCGGCCTCGGTCGGCAGCGGATGCCGCCCCTCGCCCACCGCGTGATGATCGGCGAGCTCGCCGTCGAGGTCGACGTAGACCGCGTCCGGGATGTGACCGGCCCGGAAGGCCTCGGTGCCGTCGGGCTCGGCGAGCGACCAGCGCACGTCGAGCACGACGGTGCGGCCGTCGGCCCGGCCGGCGCGTTCGGCGTCGAGACGGTCGGCGAGCTCGTCGGCGGAGATGAGGATCGGCATGCGTCCATCCTCGCAAGACTCCGCGAACGACGACGACGGATGCCCCCCGGGGCATGGCCCCGGGGGCATCCGTCGTGCTGCTACGGGGAGGTCAGGCGAAGGGGTTCGTGATGACCTCGTAGGGGGCCTCGACCTGGCCCTCGCCGAACTCGCTGTCGACGTAGAGGGTACGGCCGTGCAGCGACTTGGCGGTCGTGAGCACGCGGCTCGGGTCGGTCGCGACGTCGCTCACGAAACGTGCGGTCGAACCGTCGGCCGAGATGCGGAGGGTCGTGATCGCCTTCGAGAAGTTGCGCACGATCGTGAGGGTGTTGCCCTGGCGGACGAGGCCGTCGGCGTTGACGAGGTCGGCGCCGGGGGTCGCGATCTCGGTGACGGTGCCGTCGAAGCCGAAGCGGAACAGCTTGCCGACGTTGCCCTGGGCGACGACGAACGCGCTCTTGTCGGCTGTCAGCACGATGCCGCCGAGGTTGAAGCCGGCAACGCGCGACACGGTGCCCGCGGCATCCGCCCACAGCTCGGCACCCCACTGGCCGTCGGCGCCCTGCGCGACGCGGAAGACCTGCGGGTCGTTCGAGTTCGTGAAGTACGCGGCCCCGTCGGCGCCGATCGCGACGTCGTTGAGGAACGCGTCGGCCGTGCCGGGCACGCGGAGCGAGGCGAGCAGGTCGCCCTCGGGCGAGTACACCCACAGGTCGGGGCGGCCGGTTCCGATGCCGTTCGGGCCGCCGGCGACGAAGACGTTGCCGTCGCGGTCGACCGTGATGCCGCGGGCCGTGTAGCGGCCGTCGGTGCCGTCGCCCGCGATCCACTGCTCGGTGGCCGACGAGCGCACGTCGCCGCGGTGGATCTCGCCGCCCGTGACCTCGCTCACGTAGAAGGCACCGCTGCGCTGGTCGGCGCCGATGCCCTCGAAGCGGCTGCCCTCGGCGTCGCCGTTCAGGGTGTAGGTGCCGGGGCGGCCGTGATCGCCGTCCTGGGCGAAGGCCGGCGCCGCACCGGTCGTGACGATGGTGGTCAGGGTCGCGGCGGCGAGCAGGCCGGCGATGGTGGTCTTGTGCTTCATGGAATCTCCTCCTGGTGAAGTCCGGTTCGGTGCGGGTCTGGTCCGGCGTGAACCGGGTGATTCCACTTCACCGCAGGATCCGTGCCCGGGCGTCGGGCATCCGGCTCGAATCGAATAGCCGATCGGATGATGCCCGCGTCGACCGACTGTCCGTAGGCTGTGCGGTCATGGAGCAGGAGAACCGGCAGCCGGCCGACGGCATGCGCGGCATCCTCGCGCCCGTGGCCCGGTTCGACCGCTGGCTGCACGCCGTGCTGCTCGTGCTGCTCGTCGTGTGCGCGGCCCGCTACGTCGAGCGGCACGGCCTCGCGCCCGAGACCGCCGCGGTGCTCGCGGGCGCCGTCGCGCTCGCCGTCGTCGCCTCGCTGCGACCGGTGCTGCCGCGCCGCGGCGCCTGGCCGACGATCTGGGTGGTCGCCGTCGTCGTGCTGTGGATGGCGCTGACCCTCGCCGCACCCTCGTTCGCGTGGTGCGCCGTTCCGCTCGCGTTCGCCGTGCTGCGCGTGATCCCCTTCGGGCCTGCGGTGGCGGTCGTCGTCGTGATGACGGTCGTGGTGAGCGTCGCCTGGTCGCGCATCGACGACGGCATCGACCTGACCGTCATCGTCGGGCCCGCCGGCATCGCGATCGCGACGGTCATCGCCTACCGCGCGCTCGAACGCGAGTCGGCCGAGCGGCAGCGCCTGCTCGACGAGCTGACCGAGGCGCAGGACGAGCTCGCCGACGCCGAGCGCCGGGCGGGGGCCCTGGCCGAGCGCACCCGGCTCTCGCGCGAGATCCACGACTCGGTCGGCCAGCAGCTGTCGAGCATCAATCTGCTGCTGCAGGCCGCCGAGCAGGACTGGGAGCTGCGCCCCGACTCGGCCCGCGGACACGTGCGCACGGCGGCCGCGACCGCGCGCGAGGGGCTCGACGAGGTGCGCCGGGTCGTGCGCGACCTCGCCCCGGCCGCGCTCGAGGGCGGCAGCGCCGACGCGCTGCCCGGCGCGATCGAGCGCCTGGTCGCGGATGCCTCCGCCACGGGCGGCGGCCCCGCGCTCGCATTCCACTGCCACGGCGACGCCCGCACGGTGCCCGCACCCGTCGCCGGCGCCCTGCTGCGCAGCGCCGCGGGCGCGCTCGCCAACGCGCTCGAGCACGCGCACGCGCATCGCGTCGTCGTGAGCCTCACCTACCAGCCCGACGAAGTGCGCCTCGACGTGCGCGACGACGGGGTCGGCTTCGACGAGGGCACGAGCCGGCGCTCGGGCGAGCGCGGCCACGGCCTGCGGGGCCTCCGCGAGCGAGCCGCCGAGCTCGGCGGACGCGCCGAGATCGAGAGCGCACCCGGCGAGGGCACGACCGTGTCGGTATCGTTCCCCCTGTCCGACGGTTCGCGGGGCGCGGATGCCTCGGCCGCGGGCGACGCGGGAGAGCAGGTGACTTCGTGAACGAGGCATCCCGGGTGCCGCAGGCCGACGCCGTGCGCATCATCCTCGTCGACGACCACCCGGTCGTGCGTGCGGGTCTCGCCGCCCTCCTCGGCGGCAAGGACGGGTTCGAGGTCGTCGCCGAGGGCGGCGACAGCGACGAGGCCGTCGCGAAGGCCCGCGCCTACCGGCCCGACGTCGTGCTCATGGACCTCAACCTCGGCGACGGCCCCGGCGGCGTCGAGACGACGGCCCGGCTGCGCGCGCTCGACGAGCCGCCCGCCGTGCTCGTGCTCACGACGTACGACACCGAGGCCGACATCATCCGCGCGCTCGAGGCCGGGGCCGGCGGCTACCTGCTGAAGGACGCCCCGCCGACCGAGCTGTTCGCCGGCATCCGCGCGGTCGCGCGCGGCGAGACCGTGCTCGCCCCCTCGGTCGCCGCGACCCTCGTGCGCCGTGCCGCCGCACCCGGCCCCGTCGTCACCGAACGCGAGGTCGAGGTGCTCGAGCTGCTCGCGGAGGGTCTCGGCAACAAGGAGCTCGCCCGCGAGCTGCTCGTCTCGGAGGCGACCGTGAAGTCGCACCTCTCGCACATCTACGCGAAGCTCGGCGTCGACACCCGCGCGGGCGCCGTCGCGGCCGCGATCGAGCGGCGCATCATCCGGCGCTAGGAAGTGCCGGCTTTTCGAGCTTCATCCGGCTTTCGTCAGCAGAGATAAAGCATGAAAGAGTAGAAGCCGGACGATTGCGCGGCGTGAGGAGGATGGATGATCTTCAGCCTCGTCGCCTTCGGCCTGCTGTCGCTGCTCGCCCCGATGCTGACGAGGCTCGTCGGCCGCCGGGTCTTCCTCATGCTGGCCGCGCTGCCCGCGGCCGTGTTCGTCTGGCTGCTCACCCTCGTGCCCCCGGTCGTCGCGGGTGACGTGCTCGTCGAGTCGGTCGAGTGGATCCCGACGCTCGGCATCTCCCTGACCTTCCGCCTCGATGCGCTGGCGATGCTGCTCGCGCTCATCGTCACGGGCATCGGCGCGCTCGTGCTCGTCTACTGCACCTGGTACTTCAGCGACGACGAGCCGGCGCTCGGCCGCTTCGCCGCCCTGCTGCTCGCGTTCGCGGGCGTCATGTTCGGGCTCGTGACCGCCGACGACGTGTACATCCTGTTCACGTTCTGGGAGGCGACGAGCGTGCTCTCGTACCTCCTCATCGGCCACTACACGGGTCGCAAGGAGAGTCGTGGTGCGGCGCTCCAGGCCCTCACCGTGACGACGTTCGGCGGGCTCGCCATGCTCGTCGGGCTCGTCATCCTCTCGGTCGCGGGCGGCTCGACGAGCCTCGCCGAGCTCATCGCCCACCCCGTGACGGGGCCCGCGGGCGAGTGGGCGATCGCCCTCGTCCTCGTCGGGGCGATCTCGAAGAGCGCGCTCGTGCCGTTCCACTTCTGGCTGCCCGCGGCGATGGCCGCGCCGACACCCGTCTCGGCGTACCTGCACGCGGCGGCGATGGTGAAGGCGGGCGTCTACCTCGTCGCGCGACTGGCTCCCGGCTACGCCGACCTCGAGGTGTGGCATCCCATCGTCATCGGGCTCGGCGCGCTCACCATGCTCGTCGGCGGCTGGCGCGCCCTACGGCAGTACGACCTCAAACTGCTGCTCGCGTACGGCACGGTCAGCCAACTCGGATTCCTCGTGATGGTCACGGGGTTCGGCACGCGCGACGCGGCCCTCGCGGGTATGGCCCTGCTGCTCGCGCACGCGCTGTTCAAGGCGACCCTGTTCCTCGTCGTCGGCATCGTCGACCACGCCGCGGGCACGCGCGACTGGCGCAAGCTGTCGGGCCTCGGCCGGCGCATGCCCGTGATCGCGACCATCGCGTTCGTCGCCGCCGGCTCGATGGCGGGCCTGCCGCCGCTGCTCGGCTTCGTCGCGAAGGAGGCGGTCTTCACCGCCGACCTCGACGCCGCCCTCGCGGGCGACGCGTGGGGCTGGGTCGCCCTCGCCGCCGCCTTCGCCGGTTCGGTGCTCACGGTCGCCTACACCGTGCGGTTCGTGTGGGGCGCGTTCTTCACGAAGCGGGAGGTCGCGCCCACTCCCCTGCACCGCGAGAGCCCGGCCATCGGCATCGCCCCGGCCCTGCTCGCGGCGGCCTCGCTCGTCTCGGCGTTCACGATCACGTTCATCGAGCCGCTGCTCGCGGCGTACGCCGACACCCTGCCGGGGGCGCACGACTACCACCTCGCCCTGTGGCACGGACTCGAACCCGCCCTCTGGCTGTCGGCGGCGGTCTTCGCGCTCGCGGCCCTGCTCGTCTGGGGCCGGCAGCGGGTCGCCCGCATGCAGGCGGCGCTGCCGCCGGCGATCGACTCGGCGCGCGGCTACCTGCGCATCGTCTCGGCCGTCGACCGTGCGGCCGCCTGGGTGACGACCGCGTTCCAGGTGCGCGGCCTCGCCGGCTACCTGGCCATCACCATGGTCGTCTTCATCGCGGGCCTCGGCACCGCCGCGATGCTGAACAGCACCTGGCCCGACGGGGTGCGGCTCTGGGACTACCCCGCACAGCCGTTCATCGCGTTCATCATGGCCGTCGCGGCGGTCGCGGCCGCGATCATCCGCCGGCGCATGACCTCGGTGCTGCTCGTGAGCGTCACGGGGTACGGGCTGGTGCTGCTGTTCGGCATGTCGGGCGCCCCCGACCTCGCACTCACCCAGGCGCTCGTCGAGACGATCACGCTCGTGGTGTTCGTACTCGTGCTGCGCCGGCTGCCGAAGCAGAGCGCCGTGCACCCGACCGCGCTCGGCCGCACCACGCGGGCGATCATCGGCGTGCTCGCCGGGCTCGTGATGGCCGTCATCGGACTCGTCGCGCTCGGCGCCCGCATCGAGCCGACGATCGCCGACGGGCTGCCCGCCCTCAGCCTCGAGGCGCACGGCAAGAACATCGTCAACGTCATGCTCGTCGACATCCGCGCGTGGGACACGCTCGGCGAGATCTCGGTGCTCGTCGCCGTCGCCACGGGCGTCGCGAGCCTCATCTTCGTGTCGGGCCGCACGGGCGGGGCGCCCCGCCTCGACGAGCCCGACCGCCGCAACCGCCTGCAGCCCGTGCTCGAGCCGGCATCGAGCATCCGGGCCGCGAAGCCGCGGCTCGCCGACGTCGACGACGAGACGGATGCCGCGGCCGAGGCGGCCTCGAACCGGCAGACGTGGCTGCTCGCCGGGCGCACGCTGTCGCCGCGCAATCGCTCGATCCTCATCGAGGTGCTCGTGCGGCTGCTGTTCCACCCCGCGATCATCGTCTCGGTGTACCTGCTCTTCGTCGGCCACAACGCGCCCGGCGGCGGCTTCGCCGGCGGGCTGCTCGCGGGCCTCGCGCTCGTCGCCCGGTACCTCGCCGGCGGACGGTACGAGCTCGGCGAGGCGGCGCCCGTCGACGCGGGCCGGCTGCTCGGCACGGGCCTGCTGCTCGCGGCCGGCACCGCGGCATCCTCGTTGCTCTTCGGGCTCACGGTGTTCGAGTCGTCGTGGTTCGAGGCCGACGTGCCGGTGCTCGGCCATCTCTCGATCGGCACGTCGACGCTGTTCGACATCGGCGTGTACCTCGTCGTCGTCGGACTCGTGCTCGACATCCTGCGCTCGCTCGGCGCCGAGGTCGACCGGCAGGAGGAGGAGGGCGAGGAGGCCGGCGACGAGACCGGCGATCCCGACGGTCTCGAGACGCGCCCGGCTTCGCCGGGCGCTCCTCGACCGGCGGACCCTGCTCGACCGTCCGACGAGGAGGTGCGCGCATGACCGCCTCGCTCACGCTCGTGCTCCTCATGGCGATCCTCTTCGGCGCCGGTATCGCCGTCATGCTCGAGCGCAGCCTCACGCGCGTGCTCATCGGGTTCCTGCTCGTGGGCAACGCCGTGAACATCCTCATGTACCTCATGAGCGGAGCGCCCGGCCTCGCCCCGATCCTCGGCGAGGGCGTCGACGAGGGCGAGATCTCCGACCCGCTGCCCCAGGCGTTCGTGCTCACCGCGATCGTGATCAACCTCGGCATCACGGCGTTCATGCTCGCCCTCATCTACCGGTCGTGGTGGCTGGCGCAGCTCGGCGCGAAGGGCGACCTCGTCGACGACGAGGCCGAGCTGGCCGAAGACGCGGAGGAGGCGGCCGACCTCATCCGCTCCTCGGCCGCCGACGACGAGGCGATCCAGTCGATCATCGACGCGAGCGACGAGGAGTTCGACGAGGTCGTCGCCGGCATCGACGAAGAAGAGCTCGAGCGCGAGGCATCCGCCCGCGACCACGACGATGAGGGGAGCCGCCCGTGACCGCGACGCTCGTGCCCCTCGTCGTGCTGCTGCCGCTCATCGGCGCCGCGGTGGCCCTCATCCTCGGCCGGCACCGGCGCGCGCAGATGGCCGTCGGCGTCACCGTGCTCGCGGCCGTGACGGTGATCGCCGCGGTGCTGCTCGTGCAGGTCGACCAGACCGGCCCCGCCGTCGTCTACATCGGCGCGTGGGACGCCCCGTGGGGCATCACGCTCGTCGTCGACCGGCTGTCGGCCATCATGCTCGTGATCTCGGCGATCATGCTGCTCGTCGTGCTCGTGTACTCGGTCGGACAGGGCATCGCCGACCAGCATCGCGAGACGCCGGTGTCGATCTTCCACCCGACGTACCTGATCCTCGCCGCGGGCGTGTTCGACGCGTTCATCGCGGGCGACCTGTTCAACCTCTATGTCGGCTTCGAGATCCTGCTGTCGGCGAGCTACGTGCTGCTGACCCTCGGCGGCACGGGCGAGCGCATCCGCTCGGGCGTGACGTACATCATCACGAGCCTCGTCTCGTCGCTCTTCTTCCTCAGCGCGATCGCGCTCATCTACGGCGCGACGGGCACGGCGAACATCGCCCAGCTCTCGGTGCGCCTCGCCGAGCTTCCTCAAGACGTGCAGCTCATCCTGCACCTGCTGCTGCTCGTCGCGTTCGGCATCAAGGCGGCGGTCTTCCCGCTGTCGTTCTGGCTGCCCGACTCCTACCCGACCGCACCCGCACCCGTGACGGCGGTGTTCGCCGGCCTGCTCACGAAGGTCGGCGTCTACGCGATCATCCGCACCGAGACCGTGCTCTTCCCCGAGAACGACCTGTCGACGCTGTTCATCGTCATCGGCGGGCTCACGATGCTCATCGGCATCCTCGGCGCGCTCACGCAGGCCGACATCAAGCGGCTGCTCTCGTTCACGCTCGTGAGCCACATCGGCTACATGATCTTCGGCATCGGCCTGTCGAGCGTCATCGGCCTGACCGCGACGATCTACTACGTCGTGCACCACATCACGGTGCAGACGGCGCTGTTCCTCACGACCGGGCTCATCGAGCGCTTCGGCGGCGCGACGTCGATCAACCGGCTCGCGGGGTTGCTGAAGGCCTCCCCGCTGCTCGCGATCCTGTTCTTCGTGCCGGCCGTGAATCTCGGCGGCATCCCGCCGTTCTCGGGCTTCCTCGGCAAGGTCGGCCTGTTCGTCGCGGGCGCGCAGGGCGCGGGGGCCGGCGGCGCCGGCGCTGCGACCGCGCCCGACTGGCTCATCTGGGTCGTCATCGCGGCCGGCGCGGCGACCTCGCTCATCACCCTCTACGCACTCACCCGGTTCTGGAACATGGCGTTCTGGCGCCGCCGCGACGAGCTCGAGGGCTACGAGTCGGCCCTGCTCGGATCGGTGCTCGAGGCGCCCGAGGGCGCGACCGTCACCGCCACCCGGACGACGCCCGTGCTGATGGTCGTCGCGACGGCCACGCTCGTCGCGGTCACCGTGTGCCTGACCGTGTTCGCGGGGCCGTTGTTCGAGTACGCGGGCCGCGCCGCAGAGGGGCTCAGCGACCCGTCGGTGTACATCTCGATCGTGTTCCCCGGAGGCGTCCGATGAGCCACACGAACGAACCGGTGTCGCGCTGGCGGTCGGTCTGGCGGCAGCTGCCGCTGCTGGTCGGCCTGCTCGTGCTGTGGCTGCTGCTGTGGGACCACATCGACGTGCTCAGCATCGTGACGGGCGTCATCCTCGCGATCGCCGTCACGCGGGTGCTCTACCTGCCGCCCGTGCTCCTCAGCGGAAGGTTCAACCCGTGGCGCGGACTGCTGCTCGGCCTCCGCATGATGGTCGACGTCGTCTACGCGTCGCTGCAGGTCGCGGTGCTCGCGATCTGGCCGTGGTGGAAGCCGATGAACTCGATCATCGCCGTGCAGCTGCACACCCGGTCGGATCTCGTGACGACTCTCACGGCCGAGGCGATCTCGGTCGTGCCCGGCACCGTCGTCGTCGACATCGACCGCGAGCGGGGACTGCTCTACCTGCATGCGCTCGGCACCCGAACGCAGGCCGACATCGATAAGACCCGGCGTCAGGTGCTCGGCACCGAGGAGCGCATCGTGCTCGCGATCGGCACCCACGAGCAGGCCGAGATCGTGCGCGCCGAGCGTCGCGCCCGTCGGGCGCGCGCCGGCCACGCGGCATCCGGCTCGCAGGATTCGAACGGAGGCACCGCATGACCTTCCTCACCGTCGTCTCGATCGCCGCCGGCGTGATGTTCGGCATCGGCGCGATCGCCGCGGTCGTGCGCATCATCAAGGGTCCGTCGATCCTCGACCGGGCGCTCGCGACCGACGTGCTGCTCGCCATCGCGATGTGCGCGCTCGGCGCCGAGATGGCGATCAACCGGCATACCGACACGCTCGTGGTGCTGCTCATCCTCGCGATGTTCGCGGTCGTCGGGTCGATCTCGATCGCCCGCTTCATGGCGAAGCAGGATGCCTCGTGAACGGCGCAGATCTCGCGCGTGACGCGCTGCGTGCTGCCCGGGGAGGTGGGCGATGAGCGGCGCAGACGTCGCGGTCGGGCTGCTCATCCTGGTGAGCGCCTTCCTCTCGATGGCCGCCGGACTCGGCATCCTGCGGTTTCCCGACGTGCTCACCCGCCTGCACGCCGCGACGAAGCCGCAGGTGCTCGGCCTCGCGACCGTGCTGCTCGCGATCGCGCTACGCGCGCCGACGTGGGGCGTCATCTCGACCGTCATCGTGATCATGACGTTCCAGCTGCTCACGCAGCCGATGACGGCGCACATGCTCGGCCGTTCGGCCTACCGCACCGACCACGTGCGCCGCGACCTGCTCATCGAGGACGACCTCGGCCGCGACATCGCCGAGCACGAGGAGCACCCGGCGGGGTGAACCGGGCTCGTCAGCCGCGGCCGGTGAACTCGGGCTTGCGCTTCTCCTGGAAGGCGGCGAAGCCCTCGCGGTAGTCGGCCGTGTCGCAGAGGGCGGCCTGGGCGCGGTTCTCCTCCGACATCGACGCCCAGAGCCCGAGCCGGTCGTCGCGCAGCGACGCGACGAGCATCTTCGAGGCGACGAACGCCTGGGTCGCTCCCGTCGCCGCGGCCCGGGCCGCCGTGCGGGTGGCATCCAGCACCTCGTCGGCCGCGAAGACCCGACTGAACAGGCCCGACGCGACCGCCTCGTCGCCCGTCATGAGCCGGCCGGTGACGATGAGGTCCATGGTCTTGTGCGCGCCGAGCCGCTCGACGAAGAGGGCGTGGCCGCCCGAGTCGAGGGTCGCGCCGAGGTTCGCGAACGGCGAGCCGATCTTCGCGGTGTCGGCGACGTAGACGATGTCGCTCGCGATGAGCAGGCCGAGCCCGACGCCGAGGCACGCGCCGTGCGCGACGGCGAACGTCGGCACGGGCAGGCCCGCCATCGTGTGCAGGAGCGGTTCGACCCGCCCGCCGAGGTAGCCGAGCACGTCGTCCTCGCGCGGGTCGACGCCCGAGATGTCGCGGCCGGCGCAGAACGCGCGGCCCTCGCCGCGCAGCACGAGCGCGCGCAGGTCGCCGGCGTCGGCGAGCCGCTGCGCCTCGGCGTAGGCCGCGGCGAGTTCGCCGATCGCCTGCTCGTCGAGTGCGTTGAGCTTGTCGGGGGCGTTCAGCACGACCTCGCCGACCCGGGTCTGCTCGTCGACCGTGAACTCGATCATCGCTGCGCTCCTTCGCGTCGGGACATCGTTCCGGGGGTCATTTTCCGACATCGATCGGCTCGACACGCCGTTCGAGGGTCGGAAATGCACCCCCGCAGTGCGCGTGACCGCGCGCGGGTGCGCCCACGACCCGCGCGCGGCAGCGCCACGCGAGGGCGGACTGCGGCGACGCCGGGCTGCCCGCTACACGTCATAGTCGACCACGACGCGCTCGGACTTCGGGTGCGACTGGCACGTGAGCACGTAGCCGCGCTCGAGCTCGTCGGGCTCGAGCGCGTAGTTCTCGGTCATGTTCACGCTGCCCTCGACGACGCGGGCGCGGCACGTGCCGCAGACGCCGCCCGCGCACGCGAACGGCACGTCGGGCCGCACGCGCAGCGCGGCGTTGAGGATCGACTCGTTCGCCGACACCGGGCTCTCGACCGTCGACGACTGCCCGTCGAGCGTGAACTCGATCGCGACCGTCTCTTCGCCCTGCTGCACGACGACGGGGCGACCGTGCCGCGGCTCGACCTGGTCGGCGTCGGTCGTGAAGAGCTCGTAGCGCACGTGCTTGGTCGGCACGCCGCGCTCGGCGAGGGTGTCGCGCGCGAGCTGCACGAGCTCGAACGGTCCGCAGAGGAACCACTCGTCGACCGTCTCGGGGCGGATGAGCACGTCGAGCATCGTGCCGAGCTTGTCGGCGTCGATGCGGCCCGACAGCAGCGGCGCGGTGCGCTGCTCGCGCGAGAGCACATGGTGCAGCGCGAGCCGCGACGGGTAGCGGTCCTTGAGCTCGGCCAGCTCTTCGAGGAACATCACGTCGAGCGTCGACCGGTTCGTGTAGACGAGCTCGAACTCGGAGGTCTCGGAGCGGGCCAGCACGGCGTGGGCCAGTGCCATCAACGGGGTGATGCCCGAACCGGCCGCGATGCCGACCACGTGCTTGCCGTCGAGCGCGTCGAGCGTCGAGGTGAACGTGCCCTGCGGGCTCATGACGTCGAGCGTGTCGCCGGCCTTGAGCTCGGAGTTCGCCCACGTCGAGAACACCCCGCCGAGGTCGCGCTTGATCGCGACCGAGAGGCTACCCCGCTCGGGCGGGCGGCAGATCGAGTAGCTGCGCCGGCGCTCGTAGCCCTCGAGCTCCTTGCGGAGGGCGACGTACTGGCCGGGCAGGTACGAGTACTCGTCGGCGAGGTCGTCGGGCACCGCGAAGGTGACCTCGACCGAGTCGCCCGTGAGCGGTCGCACTTCGGCGACCTCGAGCGTGTGGAAGCGGGCGCGACGTCGCTTCGGCAGGTGCTCGCCGCCGACGGTCGACGCGAGGAACGCCTCGGCGACCGATTCCGTGGAGCCGAGGTTCGTCGCCGCCATCAGAGCACCTTGAAGTAGTCGAAGGGCTCGAGGCAGTCACGGCACTCGTAGAGCGCCTTGCACGACGTCGAGCCGAAGCGGGCGAGCTCGCGGGTGTTGAGCGAGTCGCAGCGGGGGCACTTGACGGCGAGCTGCACGCGCACCGGGCCGGCTTCGCGCGCGGCCGCCGTGCCGGTCGGGGCCTGGATGCCGTAACGGCGCAGCTTCTCCTTGCCGGCGTCGCTCATCCAGTCGGTCGTCCAGGCCGGGGCGAGCACGAGTTCGACGCGCACGTCGCCGTAGCCGGCGTGCGTGAGCGCGAGCAGCACGTCGTCGCGGATCGCGTCCATCGCGGGGCACCCGCTGTAGGTCGGGGTGATCTGCACGCGCACGACGCCGTCGTCGCCGACCTCGACCGAGCGCAGCACACCCAGGTCTTCGATCGTGAGCACGGGGATCTCGGGGTCGGTCACCGTCGCGGCGACCGACCAGGCACGGTCTCGAGACGCATCGCCGCCTCGTATCGGCGCCACTCGACCGGCGGTGGTCATCGCCGTCACCACGACGCACCCCGATGCTGCCGGGCGAGCACCTGCATCTCGGCGAGCAGCGGCCCGAGCCGTTCGGTGTGCGAGCCGCGCCGGCCCCCGCCCGAGGCGGTGTACGCGGTGCGCCCGGTCGGACGCTCGAGCTCGGCCTCGGCGAAGACCGCGTCGACCGCCGCCTCGAACGCGGGCCGCAGCGACGAGGGCAGCACGGCGACCCCGTCGGCGGCGAGGCGCTCGACGAGTTCGTCGTCGGCGAAGAGCTCGTCGACGTACGGCCAGGTGACCGTGACGCCGTCGATCATGCGCCGACGCGACTCGTCGGTGCCGCCGGCCAGCCGCAGCGTCCACTGCACGGCGTGATCGCGGTGGTAGTCGACCTCCTTCACGGCCTTCGCGGCGATCGCGGCGAGGGTCGGGTCGGTCGACTCGGTGAGCGCGCCGTACAGTTCGAACCAGTAGAGGGATGCCACGAGCTGTCGCGCGATCGTGCAGGCGAAGTCGCCGTTCGGCTGCTCGAAGAGCCACGCGTTTCGCCACTCGGGCTCGTCGCGCCAGTACGCGAGGTCGTCTTCGCTGCGGCCCGTGGCGGTACCGGCGTAGTGCAGCAACGAGCGGGCGTGTCCGAGCAGGTCGAGTCCGATGTTGCCGAGCGCCACGTCTTCTTCGAGTTCGGGCGCGCGGGTGATCCACATGCCGAGCTGCTGGGCGAGCACGAGGGCGTCGTCGCCGAGCCGCAGCGCATACTCGGCGACCTCGGGCGAGGCGACGCGGGCGGTGCCGTCGTCGGTCTGGCCGGCGAGCTCGTCGGCGAGCGCGAGCCGGTCGACGGTGACGTCGCCGTGGGCGGTGTCGCTCACAGGTGCTTCACCCCCTCGCTCTTCGTGTAATACACCGCGTGGCGGTAGTTCTTGCCCGCGGGGCTCTCGAAGAAGGCGCCCTTCGCGTCGGGGTCGCTCGTCGTGATCGCCACGGCGGGCACGACCCAGATCGACACGCCCTCGTTGCGGCGCGTGTAGAGGTCGCGCGCGTTGCGCACGGCCATGTCGGCGTCGGGCGCGTGCAGCGAGCCGACGTGCACGTGGCTCAGGCCGCGGTTGGCGCGCACGAAGACCTCCCACAGGGGCCAGGCCTCGGTGCCGGTCTCACCGGGGGTCGACATCATGCCACCGCCTTCTGCTTCTCGGCCTGCTTGCGGGCGTACTCGGCGGCGGCCTCGCGCACCCAGGCACCCTCCTCGTGGGCTTCGCGGCGACGGCGCAGCCGCTCGGCGTTCGCGGGGCCGCGTCCGGCGAGCACCTCGTTGAACTCGGTCCAGTCGATCTCGCTCATGTCGTAGGCCTGCTTCTCCTCGTTCCAGGCGAGGTTCGGGTCGGGCAGCGTGACCCCGAGCACCTCGGCCTGCGGCACGAGCATGCCGACGAAACGCTGGCGCAACTCGTCGTTCGAGAACCGCTTGATGTTCCAGGCCATCGACTGCGCCGAGTTCGGCGACTGGTCGTCGGGCGGGCCGAACATCTGCAGGCTCGGCCAGTACCAGCGGTTCACCGCGTCCTGCGCCATCTGCCGCTGCGCCTCGCTGCCCTGCATGAGCTCGAGCAGGATCTCGAAGCCCTGCCGCTGGTGGAACGACTCCTCCTTGCAGATGCGCACCATCGCCCGGCCGTACGGGCCGTACGACGCGCGGCACAGCGGCACCTGGTTGCAGATCGCGGCGCCGTCGACGAGCCAGCCGATCGCGCCCATGTCGGCCCACGTCGGGGTCGTGTAGTTGAAGATCGACGAGTAGCGCGCGCGGCCCTCGATGAGCTGCTGCATCATCTCCTCGCGGCCGATGCCGAGTGTCTGAGCGGCCGAGTAGAGGTAGAGCCCGTGCCCCGCCTCGTCTTGCACCTTGGCCATGAGGATGGCCTTGCGCTTGAGGCTCGGCGCGCGGGTGATCCAGTTCGACTCGGGCTGCATGCCGATGATCTCGGAGTGCGCGTGCTGCGAGATCTGGCGGATGAGGGTCTTGCGGTACGCCTCGGGCATCCAGTCGCGGGGCTCGATGCGCGAGTCGGCGGCGATGATCGCGTCGAACGCGGCCTGGCCGTCGGCATCGGTCGCCGCCCCGGTGACGGGGTGGAGGTCTGCTGGTGCGGTCATCGTCGACTCCTGGGTTCAGCGGCGGTCGGTGCCGGCCGCGACGTGGGCCGCGGCATCCCGATATTACCAACCGATCGTTCAGTTAGTATATATTCGATCTCGGCGGCCGACAACGACGCCCGACTCGACGAGGAGTGACGAGATGACGGATGCCGCGACCGACGCACCGGCCGACGCCGAGGGGATCAACCGCGAGATGATGCGGCGCGACCGCGCCTCCGCCTGGCTCGGCATCGTCGTCGAACGCGACGACCCCGGCCACGCCGTCGTCAGCATGGTCGTGCGCGAGGAGATGACGAACGGGTTCGGCATCACCCACGGCGGATTCGTGTTCGCCCTCGCCGACACGGCCTTCGCGATCTCGTGCAACGAGGACGACCGCGTCACCGTCGCGGCCGGGGCAGACATCGCCTTCCTCAAGTCGACGCACGCGGGCCAGAAGCTCACGGCGACGGCGGTGCGCCGCACCCGTTCGGGCCGTACGGGCCTCTACGACGTCTCGGTCGTCGACGAGCACGGCGACGCCGTCGCCGAGTTCCGCGGCCGATCCATCTCCACCAACCGAACCTTCTGACCTCCGGGCGACGCCCTCCCCCGCGTCGCGACCCACCAACTCCAGGAGCCACCGTGTCGACGACGACCAACTCCCCCAGCACCGTCCCCTCCGTCTCCGGCCTGCGGCCGCCGGCGCCCGACGAGCTCGACCCCGAGGAGCGCCTGGGCCGCGCCGAGATCGAGGCGCTGCAGCTCGAGCGCCTGCAGCAGACCGTCGCGCACGCGTACGAGCACGTGCCGCTCTACACCCGCAAGTTCGACGAGGCGGGCGTGCACCCGCGCGACATCCGCTCGCTCGCCGACGTCGCGAAGCTGCCGTTCACGACCAAGGCCGACCTGCGCGAGACCTACCCCTTCGGCATGTTCGCCGTGCCCATGTCCGAGGTGGCGCGCATCCACGCCTCGAGCGGCACGACGGGCCGGCCGACGGTCGTCGGCTACACGAAGGGCGACCTCGAGCGGTGGGGCTCGCTCGTGGCGCGGTCGCTGCGCGCGAGCGGCATCCGCCCCGGCATGAAGGTGCACAACGCGTACGGCTACGGCCTGTTCACCGGCGGGCTCGGCGCGCACGCGGGCATCGAGGCACTCGGCGCAACCGTCATCCCGATGTCGGGCGGACAGACCGCCCGCCAGGTGCAGCTCATCATGGACTTCGAGCCCGACGCGATCCTCTGCACGCCGAGCTACCTGCTCACGATCGCCGACGCGATGGCCGAGCAGGGCATCGACCCGCGCTCGACGTCGCTCAAGCTCGCCGTGCTCGGCGCCGAGCCGTGGACGAACGAGATGCGCCGCGAGCTCGAGGAGCGCCTCGGGCTCGACGCGCTCGACATCTACGGCCTCAGTGAGGTCATGGGCCCGGGCGTCGGCAACGAGTGCCTCGAGACGAAGGACGGCCCGCACCTCTGGGAGGACCACTTCCTGCCCGAGATCATCGACGGCGACACGGGCGCGGTCCTCGCCGACGGCGAGATGGGCGAGCTCGTGTTCACCTCGCTCACCAAGGAGGCCTTCCCGGTCATCCGGTACCGCACCCGCGATCTCACGCGCCTGCTGCCCGGCACCGCGCGCCCCGGCATGCGCCGCATGGAGAAGATCACCGGACGCAACGACGACATGATCATCCTGCGCGGGGTCAACCTCTTCCCGACGCAGATCGAGGAGCTCGTGCTCGGCATCGAGCAGCTCACGCCGCACTTCGTGCTCGAGCTCTCGAAGGAGGGGCGAATGGACGCCCTGAAGGTGCGCATCGAGCGGCACCCCGACCTCTCGGTCGAGACGTGCGAGGCCGCGGCCGTCGTGCTCGCCCAGCGCATCAAGGTGCACGTCGGCTCGACCGTGGTCGTGCAGCTCGAGGAGCCGGGCACGCTGCCGCGCAGCGAGGGCAAGTACAAGCGGGTCTACGACCTGCGCAACGGGTGACACCGATGGTTGAGGAGCGAGCGACGAAGGCGGTGGGTTGAGGAGGCGCGCCAGCGCCGTCTCGAAACCAGCACGCGTCTCGAAATCGCCGCGCCCACCGACCGGGTCGCGCTGAGAATGCGAGGATGGGGGCGATGAGCGAGAACGGAAGCCTGCGACGGGGCCGCCCCGGCTACGACCGGCAGGGCATCCTCGACGTCGCCGTCGCCGCGTTCAACGAGTTCGGTTACGACGCGACGTCGATGGGCGTGCTCGCCGAACGGCTCGGCCTGTCGAAGTCGGCGATCTACCACCACTTCGCCTCGAAGGACGAGATCCTCGAGCAGGCGCTCGATGCCGCGCTCGGCGGGCTCGAGGGCGTCGTCGACGAGAGCGACGCCGCGGGCGGCCGCGCCGCCGACCGGCTCGACCGGGTGCTGCGGGGCGCCGTGCACGTGCTCGTCGACGAGCTGCCGTCGGTCACGCTGCTGCTGCGCGTGCGCGGCAACACCGAGGTCGAGCGCCGGGCGCTCGCCCGCCGCCGCGACTTCGACAAGCGGGTCACGGCGATCGTGGCCGAGGCCCAGCGCGAGGGCACCCTGCGCAGCGACATCGATGCGAGCGTCGTCTCGCGCCTCGCCTTCGGCATGATCAACTCGATCGTCGAGTGGTACCGGCCGGGCGGCCGCGAGAACGCCGACCGGCTCGCCGACGACGTCATCGCGATCGCGCTCGACGGACTTCGCATGCCGACCGAGAATCGGGTCGAAGAGCTGCTGCCCTGAAACGATCCCGCCGGCCCCGGATCCCCGGGCGGCGACCTCGAACGAACGGAGACTCCGATGCTCGAACCGCTCGCCGACCTGCCCGCCGGAGTGCTCGGCTTCCGTGCCGTCGGCACGATCGAGGCGGCCGACTACCGCGACGTGCTCGACCCCGCGATCGACGCCGTGCTCGCCGACGGACGCAAGCTCGACCTCGTCTTCGTCATGGGCGCCGAGTTCGACCGGTTCTCGTTCGGCGCGATGCTCGAGGACGCGAAGCTCATCGGTCGTCCGCTCTCGGCCTGGCGCCGCGCGGCGTTCGTGACCGACCACGACGTGCTCGCCGGCATCGCGACCGCGTTCGGCGGGCTCGTGCCGGGCGAGTTCAAGGTGTTCCCGCTCGCACGTGAGGCCGACGCGATCGCGTGGGTCGCGACGGCGTCGGGCTCACCCGACGCGACCGACGCGTAAGGGCCCGGCGCCCGCCTGCCCATTCCTCACGCGGTCGCGTGCTCGCGGTCGCTCACGCGGTCGCGCTGAGCGGCGAGTGCGCGGGCACGGCCGAGCGCTGGAACCACCCGCGGCGCGCACCGCGGGCGCGACGGCCGGCGGGCTCGCCCGCCTCGGCCAGGCGCTCGGCGATCACGCGACGCCGCTCGAGCGTGCGCGCGAGTCGCGCGTCGGCTTCGGCGGCGAGGTGCGGGAATGCGGTCTCCGAGATGTACATGGTGTCGACTCCTTCGATCGACACTCAGCCTCCGCCCTGAGGTGCCGCCGAGGCATCCGGACATCGCCCTATTTCGGGTACGGGGCGGCCCTGAGGTGGCGCCCCGTACCCGCCGCTCAGTCCGCGACCGGTGCCGTCACGGCGGGCTCGGACTTCTGCGAGGCGGTGATGCCCTTGCGCAGCGCCAGCAGCAGGAGGATGAGCCCGGCCGTGACGATGATGTGGCCGAGACCCGCGATGCCGGCGATCGCGGCGTTCGACTCCTCGCCGAGCACGGTCAGCGAGCCGTGCCAGACCATCATGGCGCTCGTCAGCAGCACGCCGGCGTTGTAGACCCAGAAGAACCAGCCGAACAGCGGGCTCGCACTCAGCGTGAACACCTTCTCGAGGGCGAGCACGATGAGCATCATGAGCAGGCCGAGGGCGAGCAGGTGCGTGTGCACGACCGACAGCTGGGTCGGCGTTCCCTCGACCCAGTCGTTCGCCTTCGTGAACTCTCGGTAGAACAGGCCCGAGCCGAGCCCGAGCACGACGTAGACGACGGCGGCGGTGAAGAGTCGGTTCATGGATGTCGCTCCTTCGGTCGCGCCCTGGTCGGCGCGTTCGCGGGCGCCCTGGTCGGCGCGTTCGCGCCCAGTCTGGCGCAGGCGCGCCGAGGCCGCATCGTTCGAAGGTTCGAAGGTTCGAAGGTGCTCGGCCCGGTGCGACGTCGACCGGCCTACGCCGGCTGCGCCTCGGCGCGCTCCTTCGCGACGAGCGTGAGCACGTCGTAGGTCGCGACGAGCTCGTCGTTCTGGTTCTTCAGCACCGCGTCCCAGCGCACCTCGCCGTACTCGTCGGTCTCGCGCGGCGAGATCTGCTTGGCCGTGAGCTCGACGCGGATCTCGTCGCCGGGCGACACGGGCGTGATGAATCGCAGGTTCTCGAGGCCGTAGTTCGCGAGCACGGGGCCCGGCTCGGGGTCGACGAAGAGGCCCGCCGCCCACGACACGAGCAGGTAGCCGTGCGCCACCCGGCCCGGAAAGAAGGGGTTCGCGGCCGCCGCCTCCTCATCCATGTGCGCGTAGAACGTGTCGCCCGTGAAGTTCGCGAAGGTCTCGATGTCGTCGAGGGTCACGACGCGCGGCGCCGAGGCGACCTGGTCTCCGATGCGCAGCTCGGCGAGCGACTTGCGGAACGGGTGCGGCTCGCCGGTCTCCTCGTACGGACGGGCCGACGCGCCCTGGTGCCACACGCCCGTGAGCGCGGTGAGCATCTCGGGCGAGCCCTGCACGGCGGTGCGCTGCATGTGGTGCAGCACGGCGCGGATGCCGCCGAGCTCCTCGCCGCCGCCGGCCCGCCCGGGGCCGCCGTGCACGAGGTTCGGCAGCGGCGAGCCGTGCCCGGTCGAGGTGCGCGCGTCGTCGCGGTCGAGGAACAGCACGCGGCCGTTGTACGCCGCGATGCCCGAGGCGAGCGCGACGGCGACCGACGGGTCGTGGGTCGCGACGCTCGTCACGAGCGACCCGCCGCCCTTCGCGACGAGCGCGGCGGCCTCGTCGAGCGAGCCGTAGCCGACGATCGACGACACCGGACCGAAGGCCTCGACCTCGTGCAGCGCCTCTGACGAGGCATCCGCGAATCGCAGCAGCACCGGCCCGACGAACGCGCCGTCGGCGGCCTCGCCCTGCGTGCCGTCGGCAAGGGTGACGGTGGGGGCGCTCGTCGAACCGACGACGACCTCGCCGCCGGCCTGCTCGAGGCGGCCGACCTGGCGCAGCACCTCGTCGCGCTGCTCGAGCGAAGCGAGCGGGCCCATCGTGACGCCCTCGGCGCGCGGGTCGCCGACGACGACGCGCTCGGCGATGCGCGCCCGCACCGCGTCGATGACGGCGTCGACGGATGCCTCGGGCACGATCGCCCGGCGGATCGCGGTGCACTTCTGCCCGGCCTTCGTCGTCATCTCGACGACGAGCTGCTTCACGTACGCGTCGAACTCGGGGGTGCCCGCGACGGCGTCGGTGCCGAGCACCGAGGCGTTGATCGAGTCGGTCTCGCTCGTGAAGCGCACCCCGCCCGTCTGCACGGCATCGTGGGCGCGCAGCCGCTCGGCCGTCGACGCCGAGCCGGTGAAGCCGACGAGGTCGCCGAGGCGCAGCTCGTCGAAGAGCGTCGGCACGCTGCCCGACACGAGCTGCAGCGAACCGTCGGGCAGCAGGCCCGACTCGACGAGGATGCGCACCATGTGCTCGGCGAGGTAGCCGGTGGGCGTCGCGGGCTTCACGACCGTCGGCATGCCGGCGAGGAACGCCGGCGCGAACTTCTCGAGCGAGCCCCACACGGGAAAGTTGAAGGCGTTGATCTGCACGGCGACGCCGGGCAGGCGGGTGTAGATATGCCGCCCGAGGAATGAACCGTCTTTCGAGAGCGGTTCGACCGCGCCGTCGACGTAGACCTTCGCGTTCGGCATCTCGCGGCGGCCCTTGCCCGAGTAGGTGAAGAGCACGCCGATGCCGCCGTCGATGTCGACCCACGAGTCCTGCTTCGTGGCGCCGGTGCGGCTCGAGATCTCGTACAACTCGCCCTTGCGCTCGGTGAGCGCGAGCGCCATCTGCTTGAGCAGCACCGCGCGCTGGTGGAAGGTCAGCTCGCCGAGGCTCGCCTGCCCGACCGTGCGGGCGTAGTCGAGCGCCGCGCCGAGGTCGAGGCCCTCGGTCGAGACACGGGCGATCACCTCGCCCGTCGACGCGTCGCGCACCTCGGTCGCCCGCTCGGCCGCCTCGGGCGCCGGGGTCCACCACTCGCCGCGGACGTAGCTCGGCAGCATCTCGCTCGGCAGCATCTCGGTCATCGTGTTCCCTTCATGCCTCACGAGGCATCCCACCGGTAGAAGCCCTCGCCCGTCTTGCGGCCGAGCTTGCCCTCGGCGACCAGGCGGCGCAGCAGGGCGGGCGGTTCGAATCGGTCGCCGAGCGTCTCGGCGAGGTACTCGGCGATGCCGAGCCGCACGTCGAGGCCGACGAGGTCCGTGAGCCGCAGCGGGCCCACGGGGTGCTTGTACCCGAGCGTCATCGCGGCGTCGATGTCCTCCGCCGAGGCGACTCCGGCCTCGAGCATGCGGATGGCCTCGAGCCCGAGGGCGACGCCGAGGCGCGACGACGCGAATCCCGGCGCGTCGGCGACGACGATCGGCGTCTTGCCGATGGCGCGCACCCAGTCGCGCGCGTCGTCGACGAGCGAGGCGTCGGATGCCTCGCCGCGGACGATCTCGACGAGGGTCGACGCCGGCACGGGGTTGAAGAAGTGCATGCCGACGAACCGGCCCGGCCGCGCGAGCAGGGCCGCGAGCTGGTCGATCGAGATCGACGACGTGTTCGACGCGAGCGCGGCACCGGGCGCCAGCACGGACTCGACGCGCGTGAGCGCGTCGATCTTGAGCCCCAGGTCTTCGGGCACCGCCTCGACGACGAGGTCGCACGAGGCGAACGCGTCGACGGCGGTGCTCGTCGCGAAGCGGCCGGCGTATGCCGCAGCATCCTCGTCGGCGGTGCCGCGCGCGATCGAGGCGTCGACCGACTCGAGCACGCGCACGGAGGCGGCCGACGCGGCGTCGGCGTCGCGCTCGACGACGGTCACGCGCGAGCCGGCGAGCAGGAAGGCGTGCGCGATGCCGGCGCCCATGCGGCCGCCGCCGAGTACGCCGACCTCGGCCGGCGCGCCGGTGCTGGTTCGAGTCTCGGTCACTGCTTCCTCTTCTCCAGGAACTCGGTCATGCGGCGCATCTTCTCGGGGCTCTCGAAGAGCACGGCCTGCTCGTCGAGGTCGACGGCGGGGTGCGCCGAGCGCGGCGCGCGGAAGACGCGCTTCGTCGCCATCGTCGCGGCCCGGTCGTTGCGGGAGATGCGATCGGCGATCTCGTGGGCGGCGACGAGTAGGTCGGCGGCCGGATGCACCGACGAGACGAGCCCGATCGACAGCGCCTCGGCGGCGTCGATCGTGCGGCCCGTCAGCAGCAGCTCGGCCGCGCGGGCGTCGCCGACGATCTCCTTGAGCCGCCAGCTCGCGCCGGCCGCGGCGATGATGCCGAGCCCCGTCTCGGGGTTGCCGATCTTGAGCGAGGGCGTCGCGATGCGGATGTCGGCGGCGTAGGCGAGCTCGGCGCCGCCGCCGAGGGCGTACCCGTCGAGCGCGGCGATGACCGGCATCGGCAGGTCGGCGATGCGGATGAAGGCGTTCGCATTGATGCCGCGCTTCGCGTCGTGGGCGCGACGGTCGCGCAGCTGCGCGATGTCGGCACCCGAGGCGAACACGCCGCCGGCGCCCGTGAGGATGAGGATGCGCGGGTCGGCCTCGAGCTCCCCGCACAGCGCGTGCAGGGCATCGATCGTCGCCTGGTCGATCGCGTTGCGCTTCTCGGGGCGGTCGAGGGTCGCGACGACGCGGTCGTCGAGCCGCTCGATGCGGAGGGTCTCGCTCATCACACGCGCTCCACGATGAGGGCCGACCCCTGGCCGACGCCGACGCACATGGTCGCGAGGCCGTAGCGCGAGCCCTCGCGCTCCATGCGACCGAGGAGCGTGACGACGAGTCGCGAGCCGCTCGACCCGAGCGGGTGCCCGAGCGCGATGGCGCCGCCGTCGGCGTTGACGATCGCGTCGTCGAGGCCGAGCCGGCGGATGCACGCGATCGACTGCGTCGCGAACGCCTCGTTGAGCTCGATCGATCCGATCTCGTCGAGGTCGATGCCGGCGCGCTCGAGGGCCTTCTCGGTCGCGGGCACGGGGCCGAGGCCCATGATCTCGGGGGCGATGCCGGCGCTCGTGCCGACCACGATGCGCGCCCGCGGCGTGAGGCCGTAGCGCTCGACCGCCGCGCCGCTCGCGACGACGATCGCCGAGGCGCCGTCGTTGAGCGAGCTCGAGTTGCCGGCAGTCACGACCTCGCCGCCCGGCACGACGGGGCGCAGCCGGGCGAGCCCCTCGAGACTGGAGTCGGGGCGCGGGCCCTCGTCGACGAGGACGTCCCCGCGGTGCGTCGGCACGCCGACGATCTCGGCCTCGAACCGTCCGGCGGCGACCGCGGCGGCGGCCCGCTGCTGCGAGCGCAGCGCGAAGGCGTCGGCCTCGGCGCGGGTGATGCCGTCGACGCGGGCGACCTCTTCGGCCGTCTCGGGCATCGAGAAGGTCGCCTTGTCGCGGGCGACGAGCTCGGGGTTCGGAAAGCGCCAGCCGATCGAGGTGTCGTAGGCGGCGCCGGGCTTGGCCCACGCCGAGCTCGGCTTCTGCTGCACCCACGGTGCGCGGGTCATCGACTCGACGCCCCCCGCGACGATGAGGTCGGCGTCGCCCGCGCGGATCGCCTGGGCCGCCATCGTGATCGCCGACATGCCCGAGGCGCAGAGCCGGTTGACCGTGACGCCGGGCACCTCGTCGGGGAGGCCCGCGAGCAGCACGGCCATGCGGGCGACGTTGCGGTTGTCCTCGCCGGCCTGGTTGGCGGCGCCGAGGATCACCTCGTCGATCTCGCCCGCCTCACCCGGCGCGAGGCCCGAGCGGCGCACCGCCTCGCCGACGACGAGAGCCGCGAGGTCGTCGGGGCGGACCGTGGCGAGGGCGCCGCCGTAGCGGCCGACGGGCGTGCGCGCCCCTCCGACGAGATAGGCCTCGGCCATGCGCTCTCTCCTGACTGCGTTGTCGACGGGGCACCGTGTGCACGGTATCGCCCGGCCGAATTCCTGACCGAGCGTTCGGGAAGTAATTATGGCACGTCACGGCACTCGCCGCGACATCCCGGCCGCTCGAGCGAGCCCCGAACGACGCGGATGCCTCGGGGCGGCGTTCGCCCCGAGGCATCCGTGTGCGTCGAAGGATCAGTCGAGCAGGTCGACGTCCTTCGTCTCCTTCACAAGCGAGACGCCGATGAGCGAGATCACTGCCGCGATCGCGATGTAGACGCCGATCGTCCACGAGGCGTGGAACTGGTTCATGAGCGCCTCGGCGATCATCGGGGCGAACGCGCCGCCGAGGATCGCGCCGAGCGCGTACCCGATCGAGACGCCCGAGTAGCGGACGTTCGCGGGGAACATCTCGGCGTAGAGCGCAGCCTGCGGGCCGTACGAGAGTCCGAGTCCGAACGTCATCACGAAGAGGGCGACGAAGTACCAGAGGATCTCGCCCGTGTCGATGAGGAACCACATCGGCACGGCCCAGAGCGCGAGGAACACGTACCCGATCTGGAACGTGCGAACCCGGCCCAGCCGGTCGGAGATGCGGCCGCCCCAGAGGGTGAAGCCGAGCCAGCCGAACGACGCGAGCGTCGTCGCGAGCAGCACGGTCGGGCGGTCCATGCCGAGCGCCGTCACCGCGTAGGTCGCGAAGTAGGCGATGAGCAGGTAGCCGGCCGCGTTGTTCGCGATGAAGATCACCGCGGTGAGCACGACCTGCTTCGTGTTCTTGCGGAACAGCTGGCTGAGCGGGGCCGAGGCCTCCTTGCGACGGCGCAGCAGCTCCTCGAAGACGGGGCTCTCCTCGACGGCCTTGCGAATGACGTAGCCGACGATGATCAGCACGATCGAGAGCAGGAACGGGATGCGCCAGCCCCACGCCATGAACGCCTCGGGCGACATCGAGCTCGTGAGCACCCACAGCGTGAAGGTCGCGAGGATCATGCCGACCGGTACGCCGATCTGCGGGAAGGCGCCGAAGAAGCCGCGCTTCGCGTTGGGCGCGTGCTCGACGGCCATGAGGGCGGCACCGCCCCACTCGCCGCCCGCCGAGAAGCCCTGCAGGATGCGGAGGAGGATGAGCAGGATCGGCGCGGCGATGCCGATCGCCGCGTAGGTCGGCAGGAGGCCGATGAGCGCGGTCGAGAGGCCCATCATGACGAGCGTGAAGACGAGCATCTTCTTGCGGCCGATCTTGTCGCCGAGCCGGCCGGCGACGATCGCGCCGAGCGGACGGAACAGGAACGAGATGCCGATCGTCGCGAACGAGAGCACCTGGGCGAGACCCGGGTTCGACTCGGCGACGGGCGCGAGGAAGAGCGGCGCGAGCACGAGGCCCGCGGCCTGTGCGTAGATGAAGAAGTCGTACCACTCGATCGAGGTGCCGACGAGGGTGCCGGCGAGCACCTTGCGTTCTTCGGCGGTGATCGCGCGGGGCGGGGCGGGGTCGGTGACAGCAGTCGACATGCGAACTCCGTTGTTCAATGGGGGCGAAGGCCAGGGCGCCGGTCGACGCGGCTGGAGGGGTGGGGGCCGCGTCGGGGTCGATTTCCTGACCGATTGTTCGGTAGGGAATCCAGAGCGTATCGCATCCACCCGCCCGCGCGGAAGGCTGTCAGCGGCATCGGGCAGGCTTGGGTGCATGACCGACCTGCGCGCGCCCGCCCTCGACGCCCTCCGCGAGCTCGTCGGGCGCGACGACGCCGAGTTCCACGACGGCCAGTTCGCAGCGATCGAGGCGCTCGTCGCCGGCCGCCGGCGCGCACTCGTCGTGCAGCGCACGGGCTGGGGCAAGTCGGCCGTCTACTTCGTCGCGACGTCGCTGCAGCGCCGGGCCGGCGCCGGCCCCACGCTGCTCGTCTCGCCGCTCATCGCCCTCATGCGCGACCAGATCGCCGCCGCTGAACGAGCGGGCGTGCGCGCGGTCGCGATCAACTCGACGAACGCGCACGAGTGGCGCGACGTCGAGCAGCAGCTCGCGGCCGACGAGGTCGACGTGCTGCTCGTCTCGCCCGAGCGGCTCAACAACCCCTCGTTCCGCGAGACGCAGCTCCCCGCCCTCGTCGACCGCATCGGCCTGCTCGTCGTCGACGAGGCGCACTGCATCAGCGACTGGGGCCACGACTTCCGGCCCGACTACCGGCGCCTGCGCGAGCTCATCGCGCAGATGCCGGCCGACGTGCCCGTGCTCGCGACCACGGCGACCGCGAACAGCCGGGTCGTCGCCGACGTGGCCGAGCAGCTGGGCGCGACCGCGACGACGACGCTCGTCGGCGGCGGGGGCGACGGGGCGGATGCCGCGGCCGAGGTGCTCACGATCAGGGGGCCGCTCGCCCGCGCGTCGCTGCGCCTCGGCGTGCTGCGACTGCCCGACTCGCCGAGCCGGCTCGCGTGGCTGCTCAACCATCTCGACGAGCTGCCGGGCTCGGGCATCATCTACGCGCTCACCGTCGCCGCGGCGAACGACACGGCCCGCCTGCTGCGCGAGCACGGCCACGCCGTGCGCGCCTACACCGGCCAGACCGACCCCGACGAGCGCGCCGAGTCCGAGGCGATGCTCAAGCGCAACGAGGTCAAGGCGCTCATCGCGACGAGCGCGCTCGGCATGGGCTTCGACAAACCCGACCTCGGTTTCGTGCTGCACCTCGGCGCACCCTCGTCGCCCGTCGCGTACTACCAGCAGGTCGGCCGCGCCGGCCGCGCGACCGAGTCGGCCGACGTGCTGCTCATGCCCGGCACCGAAGACCCCGACATCTGGCACTACTTCGCGACCGCGTCGATGCCCGACGAAGAGCGGGCGGGCCGGGTGATCTCGGCGCTCTCGCCCGATCGGCCGACGTCGACGCCCGCCCTCGAGGCCATGGTCGACATTCGCCGAACCCCGCTCGAGCTGCTGCTCAAGGTGCTCGACGTCGACGGCGCGGTGCGCCGAGTGCAGGGCGGCTGGGTGGCGACGGGCGAACCGTGGGTCTACGACGCCGACCGCTACCGCCGCATCGCGGGCGAACGCAAGGCCGAGCAGCAGCACATGCTCGAGTACGAGACGACCGACGGCTGCCGCATGGAGTTCCTGCAGCGCTCGCTCGACGACGACACGGCCACCCCGTGCGGCCGGTGCGACAACTGCGCCGGGCCCTGGTACCCGACGAGCGTCGGCGGCGAGGCATCCGCCGCCGCTCGTGGCGCCCTCGACCGGGTGGGCGTGCCGATCGAGCCGCGCGCGCAATGGCCGACGGGCGCCGACCGGCTCGGCGTGCCGGTGAAGGGGCGCATCGCCCCCGACGAGCGCGCCGCCGAGGGACGGGCGCTCGCTCGCCTCACCGACCTCGGCTGGGGCGGCACCCTGCGCGAACTGTTCGCGGCGGGCGCGGCCGACGCACCGGTGCCGCCGCGCGTGCTCGACGGCTGCGTGCGCGTGCTCGCCGAATGGGGCTGGGCAGAGCGGCCCGTCGCGGTCGTCGCGATGCCGTCGCGCTCGAAGCCGCAGCTCGTCGACTCGCTCGCCCGCGGCCTCGCCGACATCGGGCGACTCCCCTACCTCGGTGCGCTCGAGCTCGTCGACGGCGGGCCGACCGGGCAGCCCGGCGGCAACAGCGCCTTCCGCCTCGCGGGCGTGTGGGGGCGGTTCTCCGCCGCCGGGCTCGACCTGCCCGCGGGGCCCGTGCTGCTCGTCGACGACCAGGTCGACAGCCGCTGGACCCTCACGGTCGCCGCGCGCGAGCTGCGGGCCGCCGGCGCGACCGCGGTGCTGCCGTTCGCGCTCGCGGTGCGGGGCTGACGGCCGGTCTCAGCCCTCCGACGGCGCCTCCGTGTCGGCGGGCGCCTCGGTGTCGGTCGGCTCGTCGCTCGCGGCGGGCGGCTCCGTCGGCGCGGGCGCCGGCGTCGACGGCGGGCCGAAGAGCCGCCACGATCCGGCCGCGCACTCGTAGAACTGCACCGTCGACGTGTCGATGTAGACGTCGCCGTTCGTCGTGCACGTGTCGGCCGAGGGGGCGCCGATGCCGAGCAGCACCTGGGTGCCGGGCGTTCCGGCCTCGCCCTGCTCGCCCTGCTCCCCCTGTTCGCCCTGCTCGCCCTGTGCTCCGGTCGCGCCGGTCTTCCCGGTGGCGCCCGTGAGGTTCTCGGCGGCGGACTCGCGGATGTTGCCGACGAGGGTCCACTCGCCGTCCTCGAAGAGGTACACGTCGGAGGTCGTGATGTCGATGTAGACGTCGCCGTCGTAGCCCTTGCCCGCCTCGGGAACGCCGCTGCCGGCGCGCACGGCCGACCCGGCGGGGAGGATCTCCTCGAGCGCGTCCTCGTAGGCGGCCTCGTCGACCGTCGCCGACGGGGTGGGCGACGGCGCAGCCTCGGGCGTGCCGCCACGCGCGAGCCACGAGCCGAGGAACGCGGCGACGAACGAGAGCACGACGATGATGACGCCGAACCAGATGAGCATCGTGCGGCTCACCGCGGGCGGCGGCGCTGCGGCGGCCCCGGCGGGCGCCGGCGCTGCTGCGGCCGGCGGACCGGTCGGCGGAGCGGCCTGCGGGTTCTGCTCGTCGGTCATGCGGGTGCGCCTCCCCACCGCGCTCCCGCCCGAGCCCCGACGGCCGTGCCGGGGAGTCGCGTCGCGCCCATGCTAGCGGCGCGACTCCCCCTCGCTCAGGAGGCGGACGAGTCGTCCGCCGTGTCGGCCACGCGGCCGACCTCGACGAGCACGGCGTCGCCGAGGCGCACGTCCTCGAAGTCGACCTCGATCTCGGCCCGGCCGAGCATCTCGCTCAGGCGACGCTGGCGGTTGCGCGGGATGAGGGTCACGACGCGACCGGCCTTGCCCGCGCGGCCCGTGCGGCCGGCGCGGTGCAGGTACGTCTTGTACTCGTCGGGCGCGTCGGCCTGGATCACGAGATCGATGTCGTCGACGTGGATGCCTCGCGCCGCGACATCCGTCGCGACCAGCACATCGACCCGGCCGCTCGTGAGCTGCTGCAGGTTGCGGGTGCGGCGCGACTGGTTCAGGTCGCCGTGGAGGGCGACCGCGCGGATGCCCGCGTCCTCGAGGTGGTCGGTAAGGTCCTCGGCGAAGGCGCGCGTGCGGCTGAAGACGAGCGTCTTGCCCTCGCGGTTCGCGAGCTCGGCGACGATGTCGCGCTTGTCGCGGTTGTCGATGACGAAGACGCGGTGGTCGATCGTCGACGACGCCTGGTCCTCACCGGCGACCTCGTGCACGGCCGGGTCGACGAGGAACTCGTCGACGAGGGCGGCCACGCCCGTGTCGAGGGTCGCCGAGAACAGCAGCTTCTGTCCACCGGGCGCGGTGCGGCGGATGATGCGCTGCACCGGCTCGAGGAACCCGAGGTCGCACATGTGGTCGGCCTCGTCGAGCACGGTGATGACGACCTCGGAGAGGTCGAGGCGGCCCTGCTCGATGAGGTCTTCGATGCGGCCGGGGGTGCCGATCACGATGTCGACGCCGCGCTGCAGCGCACCCACCTGGCGCCCCTGCGGCACGCCGCCGTAGATCTGCGTCGTGAAGAGGCCGACGCTCTGCGCGATCGGCTGCACGGTGCGGTCGATCTGCAGGGCGAGCTCGCGCGTCGGGGCGAGGATGAGCGCGCGGGGCTTGCGGCCGAACTGGCGGCGACCGCCGGCCTTGCCCGATGCGGTCCAGAGCTGCATGAGCCGCTCGACGGCGGGCGCACCGAAGGCGATCGTCTTGCCCGAACCGGTGCGACCGCGCCCGAGCACGTCGCGACCCTCGAGCACGACCGGGATCGTCGCCGCCTGGATCGGGAACGGCGACACGGCGCCGAGCTCGTCGAGGGTGCGCACGACGTTGCCGCCGAGGCCGAGGTCGGTGAAGGTCACGCCCTCGACGGCGTCGGCCGTGATGGCCTCGGCGGCGAGTCGCTCGAGCACGACGTCGTCGTTCGGCGAGGACCGGGGCGCCTCGTCGCGGGCGGGGAAGAAGTTCGACGGCCGGCGCTCGGAGTCGCGGAAGCCGGGACGGTCGAACTCGCGGCGAGGACTGCGGTCGTCGCGGACCCGGTCGCCGCGGTCGTACGAACGTGCGGGACGCTCGTCACGGTCGTACCGGCGCGAGGCGCGGTCGTCGCGGTCGTACGAACGAGCCGGTCGGTCGTCGCGGTCGTACCGGCGAGCACCGCGATCGTCGCGGTCGTACCGGCGGGGGCCGCGGTGCTCGCGGTCGAACGAACCCGACGAGCGGTCGTTGCGGTCGTTGCGGTCGTTGCGGTCGTTGCGGTCGAAGGACCGTGCGGGACGGTCGTCGCGGTCGCGGCGGGGGCCGCGGTCGTCGCGGTCGAACGCGCGCGGCGCGCGGTCGTCGCGCCCGTTGCGATCGGAGGAGCGGGCCGGACGGTCCTCGCGGTAGTGCGGACGCGCGGGGCGGTCGCCGTACTCGCGACGGGGCGCGCGGTCGTCGCGGTACCCGCGCTCGGCGCGACCATCGCGCTCGGCGCGACCCTCGCGCTCGGCGCGGTGCGGAGTGCGCCCCGCGGCGATGCGCTCGTCACGGGACCAGCGCTGCTTGGCGGGCGCCTCCTCCTCGGGACGGTAGCCGCGGTGGCCGGGGCTGCGCGAGCCGGCCTTCTGCGCGCCGGACTTGTGCGCGCCGCGGCTCTTGCCGCCCTTCGCGTACGACGGGTCGAAGTTCGCGGCCGGGCGGCCGCCCTTGGGCTTCTTGTTCTTGGGCACGGTGGTGTCTTCCTGGGTTGTACGACAGGTACATGGCGGCGTCGCTGCGAGCGCAGCACGCCGAGAACCCGGAACATCGTCGACCGGGGCCGTTCACATACGGTGACTATCCGAGACCGGACGTCTCGGAACCGGCCCTTCAGACTCACAAACCCATCCGCGCGAACGCGGTGCCTAGAACCGACCTGTCGATGGTACCGGAAATCGTCTGGGAAACCCCCGTGCAGCGCGTGAATCCGGTGCGGAACCGGGCGGTGCGGGTGGGCCGAAAGGAGGACTATCCCCCGAACGGGGGCGCTGGCAGACTCGGCCGCAGGCCGCCCCCCGCGGCCGGTTCTGGAGGAAACCGTCCGATGAAGCACAGAGAACTCCGTCTCACCCGCACGAGCGCACTCCTCGCGAGCGCGCTCCTGATCCCGGCCGCGGCCGTGGTTCCGGCCGTCGCCGCGACGGCGCAACCGCAGGCCTCGGCATTCGCCGCGGCATCCACCACCGCCGACTGCTCGGCCGACCCGGACGCGCGCATCGCGTCCGTGCCGTCGCCCGAGGACGCGCTGGGCACGCCGCTCGGTCTCGGCCAGGCCGATCCGGTCACCGTCGACCAGATCCAGGAGTACGTCGCCGCGATCGACGCCGCGAGCGACCGCGTCGTCTCCGGCACCGTGGCGACGAGCAACGGCGGCGAGGAGATGCCGTACGCGATCGTGTCGAAGTCGTCGAACGTCACGAAGCCGGCGCTCGACAAGATCGCCCGGCAGATCCGCGAGCTGCGAGACCCGCGCGCCCTGAACGACAAGAAGGCCGCCGTCTACGCCGACGACCTGCCCGCGATCGCGTGGATCGCCGGCAACGTGCACGGCGGCGAGAAGTCGGGCGCCGACGCAGCGCTGAAGACGCTGTACGAGCTGTCGTCGGGCCTCTCGTGCGACGTCGAGAACCGGCTCGACAACCTGATCACCGTGATCATGCCGACACAGAACCCCGACGGCCGCAACGCGAACCGGCGCCAGAACGACTTCGGCTTCGACCTCAACCGCGACTGGTTCGCGCGCACCCAGGTCGAGACCGACGCGAAGCTCGAGCTGCTGCGCCAGTTCCCGCCGCAGGTGTTCATCGACGCGCACGAGATGGGCGGCCGGCAGTACTTCTTCCCGCCGAACGCCGACCCGATCCACCACGAGATCGCCGACCAGCCGGTCGACTGGATCAACCGCATCGGCGACGCGAACGCCGCGACGTTCACCGAGAACTACAACGGCATCTGCACCGACACCGTCACGACGGAGTGCTACTTCAACTACCGCTCGTACGACATGTTCTACATGGGCTACGGCGACACGGTGCCCGCGACCGGGTTCGGCGCGGCCGGCATGACCTACGAGAAGGGGTCGGCCTCGGCGACGGAGGACCGGGTGCAGCAGCAGTTCCTCACCCAGTGGGCGACGACCGGCTGGGCCGCCGAGAACAAGCATGAGATCCTCACGAGCTGGTACGACATCTGGAAGACCGCGCTCACCGAGGGCGAGGCCGGCACGCTCGAGCCCAACGAGGTCGTGCAGCCCACCAACACCGTGCAGTTCCCGGTGCCCGACCTGACGGTGCGCAGCTACTTCCTGCTGCCCGACCGCCAGCTCGGCGACGTGCGAGAGCTCGTCGACCGCCTGCGCCGCATGGACGTCGAGGTCTACGAGGTGCAGAAGCCGCTCGAGCTCGACTCGGCGCGCCTCTTCGGCGGCCGCGACGCGACCGACGTGACCGTGCCCGCGGGCTCCTACTGGATCCCGATGGCGCAGCCGCAGAAGCACTGGATCCAGGCGACGCTCGGCGAGGACCCGTACGTGCCGTTCCCGTACTTCTACGACGTCTCGTCGTGGAGCAACCCGCTGCTGGCGGGCATGAACGCCCTCTCGACCGGCGACGACGTGCAGCCCAAGGCGAAGCGCGTCACCGACACGGCGGGCGGCCTCGCGAACACGGCGAAGAAGGGCGAGTCGTACACGTACCCGCTCGACTCGTCGAAGGCGGCCGACCTGACGTTCGCCCTGCTCGGCCAGGGCGTCGAGCTGACGCGCACCGCCGACGGCACGGTCGTCGTGCCGACCTCGGCGATGCGCTCGGTCGACCTCGACCGGCTGGCGCGGGCGTCGGGCATCAGCCTCGTCAACGCCGAGACGCCGACGGACGCCTCGGCGCTGACCCTGCCCGACGTGGGCCTGTTCGGCGGCACCGGCATCTCGCTCACGGCGGGTTCGCACGGCGAGACGAGGTTCGTGCTCGGCGAGCGCTGGGGCCTCGACCTCGCACCCGTCACGACCGCCGACATCAACGACAACACGGCCGCGTTCACCGACCGCGACGTGCTCGTCGTGCCCGACGGCTCGAACGCGACGGGCGGACTCACGGCGACGGGCCAGGCGAACCTCAAGGCCTGGGTCGAGGACGGCGGCGTCTACCTCGGCTTCCGCAACGAGGGCACGCGCGTCGCGCGTTCGGCGGGGCTCACGAGCACGACCGAGCGGGCGAAGCCGGCCGGCTACCAGGTCGTCGGCTCGCACTTCCGCGTCGACACGGATGCCTCGAGCCCGGTGGGTCTCGGACGCCCCGGCGAGGACTTCGCCTTCAACAACGGCGACCCGATCCTCGAGCCGTCGACGACGGGCGAGAACGTCGTGACCTACCCGACGGGCGACACGTTCTGGACGAACGGCTACTCCGTCGGCGCCGACGCCCTCCGCGGTTCGGCGGCGGTCGTCGACGAGCCGGTCGGGTCGGGCCACGCGGTGCTCTACGCGTTCAACCCGCTGTTCCGCGCGTACAACGACTCGGGCATGCAGCTCGTGGCGAACGCGCTGCTCATGCCGGCGGGCGGGACGCAGGCCGACTCGAGCAGGGCCGTCGCGGCCCGGGAGGCGGCGCAGGCGGCGCCCGTCGCGGCCGACCTCGGCGGCGAGTGGCGGCCGATCTCGATCACGGTGGCGCCGAAGGACGCGAAGCAGGTGGCCGCGCTCGTCGCGGAGTACACCGACGACGCGACGAAGGCGACCGCCGGGGGCAGCACGGTCTTCACGATCGCGAACCCCGACGGGTTGAGCGCCGACGAGCACCCGTTCCTGCGCGAGCTCGTGCAGCGCATCCACGAACGGGGCGTCACGCCCGAGGCGATCGTCGGCTGACGCCGAGCAGCCGTTCGACGCATGACGGCCCCGCGACTCCACTCGGAGCCGCGGGGCCGTCGCCGTGAAACCTGCGCGAAACGCGCGCCGCCTACGCTCGTCGCATGCCGGCCGTACGACCCCGCTCCGCAGCATCCGTCTCGATCGCGGTCGAACCGCCCCGCCAGCCCGAGGTCGAGCGCCTGCTCGAGGGCAGCACCGAGTACTCGCGCGGCCTGTACCCGCCCGAGGCGTGCTTCCTGCTCGACGTCGCCCAGCTCGAGCGGCCCGAGGTGCGGCTGTACGTTGCGCGCGACGCCGCCGGGGCGGCCGTCGGCATCGCGGCGCTCGTCGACGAGGCGGCGGGCGGCGGGGCGGATGCCTCGGGCCCGGCCCCGTCCGCGAGCGCGGTGCGGGGCGAGCTGAAGCGCATGTTCGTCGACCCGGCCGGGCGCGGGCTCGGCGTCGCCGGGTCCCTGCTCGCGCGCATCGAGGCCGACGCGGCCGCGCGCGGCATCGACGAGATCGTGCTCGAGACGGGGCCCCGGCACCTGCCCGCCCTCGCGCTCTACGAGAAGCACGGCTACCGGCGCATCGAGCAGTTCGGCCAGTACGTCGGCGAGGAGTTCAGCGTGTGCATGGCGAAGTCGCTCGCGGGCGGGGGCGCGGAGGCGCTCGCGGGCGGCGGCGCGGAGGCGCTCACGGGCGGACGCGCGTCCGCCTGAGCATCGACGGGCGGCGAATGAGCAATCGCTACCCATCCGGGCGGGCAGCGGGTCGGGCCATCGTGGGACCCGACCTCCCGAAAGGACCCGCACCATGCTCCGCATCCTCTCCGCGGTCGGCCTCGGCGTCGCCGCCGGCGGCCTGATCGGCGCGATCGTCACCGGCGACCCCCGCTACTCGATGGTGTGGGGCATCGCGCTCACGATCGGCCTGCTCGCCGGCACCGCCTCGGTCTTCACGACGAGCCGCCGCGCGGTCGCGGTCGCCGCCGATCCGACCGGCGAGCTCGCCCTCGCGCGCATCGAGCGCATCCGCCGCACGGGCATGACCGTGAACGACCAGCCGCAGTGCGAGCTCGTGCTCACGGTGGCGCCCCGCCACCGTGCGGCGTACACGACCGTGCATCGCGAGATCGTCGACCTCGTCGCGCTGCCGCGCCTGCAGCCCGGCTGCGTCGTCGTCGTGCGCCGCCCCGTCGAGACGAAGGCGAACGTGCTGCTCGTCATGGATCCGCCCGACGACTGGGAGCGAATGCGCGAGGCCGAGCGCCTGCGCGCGGGCGCCGACCGCACCATCCCGCTCGCCGCGGCAGCGCAGGCGTGGCCGAGCGAGCCCGAGACGCTGCTCGGCATTCCGAAGCTGCGATCGAACCCGGTGCACACCGTGGTGTTCGCGATCGTGCTCGCCATCGCGGCCGCCGCGACCCTCGTGCCCGCCTACGGCACCATCAGCCGGTCGATCTCGGCGATCGCGTCGGGCGACCCCGCCGCCGCCGGCGTCGTCGAGGGCGACCGGCACGAGGAGATCGTCGACGCGCTCGTACGCGAGGTCGGCGGTGCGCAGTTCACGAGCGTCGGCTTCTACGACGGCTACGCGCTCGCCACGGCACCGTCGTCGCCCGGCGCCCTCACGATCGACGACTACCAGTACCGCTACGACCGCACCGAGCACCAGGGCCCCGAGCTGATCCAGCCCGACGACCCCGAGGCCGAGCTGTTCGACGTCAGCGTCGTCGACTTCGGCCGGGTGCGGGATTACATCGCCGCTGCGGAGGACGAGAGCGGCATCTCGGACCCGTCGTCGGTGATCGTGCGGTTCCAGCGGGCGGGCGTGGCCGACGCCTCGGGCGCCCGGCCCGTGCAGGCGATGGTCCTGCTCGACTCCGCCTACGACGACGCGACGGTGACGTTCGACGCGGAGACGGGGGCGCTCGTCTCGCAGTCGTGAGCAAGCGTTTCCAGATCGACCGATCGTGGGTTAGCATCGCTCCACCCCTGAACCCGGAGCCCGGTGTGAACTCGACCCGACGCACAGGCGGCTCCGGCACCCGCCGCAATCGGGTGGCCCTGGCCGCCGCGGCCGTAGCGGCCGCCATCGCCGGTGTCGTCGCGCTCTCGGGCTTCCACCAGCAGGTGCGCGAGATCGAACCGCCCGGCCCCGATGCGGCGAGCGAGGTCGTCGGCGACGAGATCGTGGGCATCCGCACGTTCACCCCGCCCGACGGGCTGCGGGTGGAGTCCGACCTCGAGTACGGCGTCCGCGAGGACGGCACGCTGCTCACGCTCGACGTGTGCCGACCGGCGGCGACGACCCCCGCCGACGGCGCCGATCAGGCCGAGTCGCCGCTGCCCGCCGTCGTCTCGATCCACGGCGGCAGCTGGACCCGCGGCGACAAGGCGAACCCCGACTGGCGCAACGTCTGCCTGTGGCTCGCGAGCGAGGGCTTCGTCGGCGTCTCGGTGAATTACCGGCTCGTGCCCGGCGCGGTCTTCCCGGCGGCGATCGACGACGTCGCACTCGCCGTCGAATGGCTGCGCGATCCCGAGCAGTCCGAGCGGTTCGGCATCGACCCGGCGCGCATCGGCGCCTTCGGCGGCTCGGCGGGCGGCAACCTCGCGGCCCTGCTCGGCACGCGCGGCGATGGCGCGCTCGACGCGGGCTCGCGCGTCGCGGCGGTCGTCGAGCTGTCGGGCCCGGTCGGGCTCGGCTCGGCCGCGCTCGATGCCGACGAGGCATCCGTGTGGTTGCGCGGCATCATCGCCGACTACCTCGGATGCGCGTCGAACACCCCCGACGCGCGCTGCCCCCAGGCGATGGAGGCGTCGGCCGCGACGCACGTCGACCCGAGCGACCCGCCCGTGTTCATCGGCCACGCCGAGCACGAGATCGTGCCGCTCGGGCAGTCGACCCGCCTCGCCGCGGTGCTCGAGGCGGCCGGCGTGCCCGTCGAGCTCGCGGTGGTGCCCGGCGGCGAGCATTCGATCGGCATCCTCGACGAGCCGCTGCGCGCGCGGGTCGCGACGTTCCTGCACGCGCAGTTGGGCTGACGCCCGCGCGCGCAACCCCCTGCCCCGCGAGCCCGTCCGGCCGTAGGCTCGGGCCGATCGGAGGCCGCATGCCCGACTCCCCCGTGCGATTCAGCCGTGACGACTGGCGCGTCATCCTCAGGCGCACCGTGCACGAGTACCGCATCAACCAGGTGCAGGACATCGCCGCCGCGCTCACGTTCTACGCGGTGCTCGCGAGCCTGCCCGCCCTCCTCGCGGCGCTCGCCGCGATCGGGGTGTTCGGCAGCGCCGAGACGGTCGTCGCGCTCGCGCTCCGCGTCGTCGAGGAGTCGGCGAGCGCGGCGACCGTCGACGCCGCGCGCGAACCGCTCGAACAGCTCCTGGATGCCTCGCACGCGGGTCTCGCATTCGCGACGGGCCTGCTCGCGGCGCTGTGGGCGACCTCGGGATACGTCGGCTCGCTCGGGCGGGGGCTCAATCGCATCTACCGGGTCGACGAGGGCCGGCCGTTCTGGGCGATGCGCCCGGCGATGCTCGCCGTGTCGGCCGTCGTGCTGCTGCTCGGGGCGATCGCGGTGGTCGGGCTCGTCATCACCGGGCCGATCGCGGCGGCGACCGCCCGGGCCCTCGGGCTCGACGAGGGCGTCGCCTTCTGGTGGGATCTCGGCAAGGTGCCGCTGCTCGCCGCGATCGGCGTCGTCGCGATCGCGCTGCTGTGCTGGGCGGCCCCCAACGTGCGGCGCCGGCACCTCCGCTGGTTCAGCGTCGGCGCGACCGGCGCCCTGCTCGCCTGGGTCGGCGTGAGCGCCCTGTTCGCGCTCTACGTGTTCGGCTTCGGCACCTACTCTCGCACCTACGGCGTGCTCGGCGGTGCGATCGCGTTCCTGCTCTGGGTGTGGCTGTCGAATCTCGCGCTGCTGTTCGGCGCGGTGCTCGACACCGAGGTCGAGCGGGCGCGCCAGCTGCGCGCGGGCATCATCGCCGAGGAGCAGGTGCAGCTGCCGCTCCGCGACGACCGGCTCATCGCGAAGAACCGCGAGCAGCGGCTCGACGACGTCCGCGCCTCGCGCCATCTCCGACTCGACTGATCGCGACCGGCCGCGTCGGCGGCCCTACCCGGGTACCGGGTCGAGACCGCTCCGCGGAGGGATGTGCACGTCGACCGGCCGTGACAGGCTGACTGGCATCATGAACGCCTCCCTGCCCGTCCTGTCGCGCACCGCGGCCGCGACCCCCGATGCCGAACGACGCCTCCGCGCGTGGGCGTGGGTCGCGGCATCCGCGCTCGCCGTCGTGCTGTTCGCGATCTCGGTGCCGCTCGCCGCGACGATCTACGGCGTGCACGTGCTCGGAGCCTTCGCGACGAGCCTCGCCCTCGCGGGGTCGCTGCCGCTCGCGATGCGCTTCCCGAAGGCGGCCGCGATCGTCGCGGTCGCGGGCATCTTCTCGTTCGCGCTGCTCTCGGCCGGTTCGGACGGGGCGCCGTGGCCGTGGGCCGCGACCACGATCGTGGGCCAGACCGCGCTGCTCTTCCTGCTCGGCATGAACGGCATGAGCTGGCGCGGCATGTTCGCCGTCTGGCTCGCCGGAGTCGTCGTGACCGCACCGTTCGCGTTCGTCGACGCCGGCGCGCTCGCGAACGCCATCGTCGCAGCGAGCATCACCGCGGTCGCGCTGCCGGTCGCGCTCCTCGTGTCGCAGCGACGCGTCATCATGCGCGAGCTCTTCCGCGAGCGCGAGGTCTCCGCCACCGAGCAGGAGCGCCGGGTGCTCGTCGAGGAGCGCAACCGCATCGCCCGCGAGCTCCACGACGTCGTCGCGCACGGGCTCTCGATCATCCACGTGCAGGCGACGAGCGCGCCGTACCGCGTCGAGGGGCTGAACGACGACGCCCGCACCGAGTTCGCCGAGATCGCCGAGTCGGCGCGCACCGCGATGACCGAGATGCGCCAGCTGCTCGGCGTGCTGCGCAGCTCCGACGCGATCGCCGAGACCGCGCCGCAGCCGGGGCTCGACGAGCTGCCGTCGCTCGTCGCCTCGGTCGAGCGCGCGGGCGTGCCGGTCACCCTCGAGCTCGGCGACCGGCTGCCCTCGGGCGGGCTCGCCGCGACCGCCGCGTTCCGCATCGTGCAGGAGGCGCTGAGCAACGTCGTGCGCCATGCGCCGGGCGCGTCGACCCACGTGTCGATCGAGGTGCTCGCCGATGAGCTCGTGGTCGGCGTCGAGAACGAGGCGGCACCCGGCCCGGCGGCCGGCCCGGGCGGCGCCGCCGACGCCCCCGGCACGGCGGGCGGCGGACACGGCCTCGTCGGCATCGACGAGCGCGCGGCACTGCTCGGCGGGCGCGCCGAGCACGGTCCCCGCCCGGGCGGCGGCTACCGTGTACTCGCGACCCTTCCGCTCGGGTCGGACGGAGGCCCGTGGTGACGATCTCGGTGCTCATCGCCGACGACCAGGCGATGGTGCGCGCCGGGTTCGCCGCCGTGCTCGGCGCCCAGCCCGGCATCGACGTCGTCGGCCAGGCCGCCGACGGCGACGAGGCGGTCGCGCTCGCCCACGAGCTGCGTCCCGACGTCGTCGTCATGGACGTGCGGATGCCGCGGCAGAACGGCATCGAGGCGACGCGCGCCCTCCAGACCCCGCCGCGCAGCTCCGACTACGTGCCGAAGGTGCTCATGCTGACGACCTTCGACATCGACGAGTACGTCTACGACGCCCTGCGGGCGGGGGCGAGCGGATTCCTGCTGAAGGACGCCACGCCCGAGGAGCTCGTCCAGGCGGTGCGCGTCGTCGCGGGCGGCGACGCGCTGCTCGCGCCGAGCGTCACCCGGCGGCTCATCGAGGACTTCGCCCGCTCGGGGCCGCCGCCGAAGCCGACGGGCAACCGGCTCGCGGCCCTCACCGAGCGCGAGCTCGAGGTGCTCACGCTCGTCGGGCGCGGCATGTCGAACTCCGAGATCGCGACGGCGCTCTTCATCGCCGAACAGACCGTCAAGACGCACGTCTCGAAGATCCTGCAGAAGCTCGGCCTCCGAGACCGCGTGCACGCCGTCGTGCTCGCCTACGACACCGGCCTCGTGACCCCCTCCGCGGGCTGAGGGGCGCGCGACGAAGGCCGTGGGTTGAGGAGGCGCGCCAGCGCCGTCTCGAAACCAGCACGCGTCTCGAAACCCGGTGACCCGGTCTCGAGAGCGGCTCACCAAGTTTCGAGACGCGTCGCCGCTCCGCGTCGGCGCTCCTCGACCAGCGGTGCGGTCGGGCCCTGCCGCGGTACCCGGGTAGGGGCCGCGAACCGCTCCCGCGGGTGATGTCCGGGCGCGAACCGCGTTCATAGCCTGCGGCCCATGACCGACACCCTCGAACGACGACCGCCCGCCAGATCCGCCCGCCCCGAGGCATCCGCCCGCCCTCGAACCGGGGTTCGACGCGACGCGAGCGTCGACGCGATCCGGGTGGTGCTGCTCGGGGCGGTGTTCCTGCTGCACGCGATGATGGTCGGCGTCGGCGTCGGCCCCGACGGCCCCGTGCTCGAGAACGCGCTCGAGCACCAGGCGTGGTTCGGGCCGGTCAGCTGGGTGGTGCAGATCATGCCGCTCTTCTTCATCGTCGGCGGCTTCTCGAGCGTCACGCACTGGCGGTCGATGCGCGCCCGCGGCGCGACGGCCCCCGAGTACGTGGTCGCGCGCATCGAACGGCTCGTGCGTCCGGCGCTCGTGCTCGTCGCGGTCGTGGCGGGCTCGCTCGTCGCCCTCTCGCTCGCGGGCGTCCCCGCCGAGATCGTCGGCATCGCGGGCTTCCGCATCGGGCAGCCGCTGTGGTTCCTCGGCGTGTACCTCGCGATCTCGGCCCTCGTGCCGGCGATGGTGCTGGCGCACGAGCGCGCACCCGTGCTCGCGCCGCTCGGACTGCTCGCGGGCGTCGTCGCGGTCGACGTGCTGCGGTTCTCGACGGGCGTCGATGCGATCGGCTACCTCAACCTGCTGCTCGTGTGGCTGCTCGTGCAGCAGCTCGGATTCCACCTCGCCGACGGCGCGCTCGACCGGCTCGCCCGCCCCACGCTCGTGGGTGTCGCCGTCGGGGCGCTCGCGCTGCTCGCGGTGCTCACCGTCGTCGGCCCGTATCCGGTCGACATGCTCGTGAACCTCAACCCGCCGACCGTCTGCCTCGTGGTGCTGGGAGTCGCGCAGCTCGCGCTGTTCCAGCTCGCGCGCCCGCGCATCCGGGCGTGGGTCGAGCGCCGGGATGCCTCGCGCGCGATCTCGTTCGCCGGCGAGCGCGCCATGACGGTGTACCTGTGGCACATGCCGGTGCTCGTCGCGCTCGCGGGCGTCGCCCTCATCGCGAACGGCACGGTCGGGATGCCGCTGCCCGAGCCGCTCTCTCCCGAGTGGTGGCTGACCAGGCCGGTCTGGCTCCTCGTCGCGGCCGCCGTCGTCATGCCCGTGGTGCTCGTGCTCGCGCGGTTCGAACGGCCGGCCGGCGGGCGCACGACCGCCCGGACCGCGCTGCCCGTCCCGGCCGTGCCGCCGGCGTGGGTGACGGGAGTCGCAGCGGTCAGCGCCGTGGCGGGCGTGGCGCTGCTGCTCGTCGCGGGATTCGGACCTCTGCCGGCCGCGCTCGCGCTCGCGCTGCTCGGATTCGCCCGATGGGTGCCGGCCCGGCGCGCGCACCGCGCTGCCCGCCGGACGATGCGGGCGACTCCGTGAGCGGTGACGCAGCGCGCGAGGCGGCCGTGTCTCCGCGAAGGGCATGGTCAAGTGGTCAGGTGGCCGCCCACGGCGTGGTCATGTGGGCAAGTGGTCGCCGGATCGAGAGTCGCTCAGCCGACGAGCATGACCCCGCCGAGCGCGATGCCCGCGACGACGAGGGTCGAGGCGGCGGCGAGCACGAAGGGCTTCGCGCCGACCCGCCGGAACATGCTGAACCGAACTCCGGTGCCGAGCGCGAACATGGCGGCCGCGAGCAGCACGGTCTGGGCGATGCCGGCACCGGCGACGACCTCGGGCGGAACGAGGCCCAGCGAACGGATCGCGACCATCACGACGAACCCGACGACGAAGAGGGGAACGAGCGGCGGCAGCTTGCCGGCGCTCTCGCCCGCAGCATCCTCGCCGGCCTTCGCGAGCGCGCGCCGGCGCTGCAGGCCGATCACGGCCATGACCGGGGCGAGCATGAGCACCCGGGCGAGCTTCACGACGACCGCGACGCCGAGGGCCGTGCCGCCGAGCGCGCCGCCGATCGCGACGACTTGGGCGACCTCGTGCACCGAGCCGCCCGCCCACATGCCCGCTTCGTCGGGCGTCAGGCCGATGAGCCCGGCGACGAACGGCACGAGCGGAATCATGAGGGTGCCGAAGATGACGACGAGGGCGACGGCGGTCACGACCTCCTCCTCCTCGGCGTCGACGACGCCGTCGACCGCGGCGACCGCGGCGGCGCCGCAGATCGAGAACCCGCAGGCGATGAGCAGGCGCTGCGTCGCCCCGATGCCGAGCCACTTGCCGATGAGCAGAGTCGCGGTGATGCCGCCGACGACGATCGCGACGACCACGACGACCACGCCGGGCCCGAGCGCGAGGATGTCGCCGACGACGAGCTGCAGCCCGAGCAGCACGATGCCGAGCCGCAGCAGCGGCTTCGCCGCGAACGCGATGCCGGGCTCGAACGCCGCGGGCAGGCGGACCGTGTTGCGCACCACGACGCCGACGACGATCGCCGTGAGCAGCGCGCTGAGCGTCGGCAGCACGAGGGTCACGGCGAGCGCGAGGCCCGCGACGACCGCGCAGAGCGCGAGCCCGGGGGCGAGGGTCGCGACGCGTGCGCCGAATCGGCGGCCTGCGCCGCGGAGTCCGGCTGGAGCGGGGGCGGTGCGCGCAGGTGGGGTGGGGCGATACATCACCTCAACGGTCGCAGCCGGCCCGGCGGCGCAGTAGCCGCGAATGCGGCATCGAGGCATATCATTCCGATATGCCGACCCGCTGGCCCGACCTCGCCGTGCTCGAACTGCTCGCGGCGATCGGCGAGCACGGCAGCCTCGGCGCCGCCGCTCGCGTGGTGGGCATGGCTCAGCCCAACGCGAGCCGTGCGATCGCGACCCTCGAACGCAACCTCGGGCTCTCGCTCGTCGACCGCCACCCGCGCGGATCCCGGCTGACCGCCGACGGCGTCGTCGTCGCCGAGCAGGCCGCCCGCCTCGTCGACGGCGCGGGCGAACTGCTCGCGACGAGCCGCGCGCTGCGCGAGCGCCACGAGGCGCGCCTCGACATCGCGGCGAGCCTCACGGTCGCCGAGTACCTGCTGCCGGCCTGGATCGCCGGGCTCCGTCATGCGCACCCCGACCTCGACGTGCGCGTGCGGGTCGAGAACTCGACCCAGGTGTTCGACCTGCTCGCCGATCGCGCCATCGACCTCGGCTTCGTCGAGTCGCCGACGGTGCCGCGCGGCCTGCACAGCCGCACCGTCGCCCGCGACCGGCTCGTCGTGGTCGTCGCGCCGTCGCATCCGTGGACGAGGCGCACCCACGTCACCTCCGACGAGCTCGCGGCGACCCCGCTCGTCAGCCGCGAGCCGGGCTCGGGCACCCGCTCGACGCTCGCCGAGGCGCTCGCGGCCGGGGCCCCGGCCGCCTCCGCCGACGCCGGCGCCGACACCGGCCGCCGTGGAGCCCCCGAGCTCGCCGCCCCGGCGATGGTGCTCTCGAGCAACGCGGCCGTCCTCATCTCCGCGGCGTCGGGCGCCGGACCGGCCGTGCTCTCCGAGCTCGCGGTGCGGCCGTGGGTCGCCCGCGGCGAACTCGTCGAGGTACCCGTCGAGGGGCTCGACCTCAGCCGGCGGCTGCGGGCAGTGTGGCGCAGCGGTGAGCCGGTCTCCGCACCCACCGCGGCACTGCTCGGGGAGCTGGGGGGCTAGGCCGCCCCGACCCGTCGCACGGAGGTGCGGGGCGCCGCACGCGCGTGCGCCCGGCGCCGCTCCGTCGGCGCTACCGCACGTCGCGACGCAGCGGCACGGCGACCGCGACCGCCGCGGCGACCGCCGCGTAGCCGAGCAGCACGAGCGCACCGATCGCGGGCGAGGTTGCGGCGGGCATCGCGACCGCGAGCTGCCCGCCGATCGCGTCGCTCAAGAAGGTGAAGTCGGTCAGCGCCGCCGTCGCACCACCGGGCAGGTACGGGTGGATGAGGTTGACGCCCGGGATGAGCAGCAGCACGTGCTCGAGGAAGTAGAAGTAGCCGAGCACGACGCCGACGGCGAGCAGCTGGTTGCGCGCCAGCGCGCCGATGGCCACGCCGAGCACCGCGTAGACCGCGGCGGCGAGCGCGAGCTGTGCGAGCATCACGGCGAGGGCGCCGGCGGGAACGCCGAGGTCGACCCCGCGCGCGACGGCCGCGACGACGAGCGCCGCACCGGTGCCGAGCCCGGCGATGACGCCGTAGGCGAGGCCCAGCCCGCCGAAGACGACGAGCTTCGCGACGAGCACCCGACCACGCCGGGGAACCGTCAGGAACGTCGTGCCGATGGTCCGGTGCCGGTACTCGCCGGTGACCGCGATCGTGCCGATGAGCGCCGGCACGAACAGCAGCAGGCCCCCCATGCCGACGACGAGCCCCACGCCCTCGGCCGTCTCGATGCCGGGCAGGGGCGGCGTCGAGTCGCCGGGGCCGGCCACGGCGAGCAGCGCGGTGAATCCGAAGCCGCAGCCGAGCGCGGTGAGCAATGCCGCGACGGGCAGGCGGGTGGCGAGCAGCTTGGCGAGTTCGCCGCGAACGAGTGCGATCACGCGTGCACCTCCATGGTGTGGGCGAGGAAGGCCGCCTCGAGGCTCGGGGCGGAGCGGGTGAAGTCGTCGAGCGGCCCCGACCAGGCGACTCGACCGCGGTCGATGAGCACGAGGTCGTCGATGCCGTGCTGCAGCTCGGTGAGCACGTGGCTCGAGAGCAGCACGGTGCCACCGCGACCGGCGAAGTCGCGGAGGAACTCGCGGAGCCAGACGATCCCGGCGGGGTCGAGGCCGTTCGAGGGCTCGTCGAGCACGAGCACCGACGGGTCCCCGAGCAGGGCCGTCGCGAGCGCGAGCCGGCGGCGCATGCCGGTCGAGTACCCGCGGATGCGCCGGTCGAGGTACTCGACGATGCCCGTCGTCGCCGCGACCTCGTCGACGCGGCGGACGTCGTGCCCACCCAGCGCGGCGTACGCCCGGAGGTGGCCGCGACCGGTCATGGCGGGGTGGGCGCCGGCCGCATCGAGGACCGCGCCCACCGTGCCGCTCGGGTCGTCGAGATCGCGGTAGGCGGACCCGCCGAAGCGCGCCGTGCCCGAATCGGGGCGGGTGAGCCCGAGCAGCATGGCGAGCGTCGTCGACTTGCCCGCGCCGTTCGGGCCGAGGAAGCCGGTGACACGACCGGGCTCGGCCGTGAACGTCGCCTCGCGCACGGCCGCGACGTCGCCGAAGCGCTTCGAGAGCCCTGCGACCTCGATCACGATGGGGTTCATGGGATTCCTTCGGTGGGATACTTCGTTCTGAGGCGAGAATGTTCACAACATGCGAATGTTCTCAGCGTGAGAATAATGGAGAGGGGCACCCGTGCGCAAGGGCTCGCCGATCGCCGACGTCGTCATGCACCCGGTGCGGCTGCGGATCATCCAGCAACTCGGCGACGACCGACGGGTGACGACCTCCGACCTGCGCAACGCGCTTCCCGACATCGCCCAGGCGACGCTGTACCGCCACGTGGCCGCGCTCGTCGACGCGGGCATCGTCGCCGTCGTCGACGAGCGACGCATCCGCGGTGCGGTGGAGCGCACCTTCGCCCTCGGCGAGCGCATGGCGCACGTCGACCACGACGAGTTGCGCGAGATGGGCGACCGCGAGCTGCAGCAGTCGTTCCTCACCTTCCTCGCCCACCTCGGCGAGGACTTCGACCGCGCGTCAGGCGGCGAGGGCTTCCGCGAGTTCCTCGGATTCGGACAGGTGCGCCTGCACGTCGGCACCGACGACCTCGCCCGCATCCAGGCGGGTCTCGGCGAGCTGCTCGCGCCCTATCTGACGCCGCCCACCGACGACACCCACGAGGCGGGCGCCCGTCGCACCGTGCTGCTCTCGACGGTGCTCATGCCGGATGCGGCCGATCAGCCGTCGCCGCTCTCCACCTCGTAGCTCGCCGACCCGGCGCTCGCCGACCCGGCGCGCGCCTGCTCGTCGGCGGCCATCCGCCCCTCCCACGAGTTCGCGACGCGCACGTCGCCGATCGCGGCCTCCCCCGCGATGGTCTCGGCGATCGTCGAGTAGGCGGGGATGAGCGCGAGGCCGGCGCCCGCGATCGCCGCGACGACGTACAGCGCGGGATGGATGCGCCGCAGTCCGCCGGCAGACTTCGCGGGCGTCCCCGTCTTCCCCGCGGCGACGGCCTCCCCCGTGAACGGCGGCGCCGAGCGGGTCGACCGCACCCGCTCGTCGGCCTGCGCGAGCTGCACCCACTCGTCGGGCGGATCCATGACGATCGAGACCGGTGCCGGCGCGGCATCCTGCATCATCACGACCACCACGCACTCGGGCTGCAGCCGCGGGATCTCGACGAGGTCGACGAGCCGGCGCGTGCGCACCTCGAACGGGCCGCCGAAGCGCGGCACCACGACCAGGTCGAGATCGCACACCGGCTGGTCGTTGATCGACATGCCCGTGCGCGAGATCGTGCGCACGCGGGCGAGGGCGAGCCGCCCCTCCGATTCGGCCCGGGCCAGTTCCTCGGCCGTCGGCGGCGGCGCGATCGCGCCGCCGAGCCCCGCACCCGCCATGCTCCGCACGGCGAGCACGATCGGCGTGAGCACGCTCAGCGCGATGACGCACGGCACGAACATGCCGACCCATGCGTCGTCTCCCGAGACGGCCCAGGCGGTCGCGCTCGCGATCACGGCCCCGAGCAGGGCGAAGCAGAGCAGTCGGATCACACGACGAACGCTACCGCCCGGCGACCCGCACACCTCGGATCCGACGCGATCGCACGGGTCCGATGCGGGTACGATGACCCCGGCCCACGATCGCGGTCATCCGGCGGATGCACCGCCGATCGCGCATCACCGTGGTGGGCTCGTCGTGGACGAATGACTGTGGGGGTCGGATGCTGCTTGCGGACGAGGATCTCGGGACGCTGCTCCTGGAGAGCAAGACGACCGCGCCGATGTTCAACCCGGCGTTCGTGAGCCGGCCCGAGCTGGTGGGCGCCCTGCGCGCGGAGCCGTCGCGGCTCGTGACGGTGACGGCGCCCGCGGGCTACGGCAAGTCGTCGTTCCTCGCCGAATGGCGGCAGGTCGAGGACCGTGCCACCGGCTGGCTCACGCTCCGCGAGGAGGACGACGACCCCGCCGCGGTCGTGCGCCTGCTCGCCCATGCGTGCGCACCGTTCGCCTCCGAGGCGAACTCGGTGTTCAGCCAGATCGCGACCACGCAGGACGGCGTGCTGGGCCGCATGGCGCCCGCGCTCGCGCTCGCGCTCTCCCGATGCGAACGCCCGTTCGTGCTCTTCATCGACGACGTGCACGTGCTCGGCGACCTCGGCTGCATCGACGTGCTCGAAGTGGCGCTGACCGGGGTGCCCGAGGGATCGCAGGTCGTGCTCGCCAGCCGCCACCAGCTCACGGGGCTCGCCCGCGGGCGAGTGGCGACGTCGGCCGCGCAGATCGGCGCCGAAGACCTGCGCATCGATCTCGTCGGCGCGGCGAAGATCGCCGAGCAGGCCGGCGCCGAGGTCACGCCCGACACGCTGAGCGACTGGGTCGACCGCTGCGACGGCTGGGCGGCCGGGCTGCACATGTGCGCCCTGCTGTCGAAGGGCGGGCCGATGTCGTCGTTCGGCGACGAGACCGCCCTCGCCGACTACCTGTACCAGGAGTGCGTGCGCGAGCTGCCCGACGACACCCGCGCGTTCCTCCTGCAGAGCTCGATCCTCGGAGCGCACATCCCCGACCTCTGCGACGCCGTGCTCGAGCGCTCCGACTCGGCGCGCCTGCTGCGCGACCTCGAGGCCCGCCAGCTCTTCGTCACCGCCGACCGCGAGCAGCGCGCGTACCGCCTGCACCCGCTGTTCCGCGAGTACCTGCAGGGCGAGCTCCACCTCGAGTCGGCCTCGTCCGTTCCGGCGCTGCACCGCAAGGCGTCGCAGTGGTTCGCCGAGCGGGGCCAGCTTCCGGCCGCGATCGACCACTCGATCTCGGCCGGCGACTTCGCCGTCGCCACGGCGCTCGTGACGGCCGCGGCGCTCGGCACCTACGAGGCCGGCCAGAGCGCGACGCTCGGCCGGTGGATCCGCGAGATCGGCGACGCCAACCTGCTCATGAACCCCTCGGCCGTCGTGGTCATCAGCTGGTTCGCCGTGCTCGCGGGCACCGACGACGACGCCCGCAAGTGGAGCACCCTCCTCGGCAGCGTGCCCGACGACGCCGAGGCCCCGGGCGTGCACGTCGGCTCGGCGAAGGCGATGATCCGGGCCATCATGATGGTCGACGGCGTCGAGCGCGCCCTCGCCGACGCCGAGTTCGCCGCCGAGGTCGAGCCCCTCGACAGTCCCTGGCGCGACCCGGCTATCCAGATCCTCGGCAGCACGCTCCTGCATGCCGGCCACGAGGCGCGCGCGGCGAAGGTGCTGACGGAGGCCATCCACCTCGCCGACGCGCGCGGCAACCCCGCGACCGTCGTCATCTGCGAGTCCGAGTTCGCCCTGGTCGCGATCGAGCGCGGCGACTGGGCGGCCGCGGAGGCGCACGTCGAGCGGGCGCTGCAGGCGATCCGCACGGGCGGCATCGACGGGTACGTCATGGCCGCCTACGCGCACGCCGCGGCCGCCTGCGTCGAGCTCAACGCCGGGCGCAGGACGTCGGCGGCGCAGTACCTCGCGATGGCGATGTCCGAGCGGCAGCGCTGCGGCAGCGCGGTGCCCCTCCTCAGCATCCCGACCCGTCTCCTGCTCGTGCGCGCACAGCTCCGGGCCGGCGACGGCGAGGCCGCCCGGATGGTCCTCGACGAGATCCCCGAACTGCTCCCGCCCGGCCTCCAGCGCGGTGCCCTGGACGCGCGGGTCGCCGCCGTGCGCGACCTGCTCGACAAGCAGGCCCGCACCGCCGAGCTGCGGTCGAAGTCGGTCGCGCTCACCGCTGCCGAGCAGCGGCTGCTGCCCTACCTCCAGACCCACCTGACCCGGGCCGAGATCGCCCAGCGGCTCTACGTGTCGCCGAACACCATCAGCACCCAGATGGCTGCGATCTTCCGCAAGCTCGGCGCCACGACCCGCTCGGAGGTCGTGCGGCGCGCCTTCGAGCTCGAGCTGCTCGGTAGCGCGTCGGCCCCGGCTGCAGACCAGTAGCGACTCCCGAGGAACCCAGCATGTCCGAACCCATCACCGTCTCGATCCGGCGCGAGGTCGACCCGGCGCGCATCTCCGAGGCGACCGCCTGGGTGCAGACCGGGGTGAACCTCGCGAACAAGTACCCCGGCTTCCTCGGCTCGGGGTGGGTGCGCGCGGGCGAGTCGTCGCAGGTGTGGCACATGCTCTACCGGTTCGCGAGCGAGGAGACGCTCGATGCGTGGGAGCGCTCGGCCGAGCGCGAGTGGTGGCTCTCGATGGGCGAGGGCTTCGTGCGCAGCGAGCGCTCGAAGCGCCGCACCGGCATCGAGGGCTGGTTCGACGACCCGGCCACCGGGTCGATTCCGGCGACGGATGCCTCGGGCGCGATCGATCTCGACGCCGCGGTGCCGTTCGCACCTCCGCGCTGGAAGCAGGCCGTCGCGATCTGGCTCGGGTTCTTCCCCGTGAACCTCGTGTTCTCGTACCTCGTCGCACCGGTGCCGGGCTTCGGCGACCTGCCGATCTGGCTGCGCGTGCTCGCGACCACGCTCGTGCTCACGCCGATCATGACCTACTGGGTGCTGCCCTGGGTCACGCGCATGCTGCACCGCTGGCTGCACAAGCAGCCGAAGCCGTCGGCCGAGTAGTGACGCAGGATGGTCTCGGACCGGGCCTCAGCGCCCGGCCGCGGCGAGCGCGAAGAGCAGTTCGTCGAGCGCCCGACGCGCCTCGTCGGGTGAGGCGAGCCCCGCGAGCCAGCGCTGGCTGAGCCCCTCGACCGTCGCGGTGAGCACGGCGGCGAGCTCGGCCGGCGCGAGCGGGCTGTCGATCGAGCCGTCGGCGATTCCGCGGAGCACGCCGATCGTCAGCTGCTCGTTCCAGTTCGTGGTCACCCGGTCGAGCTCGTCGCGCAGTCCGGCATCGACGATCGGCAATGCGGTGATCTCGTTCCAGATGAGGTTCTCGTCGCGCACGACGGGCGTCTCGTCGAACTCGGCGTGCAGGGCGCGGCGGATCGCCTGGAGCCCCGTGACGTCGCCGGCGTCGCGCAGCAGGTTGACCGACGGCGCCTCGTCGGCGGCGTACCGCAGGCACGCGCGCACGAGCGCCTCGCGGTTCGGGAAGTGGTAGTAGATGAGCTGGATCGTGACGTCGGCGGCCTCGGCGACGTCCTTCAGCGACAGCGCCTGCAGGCCGACCTCGGAGATGCGTTCTGCGGCCGCGCGGAGGATGCGCTCGCGGCCGCCCGGTCGTGCCTCAGCCACGGCCGGCTCCGGTCGGGGCGATCGCGACGCGGGTCGCGCGCTCGACGAGCGCGCGGGCGGCCTGCGTCGTCATGACGCCCGAGCGCACGCGCTGCTGCAGGCCGTCGACGAGCGCGGTGAGCGACGCGGCGAGCCGGTCGCGCGACGCCGGGTCGGTCGCGGGTGCGGCCTCGTCGATGAGCGAGGCGACCAGGGTCTCCCAGCGACCGAGCGTCGCGGCCAGCGTCGGCCTGAGCGACTCGTGGAAGACGGCCGCGCGCATGCCCTCGGCGTACATGCGATCGCCGGGTGCGAGCTCGCCGGTGACGCCGAGGTAGCACGCGAGCGCCTCGACGAGCCGCTCGATGGGGCCGCCGACGGCGTCGGGCGGCACGTAGGGCCCGCACGCGCCGAGCGCCTGTGCGAGGCCGGCTCGCAGCAGCGAGTCGCGATCCCGGAAGTGGTAGTAGATGAGCGACGTCGAGACGGCGGCCGCCTCGGCGACGGCCTCGACCCGGAACCCCTCGGTTCCCTCGCGGCACAGCACGGCGTCGGCGGCCGCGAGGATGGCCGCCCGCGTCGCCTCCGACTTCGGGCTTCCTCCGCGTCGAGACACCACTGAATTCTAGGCAACGGGTGACCGGTCGTCCGCCGGGTATTGACCATTTTTTGAAAACACCTCTAGGGTGCGTTTAACCCGTCGTCAACGTCGTCGTGCGGGGTCGTCCGCCGGCTCGCGGCGGCAACGAGTTCAAGGAGGAACGCGTGGGAACCAACAGATGGCGGCCGCGTCGGTCGCACGTCGTCGGCGCTGCGGCAGCGGTCGCGGCGCTCACCCTCACCGGCGGGCTGATGTCCGCCGCAGCCACGCCGGCGAGCGCCGGCAAGCAGCGGCCCGCCGCCGACACGGTGTTCCTCGACGGCACCGTGCTCCAGTACACGGAGCAGGGCAGGGGCTATCGCTTCGCCGATGCCGTGGTCGTCGACGACGGCGTCATCCGGTACGTCGGCAACCAGGGCCAGGCGAAGCAGTGGATCGGCTCGGGCACGAAGGTCGTCGACCTCGACGGGAAGCTGCTCATGCCCGGCCTCGGCGACGGGCACCTGCACGGTGCGCGCAAGCTGCAGTGCGACCTCGGCTACGAGGGCGGCACGATCGAGACCGTGCTCGGCAAGATCAAGGCCTGCCTCACGTCGGCCGACCAGTCGGCCCATCTCATGACCGACTACGTGCTCGAGGTGAGCAACTTCATGGGCGAGGGCATGCTGCCCGACGGCACCCGGCTCGACCGGCACGTCCTCGATCGGCTGACCGCTGCCCCCGGAACCGACGAGTTCGGCACGGGCACCACCCGACCGATCGTCGTGCGTCACATGGACGGCCACAAGGCGTACGCCAGCACGAAGGCCATCGAGAACGCCGGCATCACGGCCGAGACCCCCGACCCGACCGACGGCTTCATCGGCCGAGAGGCCGACGGCACGCCGAACGGCCAGTTCGCCGACTTCTCCGCGAACTTCGGACCGGCGCTGCCGCAGACCCCCGAGGAGTCGTACCAGCAGTTCGTCCGCAACATCCAGAAGGCGAACAGCCTCGGCATCACGCAGATCCTCCGGCCCGGCGGCAGCCGCAACGACGCGCTGCGCGCGAAGCGCCTGGCCGACGAGGGCAAGCTGACGGTGCACCTGAACCAGGCGCTCTCGGCGTCGGCCGTGCGCGGCGCCACCGACGAGCAGATCGACGAGTTCATCGCCGGCCTCGACGCGGTTCGCGCCGAGTTCGACGGCTACGCGAACCCGGCGAGCCCCGGTGAGCTCGCCATCGACACGGTCAAGATCTTCTGCGACGGCGTGCCCGAGTTCCCGGGCCAGACCGCGGCGATGGAGGACCCGTACAACGTCAACACCGGCAGCGCGGAGCACCCGCACTGGGAGCCGGGCGACAAGCGCGGCGAGGAGCCGTCGTGCGAAGACGGCGCGCTCGGGTTCTCGAAGCTCGACGCCGACGAATGGAACGTCCACGTGCACTCGCTCGGCAACCGGTCGACCCGCGTCTCGCTCGACAACTTCGAGCGCGCGGCCGACGAGAACCCGGCCTGGGACCGCCGCCACACGATCACGCACCTCGAGTTCGTCAACGACGCCGACATCCCCCGCTTCGGCGAGCTCGGCGTGATCGCGAGCATGTCGCTCCAATGGGCGCAGCGCGACGCCTGGTCGACGCAGGGCATCGAGGGGTACATCGACGACGACGTGATCGACAGCATGTACCCGGCGCGGCGCCTGCTCGACGGCGGTGCGGTCGTCGCCTCGGGCTCCGACTGGCCCGTGACCGACCTCGTTCCGTGGACGGCGATCGAGACGGCCGTCGACCGCACGGGCGAGGTCGACCCGGCCAAGGCGATCTACCCCGGCGCGCTCACCCCGGCCGAGGCGATCACGCTCATCGAGTCGGTCAAGGCGGCCACCTGGGGCGTCGCGTACCAGTTGCACGAAGAGGACGTCACGGGGTCGATCGAGGCGGGCAAGCTCGCCGACCTGATCGTGGTCGACCAGAACATCTTCGAGGTGCCGACCGAGCAGATCTCCGACACGAAGGTGCTGCTCACGATGCTGCGCGGCGAGCCGGTGTACTCCGACGCGGAGCGCCCGGTGATGTGACGTACCGACCGATCACGGGCGGCCGTGGCGACGAGCGTCGCTGCGGCCGCCCGCTCGCGTGTCGGGCCGACGCCGTCTCGACACTCTCCGCTACTCGACCGGGGTCACCACGGCATCGGCTTCTCGGGCAGGCGCTGCGAGTCGTCGGGCAGGTGGGGCAGCTCGGCGCCGCCCGCGCGGATGCACAGCCAGCGCAGCTGCTCGGTGCCGTCGGGAGCGCAGCGCCAGGTGCGCGCGACGTCCTGGCCGACGCGCACGACCGTGCCGGGTCCGACCTCGAGGACCTCGTCGTCGAGGCCCATCTGCCCGCGACCCGAGAGGAAGACGTAGAGCTCCTCGATGCGCGCGTGCGTGTGCCAGTAGCCGGCCTCCTCGCCGGGCTCGAGCGCGTTGGCGGTGAGTCCGATGTACTGCATCTCGAGGTCGTGGTCGACCACGCGCCGCCCGTCGCGCGAGCTGTCGGGGCGGAAGCCGCCGTAGTGCGAGCGCCAATCGTCGAGCGCGCCGATCTCCAGAACCTCGTATGCCGTCATACCGGCCACGCTACCGGCCGGGTCGCATGTGCCGACTCGCCGAAAAGCGTCCCTCCTCGTCGATTTCCCGACACATTCCGGCGACTCACGGCCGTGCGGCCGCGGACGACCGCGCGGCACCAACGCGAGTCGCCGGAAAATGCTGTTCGCGGCGGCGTTCAGGACGTTTTCTGGCGACTCGCGGAACCGAGGAAGGGTCGGAGAGTGACGGGGCGGGCCCGGGATGATGGGGCGGGGACGGTGGGGCCCGGGACGGTGGGGGCGCGACGACGATCAGCGCGAGGCGCCGATGCGCCGCGACAGCTCGCCGGCGGCGGCACGGACAGCGGCGGTGATCTCGTCGGCGCGCTCCGCGGCATCCGAGTCGGCCCTATAGGTGACCGCGATCGCGGCCGCCGGCCAGCCGACGTGATCGAGCACCGCGACGCCGACCGAGGCGAGGCCCTCGGTGACCTCGCCGTTCTCGCCCGCGAAGCCCGCCTCGCGCACGCCGTGCAGCACCTGCTTGAGCAGCGAGTAGCGCCATTTGCCGGATGCCTCGGGGTCGCCGCGCCAGGCGAACGCGGCGCGGTCGGGGTAGAGCGCGCGCAGCTGCGCCGGTGGCAGGGCCGCGAGCATCGCACGGCCGGTCGCCGTGAGGTGCGCGGGCAGGCGCACCCCGACGTCGGTCACGAGCGACGGGCGGCGAGGCGCGCGCTCCTCCACGAGGTAGAGCACGTCGCGGCCGTGCAGCACGGCGAGGTGGCCGCTCTCGCCGATGCGGTCGACGAGCGACGCGACGAGCGGTCCGCCGAGCCGCGCGAGCGGCTGCTGCCGGCTGAAGCCGCTCGACAGCTCGAACGCGGCGATGCCGAGCCCGTATCGCCGGCCCTCGGGCAGGTGCACGACGAAGCCGCGCTCCTGCATGACGGCGAGCAGGTGGTAGACGGTCGAGCGCGGCAGCTCGAGCGCCTGGGCGATCGTCGCGGCGGGCACCGGACCGCGCTGTGCGGCGAGGTGCGCGAGAATCGCGAGCGTCTGGTCGGCGGCCGGCACCTTCGAAGTCGCCATGCGGCAAGCGTAGCGTCCGGGATGCCAGACAGCCACCATCGAACGGGCCTCCCGCAGGCGGCATCCCCGTTGTGGAATAGCAGCATGACCAGCAACGCGACTTCGACCCCCACCGCCGTCACCGTGGGCATCGCCGGCCTGAGCATCGACGACGTCGTCGCGGTCGCTCGCCACGACGCCCCCGTCGTGCTCGACCCCGCCGCCCTCGCCGAGGTCGCCGCGAGCCGCGAGATCATCGACGGCCTCGCCGCCGACCCGAACCCGCACTACGGCATCTCGACGGGCTTCGGCGCCCTCGCCACGACCTTCATCGCCGAAGACCGCCGCGCCCAGCTGCAGGCGAGCCTCGTGCGCTCGCACGCCGCCGGCTCGGGTGCCGAGGTCGAGCGCGAGGTCGTGCGCGCCCTCATGCTCCTGCGTCTCTCGACGCTCATGACCGGCCGCACCGGCGTGCGTCGCGAGACCGCCGAGACGTACGCGGCGATCCTCAACGCCGGCATCACGCCCGTCGTGCGCGAGTACGGCTCGCTCGGCTGCTCGGGCGACCTCGCCCCGCTCGCCCACTGCGCGCTCGTCGCCATGGGCGAGGGCGACGTGCGCGACGCCTCGGGCGAGCTCACGGATGCCGCGACCGCGCTCTCGGCGGCGGGCATCACACCGGTGCGCCTCGGCGAGAAGGAGGGCCTCGCCCTCATCAACGGCACCGACGGCATGCTCGGCATGCTCGCGCTCGCCATCACCGACCTGCAGATGCTGCTCACGACGGCCGACATCTCGGCCTCGATGAGCGTCGAGGGCCTCATGGGCACCGACGCCGTGTTCGCGGCCGACCTGCAGGCGCTCCGCCCGCAGCGCGGCCAGGCGATCTCGGCCGGCAACTTCCGCAAGCTCCTCGCGGACTCGCCCATCATCCACTCGCACAAGGGCCCAGAAGACGGCCGCGTGCAGGACGCCTATTCGCTGCGCTGCGCCCCGATCGTGCACGGCGCCGCGCGCGACACGGTCGCCCACGCGATCTCGGTCGCCGAGGCCGAGCTCGCGAGCGCCGTCGACAACCCCGTGCTCACGAAGGACGGCCGCGTCGAGTCCAACGGCAACTTCCACGGCGCCCCCGTCGCGTACGTGCTCGACTTCCTCGCGATCGCGGCGGCCGACGTCGCGTCGATGAGCGAGCGTCGCACCGACCGCTTCCTCGACCGTGCCCGCAACCAGGGCCTGCCGCCCTTCCTCGCGCACGAGGTCGGCGTCGACTCGGGCCTCATGATCGCCCAGTACACCGCCGCCGGCATCGTCTCCGAGATGAAGCGCCTCGCGGTGCCCTCGTCGGTCGACTCGATCCCGTCGTCGGCGATGCAGGAGGACCACGTCTCGATGGGGTGGGCCGCCGCCCGCAAGCTTCGTCGCGCCGTCGACGGGCTCTCGCGCGTGCTCGCGATCGAGGTGCTGACCGCCGCCCGCGGCCTCGCGCTGCGCGCCCCGCTCGAGCCCGGCGCCCCCACCGGTGCCGTCGTCGCGCTCACCGAGTCGCTCGGCGCGGGCCCCGGCCCCGACCGCTTCCTGTCGCCCGAGATCGAGGCCGTCGCCGCCGCGGTTGCGAGCGGCCGCGTCGCGGCCGAGGCGGCGTCGGTCGCCGGCCGGCTCGACTGACCGGAGTCCCCGCCGACGCCGAAGGGCCGTCGTGGTCGCATCAGTTCCGGATGCGATCGCGGCGGCCCTTGTTCGTGCTCCGGGCCCGCCCTCGCACCGCCAGGGCAGCCCCACGGCGTCCGGAATCGGGTACCAAGTCTCCCCCGAAGAGGGCACGAAGCCTGTGAACCAGCCTGTTGTGCCCTCACCGGGTCGATGCGAGACTGGGATTCGTCGGCCCGGAACCGGCAAACCGAACGGAACCCTATGCCCCACCGCTTCGCCTTGAACCAGCACGACCCGCTCCGCCCGCGACGAACGCGCCCGAGCGGTACGGCGATCGCGGCCGCCGCAGTGGCTGTGCTGATCGGCGTCGGGGGCATGACACCGGCAGTCGCCGAAGAGGCCGCACCGCTCGATGCGACCACGACGGCCGAGGCGACGAGCACGACGTCCGAGACGACGACGACCGACGATGCGCCCGACGCGACCTCGACCGACGCCACGTCCACCGATGCGACGTCCACCGACGCGACCGCGGGCGAAGAGCCGGTCGACGGCGGCACGACCGGCGACACCGGCGCGACGAGCGGAACGGGCACGACCACCGAGGGCGACGGCACGACCGACCCGACGCCGACGCCGACCGAAGAGCCGACGCCCACCGAGACGCCGACACCCACCGAGACGCCGACGCCGACCCCCACTCCCACGCCGACTCCGACGCCGACCCCGACCCCGACCACGACTCCCACGCCGACCGACGACCCGACGCCGACGCCCACCGAGACGCCGAAGCCCACGCCGACCGACGACCCGACGCCCACCGAGACGCCGACGGCCACGTCATCGCCGACCACGCCGGCGACCGCGCCGCGCGCTCCCGTCGTGCTCATCGGCGACGGGCCGTTCGCCCGCATCGCGAGCACCGGCAGCGTCGACTCCAACGTCGGCCCGCTGCTCCAGGCCCGCGCGAAGCTCGACCGCGCGATCGCGGCGCTGCGCGACGCCCAGGCCGAGCTCGACGCCGCCCGCTCGACCCGCGAGGTGGCGCGCGGCATCGCCGAGCGCATGCAGACGCTCGCCGAGCAGGCGCGCACGAAGGCCGACTCCGCTGCGGCCTCGTACGTCGCCGCGGCGAAGGGCGGCGACGCCTCCCTGAACTCCATGGTCGCCGCGTTCGGCTCGGGCCGTGACCTGCTCGCCGGACTCGGCGGTGTCGCCCGCGTCACCGAGATCGCCGGCGACACCGACCAGCTGCTGAAGATCACCGCCGAGCTCGACGCCGAGGCCGAGGCCGCACAGCAGCGGGCCGACGACGCGTGGGCCGACGTCGAGGCGATCGACGTCGAAGCAGCGGAGCGCAAGGTCGACAAGGCCGAGGGCGCCGTCACCGCCGCGCGGGCCGCACTCTCGGGCCTGAAGACGCGCGTCGCCTCGGCGAGCGTGGCCTTCATCGAGACGCTGCCGACCGACTCGGGCCAGCTGAGCGACCAGGGCTGGTCGATGCCGGTCACGGGTCGCATCACCGACGGCTTCGGCCCGCGCCCCGACAAGCCGCTGCCGGGGGTCAACGACTTCCACCGCGGCACCGACCTGGCCACCGGTTGCCGCACACCCGTGTACGCGGCGACGGGCGGCACCGTCGTCGACGCCCGCCGCAACGGCTCCTACGGCAACTGGATCCTCATCGACCACGGTTCGGGCATCTCGACCGGCTACGCGCACCTGATCGACGGCGGCATCCTCGTGAAGCCCGGCGAGAAGGTCGAGGCGGGCGAGCTCATCGGCGCAGTCGGCTCGACCGGCGCGTCGACCGGATGCCACCTGCACTACGAGGTGCGCATCGACGGCAGCGCGGTCGACGCCGTGCCGTTCATGGCCGCACGCGGCATCGACCTGCGCTGAGCCCGGTGCCCGTCGCGCGGTCGACGGGTCTCCCTCAGGTGATGAGCCCCGCGCGACGCGCCGCGGCCACGGCCTCGGCCCGAGTGGTGACGCCGAGCTTCCGGTGGATCGACTTCACATGGCTGCGCACGGTGTTGGTCGACACGAACAGCTCCGATCCGATCTCGGCCGCGCTCAGTGGGCTCGGAAGCAGGGTCAGCACCTCGAGCTCCCGACGGCTCAGGGCTTCGCGCTCGCGCGCGGCGCCGCGGCGGGCGCTCGAGCGCTCTCGCAATTGCGCGATGCGTGCCGGCAGGGCGCCGGGGTCGGCGAGTCCGACGCACAGCTCTTCCGCCCGGTTGAGCGACACCGCCGCCTCGGCGCTGCGGCCGAGCGCGAGCTCCGCGCGCGCGAGCTCGAGGAGCAGGTGCGGCACGACGAGCACCGAGTCGCCCTGCTGGCGTGCGGTCTCGAGTGCGTCGACGGCGATCGCCCGCCCGCCGATCGCGTCGCCCGATTCGGTGCGATGCCTGGCGAGCGCCTGCTCGGCCGGCAGGTAGACGGGGTCGGGGCCGATCTTGAACGCGACCCTGGCCTGCACGACCCGCTCCACCTGCGCCGCGGCCCCTGCGCGATCGCCGAGCTCGAGAAGGCAGAGCGCGCGGTAGGCGGGGACGAACAGCCGCAGCGGGCGAGCGAGCGGCCCGACGCGTTCGACGTCGTCGAGCAACTCGAGCGCCTCGACGCACCGCCCGTCGAGATAGCGCATCGACGCCGTCCGCATCGCGACCAGCGGCATGAGCGGGCTCGAGGCGTCGTACGCGGCGAGGAATCGCTCGCCCGCGCGCCGGGCCGCACCGACGTCGCCGAAGCACGCCATCGAGTGCACGAAGTCCTCGACGTCGTCCCAGTTGCGGAAGCCCTCGACCGGCCTGCCGACGGCAGCGAGCCGGCCGCGCGCGAGCGCGCGGTCCCGCCGAGCGGCATCGCCGGCGGTCGACGTCGCCCAAGCCTCGTAGAAGGCGAGACGGGGGTCGCGGTCGAGCGCCGAGTCGGGGATGCGGTCGAGCCAGCTGAGCCCGAGCGACTGCCGTGGCACGATCGTGGTGCTGCGCACGTTCGCGAGAATGTCGGCGATGGTGTCGTAGTCGTCGGCGCCGAGCAGATGGTGGATGGTCGCGGCGAGGTCGTGCTCGCGCTCGAAGACGGCGAACGCCCGGCGATGCAGCTCTCGGCGCAGGGCCGGATCCTCGCGCTCGAGCTCGGCGGCGAGGCGCTCGCGCACGAGATGGTGCAGGCGCCACCAGCGGCCCTCGTCGTCGAGCGTCGCGACGAGTCCGGTGCGGGCGGCGACCTCCATGGCGAGCGGCCAGGCTCGTTCGTCGCGGACGACCTCGCGCACGGTCGCGGCGTCGAAGCGTTCGAAGACCGCGAGGCAGCGCAACAGGGCGTGATCGTCGGGCGAGCCCCCTGAGAGTCCCTCGCGCACGAGGGCGTCGAGTCCCCCGGCTCCGGGGCGCTGCGCCCCGATGGCGGCGAGCGGCACACCTCTCGCGAGGGCCGAGCCCACGAGCGAGACGGCCGCGGGCCAGCCGGCAGTCGCCTCCTCGACGCCTGCCAACTCGACCGCGGAGAGTTCGAGCCCGTACGAGTCGCGCAGCACCCCCGCGATGTTCTGCTCGTCGAGGCGCAGGTCATCGACACCCAGCTCGACCGCTCGGCCTCGAGCACGGAATCGATCGAAGGCGGGCAGTGCGAGCGGGATGCGCGTCGTCACGACCGTCGTGAGGTTCTCGGGAGCGCGGGCGAGGAACCAGTCCAGGCTCGCGACCGCGTCCTCTCGCGTGAGCAGATGGGCGTCGTCGAGCACGAGAACCCAGTCGTCATCCGACGCGGCGAAGGCGTCCAGTAGGGGCACGATCGCGCGCGCCCGCGCTCCGCCGGCCCCGGATGCCTCGGGGAGGGGTCCATCGCGGAGCCCGGCCTCAGCGGCCGAGGCCGCGATGGCCGTCCAGAGCCCGGCGGGATCATCGTCGTCCTCGTCGAGGCTCACCCAGATGTGCCGCGCCGGTTGAGCACCCGCACGGGCGTCGCGGCGGCCGGTCGCGTCGATCCACTGAGCCGCAGCGGTCGTCTTGCCGTACCCGGCGGGCGCGCGCACCACCACTGCCGCGGGGCGCTCATCGCCGCGCCCGTCGAACAGGTCGGTCCTCACGATCGCCTGCGTCCCGGGGGTCGGCGGGCGGAACTTCGTGGCCGGGAACATCGCCTCACATTCTGACGCACAGATTCACCCAGGTGAATTCTGGGACACCGCCTCACGCCGTTCGCCGCCGGGCCCTCTCGATCCAATACCTTCTGTTCATGACTTCCACCGAGCCGGCACCGGCCCTCCGCGTTCGTCCTCGAGTCTGGATCGGCCTCGCGATCTGGCTCGGCTACGCCATCCTCGTCTTCGTCGTGCAGCAGTTGAGCGGAATTCCGTACACCGACTTCGGCCGCGACGGCGGCACGCTCTTCCTCGGTGCCGGGCTCTCGCTCATCATCGGCGCGATCCTGCTCGCGATCACGGCGAGCCTGCTCGGATGGTGGCGGCCCGCGCTGTTCGACCGCAAGCACAGCGCCCGCTGGCCGATCTTCGTGCCGGCGATCATGGCGGTCGCGCTCGTCATCAACCTCGCGAGCACCGACTGGGGCTCGTACGACGTCGGCTTCTTCGCCGCGTCGATCGTGCTCATGCTCGTCGGCTTCACCGAGGAGATGGCGACCCGCGGCCTGCTGCTCGTGGGCCTGCGGAGTCGTCTCGCCGAGGGCTGGGTGTGGTTCATCAGCTCGGCCGCGTTCGCGCTGATGCATTTCACGAATGCGCTCTCGGGCCAGGACCTCGGACTCACCACGACGCAGGTGGGCATGGCCTTCCTCGGCGGCACGGTGTTCTACATCCTGCGCCGCACGACCGGCACCCTGATCTGGGCGATGGTGCTGCACGGTCTCTGGGACTTCTCGACCTTCGCCGTCGGGCACGGCACCCCGGGCCCGCTCGCAGCCCTCGGCGGCACCGTCAACCTGATCGCCGGCGTGCTCGGCCTCATCGTCGTCGCGTTCGTGATCCGCGGCGCCGACGAGCGCACCGACGTGCCGCGGCTCGCGCCGAACGCTGCGAGCCTCGCATGAGCGCCGCCGACACGACCCGGTCGCCGTGGCGGCGGTTCTGGGAGCGCGGAGGCTGGTGGCGATCGCTGCTCGCCGTCGTCGTCTACTACGCGCTCTACCAGGGCGGTTCGTTGCTGTTCGGCCCGCTGCTCGTCGGCATCGACGATCCCGCGATGAGGGTCTTCGTCGGCACCGCGCTGCCGATCGCGCTCGGCGGCGTGATCCTCGTCGTGTTCGCGCTGTCGCTCGGCTGGTTGCGCGAGCTGTTCGGCCCGCAGCCGATCCGCGGGCGCGGCTGGATGTGGATCGCGGTCGTGGTCGTGCTGCTCTTCAACGTGCTGCGCTTCACGTCCGTCGACTACGCGGAGGCGGGCGCCGGCATGGTGATGGCCTGGCTCGTCGCCGGCCTGTTCGTCGGATTCGCCGAGGAGACCCTCACGCGCGGCTTCGTGGTCGACCTCATGCGCAAGGGCGGCTACCGCGAGATCTCGGTGGCGCTCGTCTCCGCGGCACTGTTCGCCCTGCTGCACTCGGGCAACCTGCTCACGGGCCAGGCGCTCGTCCCGACCCTGCTGCAGTTGGTCTACACCTTCGCCTTCGGCATCTGCATGTACCTCGCCCTGCGCGTCACGGGCAACCTGATCTGGCCGATCCTGCTGCACGCGACGACCGACCCGTCGATCTTCCTGCAGACGCTGTACCCGGCCGACGGCGCGCTCACCGTGTTCGCGGCGCAGGGCAACATCGCCGTCATCCTCACGGGCCTCGTGCTGCTGATCTTCATCCGCGGCAAGGTCGGCGAGAACGCGGCCGGCACGGGCCTCGTCGAGCCGGGCACCGCCCTCCCCGGGCGATAGGCACCGGGGATGCCGCGACCGCGGTCGCGGCATCCAGAGCACCCGAACAGCCCCCGAAGCCGATGCGGCCCGGGGGCTGTTCTCATCCCGCACGCCGGCCCCCGCCGACGGCGAGGCCTTCACGCCGTCGCGAGCGCCTCGGTCGGTGAGAGGCGCGAGGCGCGGATCGCCGGGTAGAGCCCCGCGACCACGCCGACGACGACCGTCGCGAGCAGTCCACCCGCGGTGGCCTGGATCGGCACGAGCGTCGGCCACCCCTGCACGAGCGAGTACACGGTCGTCGCGACCACGCCCGCGATCACCCCGACGGCTCCCCCGACGAGCGCGAGCAGCAGCGACTCGGTGAGGAACTGGGCGCGGATGTGCCCACGGGTCGCGCCGAGCGACCGGCGCAGGCCGATCTCGCCGCGACGCTCGAGCACCGAGATCACCATCGTGTTCGCGACGCCGACCCCGCCGACGAGCAGCGCCACCGCGCCGAGCCCGACCAGCAGACCCGTGAACGCCTGGTCGGCCGCGGCGCGTGCGGCGAGCGCGTCCGACGGGCGCGACACCTGCACCTCGTTCGGGCTCGTCGGGTTCGCGGTCGCGGCGAGCACGCCCCGCACGGCGTCGACGGCGTCCTCGTCGGTGCGCACCGTGACGGCCGTCGGGTGTCCGTCGAAACCGAGCAGCGACTCGGCGACCGGCCAGCCGATGAGCGCGGCGGTGTCGAGCTCGGTGGCGAGCGGCACCGGCGCGAGGATGCCCGCGACCGTGAACCACTCGCCGCCGATGCGCACCCGCACGTCGGGTCCGGCGCGGTCGATGCCGAGCAGCTCGGCCGCGGTCGCGCCCAGCACGACGACGGGATACCGCTCGGTCGCCGCGTTGAGCCAGCTGCCGTCGGCGAGCGCGGCGCCGACGGTCTCGGGCATGTCGAGGTCGACCGCGTAGGTCGCGATGCCGCCCGACTCGTTCGGGTCGATGAACTCGTTGCGGTAGACCTTGGCGTCGACGGCGCCGAGCGCCGAGACGTCGGTGACCGGCCCGATGCGCTCGATCATCGCCGGCGCCTCGTCGGGCAGGGTCGCCTGCTCGCCGAAGAGGTCGTTGCCTGGTGCGACGGCGAGCAGGTTCGTGCCGAGCCGGTCGAGCTGTCGTTCGAGCTCGGCCCGGCTCGAACTCGAGATGCCGACGACGGCGATCATCGCGGCGATGCCCATCGCGATGCCGAGCGCCGAGAGCACGACGCGCAGGGGGCGGGCGCGAAGGCCGGCCCCGCCGACGCGCAGCACGTCGGTCGCCCGCAGGCGCGCGGGTGCGGGCAGGGTCTCGAGCCGCGCCGCCGACTCGGGTGACGCGGATGCCTCGGGCAGGTCGGGTTCCGCCGTCGACGGGGGCGTCTCGACCGACCCGGATGCCTCGCCGGCACGCCGCCCGCTCACGACCGCACCTCCCCGTCGCGCAGGGCGATACGGCGCCGCGCCCGCGCGGCGATGTCGTGGTCGTGCGTGATCACGACGACGGTCGTGCCGTCGCGATGGAGTCCCTCGAGCAGGCCCATCACCTCGCCGCCGGAGACCGAGTCGAGGTTGCCGGTCGGCTCGTCGGCGAGCACGAGGCCGGGCCGCCCGGCGATCGCACGGGCGACGGCCACGCGCTGACGCTCGCCGCCCGACAGCTCGTGCGGGCGGTGCCGCAGCCGGTGCCCGAGGCCGACCCGTTCGAGTGCCTCGCCGGCGAGCTGCCGTCGCCGCGCGCCCGCGACACCCTGGTAGAGCAGGCCCTCGGCGACGTTGTCGATCGCCGGCACGCCGGCCGCGAGGTGGAACTGCTGGAACACGAAGCCGATGCGCTTGGCCCGCAGACCCGACAACTGCCGGTCGGAGAGCCCCGCGGTGTCGTGTCCGTCGACCCGCACGACCCCGATCGACGGGCGGTCGAGCGTGCCGATGAGCTGCAGCAGGGTCGACTTGCCCGACCCCGAGGGGCCGACGATGGCGGCGAACTCACCCTCGTCGATCGAGAGGCTCGCGTCATGCAGGGCCGTCACGCCGTCGTACGACTTGCCGACGCCCTCGAGCTCGACGATCGCGGTCACGACGCGACCACCACCACGTCGCCCTCGGCGAGCTCCTCGCCCGAGACCTCGACCCGGCCGTCGGCGAAGAGCCCGGTCTCGACGCCGACGAGCTCGGAGTCGTCGCCGCGCACGACCTCGACCGCGTAGCCGCCCTCGGCGAGCGCGAGCAACGCCGTCACGGGCACGCTCAGCACGCCCTCGCGGGTCTCGGCCGTGAACGACACCTCTGCGGTCGAGCCGCCGGCGGCGCTCACGGCGCCGGGGTCGTCGGGGGTCGCGGTCACCCGCAGCACCGTCGTGTCGCCGTTGCCCATCGGCGGGTCCTCGCCGGGGATCACGACGGTCTCGACCGCCGTCACCGTAGCCGGGAAGGTCGTGCCGTCGGGGAGGGCGACCTCGACGGCCGCGCCGACGACGGCATACGAGGCATCCGTCTCATCGAGGTCGACCTGCACGACCCGTTCGGTGCTCGCGGTCGTGAGCACCTCGCCGCCGGCACGGTCGCCGACCGCGGCGGCGACCGACGTGACCTGCACCGGTCCGCCCGCGAAGTGGACCCGTGCGGGGTCGACCGTGCCCGTCTCGTCGACGCCGAGCGCCTCCTGCCAGTGCTCGACGGCCGAGGCGGTCGCCCACGTGTAGTCGTCGTCGACGTCGAACCCCGTGTAGCCGAGCGCGGCGAGGTTCTCCTCGAACTGGCGCACGTCGGCGCCCGTGGTACCGGGGGCGAGCACGCGATAGGCGGGCATCGTGCCGACGAGCAGCACGACGGGCGCATCGTCGATCCGGTAGAGCTGCGCGCCGCGGTCGATGACCGCACCGGCCGCGGGGAGCCAGGTGAGCGTGCCGCCGTCGGCGCGCAGCGTCGTCTCGTCGGCGTTCGCGAGCTCGCCCGACTCGGTCGTCGTCGCGACGAGGTCGCCCCGCTCGACCTCGGCGGTCTCGGGTGCGGACGGTGCCGGCGTGCCGGCGGCCGGCGCGAAGCCGAATCCGTTCGCGGCCGCGGCGGTCACCCCGATGCCGGCGACGGCGAGCACGCCGAGTCCGATCCAGCCGAGGCGTGCGCGCGCGCTCATGCGTCGCCTCCCTCGGAGGTGCTCGGCCCGCCGTCTTCGCCCTTCGGCTTCGGCATGAGGTCGCTGCACGTCTCCTGCGCCTCGCGGAACTCGTCGCTCTCGGGGTCGAATCCCATGTCCGAGTCGATCCGGATGCCGCCGTCTGCGCTGGGGTCGGGGAAGCCCTCGATGCCCTCGTCGCGCATGCACTCGGAGAACTCGCGCATCTGGGCGAGCTGCTCGGCGCTCGGCTTCGGCATCTCGCCGCCGTTCGGCATGAACTCCTTGCAGGCGTCCATCGCCGCGTCGACCTCGTCGGGGTCGGTGCCGTCGGGGATCGCGATGGCGAACCCGCCGTCGTCCTGGTCGGGGTCGGGCATATCGATGCCGTGCTCGCGCATGCACTCGGCGAACGCGACCGGGTCGCCGTCGCCGCCCTCGCCGGTGCCGTCACCCCCGTCGCCCCCGCCCGGCGGCGACGACTGCCGGGCCTGCGGGTCGCCGTCGAGCGAGGCGACGCCGTCGCCCGCCGCGGGCGTGCAGCCCGCGAGGGCGAGGGCCGTGAGCAGGGCGATGACGGCCGAGAGGGATGCCTCCCGCCGATGCGTTCGGAACATGTCGTGTCCTTCCGTTGAGGCGCGTCAGCGGTCGCTGCGCACGCAGGCCGCCTGGGCGGCGACGAAGTCGGGGGCGGTCGGGTCGAGTCCGCCCGGCGGGATGTCGATGACGCCCTCGGGGTTCGGGTCGGGGTACTCCTCGATGCCCTCGGCGCGCATGCACTCGGCGATCTCGCGGAGACGGGCGAGCCGCTCGGGATCCGTGTCGGGCGGAGCACCGCCGCCGGGCAGGAACCGGGCGCACGCGCCGAGCGCCTCGTCGACCTCGTCCATCGGCACGCCCTCGGGGTACTGGTACGTGAACGAGTTCCCCTCCTGCGTCGGCATGGCGATCGGCACGCCCTGTTCGGCCATGCAGTCGCGGAGGCCGCGCGGGTCGCCGTCGAGGTCGACGGCCGGCTCGGCGGTCGAGGATGCCGCGGTCGGAGCATCCCCGTCGGTGACCGACGCGACCGAGGGCGGCGCGTCAGCCGCGCACCCCGTCAGGAGCAGGGCGGTCACGGCGAGCACGCCGAGTACGGAGGAGCCCGACGTCGTGCGGCGGCTGGGGCGGGGCATCCTGGGTCCTTCCGTCGACGGGGCCGATCGGCCCGAGTCGTCCCAGCACATCGCAGGCGCCGTTTCGTGGTCGTGATCGTGCTCGCTAACGCCCCGGTAACGCGCCGAACGGCGACAATGGGCAGATGCGCATCCTGGTCGCGGAGGACGAGCCGCTGCTCGCCGACGCCGTCGCCGAGTGGCTGCGGAACGCCGCGCACGCCGTCGACGTGGTCGGCGACGGCGGCAGCGCGCTCGAGCGCGTCGACGTCAACGACTACGACCTCGTCGTGCTCGACCGCGACCTGCCGGTCGTGCACGGCGACGAGGTGTGCCGGCACATCGCAGCGGCCGAGATGCCGACGCGCGTGCTCATGCTCACGGCGGCCGGCACCGTCGACGACCGGGTGGCGGGCCTCGCGATGGGGGCCGACGACTACCTGCCGAAGCCGTTCGCGTTCGCGGAGCTCGGCGCCCGGGTCGAGGCGCTCGGCCGTCGCTCGCGCCCGGCGACGCCGCCCGTGCTCGAGCGCGCCGGCGTGCGGGTCGACACGCACCACCGCGAGGTCGTGTGCCACGGCCGATACGTGCCGCTGTCGAAGAAGGAGTTCGCGGTGCTCGTCGAGCTGCTGCGCGCCGACGGTGCGTTCGTCTCGGCCGAGCAGCTGCTCGAGAAGGCGTGGGACGAGAACATCGACCCGTTCACGGGCGTCGTGCGCATCACGATCCTGAAGCTGCGCCGCAAGCTCGACGACCCCTCGATCATCGAGACCGAGGCCGGCGTGGGGTACCGCATCCGATGAGGCGGTTCCGGCTCACCCTGCGCGCGCGGCTGACGGTCGTGTACGGGGCGCTGTTCCTCGTGGCCGGCATGGTCATGCTCGTGCTCACGTGGGCGCTCGTGCAGCAGCGCATCGTGGGCGACACGTCGATCGTGAGCACGTCGATCTGCTGCACCGCGCCCGGCGAGGCCGTGCCCTCGTTCGACCCCGCCGCGCCGTTGCCGCCCGGCGCTGCCGAAGACGGCTACCAGTACACGGTGAAGCTCGTGAGCGCCGCCCGCGACGAGGCGCTCGGCGCGCTCATCACGCAGGGCGCGATCGCCGTCGTCGTGGTCGGCGCGATCGCCGCCTGGATGGGCTGGCTCCTCGCGGGGCGCATGCTGCGCCCGCTGTCGACCATCACCGCGACGGCGAAGCGCATCGCCGACGCACCCGACGCCGACCGCCGCATGCACGAGCGCATCCACCTCACCGGCCCGCGCGACGAGGTCACTGAGCTCGCCGACACGTTCGACGGCATGCTCGCCCGCCTCGACACGTCGTTCGACGCGCAGCGCCGGTTCATCGCGAACGCCTCGCACGAGCTGCGCACGCCGCTCACGCTCAATCGCGCCCTCATCGAGGTCGCCGCCGAACGCCCCGACGCGTCGCCCGACCTGAGGCTGCTCGGCGAGACCCTGCTCGAGGTGAACGCCCGGCACGAGCGGCTCATCGACGGGCTGCTGCTGCTCGCCCGCTCCGAGCGCGAGCTCGGCGAACGCCGCTTCGTCGACCTCGCCGACGTCGCCGAGCACGTGGTCGACGAGACGCGGGCGCGTGCGGCGACCGCGACCGGCACCGGGAACGGCGCCACGACCGGCGGCGGCACCGCTCCCGCGTCTCCGACGATCGCGGTCGTCGCCGACGAGGCGCCGACCGCGGGCGACCCCGTGCTGCTCGAGCAGCTCGTGCGCAACCTCGTCGACAACGCCGTGCGGCACAACCTCGCGAGCGGCGGCTGGGTGCGAGTGGCCACGCGAACGGACGCCTCGGGCCGGGCACTGCTCGAGGTCGCCAACTCGGGTCGGGTGATCGCCCCCTACGAGCTCGACGCACTGTTCGAGCCGTTCCGCCGTCTCGACGGCGAGCGCACCGGCAGCGGGCCCGCCACCGGTGCCGGCCTCGGCCTCTCGATCGTGCGTGCGATCGTCGAGGCGCACGACGGCGAGGTCTCGCTCGCGGCCCGGCCCGAGGGCGGGCTCGTCGTGACGGTGCTGCTGCCCGGCGAGACCTACGCCACGACGGGCTAGTTCTGGGATCCCAGACGCCCGCCACGCGGCATCCGTTGTCGCGGTGCCGACCGTGCGCGACCATCGAATCATGACCGACGCAACGACCACCACGCGCACCGTCCGCGCGCCTCGCGGCACCGAGCTCTCCGCGAAGAGCTGGCAGACCGAGGCGCCGCTGCGCATGCTCATGAACAACCTCGACCCCGAGGTCGCCGAACACCCCGAAGACCTCGTCGTCTACGGCGGCACGGGCAAGGCCGCCCGCAACTGGGAGGCGTTCGACGCCATCACGAAGACCCTCGAGCGCCTCGAGGCCGACGAGACCCTGCTCGTGCAGTCGGGCAAGCCCGTCGGCGTCTTCCGCACCAACGTGTGGGCGCCCCGCGTGCTCATCGCCAACTCGAACCTCGTCGGCGACTGGGCGACCTGGCCCGAGTTCCGCCGCCTCGAGGCCGAGGGCCTCACGATGTACGGCCAGATGACCGCCGGCTCGTGGATCTACATCGGCTCGCAGGGCATCCTGCAGGGCACCTACGAGACCTTCGCCGCCGTGGGCGAGAAGCTCAAGCGCGAGGGCCGCGGCAGCGCGCTCGGCACGCAGCGCGAGGGCGAGGGCCCCCTGGCCGGCACGCTCACCCTCACGGGCGGCTGCGGCGGCATGGGCGGCGCCCAGCCCCTCGCCGTCACGCTCAACGACGGCGCCTGCCTCATCGTCGACGTCGACGAGACCCGCCTGCGCCGCCGCGCCGGCAAGCGCTACCTCGACGAGGTCGAGACCGATCTCGACACCGCGATCGCCAAGGTGCTCGCGGCCAAGGAGGAGCGTCGCGGCTGGTCGGTCGGCTACGTGGGCAACGCCGCCGAGGTGTTCCCCGAGATCCTCCGCCGCCACCGCGCCGGCGAGCTGACCGTCGACGTCGTGACCGACCAGACGAGCGCGCACGACCCGCTCGCCTACCTGCCCGAGGGCATCTCGGTCGACGAGTGGAAGCAGGCCGCGGCCGACGACCCCGAGGGCTTCACGAAGAAGGCCCAGAAGTCGATGGCGCACCACGTGCAGGCCATGGTCGAGTTCCAGGACGAGGGCGCCGAGGTGTTCGACTACGGCAACTCGATCCGCGACGAGGCGCGCAAGGGCGGCTACGACCGCGCGTTCGAGTTCCCGGGCTTCGTGCCGGCGTACATCCGCCCGCTGTTCTGCGAGGGTCTCGGGCCGTTCCGCTGGGTGGCGCTCTCGGGCGACCCCGAAGACATCCGCGTCACCGACGAGGCGATCAAGGAGCTCTTCCCCGAGAACGCCCACCTGCACAAGTGGCTCGACGCCGCGCAGGAGCGCGTGGAGTTCGAGGGCCTGCCCGCCCGCATCTGCTGGCTCGGCTACGGCGAGCGCCACAAGGCCGGCCTGCTCTTCAACCGGCTCGTCGCCGAGGGCAAGGTGAAGGCGCCGATCGTGATCGGCCGCGACCACCTCGACTCGGGCTCGGTCGCCTCGCCGTACCGCGAGACCGAGGCCATGAAGGACGGCTCCGACGCGATCGCCGACTGGCCCCTGCTCAACGCCCTCACCGCGGCGTCGTCGGGCGCGACCTGGGTGTCGATCCATCACGGCGGCGGCGTCGGCATCGGCCGCTCGATCCACGCGGGCCAGGTCTCGGTGGCCGACGGCACCGAGCTCGCCGCGGCGAAGCTCACGGCGCTGCTCACGAATGACCCGGGCATGGGCGTGATCCGTCACGTCGACGCGGGCTACGAGCGGGCGGTCGAGGTCGCGCGCGAGCGCGGCGTCGACGTGCCGATGCTCGACGACTGAGCGGGCGGGTCCTCCTCCCTCCCCGCTCCACATCGAGTGGGCGGAAATCGCCCGTCCTGACGCGATTCAGGGGCGATGGCCGCCCACTCGATGCATCATGAGACCGAATACGACGACCGAAAGGCGAACAGGATGCCTCGCGCCACCCTCATCACGAACATCGGCGAGCTCGTCACGAACGACGAGCAGCCCGGCCGCGAGGGCGGCCCGATCGGCATCGTGCGCGACGCGGCCGTGCTCGTCGAGGACGGCGTCGTGAAGTGGGTCGGCACCGCCGCCGAGGCCTCCGCGCACACGCCCGCCACGGGCGCCGAGATCGTCGACGCCGGCCACCGCGCGGTGATCCCCGGCTTCGTCGACAGCCACACGCACCTCGTGTTCGGCGGCGACCGCGCCGAGGAGTTCGCCGCGCGCATGGCGGGCCGCCGCTACGAGGCGGGCGGCATCCGCTCGACCGTCGCCGCCACCCGGGCCGCGACCGACGACGAGCTGCGGGCCCGCCTCGCGGGCTTCGTCGCCGAGCTGCACGCGCAGGGCACGACGACCTTCGAGATCAAGTCGGGCTACGGCCTGAGCGTCGCCGACGAGGAGCGCCTCGTGCGCCTCGCACGCGAGGTCACCGACGAGGTGACGTTCCTGGGTGCGCACGTCGTGCCGTTCGAGTTCCGCGAGGACCCGCGGTTCGAGGGCGACCCCGTCGCGGCGGGCGACGCGTACGTCGACGTCGTCATCGGCGAGATGCTCGAGGCGTGCGCCCCGCACTCCCGCTGGGTCGACGCGTTCTGCGAGCGCGGTGCGTTCTCGCCCGAGCAGTCGCGTCGCGTGCTCGAGGCCGGGCGCGACGCCGGACTCGGCATCCGCGTGCACGGCAACCAGCTCGGCGAGGGCGGCGGCGTCCGCCTCGCGGTCGAGCTCGGGGCCGCCTCGGTCGACCACTGCACGTTCCTGAGCGACGAGGATGTCGCGGCGCTGGCCGGCTCCGACACGGTCGCGACCCTCCTTCCGGGCGTCGAGTTCTCGACCCGGCAGCCCTACCCCGACGCCCGCCGGCTCATCGAGGCCGGCGTGACGGTCGCCCTCGCGAGCGACTGCAACCCCGGATCGTGCTTCACGAGCTCGCTGCCGTTCTGCATCGCGGTCGCGGTGCGCGACATGAACATGACCCCGGCCGAGGCGCTCTGGGCGTCGACCGCCGCGGGCGCGAAGGCGCTGCGCCGCACCGACGTCGGCGCGCTCCGCCCCGGCATGCGCGCCGACCTCGTCGAGCTCGACGCGCCGAGCCACCTGCACCTCGCCTACCGCCCCGGTGTGCCGCTCGTGCGCCGCGTCTGGTCGGCCGGCGCGCTGGTCGCCTGACGTACGGCCCGTGCGACGGGCGCCGCGTCAGCGGATCTTGCCCTTGGGCGTGTCGACCTCGGCCAGCTCGCCCGACCCCTCGATGAGCTCGGCCCACGAGCCGATGTCGACCCGGCACGCGACGACCGCGCACGTCGGCAGCTCGACCCACTCGCCGGTGAGCTCGCCGACGGCGTCGCTCATGCCCGGATTGTGCCCGACCAGCATCGCCGAGCCGAGCCCGTCGTCGAGCCCCGACGCGACGTTCAGGATGCGCGACGCCGTCGCACCGTAGAGCCGATCGTCCTCGACGACGTGATCGTCGCCGATGCCGAGCGTACGCGCCAGGAGTCGCGCCGTGCTGCGCGCCCGCACCGCGGTGCTCGTCACGATGCGGTCGGGGCGCACACCCCGCTCGGCGAGCCGGTGCCCCATCGCCGGGGCGTCGCGCAGGCCGCGTTCGTTGAGCGGGCGGTCGTGGTCGTCGAGCAGCGGGTCGCCCCAGTCCGACTTGGCGTGCCGCACGAGGTAGAGCGTCTTCATGCGTCGTCCCTCCCTGTCGTCGCGATCTCGATCGCTCCTGTGCCGATGAAGTTCACGAACATCCGTCCGTCGCCCTCGACGAGGCTGAGCAGCACGGCGCCGCAGTCGCGACAGCGAGCGACGCTGCCCGCGCCGCTGCGGTAGACGATCATCGTCGCGAGCTCGGCGACGGCACCGCAGCCGTTGCAGCGCGCCCGTGTCGCGGTGGGGTCGAAGGCGAACACCTCGGCGAGAGGTCCCGCGAGCAGGTTGCCGTCGAAGTGCTGCATCAGGTGCCTCCGTAGCGCTCGGTGCGGATGGCCGTCTGATGGTGTCCGAGCTCGATCAGCCAGCCTGCGACGCGTTCGACGAAGCCGGTCGACCCGCACACGTACACGACCGGTGCGGCGTCGGCGCCGATCACGGCCGCCGCGAGCCGCTCACGGGTGATCCGGCCGACGGGCGCGCCCGTGCCGGCGGGGGCGCTCCGGGTGTAGACGAACTCGACCTCGAGCGGCGCGGGCCCCCGCGCCGCCGCCGCGAGCTCGTCCGCGAAGAAGACGTCGTCGGGCGTGCGCACCGAATAGAGCAGGCGGAACGGCGTGGCATCGCCCGCGTCGGCGTGCGCCCGGGCGATCGCGACGAGGGGCACGACACCCGAACCGCCGGCGATGAGCTGCACGGGTCGCCCCGCTCCGCCGTCGGCCGGCGGGCGCCACACGAAGAAGGCCCCGAGCGGGCCGTGCACCTCGAGCCGGTCGCCCACCCGCAGCTCCTCGACGAGGAACGGCGACACCTCGCCGTCGGGCAGCCGGTCGACCGCGAGCACGACCCGATCGCCGTCGCCCGACGACGCGATCGAGTACGAGCGGGTCGCGGTGTAGCCGTCGGGCGCGGTGAGCCTGACGTCGAGATGCTGACCCGCGAGGTTGCCGGGCCAGCCGGCGACGTCGAGCGAGATCCGGGCCGCCGACGGGGTCTCGCGCCGCGTCTCGACGACCTCGGCCACGTGCCACCCGGTGCGCGGCGCGGCGGCGAGCAGCGGCATCCCGCTCACCAGTACCGTTCTTCCTTCCACGGGTCGCCGTGGAGGTGGTAGCCGTTCTGCTCCCAGAAGCCGGGGTCGTCGCTCGGCATCATCTCGAGTCCGCGCACCCACTTCGCGCTCTTCCAGAAGTAGAGGTGCGGCACGAGCAGCCGTGCGGGCCCGCCGTGCTCGGGGTCGAGCGGCTCGCCGTCGAACTCGAACGCGATCCAGGCCTTGCCGTCGAGCAGTTCGTCGAGCGGCACGTTCGTCGTGTAGCCGCCGTAGCTGTGCGCCATCACGTAGTCGTACTCGGTCTCGACCTCGGCGAAGAGGGTGTCGAGCGAGACGCCGCGCCAGCTCGTGCCGAGCTTCGACCAGTGCGTGACGCAGTGGATGTCGGTCGTGACGTCGTCGATCTCGAGCTGCATGAACTCGTCCCAGTTCCAGCGCCGGCCGCCGTGCTCGGTGCGGATCGCGAACTCCCAGTCGGCCGTGTCGACCTCGGGCGTCGGCCCCGCCGACAGCACCGGGAAGTCGTGCACGAGCGTCTGCCCGGGCGGCAGCCGGTCGTCGCGAGCGCGCCCGCGACCGGTGAAGCCCCTGGTGACGAACGACATGGCGACCCCCTTCGCGGGAGCGGCCGCCGACGCGACGGCCGCGTACAGGCTCAGCCTGTCACGCCGCCGCGCGCCGCGCTACGGCCGGATGCGATCTCGTTTCGGGGGTGCGTTTCCGCAAGAATCGGATGCCGCAACGCGCCCCGGTTGCGGAAAAGCACCCCCGCGACGGACATCGCGCGGCGCTCGCTCGCCGCCCGGCTCAGCGCGAGGCGACGCCTGCGAGGAACTCGAGCACGCAGAGCGCCGTGAGTCGCACGGTGCGACCGTCGGGCGCATCGGCGGTCGCGTCGACCTCGGCGAGGTCGGCGCTCACGACGCGCGGGTCGCGGCCCGCGGCGCGCACGAGCGCGCGGATCTCCCACGCGGCGAGGCCGCCGGGCATCGAGGCGGGGCATCCGGGAACGACCGCGCGGTCGCACGCGTCGACGTCGATGTCGAAGTGCACGGGGCCGCCCGCGGCTCCCGCGACCTCGAGCGCCTCGGCCATGACGTCGGCGGGGCGGCGGCCGTGCAGCTCGTCGCGGTGCACGACGGTGATGCCGAGCTCGGCCGCGCGGCGCGCGTAGACGGCGGAGTTCGCGAAGTCGGCGATGCCGATCTGCACGATGCGGCGCGGGTCGAGGCCGGCCTCGATGAGGCGACGCACGGGCGACCCGTTCGAGACGCCCTCGCGCAGGTCGTAGTGCGCGTCGATCGTGATGAGGCCCGCGGTGTCGAGCCGGTCGCCGTACGCGCCGAGCGCGGTCGCGACGGTCACCGAGTTGTCGCCGCCGAGCGCCATGACGGTCTCGGCGCGCTCGAGCAGTTCGGCGACGCGGGCGCGCGTGCGCGCCTCGCCCTCGGGGCCGTCGGGCTCGACGATGTCGCCGGCGTCGACGACGACCTGCTCGCCGAGGTCGACCGCGTCGCGGCCCTCCTCGCGGGCCGGCACGAGTGCGGGGCTGTAGCGCCGCAGCGCCTGCCGCACGGCCGCGGGCGTCGTGTGCGCGTTCGTCGGCGAGAGCGACGTGCGCCAGGCGGGCACTCCGAGCAGGGCCAGGCGGGCGGATGCCTCGGGCGCGAGCGACTCGGGCGCGGGCCAGTCGCCCGCGCGGGGCCAGAGGGGATCGTTCGAGAGTGCGACGTCGGCCATGCCCCCCACGCTACGAGTCGGGCGCGCGCTCGCCCAGCCCTCACCGATGCTCGTCGTCTGCGATCCCAGACTCCGCGACCGCTGCCCCATCCGCTGGAAGCGTCAGCCGGCCGCGCGGAGTGCCGCGACGAGCTCGCGCTCACGGGCCGCGCTGAGCCCCGCACCGCGGGGACGGTCGAGGCCCTGCTCCCGCTCCCAGGCGAGCAGGTCGGCGATGGTCTCCGCGATCGGGCGCGGCGTCAGGCCCTCGGCACGGGCCGCGGCGTTCGAGCGGTCCTGGAACGCCGCCCACGTCGGGTCGATGATCCAGAGGGGCAGCGACTCCTCGCCCGCCCACTCGGCCACGCCCTGCTCCTCGAGCCACGCGCCCGAGGCTGGCAGCACCTCGCCGCGGTACCCGCCGACCGCGATCGACGCGTCGAGGAACGCGCTGAACGTCGAGCGGTCGCCGACGGCGTTGAACGCCCCGGTCAGTCCGCGCTCGACCGAGTCGATGGTCCAGCCGACGAGGTCGCGCACGTCGATGAACTGCGCCGCGGCATCCCCGATGTCGGGCACGAGCATCGGTTCGTCGTCGCGAGCCGCACGCGCCACCCAGTAGCCGGTGCGCCCCGACGCGTCGCCGGGGCCGCCGATGAGCCCCGGCCGGATCACGAGCAGGCGATCGCCGAGCGCCTCGCGGTACGCCTGCTCGATCGCGGACTTCGCTTCGCCGTAGGTCTCGGGCGTCGACTCGTCGGCCTCGAGCGGCGGCATGAGCTCGGCCGACTCGTCGGCACCGGGCTCGTCGTGGTTCGCGTAGACGTTGCCCGACGAGATGAACGTCCAGTGACGGGCTCGCGGAGCGAGGGCGGCAGCGGCTCGGCGGGCGAAGCCGGGCTGGCGGGTGACGTCGATCACGGCGTCCCACTCGGCCTCGCCGAGGCCGTCGTAGGCGTCGGGTCGCGAGCGGTCGCCGACGACGAGCCGCGCGCCGGGTGCCACCTCACCGGCCTCGCCGCGCGCGAGGCAGGTCACCTCGTGTCCGCGCCTGAGCGCCTCGCGCGCGAGTTCACGACCGAGCCACTGGGTTCCACCGAGGATCAGGATCTGCATGCCGTCATTCGAGCAGAGGTGCGGCCGCCTGGTCCATCGTGTTCGCCGAGCGCTGATGCGCGTCGATGCGGAATAGTGGGGATGGAGTCGCGGTTCCCTCTTGCAGATACCCCCTAGGGGTATTAATCTGAGGGGACGATCACAGGAGGACGCGATGGGCGCCGGCCAGAACGAGACGCACACCGAACACGACCCGCACGCCGGTCACGACCCGCACGCCGGTCACGACCCGCACGCCGGTCACGACCCGCACGCCGGCCACGACCTGCACGCGGGCCACGACCACTCGCAGCACGCCGCGCACGCCGGTCATGCCACCACGGCGGACCACGAGATGCACGCCGGTCACGACCTGCACGCCGGTCACGGCGCGAACACCGAGGCGACGCACGACGCGCACGCCGACCACGCCGGTCACGACCTGCACGCCGGCCACGACCTGTCGGGCCACGCGGGCCACGGCGGGGGCCACGGCGACCACGTCGGCCAGTTCCGCCGCCTGTTCTGGATCATGCTCGTCATCGCGATCCCGACGATCGCGTTCAGCCCGATGTTCGCGTCGATCCTCGGCTACTCGCTGCCCGACAACCCGATCATCCCCTGGATCTCCCCGATCCTCGGCACGGTTCTCTACTTCTGGGGCGGCAAGCCGTTCCTCACCGGCGCCTGGTCCGAGCTGAAGGCCCGCAAGCCCGGCATGATGCTGCTGATCGGCCTCGCGATCACGGTCGCGTACTTCGCGAGCCTCGCGGCGACGTTCGGCCTCGTGAGCCACCACCTCGACTTCTGGTGGGAGCTCGCGCTCCTCATCGTGATCATGTTGCTCGGCCACTGGATCGAGATGCGCTCGATCATGCAGGCCTCGAGCGCGCTCGACGCCCTGGCCGCCCTGCTGCCCGACGAGGCCGAGCGCGTGATCGAGGACGGCGAGGCATCCGGCGAGATCGAGCGGGTCGCCCCGAGTGAGCTGCAGGTCGGCGACCTCGTGATCGTGCGCCCCGGCGGCCGCGTGCCGGCCGACGGCGAGGTCGTCGACGGCACCGCCGCGATCGACGAGTCGATGATCACGGGCGAGTCGGCCACCGTGAGCCGCGGCCCGGGCGATCACGTCGTCGCGGGCACGGTCGCGACCGACACCGCGATCCGCGTGCGGGTCGGCGCGGTCGGCGACGACACCGCCCTCGCGGGCATCCAGCGGCTCGTCGCACAGGCCCAGGCCTCGACCTCGCACGCGCAGCGACTCGCGGACCGGGCCGCGGGCTGGCTGTTCTGGTTCGCGCTCGGCGCCGCCGTGATCACCGCGATCGCCTGGACACTGCTCGGCGACCCCGACGACGCCGTCGTGCGCACCATCACGGTGCTCGTGATCGCCTGCCCGCACGCCCTCGGCCTCGCGATCCCGCTCGTCGTGCAGATCGCGACCGAGCGCGCGGCCCGCGGCGGCGTGCTCGTGACCGACCGCCTCGCCCTCGAGACGATGCGCACGGTCGGCGCGGTGCTCTTCGACAAGACGGGCACCCTCACGAAGGGCGAGCCCGCCGTCACCGATGCCGCGGCGGCACCCGGCTTCGACCTCGACGCCGTGCTCGCCGACGCGGCCTCCGCCGAGTCCGACTCCGAGCACCCCCTCGCGAAGGCGATCGTCGCCGAGGCCTCGCGCCGCGGCCTCCACGTCCGCACGGCGACCGGGTTCGAGGCGTCGGCCGCGATCGGCGTCCGCGCGAACGTCGGCGGGCGCACGGTGCAGGTCGGCGGCCCCGGGATGCTGCGGCAGGAGGGCCACGACGTGCTCGAGGCATCCGTGCCGTGGGCCGAGGCGGGCGCGACCGTGCTGCACGTGCTCGTCGACGGGCGAGTGGCCGGAGCCATCGCGCTGGCCGACGAGATCCGGCCCGAGTCGCGCGAGGCGGTCGAGGCGCTGCACGCGCTCGGCGTGCAGGTCGTGATGATCACGGGCGACGCCGAGCCCGTCGCCCGCACGGTCGCAGCCTCGCTCGGCATCGACCGGGTCTACGCGGGGGTGCGCCCCGAGGACAAGGCCGCCAAGGTGCAGGAGCTCCAGCGCGAGGGCCTCAGCGTCGCGATGGTCGGCGACGGCGTGAACGACGCGCCGGCGCTCGCCCAGGCCGACGTCGGCATCGCGATCGGCGCCGGCACCGACGTCGCGATCGCGTCGGCCGGGGTGATCCTCGCGTCGAGCGACCCGCGTTCGGTGCTCTCGGTCATCGAGCTGTCGCGGGCGAGCTACCGCAAGATGAGCCAGAACCTCTGGTGGGCCGCCGGCTACAACCTCGTGTCGGTGCCGCTCGCGGCGGGCATCCTGGCCCCGATCGGGTTCGTCATGCCGATGTCGGTCGGCGCGATCCTGATGAGCCTCTCGACGGTCATCGTCGCGGCGAACGCGCAGCTGCTGCGCCGCCTCGACCTGCGGCCCGAGGCCTCCACGCGAGCGGTGCTCGAGCGCACGCGCTGAGCGGCCGCGCCCCGCCGCGCGTCCGACTCCGACCCGCCGTCCGACTCCTCGGGCGGCGGGTCGGTCGCGTCCCGGCGGGTGCTCGGCCGTACCTTCCGTCGGCGCCGCATCGTACGAGCCCGGCGTGTCGGCCCGTCCCCACGGCATGCCGGCCGCTTCTGCCGACGGAGTGCACGCGCGAGTCGCCGCTCCGGCGGCAGACCGCCGTCACCAGGGCAGGCGAAGAGCGAGGGCGGATGCCTCGGCGGCGACGCCGCCCGACGGCACGACGGCGATCGCGTCGGCGTCGGCGAGCCCGCGCATCATGCCCGTGCCGAGGTGGACGGCCGGCTCGGCCCGGCCGTCGCGGATCACGACGGGCACGAGACGGGTCGCCCCTGCGACGCCGTCGATCGAGGCGCCGGCGACGACCTCGGCGAGCGCCTCTGCGCGTCCGCTCATTCCGGCGAGGAGAGGCCCGCCGACGGCGAGAAGCCCGAGCATCGCCGCGAGTGGATTTCCGGGCAGGCCCAGAATCAGGCGGTCGACGGAGCGCGCGAGGAACGTGGGCCCGCCGGGCCGGATCGCGACCGACGACACGAGCCACTCGGCGCCGCGCCGGTCGACGGCGGCTCGCACGAAGTCGACGCCCGATCCGCCCGTGCCGCCGGTCGTGACGACGAGATCGGCGGAGTCGGCCCTGAGCGCCGCCTCGGTCGCCTCGACGTCGTCGCTCACGCGGTGCACGCCGACCACCTGGGCGCCGAGCGCGGCGAGGATCGCCGGCAGCGTCGCGCTGAAGCTGTCGCGTACGCGACCGGGCGCGGGGACCCCCGATTCGACGACCTCGTCGCCCGTCAGCACGAGCGACGCCCTCGGCCGTCGTCGCACGCACAGCCGGTCGGCGCCGGTCGCCGCCGCGAGCGCGATGCGCGGGGGCGTCAGCACGACGCCGTCGGCCAGCACGATCTCGCCTTCGCCCGCTTCGGCGCCGGCGAGCCGGAGGTGGCGTCGGCCCGCGACATCCTCGCGCCCGACGTCGCCGACCGCCTCGAGCAGGCCCCCGGCGACGCGACCGGCCTCCGATCGCAGCACGGCGTCGGCGCCGTCGGGTACGAGTCCGCCGGTCACGATGACGACGGCCTCGCCGTCCTCGAGTTTCGTGCGGGCCGCGCCGGAGGAACCGTGGGCATCGCGCTCGACGAGCCGCCACGGCTCCGCACCGCGCACGGCCCAGCCGTCCATCGCCGACGACGTGTAGTGCGGCAACGGGATCGGCGAGACGAGGTCGCCCACGAGCACGCGCCCGAGCGCAGCGTGCAGCGGGACCTCGTCGACGAGTGGAGCCGCGGCCGAAGCCGCATCCGCGGCGCGCGATCGCGCGGTCTCAAGGTCGAGCCGGCTCGACCGTGCCGAGCCCGCGGCACCCGGTACCTCGCGCTCGCTGCGCGCGTGGTTCGCGCCGGCCACCCCGGCGGGGCTGCCCGCCTGCCCGCTCCGCTCCCCCACCATCACGAGGAGGCGAGCCGGCGCACGCGTTCGAGCGCGTCGCGCGCCGCAGCCTCGGGGTCGTCGCCCCTCGCGGCCGCGAGGCCCGCGGCGTAGCCCGCGAGATACGTCGTGACCGGGGCGGCCGGCCGCACGATCGCATGCGCCGCGACCCCGGCGACGCCGAGCACGGCGTTCACGTCGAGCGGCGCGTCGGGCATGCCGAGCTCGGCGCGCACCCGATCGGCCCACTCCTCGAGCGTACGGTCGAGGTCGTCGTCGTTCGCGGTCATGGGGTCTCCCCTCGGGTCGCGCCGACGGCGTGCGCGTCGGCCCAGGTGTCCACGTCCATCGTGGCAGCGTTCGGCACCGGGAGATCGGTGAATCGCAGCGGCGCGAGGAGCGCCCGCATCGATGCGCCGTCGAGCGGCCCGCGCACCGCGAGCTCGGCGATCGCCCGTTCGAGCGCGTCGCGCCGCACGATGCAGAGCAGGTGCTGGGCACGGCCGGCCGCATCGACCGCACGCACGCCGTCGACGGCGCTCGAAGGCGAGTCGGCGTCGCTCGCCTCGAACGCCGCGACGAGCCCCGCCACCGCATCGGCCGCGAACGGCAGGTCGCCCGCGAGCAGCAGCACCGCAGCGGCATCCGCGGTCAGGGCGGCGACGCCCGCCGCGACAGCCGCGGCCGGACCGCCGAACGGCGGATCCTCGCGCACGACCCGCACCATGTCGGGCAGGCGCGATCGCCCGGGCTCGCCGACGACGACGACCTCGCGCGCGGGCGGAGACGAGCGGGGCCCGACCGCCGCGTCGACCGCCCGTTCGAGCAGCGTGCGCCCGTCGACCACGAGGTCGCCCTTGACGATGCCGCCGAGCCTCGAGGCGCGGCCGCCCATGAGCACCACGGCGCCGAACTCGACCATGCGTTCATGCTAGGCAGCCGGGCGGGCGCGCGACGAGGCATCCGGACGACGACGGCATCTCGATCGGCGATGCCGGGCATCTGAATCGGCGGACGCACGGCGCTTTGCGCACGCGACCGATGCTGCTACCAAGGAGGGATGGGCAGGATCACCACGAGGAAGCGGATCGTACGCGTCACCGTCGGCGAGCCGACGCGGGCCAGTCGCCGCGACGACCTGCTCGCCGTCGAGGAGCCGCTCGAGATCCGCGTCGGCGGCGCGCCGCTCGCCGTCACGATGCGCACGCCCGGCCACGACGTCGACCTCGCGATCGGCTACCTCGTCTCCGAGGGCGTCGTCGTTCGCGGCGACGACGTCTCGGGCGCCATCCACTGCGCGGGCGCCGACGGCGCCAACACCTACAACGTGCTCGACGTGACCCTCGCCGCGGGCGTCGCCCCGCCGCGGGCCTCGGTGCACCGCGACCTGCTCATGACGAGCGCGTGCGGCGTGTGCGGCAAGGCGAGCATCGACGCCGTGCGCACCCGGTCGGCGTTCACGGTCGACGACGACCCCGTGCGCCTCGACCCCGCCCTGCTCGTCGCCCTGCCCGGCCGGCTGCGCGCCGCGCAGGACGTCTTCGACAAGACGGGCGGCCTGCACGCCGCCGCCCTGTTCGACGGGCGCACGGGCGAACTGCTCGTCGTGCGCGAAGACGTCGGCCGGCACAACGCCGTCGACAAGGTCGTCGGCTGGGCCGCCCGCGAGGGCCTGCTGCCGCTGCGCGGCACGGTGCTGCAGGTGTCGGGCCGGGCGAGCTTCGAGCTCGTGCAGAAGGCGTCGATGGCCGGCATCCCGGTGCTCTCGGCGGTGTCGGCACCGTCGTCGCTCGCGGTCGAGCTCGCGAACGAGGCCGGCCTCACCCTGCTCGGCTTCGTGCGCGACCCGTCGCTCGTCGCCTACTCGCGCGCCGACCGGCTGGTCGCGGCATCCGACTCGTCAGACCGGGATGCCGCGGCCGAGGCATCCCGCCCCGCATCGCCCGCCCGCCACGCGGCCGACGCGCATCCCACCCGCCGACCCGCGACCGCCCACCCGAGGTGACCATGGACGACCAGCCGACGACCGACCCCTACCCCGACCTCGAGATCGAGCACAAGGAGGACTGGGCCGTCGGCGTGCCCGCGATCGTGCACGCCATGGTTCCCGCGCTCGGCGACATGGGCGTCGGCCGCACCGCGAAGCTGTCGCTCGCCATCAACCAGGACGGCGGCTTCGACTGCATGAGCTGCGCGTGGGCCGACCCGTCGAAGCACCGGCACACGCTCGAGTTCTGCGAGAACGGCATGAAGGCCGTCACGTGGGAGGCGACGCCCGTCACCGTGCCGACCGAGTTCTGGGCCGAGCACTCGCTCACGTCGCTGCTCGACAAGAGCGAGTACTGGCTCGGGCAGCAGGGTCGGCTCGTCGAGCCGGTCTACAAGCCCGCCGGCTCCGACCACTACGAGCCGGTCTCGTGGGACGCGGCGTTCGCGCTCATCGGCGAGCGCCTGCGCGCCCTGCCGAGCCCCGACCGGGCCGCCTTCTACACGAGCGGGCGGGTGTCGAACGAGGCCGCGTTCCTCTACCAGCTGTTCGTGCGCGCACTCGGCACGAACAACCTGCCCGACTGCTCGAACATGTGCCACGAGTCATCCGGCACCGCCCTCACCGCCTCGATCGGCGTCGGCAAGGCGACCGTCGTCTACGACGACTTCGAGCAGGCCGACCTCATCATCGTGATGGGGCAGAACCCGGGCACCAACCACCCGCGCATGCTCGGCGCCCTCGAAGACCAGAAGCGGCGCGGCGGGCGCATCGTCGCGGTCAACGTGCTGCCCGAGGCGGGGCTCATCCGTTACAAGAACCCGCAGCGCCCGCGCGGCGTCGTCGGCCGCGGCACGAAGATCGCCGACCAGTTCATCCAGATCCGGTCGGGCGGCGACATGGCACTGCTGCAGGCGGTCTCGAAGCGCGTGCTCGACGCCGAGGACGCCGCGCCCGGCACCGTGCTCGACCACGAGTTCCTCGCGGCGCACACCGAGGGGCTCGACGCGTTCCGCGCGCACCTCGCCGAGCTCGACGAGGCCGAGGTGCTTCTCGCGACGGGCATCACCTCGCAGGAGATCGACGAGCTCGCCGACGCGTACCTCGCCGCCGACCGCGTCATCGTCACCTGGGCGATGGGCCTCACACAGCAGAAGAAGTCGGTCGACACGATCAAGGAGATCGTGAACCTCCTGCTGCTGCGCGGCAACATGGGCAAGCCCGGAGCGGGCGCGGCGCCGATCCGCGGACACAGCAACGTGCAGGGCGACCGCACGATGGGCATCTGGGAGCAGATGCCCGAGCGGTTCCTCGCCGCGCTCGAGGCCGAGTTCGGCTTCCCGGTGCCGCGCGCGCACGGCCGCGACGCGATCAAGACCGTGCAGGGCCTGCGCGACGGCGAGATCGACATTTTCATCGCCATGGCCGGCAACTTCGTCGCCGCCATCTCCGACACGGATGCCTCGGAGCAGGCGATGCGCAAGGCGAAGCTCACCGTGCAGGTGTCGACGAAGCTCAACCGCTCGCACGTCGTCACGGGCGAGGAGGCACTCATCCTGCCCGTGCTCGGCCGCACCGAGATCGACCTGCAGGGCGGGGTGCCCCAGTTCGTCTCGGTCGAGGACACGGTGTGCTCGGTGCACGGCAGCCACGGGGCGATCCCGCCGGTCGCGCCGGGACTGCTCTCGGAGGTCGCGGTCGTCTGCCGCATGGCCGAGGCGACGTTCGGCGCGGTCGCCGAATCCGATGGTCGAGGAGCGACGCAGGAGCGTCTCGAGACCCCCGACGCGGCCGGTCGAGTAGCGCGAAGCGCGTATCGAGACCCCGCCGTCGCTTCGATCCCCTGGTCCGACTTCGAGCGCGACTACGACCTCATCCGCGAGCGCATCTCACGGGTCGTGCCCGGGTTCGAGCACTACAACGACGACGTGCGGCGCAAGAACGGCTTCGAACTGCCGATCTCGCCGCGCGTGCGTCGCTTCGACACCCCGAGCGGCAAGGCGCAGATCACGGTCAACGAGCTCGAGCACCTCGAGCGCCCGGCGGGGCGGCTCATTCTGCAGACGCTGCGCTCGCACGACCAGTTCAACACGACGATCTACAGCCTCAACGACCGGTACCGCGGCATCAAGAAGGGCCGCGACGTCGTGTTCGTGCACCCCGACGACCTCGCCGAACTCGGCCTCGCCGACGGACAGCGGGTCGACGTCGTGAGCGAGTGGCCCGGCCAGCCCGATCGGGTGCTGCCCGGCCAGCGCCTGGTCGCCTACCCGACGGCGAGGGGATGCGCGGCGGCCTACTACCCCGAGGCCAACGTGCTCGTGCCGCTCGAGAGCGCGGCCGACGGCAGCAACACCCCGGTGTCGAAGGCCGTCATCGTGCGCCTCGAGCCGGTCGCCGGCTGAGCGGCCGCTCGCTCGCGCGCGCTCCCGTTCCCGCGCTCCCGCGCTCGCGCGCCCGCCCAAGAAACGCTTAGGGGGTGCTTTTCCGCCATTTCGACCCTCGAATGGGCCCGTTTCTGACGGAAAAGCACCCCCGCAACGAGTCGGGCGCGAGCGCAACGCGCGAGCGCAACGCGCGAGCGCGCGGCTCAGCGCGCGACGACCTCGTAGCCGGCCTCCTCGACGGCGGCGGCGACCGCGGCGTCGGTGAGCGGTGCGGTGCTGCGCACGGTCACGGTCGAGACGCCGCCCGCGACGAGCGCGACCTCGACCGCCTCGACCCCCTCGAGTCCGTTGAGCTCGGCGCTGACGTGGCTGACGCAGTTGCCGCATGTCATGCCGGCGACCGCGTACTCGGCGCTCACGAGCCCGTCGAGCTCGACGGCCGCGGTCGAGGTGCTCGACGCATCGGGGATCGCGCAGCACGAACACGAGGCATCCATCGATGCCTCGTCGGTCAGCTGGAGCTCGGTGGCGCCCTCGGGCACGGTGGTGGCGGCGTGGCTGTGGGTCATGTCGGTCATCCTTCCCTCGTCTGCAGAACTATACCCCCGTGGGGTATTACCCTGCAAGCGCGGCCCCCGCTCTGCCACGATGAACGAAGAATCTCGAAGAATTTCCGTCGTGATGTCGATCCGGCGCCCCGCCTGTTCGACGCATGGTTGAGGCGGGCACTTCGGCCATTCCTCGACACCGATCCGAACAAGGAGAACACCGTGAAGTACATGCTGATCATGCGATCGAACGACGCCGCCGTCGAGGCCTACGAGCAGCTCGACTTCAACGAGGTCATCGCTGCGATGGGCGCCTACAACGAATCGCTCATCAAGGCGGGCGTGCTGCTCGCCGGCGAGGGCCTGACCGACGCGAAGGAGGGCTTCGTCGTCGACTTCGACTCGACCCCGCCCGTCGTGACCGACGGCCCCTACGGCGAGACGAAGGAGCTGTTCAACGGCTTCTGGATCATCCAGGCGTCGAGCCCCGAAGAGGCGGCCGAATGGGCCAAGCGCTGCCCGCTCGGCCCGGGCGCGAAGCTCGAGGTGCGTCGTGTCACCGAGCTCGAGGACTTCCCGCAGGACAACGAGTGGATCCAGAAGGAGGCCGGCTGGCGCGCCGAGGCTGAGGGCCGCCTGGGCACGGCGGGTGCGTGACCGCATCATGAGCGAGACGGATGCCTCGGGCTCGGCTGGCTCGGCGAACGCCGACGCCGACCGGGCCCGGCATTCCGGCGCGGGCACCGGGTCGGACTCCGGCGCCGGATCCGGCGCCGAACGCGCCCGGCGCGAGATCGCGGCCGTCTGGCGCATCGAGTCGGCCCGCATCGTCGCGACCCTCGCCCGGTTCACGGGTGACGTCGGCCAGGCCGAGGACCTGGCGCAGGAGGCACTCGTCGAGGCCCTGAAGCAGTGGCCCGACGAGGGCGTGCCCCGCAACCCCGGCGCCTGGCTGACCGCGGTGGCGAAGCGCCGTGCGATCGACGGCTGGCGCCGGCGCGAACGGCTCGACGAACGCTACGCCGCGATGGCCCGCGACCTCGAGCAGCAGGGCGGCGAGGCATCCGACCAGTTCTGGGACCCCGACACGATCGACGACGACGTGCTGCGGCTCGTGTTCGTCTCGTGCCACCCCGTGCTCTCACGCGAGGCGCAGATCGCCCTGACGCTGCGCATCGTCGGCGGCCTCTCGAGCGAGGAGATCGCGCGCGCGTTCCTCGTGCCGACCGCGACCGTGCAGCAGCGCATCGTGCGCGCGAAGAAGACGCTCGCCGCGGCGAACGTGCCCTTCGCGGTCCCCGAGCCGAACGAGTACCCCGAGCGGCTCGCCTCGGTGCTGCACGTGCTCTACCTCATCTTCAACGAGGGCTACCTGCCCGCGTCGGGCGAGGAATGGCTGCGGCCCGACGTCTCGGCCGAGGCCCTGCGGCTCGCGCGCATCGTCGCCGGGCTCATGCCCCGCGAACCCGAGGCGCACTCGCTCGTCGCGCTCATGGAGTTCACGGCCGCACGGTTCCCGGCGCGCACCGCGCGCGACGGCAGCGCGATCCCGCTCGACAAGCAGGACCGTTCGCGCTGGGACCGCGCGCAGATCGCGCGCGGGCGGGCGGCGCTCGAGCGGGCCGACCGGCTCGGACGCGGTCGGGCCGCCTACGGCCTCCAGGCCGCGATCGCCGGATGCCACGCGGTCGCGCCCTCCGCCGACGAGACCGACTGGGCGCAGATCGTGGTGCTCTACGAGGCGCTCGGGCGCATCGCCCCCTCCCCCGTGGTCGACCTCAACCGCGCCGCGGCGATCGCGATGGCGACGGGTCCGGCGTCGGCGCTGCGGGTCGTCGACGAGCTCGTCGCGAACGGCAGGCTGGCCGGCTACCCGCCGCTGCCCGCCGTGCGCGGCGAACTGCTCGCCCGGCTCGGACGCACGGGCGAGGCGCGCGGCGAGCTCGAGACGGCCGCCCGGCTCACGGGCAACGAACGCGAGCGCGAGGCGCTGCTCGCGCGCATCGCCGAGCTCGGCGACCCCGCTCCGCCGGTCGAATAGCGCCCGACGGAGGAGGACGCGTATCGAGTCCAGCCGTCCGCCGAGCTCGATCAGGCGGTGGTCTCGACGGAGGATTCGGGCGCTGCGCCTGCACCCGCCGCCTTCGCCGCCTTCTTCGCCCGGCGCCGCTCGCGTCCGCCCTCGACGAGGTCGTAGAGCACGGGCAGCACGACGAGCGTCAGCAGCGTCGAAGACAGCAGGCCGCCGATCACGACGATGGCGAGGGGCTGCGAGATGAACCCGCCGTGGCCCGTGATGCCGAGCGCCATCGGCAGCAGCGCGAAGATCGTCGCGAGCGCCGTCATGAGGATCGGGCGCAGACGGCGGGATGCGCCGTGCATGAGCGCGTCGCGCACGTGCATGCCGCGGTCGCGGTACTGGTTGACGAGGTCGACGAGCACGATCGCATTCGTCACGACGATGCCCACGAGCATGAGCACGCCGACGAGCGACGCGACGCCGAGCGGAACACCGGTGATGACCTGCAGCGCGATCGCGCCGGTCGCCGCGAACGGCACCGAGACGAGCAGCAGCAGCGGCTGCAGCAGCGAGCGGAACGTCGCGACCATCACGATGTAGACGATGAGGATCGCCGCGAGCAGCGCGAGTCCGAGCTGCGAGAACGACTCCTGCTGGTCGGCCGTCACGCCGCCGAGCGACGCGGTCGTGCCCTCGGGCAGGTCGACCGTGTTCACGGCCGTCTGCACCGCGCCCGAGGCGGTGCCCAGGTCGTCGCCCGCGGGCGTCGCCGACACGGTCGCGCTGCGCAGGCCCTGCACGGTCGTGACCGACGCGGGGCCGTCGACCTGCTCGACGGTCGCGAGCGTGTCGAGGCGCACGACGCCGGCCGGGGTCGGCACCTCGAGCGCCGAGAGCTCCTCGACCGTCACGGGCGGGTTCTCGCTCGCGAGATAGATCGTGAGCGTCTTCTCGTCGATCACGACCGATCCGGCGCTCTGCGGCTGCATGGCCGCCGAGACCAGGCCGCCGAGCGCGACCTCGGAGTAGCCCGCGGCCGCGGCATCGTCGCGGTTCACCTCGACCGCCACGTACGGACGCGACTCCGACAGGTTCGACGTGACCTGCGACACCGACTCGACGCCGTCGAGCTCGTCGAGCACCGCGTCGGTCGCGGTCTCGAGGTCTTCGGCGTTCGACGCCGTGATGTCGACCTCGATGTCGTTCGAGGCGCCGAAGCCGCTCGACGCGGCGAGCGAGACCTCGCCGACCTCGTCGGGGTCGAGCCCGTCGAGCTCGTCGCGCACGCCGGCCTGCAGGGCGTCCTGGTCGGCCGAATCGTCGGTCGTGACCGAGTAGGTGACGGTCGCGCCGCCTCCGCCGAAGGCCGCGGCGAGCGGGTTCGAACCGGTGCCGATCGAGGTCTGCACGGTCTCGACGCCCTCGGTCTCGCGCAGCACCTCCTCGACCGGCTTCGAGGCGGCGTCGAGCGCGTCGAGGCTCGTGCCGACCGGCAGCTCCTGCGACACGCGGAACGTGTTCTGCCCCGACGAGCCGAGGAAGTTCGTCTTCATGAGCGGCGTCATCGCGACGGTGCCCGCGAGCACGAGGATCGCCACGATGATCGTCACGACGCCGTGCTTGAGGGTCCACGAGATGATCGGCAGGTAGCCGCGCTGCAGGCGCGACGGGTGCTCGAGCTCGTCGATGACGGGATGCGCCACCGACGGGGATGCCTCGGGGCCGGCGACCGCGGTCGCCGTCGCGCCGGCCGGGCGCGACACGGGCAGCCCGGTCGCGCCGCTCTCGTCGCGCAACTCGGGGGCGAGCCAGACGTCGTCGACGAACGCGGCGGCGGCCTCCTCCGCCTCGAGCTCGGTCTCGTCGGCGGCCAGTTCGGCCGGGGTCTCGTCGGCCTTCGCGGGCTTGTGCAGCTTCGCGGGCTTCAGGAACCAGTATGCGAGCACCGGCACGATGGTGAGCGAGACGAGCAGCGACGCCAGGAGAGCGATGGTCACGGTCAGCGAGAACGGCCGGAACAGCTCGCCCGTCACACCCTCGACGAGCGCGATCGGCAGGAAGACGGCGACCGTCGTGATGGTCGACGCCGTGATCGCGCCGGCGACCTCGCGCACGGCGCGCACGATCGTCGAGGCCTTGTCGACGCCTTCCACGAGGTGCCGCTTGATGTTCTCGATGACGACGATCGAGTCGTCGACGACACGCCCGATCGCGATCGTCAGGGCGCCCAGGGTGAGGATGTTGAGCGTGTAGTCGGCGACCTGCAGTCCGATGAAGGTGATGAGCACCGAGGTCGGGATCGAGATCGCCGTGACGAGCGTCGCGCGCACCGACATCAGGAAGATCAGGATGATGATCACCGCGAACGCGAGGCCGAGCAGGCCCTCGGTCGCGAGCGACTCGATGGACTGCTCGATGTAGGGCGCCTGGTCGAAGACGACGGTGAAGGTCGCGCCCGGGTTCGTCGTGTCGAGCGACGCCTCGAGGTCGGGCAGCAGCGCCGTCACGGCGTTCGAGACCTCGACGGTGTTCGCGGCGGGCAGCTTCGTGACCGAGATGGTGAGGGCGGGCTCGCCGTTCACGCGCGAGATGCTCGTCACCGGGTTGTCGGTGAGCTCGACGGTCGCGACATCCTCGATCGTCACCGAGGCGGGCACGCGCACGACGACGGCGGCGTCGCCCGCGTCGCCGAGCGCCTGGTCGCCCTCGGTCGGGAGGCCGGTGCCGCCCTCGGTCGGGAACTCCGAGTCCTCGGGCACCTGCACCTCGGTCGCGCCGAGCACGGGCAGCGCCGCGATCTCGTCGACGCTGCCGATGCGCGTGCCGGTCTGCACGGCGAACGTCGAGTCGCCCTCGGTGATCGTGCCGGCCGGCACGAGCAGGCCGTTCTGCGCGAGCGCGTCGCGGATCGCCTGCTGCGAGATGCCGTAGGTCGCGAGCTTCGCGGGGTCGGGCGTGATCGTGACCCGCTGGCCGATCTCGCCGACGAGGGTCGCGTCGCGCACGCCGTCGACGTCGGTGATCTCGCCGAGCGTCGTGCGCTCGATCTCGTCGGAGAGCGCGCTCACGTCGTCGGCGCCGGTCACGGCGATCTGCAGCACCGGGAAGTCGTCGAGCGAGAGGGCGATGACCTGCGGGTCGACATCGTCGGGCAGCTGGTTCTGGATGCGGTTGACCGCCGACAGCAGCTTCTGCTCGGCGAACGCGAGGTCGGTGCCGTAGGTGAAGCTCGCGGTGACGCGGCTGAGCCCGGTCGAGCTCGTCGTCGAGGTCGACTCGAGGCCGGTGATGCCCTGGATCGCGGTCTCGATCGGCGTCGAGACGTCGTTGTTGACGACGTCGGGCGAAGCGCCCGGATAGCTGGTGACGATCGACAACTGCGGAAACTCGATCGAGGGCGCGAGCTCCTGCTCGAGGCTCGTGAGCGAGATGCCGCCGAAGATCGCGACCACGATCGTGACGAGCGCGATGAGGGCGCGGTTCTTCATGCTGAGCGCGGCGAGCAGGTGCATTGCTCGATTCTCGCAGCAGGGTGACCGGCCGATGTCACCGGGTGTCGAATTCGAGGTGACGAATGTCCATTTGTCCCCTGAACGGGGGTGGTCGGGGTCATGGCTCCCTCGGTAAGGTGGCGCTCGACGTGAGGTGGTGGGCCATGGCCACAGCGGTTGCCGAGCGGCAGGTGCCGTGGCTCCGCGCTGCGCTTTTTCGTTATGGCCTCCTGGCTGCCGCATTCACCGCGATCTGGCTCGCTTTCTCGCTCTTCTCGAGCGCATCGAGCGCCTCCGCCGAAGAGACCGAGCCGAGCGGACTGCTCGGCGGCGTGACCTCGCTCGTCGGTGGCGTGACCGGTGCGACGGGCGCGGTCGGCGACACGCTCGGCGACGTCGTCGACACGGTGACCGAGCCGGTGAACCAGCTCGTCGAACCCGTCGTCGAGGTTGCGCCCGAGCCCGTCGGAGACGTGGTCGAAGCGGTCGTGCCGACGGTCGTCGACACCGTGACGGACACGACGAATGACGTGGTCAGCGCCGGAAACGGCACCGTCGGCACCGTCGTCAACGACGTGACCGGCACGGTCTCCGGCATCGCCGGCGGCGACACGGTCGGAGCGATCACGACCCCCGTGACCGGAGCGGTCGACGGCATCGTCGGATCGCTGCCGATCGTGGGCGGCGTGCTCGGTGACGACACCGTCGGCGGCATCGTCGACCCGGTGGTCGGCGCCGTCGACGACACGCTCGGCACGGTCGTCGGCACGCCCGGCGATCTGCCGACCGACGGCAGCGGGGTGCTTCCCGGTATCCCCTCGATCCCCGTGCTTCCGGGCGACGGCGGTTCGGTCGACCCCGGCACTCCGGGCGTCGACCCCGGGGTTCCCGGCGGTGAGCAGCCCGGTCTTCCCGTCGTCCCCGTGGCGCCGGTCGCGCCCGGGGTCCCCGCACCGGCAATCGCGCCGGGTGCCGACGTCGCCTCCGGCCCGGGCGGTTCCGCCTGGCACGGCGAGGCGATCGGCATCGGCGCAGGGGCCGTGCTCCCCGCAGACGGCGGAGCCCCGCCCGGCGGCCACGCGCCCGCGGTCGCCCCGCCCGCCGGTGGTTCCGGTGGCGCCGGCTCCGGTTCGGGTGCGTCCGGAAGTGGCACGGGCGGCGCCGCGAACGCCGCCGACACGGCCTTCGCGGCCCTCGAACTCGACGCGCTCGCGTCGCTCGCACTCAACTCGGTCGACGACGAGCTGCCGTCGTCGCCGGTGTACGACACCGACTCCACCCCTGACTGACCGGGGATCGGTCCGCTCGCACGCGCCTGCGTGCCTCCGCGGACACGGTCATCGCTCCCTGCCCGGGAGCGAACACACCCATCAGTCAGGAGGACTGGATCATGAAGAGAATTGCGCTGAGGGCGCTGTATGCGACCCTCTTCGCCGGGGGGCTCACGCTCCTCGGGGCCGGCGTCGCCCATGCGGAGACGAGCGGCGACGACGGGATCGCCTCGGGAACCCAGGCCGGGATCTCGATCGACCTGCCCGTCACGATCAGCGGCAACGGGATCTCGCTCATCGGCGACTCCTCGTCGTCGGATGCCACCACCGAGGTCGCGACGGCCGACGCCGAGCCCGTCGCCGTCACGTCGGGTGACGACGGCATCGGCTCGGGCAGCCAGGCACTCATCGACGTCGACATCCCGGTGACCGTGGGCGGCAACGCCATCTCGGTCATCGGCGACTCGTCGTCGGAGGACGCGACCACCGAGGTCGCGACCGATGCGGGCTCGGGCGACGCGGGGGCGGCGGAGACCAGCGGGGACGACTCGCTGCTGGGCGGCACCCAGGGTCTCGTCGACGTCGACATCCCCGTGACCGTGGGCGGCAACGCCATCTCGGTCATCGGCGACTCGTCGTCGGAGGACGCGACCACCGAGGTCGCGACCGAGGTCGCGGGCTCCGGTGCCGGCTCGGGCGAGGCGGTGACGTCGGGCGACGACAGCCTGCTCGGCGGCACCCAGATCCTCGGCGACATCGACGTGCCCATCACGATCGGCGGCAACGCCGTCTCGGTCATCGGCGACTCGTCGTCGACCGACGCGACCACCGCGGTCGTGACGGGGGGCGCGGGCGCCGGCGATGCCGACGCGTCGACGTCGGGCGACGACTCGATCCTCGGCGGCACGCAGCTGCTGCCCGAGCTCGGTCTGCCCATCACGATCGGCGGCAACGCGATCTCGGTGATCGGCGACTCGTCGTCGACCGACGCCGTGACCGAGGTCGCCTCGGGCGGGGTCGGCGCCGACGGCGGCCAGGCGAGCACGTCGGGCGACGACTCGATCCTCGGCGGCACGCAGGTGGTCGGCGGGCTCGACCTGCCCATCACGATCGGCGGCAACGCGATCTCGGGCATCGGCGACTCGACGAGCGACGACGCGACCACCGCGGTCGTGTCGGGCGGATCGGGCGCGGGCGACGCGTCGACGTCGGGCGACGACTCGATCCTCGGCGGCACGCAGCTGCTGCCCGAGCTCGGTCTGCCCATCACGATCGGCGGCAACGCGATCTCGGGCATCGGCGACTCGACGTCGACCGACGCCGAGACGATCGTGCTGCCGGGAACCGGGGGCGGTTCGGCCACGACGGGCGGTGACGGCAGCCTGCTCGGGGGAACACAGCTGCTGCCCGGCCTGTCGCTTCCCATCACGATCGGCGGCAACGCGATCTCGGTGATCGGTGACAGCGAGACCGACGGTTCGACGACCATCGTCGACCCGACGGATCCCACGGACCCGACGGACCCGACCGACCCGACGGACCCGACCGATCCGACGGACCCGACGGACCCGACGGACCCGACCGACCCGACGGACCCGACGGACCCGACGGACCCGACGGACCCGACCGACCCGACGAACCCCACCGACCCCGGTGACGGCTCGAACGGCGGCGGTTCCGACGACGGTTCGAACGGCTCGTCCGTCGCACAGGGCGGTGACGCCGTGATCGCCGCGGAGGGCTCGGACGGGCAGCTCGCCTCGACGGGTGCCGACGTGTCGGGCCTCGGCCTCGCCGCGCTCGCGCTCGTGGCCGGCCTCGTGCTCGTCGCGTTCCGCCGGTTCACGCTGCGGGGCTCCACGACGGCGCGGGTGGCACTGCGCCGCTGACGGGTCATCCCGGCGCCGCCCTGCCGGCGCCGGGGCCGACCGGCCCAGCGGGTCGTGCCGGTCGTTCGACTCCGTGCCGCAGACCCGTGCGGCACGGCCCGGTCGCGCTCGTCCATGGCGCGGCAGGGGCGGGGCGGCGTGTGTTCGCTGCGCACGCCGCCCCGCACCCCTCATGGATGCACGAAGGGAAATCATCGGGGGAAATCGATGAGACGACGGCGGCCCGAGCCGTGAGGCCCGGGCCGCCGTCGGCCGTGCGTCGAACGACGTCAGAACACGTCGGCCGCCGCGCCCAGCCGGAGGAACACGGTCTCGCCCGTGGCATCCTTCAGGCCGTCGTTGTCGGTGACGGCGTAGATCTCGCCGTCCGCGCCGATCGTGAGGCCCTCGAGCTTCTCCTGGGTCCAGCCGTTGCCGGCACGCAGCGCAGGCAGCACGTCGACGGCGAGCGACTTCTCGAGCACCGGCAGCGCGCCCGGCGCGCCGATGCCGGTGACGCCGGTGACACCGCCGACCTCGACGGTGGAGACGCGCTTGACCGCCGCGGCCGGGCCGTTGAGCTTGTCGCGCTCGATGACGGCGAGCGTGTCGCCGTCGACGGCCGTGATCTCCGACAGGCCGAGCCAGTCGCCGGCGGCCGAGGTCTGCTCGAGGCGGTAGCCGAACCACGTCCACGACTTCGTTGCCGTGTCGTACCGGCCGATGCGCGTCACGCCGTCGCCGTCGATCGGTCCGGTCGCCGCGGCGGGGTCGGTCCACAGCGGGCGCTGCAACGCCGCCCAGACGATCTCGGCGCCGGCGGCGTCGGTGGTCGCGGTGACGCCCTCGAAGCCCCACTTGCCGACGTGCGCGGCGATGTCGGCGGGCAGCGCGACCGTCTCGACGATCGCACCCGACGCGTCGGTGCGCACGAGCGAGTTCGCGGCACCCGTCGCGCCCTCGTTCGCGAGCCAGAACCCGCCCTGCGGGCGGGCGAACACACCTTCGACGTCGAGCGCCTGCGGGGCGCCCCCCTTCGTCACGACGAGCCGGTCGGTGATGCGCGCGGGTTCGGCCGTGACATCCACGGTGAAGATCGTCGACGGGTTGAGCGCGTTGTCGCTCGCCGCGTAGATCGCCGAGGCGTCACCCGGCTTCGCCGACAGCGCGCCGAGGGCGAGCCAGCCGATCGCGCGCCCGTTCGCGTCGTCGCCGCTCACGATCGACGGCTGCGCGGCCGCCTCGTCGCCGAAGCGGTACACGTTGACGCTTGCGCGCACCGAGACCGAGGCGTCGTCGGTCTCGCTCGAGACGACGAGCAGGTCGCGCGACGGCACCGGCAGAATGCCCTCCGGGCCGTTCGTCGAGAAGAGCATCTGCACGAAGCGCGGGGCGGCCGGGTCGCCGAGGTCGTAGACGGCGACGAAGTTCGACCGCTCGCTCGCGACGAACGCGTACCGCGTGCCGCCGATCGTCGCGATCGCGAGCCCCTCGGGCTCGGGCCCCTTCTTGCCCGCGCGGTCGTCGTTGTAGAGGCCGCGCGAGATCGCGAGCTGCTCGAACGAGTCGCCCGCGTCCCACACGACGTCGCCCGTGCGCGCGTCGAACACCGACCACCCGCGGGTGCCGCCGCGCAGGTCGCCCTCGTTCGCGGTCGCGACGTGACGGTCGTCGACCCAGGCGATCGAGTCGGGCTCGCGCGGCACGTCGGTGATCGAGCCGGTCGCGTCGATCTTCTTGTCCTTCTTGACGTCGAAGCCCGAGGCGGTCACCGTGCCGGCCGAGAACGCGCCGGTGACCCGACGCTTGTTCACGTCGATGAGCGCGACCGCGTTGTTCTCCTGCAGGGTGACGGCGAGCTCGCCCGACGGCGAGAACGCGACGTACTCGGGCTCGGGGTCGGTCGGCGCGTAGACGGCCGCCGCAGTGAACGCGGCGGTCGCCCACTTGTCGTCGAAGCGCACGGGCTGCGCCTTCCAGCTCGAGGGCTTGGCGGGCGTGAGCTTCACCGTCTGCACGAAGCCGCCGGGCGCCTGCGGCAGCCCGCCCTCGACGCCGTCGACCTCGAGCTCCTCGTCGCGCTGGTTCTCGATCGCGATCGCGGCGGTCTTGCGGTCGGGCGAGACCGCGATCGAGTCGGGCTGGCCGCCCAGGTCGATCGAGGCGAGCCGCTCGCGGCTGCTCAGGTCGAGCACGTCGAGCCGGCCGCGCGGGTTCGCGAAGTCGCCTCCGGTCTCGTCGATCACGACGAGCACGCGGTCGCCGACGATCGCGACCGAGGTGGGCTGGTCGTCGGCGTGGCCGAGCTCCGCGAGCTCGACGGTGCCGGTGCCGACGGGCCGCTCGGGGTCGGTGATGTCGAGGAACCCGATGCGCTTGCCGAGCGCGTCGGTGGAGACGACCGTACGGCCGTCCTCGGAGACCGCCGAGATCTCGGCGACGGTCGCCGCGGCGGGGTCGACGCCGGCCGGGGCGTTCTGGAAGACCGGGTAGGTCGCGGTGCGCGAGAAGGCCGGCCCCGTAGTCTCGGTGCGGTCGGCGGAGGTCGCGAACGGCGCCGCGACGGCGGGCGCGGCGAGCGCGCAGCCGGCGATGACGGATGCCACGGCGAACGCGGCGAGGGAGAGCGGGCGGCGGGCGGGCATGGGGGCTCCTGGGGTCGACGATCGAGGTCGGGCCCAGACTCCCGCCGACGGCTGTCGCCGTGGTGCCGCACCGGTGACGCGTTCGTGTCCGGCCGGTGAACCCCCGGTGCCCCGTGCGTCATTCAGGAGCGGAGCGGCGTGTCGGCCCGGCGCATGCGGCAGGACCGGGTGCGACACATCTCCGCACCTGAGTAGCGCACGACGAGCGGTCAGACGACCGCGGGCAGCAACCCGGCGTCGGCGGGCGCGAGGCCGGGCATCGACTCCCAGGCGCGGCGCAGTGCATGCACGGCGGCCTCGGTCTCGGCGACCGGCTGGCAGATCGGCAGGCGCAGGAACCGCTCGAACGCCCCGTCGATGCCGAACCGCGGACCGGCCGCGATGAGCAGCCCCTGCGCCCGGGCAGCGAGTGCGAGCTGCGAGCTGATCGGCGCGCCGAGTCCGATCCAGATCGCGATGCCGCCGTCGACGTGGGGTACGTACCAGTCGGGGAACAGCTCGCCGACGAGCGACTCGACCCGGTCTCGGCCGGCGCGCAGCTCGGCGCGGCGGAGTTCGAGGATCTCGTCCATGCCGCCGATGAGCCGGGTCGCCATGATCTGCTCGAGGATGGGCGTGCCGAGGTCGCCCGGCAGGCGTGCCGCGAGCACCCGGCGGATGAGCGCGGGCTCGGCGCGGATCCAGCCGATGCGCACCCCGCCCCACACGGTCTTGCCGAGCGAGCCGATGAGCACGGCCGTGCCCGCTGGCCCGTACGCGGCGAGCGGCAGGGGCGAGTGGTCGCGGTCGATGTCGAGCTCGGCCGTGGTCTCGTCGGCGATCACGACCGTGCCCTGCCGCGCGGCGACGTCGAGCAGGCGAGTGCGCGCCTCTGCGTCGAGGCTGCGGCCGGTCGGGTTCTGGAAGTCGGGCATGAGGTAGGCCGTCGACGGATTCGTGCGGGCGAGTGCGCGCTCGAGCGCCTCGACGTCGCCGCCGCCGCCGGCCGAACCGAACGACGCGCCGCCGCCGTCGACTCGCGGGTCGTGCGGCGCGACCGGCACGGGCACGAGCCTCGCCCCGGCGAGCTGCAGCGCCTCGTAGGCGTGCGGATACGTCGGCGCCTCGATCACCGACCGGTCGCCCCGGCCGACGAGCACGCGCGACAGCAGGGCGATCGCGTGCTGCGCGCCGATCGTCACCATGATCTGGTCGGGCGAGGTCGGCAGTCCGCGCGCGCCGTAGCGGTCGGCGATGGCCTGGCGCAGCGCCGGCATGCCGATCGGATCGAACCCCGAGTCGCCGAGGTGGGCGGGCAGCTCGTCGACGGCCTCGCGGGCGACGTCGGCGAGCCACGGCAGCGCCGGCGGCGCGGCCTTCGACAGGTCGAGGTGGGTGGGTGCGGGCGGCACGGGCAGCACCGCCGGCGCTCCGGGAATGCGGGCCACGCTCCCCGATCCGCGGATGCTGCGCACGAAGCCCTGCTCGCGCAGGTGCCGGTACGCGGCGGTCACCGTCGTGCGACTCACGCCGAGTCGCTCGGCGAGCTCGCGCTCGGCGGGCAGCCGCGTGTCGACGCTCACCCGGCCGTCGAGCACGAGCAGTCGCACGCGCTCGGCGAGGGCGAGGTAGGCGGCCCCGCGGCTGCCGGCCCGCCACTCCCCGAGCAGGTTCTGCAGGGCACGGGCACTCAGCGTGGCATCCGACATGAATGCCACTTTACGAGGATTGGCTATTTGAACCAAGGCCAATCGTGCAATTGGATGGATCACATGGCTCGCCGCATCCCGCAACTCCTCATCGGCCTCGTGCTCTACGGCATCGCCGACGCGATGCTGATCCGCGCAGCGCTGGGCGTCGACCCGTGGACCGTGTTCGCGCAGGGGCTGTCGAACCTCACCGGCATCGGCATCGGCTGGCTCACGAACATCATCGGCGCGCTCGTGCTCCTGCTCTGGATTCCGCTCCGGCAGAAGCCCGGCGCCGGCACCGTGCTCAACATCCTCCTCATCGGGCCGAGCATCGAGCTCGGGCTGTGGCTCATCCAGACCCCGCCAGAGCTGTGGCAGCAGATCCTGCTGTTCGCGGGCGGCCTGCTGCTGCTCGCGGTCGCGAGCGGCCTCTACATCGGCAGCCGGTTCGGCCCGGGGCCGCGCGACGGCCTCATGACCGGCCTCCACGCTCGCACGGGCTGGCCGATCTGGGTCGGCCGCACCATCGTCGAGGTGTCGGTGCTCGCGGTCGGCTGGGTGCTCGGCGGTGACGTGGGCTTCGGCACCGTCGCGTTCGCCCTGCTGATCGGGCCGCTCTGCGGGTTCACGCTGCCGTTCTTCCGGGTGCCCGAGCGGGCGCGCCCGCCCCGCGCCGATGCCGTCGGCACGGGCACCGCCGCGACGCCCGTTCCGGCCGCGGCGGAATAGACGGCTGCGGCCTCCGAGGCCGGGACACCTCGGAGGCCGCAGCGAATCCGCTAGAGCTCGCGCTCGGCGTAGGCGCGAAGCGCGTCGCGCACGAACTCCGCTCCGGCCTGGCCGCCGTAGTTCGCGCCGAAGCGCGGGTCGGCCACGTACATCTCGCCGAGCCCGATGACGTACGCCTTGACGTCGCCGCCCGGCGCCGCCGCGGGCGTGCCCGGAACGGCGGTCAGCCACTCGACGTGGCGCTTCGCGAGCGCCTGCCCCTCGGGGCCGTCGGGCGCGACGCCCGACTCGGCCGCCGCGATCCAGTCGCGGCTGAGCTCGGCGACGCGGGCCTTCCACTCGCGCTGCCCGGCCTCGCCGAGGCCGCGCCACCAGCGGTCGCCGTCGGCGTAGGCCTGCGTGCCCCAGCGCTCCTCGACCTCGTCCTTGTACTGCGTGTGGTCGAAGCCGTCGAACATCTCGTCTGCCATGAGTCGTTCACCTCCTTCCAATGCCTCGATGGTCTTCTCGACCGACGCGATCTGCCGCGCGAGCCGGCCCTGCTCCTGCCGCAGCCACGCGAGGTGGGCTCCGAGGGCATGCGCCTCGTCGGCATCGCCCTCGAGCACCTCGGCGATCGCGGGCAGGCCGAGCCCGAGCTCGCGCAGCAGCAGGATGCGCTGCAGCCGCACGAGCGCGCGCTCGTCGTAGTGCCGGTAGCCGTTGCCGGCCACCCGGCTCGGCGCGAGCAGCCCGATGTCGTCGTAGTGACGCAGCGTGCGGCTCGTCGTGCCGGCGAGCTTGGCGATCTCCTGGATCGACCAGTCCATGTCGCATCCTCCTTCCGCGTTCCGGCCTGTTCGTCGTGCACCGTGTCCGGTACGTGTCCACGGTAGAACTTGACGTTACGTCAAGGTCAAGCCCGGAGCATTGCATTTCTCGGAAACGCGATATATCGTGTTGCTCGTAAGTCGCGATATATCGCGATACCCATGATTTTCAGAGCCGGATGCCGCGCGGCATCCCGCCCGCACCAGAAGGAGCACGACATGACCATCGAGAAGTGGGTCATCACCCCGGGCGAGTCCCGGGTCATCGATCTCGAACTCGTCCGCAAGCTCAAGGTCAGCCTCATCGGCGGCAAGGTCGACCTCATCGCGCACGACGAGCCCGGCGCCCGCGTCGAGGTCTCGAGCGTGACCGGCAAGGACCTGCTCGTGACGATCGACGGCGACGCCCTCGAGGTCGACCACCCGCAGCTGCGCTGGGACAACTTCATCGACGCGTTCAAGGGCTGGGCCAACAACGCCAAGGCGGAGGTGTCGATCCTCGCGCCGCGCGACGTCGTGCTGAAGCTCGGCGTCGTCTCGGGCGACGCGCTCGTCGCGGGCTTCGACGGCGACGCCAAGCTCAGCACCGTGTCGGGCGAGCTCGTCGTCGACGACCACGACGGCGACCTCGAGCTCTCGAGCGTGTCGGGCGAGCTCTCGGTCGGCAACCACACCGGGCGCGTCACCGCCCACTCGGTGTCGGGCGACGTCATCGCGACGGGCACGATCACCGTCTTCAACGCCGACACCGTGTCGGGTGACATGATCGTCGACGCGTTCGGCACCCCGAGCCGCATCGACACGAACACCGTCTCGGGCGACCTCACCGTGCGCTTCGACGCGGGCGCCGGCGCCCGCTACCGCGTCAACACGGTCGGCGGCACCGTGCTCATCGACGACGTGACCATGAAGGGCGTGCTCGGCAAGGGCTTCGAGCGCGTGACGGGCGAGCTCGCCGGGCGCTGGCTCGACTTCGGCGCGAACAGCGTCTCGGGCTCGATCTCGGTCATGCGGCGCGAGCCCTCGAGCGGGAACGCCTCCGGCACGGCCGGCGATTCCGCGGCCGGCGCCGGTTCCGACGGGGATGCCTCGGCCGAGGCATCCCGCGACGAGGTCGGAGGCGCGGCGTGACTCCTCCGGTCTTCGCGCACGGCAGCCTGCGCCTCTACCTGCTGGCGCTCCTCGACGAACGGCCCCGGCACGGGTACGAGCTCATCCAGGCGCTCTCCGACCGCTTCGGCGGCACGTACTCGCCGAGCGCCGGCACGATCTACCCGCGCCTCGCGAAGCTCGAGGAGGAGGGGCTCGTCACCAAGACGAGCGACGGCCGCAAGTCGGTCTACGAGATCACCGACGCCGGGCGCACCGAGCTCGAGGCGCGTCGCCCCGAGCTCGACGCGATCGAGGACGAGGTGACCGATTCGATCCGCCGTCTCGCCGACGGGGTGCGCGCCGAGGTCAACGACGCGATGCGCTCGCTGCGCGCCGAGCTCGCGAGCGCCGCGCGCGACGCCAAGCGCTCGGCGAAGGACGCCGCGAAGGCGAGCACCGAGAGCGCACGGGCGGCGACGGTCGACGCCCAGGTCGAGTCGCGGCGAGCCCTGCACGAGGCCGAGCTGGCGATCAACGAGTTCCGCCGCCAGGTGCGCACCGACCTGCGCACCCGGGTGCAGGACGCGCACGTGCCGCCCGAGACCGTCACCCTGCTGAAGGCCCGCCTGGCGCAGGTGCGGGCCGACGTGCTCGCGACGCTCGAGCGCTGAGGGCGCCCGGCCACCGGCCACCGGCCACCCGCGCACCGGTTGCCGGTGTCGGCGGCCGGTGGTTCGATGAGGGCATGGACGGCGTCGAGGTGCACCCCTGGTCCGAAGGCGACCTCGAGCTGCTCAATCGCGCGAACACCCCCGAGCTCATGGACTGGGTCGGCGGCGTCGAGACCGACGAGCAGGTCGTCGCACGGCACGCCCGGTACCTCGCGCTCGCGCGCGACGGCAAGGGGCAGCAGTTCCGCATCACGATCCCGGGGCACCCCGAGGGCGTCGGCATGGTCGGTTACTGGCACCACGAGTGGCACGGCGAGCCGGCGCTCGAGAGCGGCTGGTCGGTCGAGTCCGAGTACCGCGGGCGCGGTATCGCCCCGGCCGCGGTCGTGGCGATGCTCGAGTTCGCGCGCGCCGCGGGCGAGACACTGCCCGTGCACGCCTACCCGAGCATCGACAACCCGGCGTCGAACGCGGTCTGCCGCAAGGCGGGCTTCACACTGCTCGGTGAAGAAGACTTCGAGACCGGCGGCGGTGTGCTGCGCACGAACGACTGGGTGGCCTACCTCTCGGCCGATGCGGCGTAGCCTGCAGTGGTGCGCGCGTCCCAGCTCATCACCGTCGGCGCCGTCGCGGTCGGCGGCCTCATCGGAACCGGCCTCCGGCTCGCCTTCGACCTCGCGTTCGCGGCGCAGCCCGACGAGTTCCCGGTCGAGACCCTCGTCATCAACCTCGTCGGCGCCTTCGCGCTCGGCTGGCTCGTCGGCGGGCTCTGGACGAGGCCGGCCGTGCCGACCTGGCTGAAGGCCGGTCTCGGCTCGGGCGTGCTCGGCTCGTTCACGACGCTCTCGGCGGTCATGGCGGCGGTCGTCGTGCTGACCGGCGAGGGCGAGCCCTGGATCGGCGTCGGCTACCTCGCGGCGTCGGTCGTCGGCGGGCTCGGTTTCGCCGCGCTCGGCCTCGAGCTCGGCTCGCACCTCGCGCACCGTCCGATGCCGCACGAGATCAGCGACGCCGGAGAGACCCTATGAGCGGCGCCCTCAGCCCGGTCGTCGTCGCGGCCGTGCTCGTCGCCGGCGCGATCGGCGCGGTGCTGCGGTACGCGCTCTCGCGCGCGTTGCCCGTGCGCCCGGGCCACCTCCCGGGCGGCATCCTCATCGTCAACGTCGTCGGCTCCGGCGTCGCCGGCGCGCTCATCGGCCTCGCCGAGCGCGCTGCCCTCGACGGCGACCTCCGGCTCATCCTCGTCACGGGGTTCTGCGGCGGCCTCACGACGTTCAGCACGTGGAGCGTCGAGACGATCGAGCTCCTCGGGGGCGGCCGGTGGCGAGCGGCGATCCTCAACGTCGTCGTGACGCTCGTGCTCGGCCTGGCCGCGGCGGCGGGCATGTACCTCGCCTTCCGGTGATCGACGGCGGATGCCGCGGCCGGGGTCGGCCGCGGCATCCGCGCATCGGTCACACGAGTGTGTCGCCCACGTACCCCCCGGGGCGGCAGCCCGGCGGCACGGCGAACACCGCCGACCCGATGGGCGTCGTCCACTCGTTGAGCAGGTCGAGCTCGTCGAGCCGTCGCTGGATCGGCACGAACTGCCGGTCGACATCGGCCTGGTACGACGCGAACAGCAGCCCCGCATCGGAGATCGAGCCGTCGGCCGGCGACTCGTCGTAGTTGTACCCGCGACGGAAGATCCGCTCCTCCGGCACGTCGCTGCGCGACCGCCGCAGGTGCGAGTAGTCGGCGATGACGGGGAAGCCCACCGGCGTGAGCGCCGCGAAGTCGGGCTCGTCGTGCTCGCGCGTGCCGGTGAGCGGCGCGCCGCTGCCCAGGCGCCGGCCGACCGCCGACTCCCGGCCCGGACGGTCGACGCGATCCCAGCCGTCGAGGTCCATCGCGATGCGGCGCAGCACGAACGAGGTGCCGCCGGCCAGCCACGCGGGATCGCCCGACGACCAGACGAGCTCGTCGAAGTCGTCGCTGCCGGGCACCGGGTTGACGGTGCCGTCGAGCTGCCCGAAGAGGTTGCGCATGGTCGATCCGGAGGCCTCGGCCCCTGCCGCGCGCCGGAATCCCTGCTGCGACCAGCGCACCGTGGCGAACGAGCGCGCGTCCTTCAGCAGCATGCGGGCGGCATGGGCGAGCGTGACGGAGTCGTCGGCGCCGACGTGCAGCAGCAGGTCGCCGCCGCTCCACTCCGGCCGGAGCCGGTCGATGCCGAACGGCGGCAGCGGCCGCAGCCACTCGGGCGCGGCACCGCCCGCCCGCGCGACGAGCCCGGGGCCGAAGCCGAACGTCACCGTCAGCCGCGCAGGTACGAGGGCGAGCTCGGGCTCGGTGTCGGCGAGCGGCGCGGTGCCCTGCGTGACGCGCGCGGCGTCGTCGCTCAGCACCCGCAGCAGGCGACGCAGGGCGGCGGCGTCGACCTCGGGGCGCAGGTCGAGGGCGATGAAGCGGGCGTGGGACTGCGGCACGGTCTCGATGCCGGCCTGGTGCGCGCCGTGGAAGGGCACGAGGGCGTCGCCGACCGCGGTCGCGCTCGACATCGCACCCGCTCGCGCCGTCGCCTCGTCACCGCCGGCGACCTCGCCTGCGATCGCCTGACCGCCGAGCACGGCCGCTGCCCCGGCTCCGGCCGCGGCGGCACCCCCGAAGAGGAGGTGCCGCCGCGAGAACCCGGAACCGCCGGGTTCGGCGCCCATCAGTCCGACCCGTCTCCGTCGTCGTACTGCTCGTTCGCGCCGGCGTAGTCCTTGACGGGCGCAGTGACCTCGAGCGTCGTGCCGTCGTCGAACTCGAGCGTCACGGTGACCTCGTCGCCGGCGAGCAGCGGCCCGTCGAGCCCCATCAGCATGACGTGGTTGCCGCCCGGCGCGAGCGCGAGCTCGCCGCCCGCGGCGATGGCGAAGCCGCCCTCCTTCTCGCGCATCTGCATGGCGCCGTCGGATTCGACGGTCTCGTGCAGCTCGGCGGTCTCGGCGGCGTCGGTCGCGGCGCCGACGAGCACGACGTCGCGCCCGCCGTCGTTGGCGACCTCGCCGAACAGGGCGGTCATGCCGTCGTCGGCGGCCTTGACCCAGGCCTCGTCGACCTCGACCGATGCGGCGGCCACGGCGGCCTGCGCCGGCTCGCCCGCCGAATCGGCGGCCGAGCCGCCGGAGGCGCACCCCGACAGCAGCAGCAGCGCGGCGAGCGCCGTTCCGAGGGCAGGGGTGATCGCGGTGGTACGCATGTCGATCGCTCCCGGCCGCTCAGGCGTCGGTGCCGTCGCCCGAACCCGAGCCGTTGCCGGCACCCGGCCCGGCGCTCTTGCGGCGCGCGTTCATGATGACGGCCACGATGAGCGCGATGATGCCGAGCCCGCCCACGACGAAGCCGGCGACGGCCCAGCCGTCGGGGCCGCTCGCGGCGGTCTCGTCGGCGTGGTCGCCGTCGTCGGCGTGGTCGCCCTCATCGGCGTGGTCGCCGTCGTCGGTCGCCGGCGCGTCGTGCGGCGCCTCCTCGGTCCAGGTGCCGGTCGCATCGGCGCCAACGCCGAAGTCGATCGTGCCCTCGATGGGGTGGCCGTCGCTCGACACGGCGCGCCAGCGGATCTGGTACTCGCCCTCGAGGTCGGCCGGCAGGGTCGCGGTGACCTTCGGACCGGCGATGACGGGCTCGCCGACCTCGACGTCCTCGCCGTGGTGGTCGACGACCTCGATCGCCGTGCCGACCTCGATGATGTCGTCCGAGAAGTCGAGCTCGATGCCTGCGGGCGCCGTCTCGAGCACCTGTCCGTTCTCGGGGCTCGACGCGACGAGCTCGTCGTGGGCGAAGGCGGCCGTGCCGCCCGCGAGGGTGAGCGCGCCGGCGAACGCGAGGGCGCTCGCGGCGACGACGGTCGCGCGCAGGCGGCTGCGCCGGGGCGACGCGGCAGCGGTCGAGGCAGTGGGTGAAGCGGTGTTCATTCGGGGAGTCCTTCTCCTCATGCTCCGGACGGCATGTACCGCGCCGATCGTGGGCGCGCGGCATCCGGAGTCTTCGATGGTTCCGCCCGCGGGCGGAGGATTCATGCGAAGGCGGAAAGGAGCGGCGGACCGCGATAGCGCAGCGCGGCGAAGCGGAGCCGCGAACGCAGCACTGGCGGCACGACGGCCGCGAGGTCGAGCCCGCGCGCGGCGACGAGCACGACCGGCTCGCCGGCGCGCCCGGTGAGCAGGAGCACGAGACGACGCGTGGTCGCCTCGAGCGCCGCCCAAGCCGTGCGTTCGATCGCCAGCAGGTAGACGATCGTCGCGACCGCGGCGAGCGCGTGGCCGGCGAGCATGCCGAGCTGCCCGCCGAACATGGCGCCGTGCCCGGCGTGCGCGAGCGTCGACGCGGCGCCCGTCGACTCGACGAAGGCCATCGTCGCGTGGTGCCCGGCGCCGTTCGCGACGAACTCGCCCGACGCGGGGCCGGCTCCGACGCCGAAGAGCAGGTGGAAGGCGCCCTGGCTCGCGATCACGGCGAGCGCGGTGCGCACGGGCGACGTGCGGCGTCCGACGAAGGCGACGGAGGCGCCGAGCGCGACGAACGCGGCGAGCGCGAGCCCCACCGTTCCGGGCGCCTCACCGCCGGCGACGCCGTGCGAGAACGCCGCGAGGAAGAGGGCCACCGAGGCCGTCGCGGCGCCGCGCGCGAGCTGCGTCGCACGATTCACGTCGGGGCTCCCCGGGCTCGATGGAAGAAAAGCGCCTCAACTGTAGCAAGTCCGGCTTGACTTGCGCTGGCGCAGGTGTAGTGTCGTCCGCCGTGACGAATGACGTGGGCGAACCGCCCGCCGAACTGAAGTCGCCGAAGCACTGGATCATCGGCGACCCCCTTCCCACGGAGAAGCTCGAGGGGCAGCTGCTCCCGAAGCGCATCGCGCTGCCCGTGTTCGCGAGCGACGCGCTGTCGTCGGTCGCGTACGCGCCGCAGGAGCTCCTCATGGTGCTGACCGTCGGCGGACTCGCCTTCCTCGCCTTCGCGCCGTGGGTCGCGGCGGTCGTCGTGCTGCTCATGGCGACGGTCGCACTGAGCTACCGGCAACTGATCCGCGCCTACCCCTCTGGCGGCGGCGACTACGAGGTCGCGCACAAGAACCTCGGCGAGAAGGCCGGGCTCGTGGTCGCCTCGGCGCTGCTCGTCGACTACGTCATGACCGTCGTCGTGTCGGTCGCCTCGGGCGTCGACAACATCATCTCGGCGATCCCGGCGCTGAACCCCTGGCGGGTCGAGCTCGCGGTCGTGTTCGTCATCATCCTCGCGGCGATCAACCTCCGCGGCGTGAGCGAGTCGGGCAAGGCCTTCGCCGTGCCGACCTACTTCTTCGCGGCGAGCGTGCTGCTGCTCGTCGGCACCGGCCTCGTGCAGATCGCGATGGGCAACCCGCCCGTCGCCGAGTCGTCGCAGTACGCGGTGCAGGCCGAAGACCTCACGCAGGCCGCCGTCATCCTGCTGCTGCTGCGCTCGTTCGCGAGCGGGTGTTCGGCCCTCACCGGTGTCGAGGCCGTCGCGAACGGCGTGCCCGCGTTCCGTGCCCCCAAGGTCCGCAACGCGCAGAAGACCCTCTCGCTCATGGTCGGCCTCGCGATCGTGATGTTCATCGGCCTCACGGCGCTCGCCCTCGTCTCGGGCGTGCACTACGCCGAGGACCCGTGCGACCTGATCGGCTGGAACGACTGCGAGACGGCGCCGCAGCCGAGCCTCATCGCGCAGATCGCCGCCGCCGTGTTCGGCAACGATTCGATCCTCTTCTTCGTCGTGCAGGCGGCCGCCGCCCTCGTCCTCCTGCTCGCGGCGAACACGGCGTTCAACGGGTTCCCGCTGCTCGGCTCGGTGCTCGCCCGCGACGGCTATGCGCCGAAGTCGCTCTCGACGCGCGGCGACCGCCTCATCTACTCGAACGGCGTCATCATCCTCGGCCTCGCCGCGATGGTCATCCTCATCGCGTTCCAGGCGAACCTGACGCTGCTCATCCAGCTCTACATCATCGGCGTGTTCGTGTCGTTCACCCTCGGCCAGTCGGGCATGGTGCGCCACTGGATCGGCCTGCTGCGCAGCGGCAAGGTCCGGACGGGCAAGGCCCGGACGAAGGCCGGCGCCGGGGCCGCCTCGGCAGCGGCATCCTCGACCAAGGCGCAGAAGCCCGGCCGACCCGGCCCCGCCGACGACGACCACCGCCCGATGTCCCGCGGCGCGATCATCCGCTCGCTCTGCATCAACACGTTCGGCGCGACCCTCACCGCGGTCGTGCTCGTCGTCGTCACGATCACGAAGTTCACGCACGGCGCGTGGATGGTGTTCCTGATGATGCCGATCCTGTTCATCCTCATGATGGGCGTCCACCGCTACTACCGCGACGTCGAGAAGGAGGTCGAGGTCGACCCGACCACGACCTTCGGCGCGTCGGGCGACCACGCGGTCGTGCTCGTCGGCCGCATGCAGAAGCCGACGCTCAAGGCGCTCGACTACGCGATCGCCGCGAAGCACGACTCCCTCGAGGCCGTGCACGTCTCGCTCGACGACGCGCAGACGAAGCAGCTCAAGAAGGACTGGGTGAAGATGAACATCCACGTCAAGCTGCGCATCCTGCAGTCGCCGTACCGCGACCTCAGCTACCCGCTCATCCAGTACATCAAGCAGCACCGCGAGGAGCACGGCTCCGAGGTCGTGACCGTGTACATGCCGCAGTACATCGTCGGCCACTGGTGGGAGAACATCCTGCACAACCACAAGGCCCGCCGCATCCGGCAGAAGCTCATGCTCGTGCACGGCGTGACGGTCGCGCTCGTGCCGTGGCTGCTCGACTCGTCCGACCTCATCTACGGCCGCCGTTCGCGACCGCTGCCGGGGCAGGACCGACGCGGCGAGCCGGTGCGCCCGCCGCGCCGCGCACTCGCCGAGAACGCTGCGCCCAAGGGTCGATAGGCTTCGGGGCATGGCCACCGGTCGCACCGACGTTCCGGTCGAGGTCTTCCTCGACTCGGTGACGTATCGCGTGCGCCGTCGCGACGCCGAGACGCTGCTCGCGCTCATGGAGCGCGTGACGGGCGAAGAGGCCTACATGTGGGGCCCGTCGATCGTCGGGTTCGGCGAGTACCACTACCGCTACGAGTCCGGACGCGAGGGCGTCACCCCGGCCGCCGCGTTCTCGCCCCGCAAGACGGCGTCGACGGTGTACCTGCTGCCGGGCTTCGCCGAGGGCTCCGAGCTGCTCGAGCGGCTCGGCCCGCACACCACCGGGGTCGGATGCCTCTACCTCAAGGATCTGGCCGAGGTCGACCTCGACGTGCTCGCCGAGCTGGTGCGCGAGTCGTACGAGTTCGCGAACCCGCCCGCCGGTTGAGCCGAACCGCCGCTACAGCATCGCCATGATCTGGCGGGCGATCATGCGCCCGGCGCGGTTGGCGCCGATCGTCGACGCCTGCGGGCCGTAGCCCGCGAGGAAGACGCGCGGGTCGCTCCACGCGGCGCCCTGCCCGACGGTGACGCCGCCGGTCTTCTCGCGCAGCTTGAGCGGTGCGAGGTGGCGCAGCTCGGGCCGGAATCCCGTCGCCCAGATGATCGCGTCGGCTCGCGCCGAGCCCTGCTGCTCGCCGTCCCAGACGACGCGGTCGCCCTCGATGCGGTCGAACATGGGGCGGGCGACGAGCAGGCCCCGCTCGATGCCCGCGGCGATGCGGCGGCTCTTCGGCACGCCCGTGCCGCTCACGATCGACGGCAGCGCCCGGCCCGAGCGCGCCGCCTCGTCCTGCATGGCGACGGCGGCCGATGCGCCCTCGAGGTCGAGCTCCTGCCGGTCGATCCAGTCGATCGGGCGACGCGACACCCAGGTCAGCCCGGCCGCGACGTCTTCGAGCTCGAGCATGAAGCCGATCGCGCTCGTGCCCCCGCCGACCACGACGACGTGCTGGTCGCGGAAGTCCTCGGCGTCGGTGAAGTCGGAGGTGTGCAGGTGCCGCCCCTCGAACTCGCCCATGCCGGGGTAGAACGGCACGAAGGGCGACCCCCACGTGCCGGTCGCGTTGACGAGGAACTGGGTGGCGATCGCGTGCTGCGGCACCTCGGGCGTGGACTTCGCCTCGAACGTCTTGCGCCGGCGTCCGAACAGCCCGCGCACCTTCAGCTCCTCGATCGGCTGGGGGCTCAGGTCTTCGTAGCGCACGAGCAGGTCGGCGCCGTCGTTCGTGACGGAGCGCACGTTCATCGGGCGCCGCACCTGCAGGTCGAAGTGCTGCTCGAACCGGCCGTAGTAGTCGGCGACGACGTCTCGTGCGGGGAGCGCGCGGTCGGCCGTCTCGAAGCTGAGGCCGAGGTCGGCCATGCCCGGCAGGTCGTTGACCTTGTGCGCGGTGCCGAGCCGCAGCGACGACCAGCGGTGCTGCCACGCGCCGCCGGGGCCGGGTGCACGGTCGAGCATGACGAAGTCCTGGCCGGCGACGAGCTCGAAACGTCGCAGGTAGTACGCGACCGAGAGCCCGGCTTGACCGGCCCCGATCACGACCACCTTCACGCGTTCGGGGCTCGTCGTCACCTGACAATCTCAGCACGTCTTGCTGAGTGCTCGCAGCACGTCGGCCGAGTGCGTCGGGCAGGCTGTGGAGACCGGCGATCGGGGCGTTCGGCGGTGCTAAACTGGCGGCTGGACGAATTTCTCAAGTGAGCGCCGGGTGAAGACCATCCCACCCGGCCAGATGTCGTAAGGGGGTCACGCATGGGGCGCGGCCGTCAGAAAGCCAAGCACACCAAGGTCGCACGGGAGCTGAAGTACTTCAGCCCCGACACCGACTACTCAGCGCTTGAGCGCGAGCTCACCGGCTCGCAGCATGACGATTACAGCGACGAGGCAGCGAAGTGGGCGGAGTACGCCGACGACGACGAGGCCTACGCCGACGACGAGCAGCGCGAACAGCGCGCCTGACCGTCGTTCCGTCGCACTCGTCGCCGACGCACCCGCGAGACTCCGTCACCCGCTGATCGGGCGTCGACGCGCGCCGTCGGGCCGGTTCAGGCCGAGCGCACCCACTCGGCGGTCGTCTCGACGAGGCGCTCGAGCTCGGCGAGCGAGTTCGACGGCGTGATCGCGCGCAGCACGAGCTCGTCGGGGGCGCCGTCGTAGGCCGCCAGTTCGGCGGCATCGCCGATCGTCGCGGCCATCGCGCCGAAGCCGAGCCGGGCGAAGTTCGCGGCGTACGCGGGGTAGCCCTCATACGCCGTCGCCTCGCGCTCGAGCGCGGGCCGGGCCGCCTGCTCGACCGTCGTGCGCGTGTACAGGATGCCGCGAACCTCGCGACCGCCGGCGGCGGCGTGCAGCTCGGCCGTCGTCGCGGCGACTGCGGCCGGGGTCAGCCAGTTGAAGAGGGCTCCGTCGCCGCGTTCGGCGGCGAGCCGCCGCATCTTCGGCCCGAGTGCGCCGACGACGAGCTCCGCCGTGGTCGCCTCGCGCAGGGTCGCGAGACCCTGCTCGACGAGGCCGAGCGACCTGGCGGCACGGCCCGACCCGACGCCGAGCGAGAGCCGATCGGCGGGGACGCCGTCGAGCACGAGCGAGTCGGCGGGGCGGCGGTCGAGCGGGATGACGCCCGTCGCGAGCCGGAGCCGCTCGGTGACGGCGGCCGCCGTGCGCAGGCCGTCGAGCGAGTCGCCGCCAGGCAGGTCGTTGATCCACAGTGCGTGGAAGCCGAGTCGCTCGATGCGCGGCGCGAGCGCGCGCACGGTCTCGAGCGGGGTGAGGCTCGTGATGCCGATCGAGACGGGCGTGCGCACGGCGTCGGCTCCGCTCAGCCGGCGTAGCCGCCCACGAGGCGCACCGCGCCGCCGTCGACGCCCTTCGCGCCCTGCTCCCACCCGGCGCCCTCGGGCACGCCGCCGACCGCGACCGTGCCGACCTGCCAGGCCGGCAGGCCGAGGCGCTCGAGCTCGGCGATGACGGATGCCGCGGCATCCGACGCGACGACGGCGAAGAAGCCGATGCCGAGGTTCCAGGTGCCCTCGGTCGATTCGAGGCTCGTGCCGGCGAGGTCGTTGAGCACCCGGAACACGGGCGCCGGCGACCAGGTCGACCGGTCGACCTCGGCGAACGAGCCGCGCGGCAGCACTCGGGCCAGGTTCGCGGCGATGCCGCCGCCGGTCACGTGCGAGAGCGAGTGCACGGCGTCGCCGTGCGGGCCGGCGAGCAGCTCGACGAGTTGGCCCGAGTAGAGGCGCGTCGGCTCGAGGAGCGCCTCGCCCCACGTCGTGCCGAGCTCGGCCGAGGCATCCGCGTAGCCGATGCCCTTGCCCGCGAGGATGTGGCGCACGAGCGAGAAGCCGTTGGAGTGCAGGCCGCTCGACGCGATCGCGATGACCGCGTCGCCCGACCGGACCCTGTCGGCGCCGAGCGCCCGGTCGGCCTCGACGACGCCGACCGCCGCGCCCGCGACGTCGTAGTCGTCGGCGCCCATGAGGCCCGGGTGCTCGGCGGTCTCGCCGCCGACGAGGGCGGTGCCGGTCTCGGCGCAGGCGCGGGCGATCCCGGTGACGATCGAGGCGATGCGCTCGGGCACGACCTTGCCGCAGGCGATGTAGTCGGTCATGAAGAGCGGCTTCGCGCCGACCACGACGATGTCGTCGACGACCATGCCCACCAGGTCTTGACCGATCGTGTCGTGCTTGTCGAGCGCCTGCGCGATCGCGATCTTCGTGCCGACGCCGTCGGTCGAGGTCGCGAGCAGCGGGCGGGCGTAGTCCTTCGCGAAGGAGAGGTCGTAGAGGCCGGCGAAGCCGCCGACGCCGCCGAGCACGTTGGGCCCGTGGGTCTTGGCGACCGCCTCCTTCATGAGTTCGACGGCGAGGTCGCCGGCTGCGGTGTCGACTCCGGCAGCGGCGTAGGACGAATTCGCGCTCACCCGTCAAGGGTACCGGGCCGCGTCGCTCCCGCCGGATTCGGAGATTCGCGCGGCACACGCCGCGATCAGGGCCCCACCGTCGGCGTGTCGCCCGAATCTCCGAATCCGGCGACACGGGCGCGCGTAGAATTCGGGTATGCAGCCTGGGGCGGCGCCATCGTGGGTGATCCGTGAGAATGCGAGTCGCCCGGTTCTGCTCGCGCTCTATCTGCGCGAGGTGCTCGCGATCTCCTCGCCCGTCGAGCTGCCGCGCCTGCGCGACGTCGGCCCCGTGGGCGAGCGGCTCGCGATCGACGAGCACGACCTGCTCGAGCGGCAGTGGCGCGCCTGGTGGGCGATGACGGTCGAGCCCGAGGCGCACCCGTCGCCCGTGCCGCTCGAACTCGTCGAGGCGTTCGACACCGAGGTCGCGCTGCCGGTCTCCGGCGCCGAGATCCTCGCGCGCTCGATCGTGCCGCACGCCGAGGCCGCGCGCGCGTGGGCCGAATGGGCGCACGACGCCTACCACAGCGCCTCGGTCGCCCGCCGCGGCGACTCGTACCGGGCCTACGCGGGTTCCATCGCCGAGCACGAGCGCGAGGTCGGCCGGCGGGCGCACTCGTTCGAGCTCAACGTCGAGGTGCTGCCGCTGTCGGGCAGCGGGGTCTGGTGGATCGGCGCGATGACGGTGGCCGTCACCGACTCGCTGCGGTCCGACGCATCGGCGTTCGACGACGCGATCCACCCGATCATCGCCGAGCTCGCGTAGGGTTTCGAGACGCTCGCTGCGCTCGCTCCTCAACCCGCTCGAACTCCGCCCCGATCTCGCGGTTTCGAGACGCTCGCTGCGCTCGCTCCTCAACCCGCTCGAACTCCGTCCCGATCTCGGTTTCGAGACGCTCGCTGCGCTCGCTCCTCAGGCGGCCATGCGTGACAGACTCGAGCGCATGAGCATCTGGTTCGGCGAGCCCTCCCTCGAGTGGGCGAACTCCCGCAGCGGCGGCACCGCGATCAACGCGCTCGGCATCGAGATGACCGAGCTCACCGACGACTCGATCAAGGGCCGCATGCCCGTCGACGGTCGCACGCGCCAGCCCGGCGGGGTGCTGCACGGCGGGGCATCCGTCGCCCTCGCCGAGACGCTCGCGAGCTGGGGCGCGAGCATGACGGTCGACGCCGCGCAGTTCTACTGCGTCGGCATGGAGATCAACGCGAACCACCTTCGCCCGGTCGCCGAGGGCTGGGTCTACGGCGAGGCGCGCCCGATCACGCGCGGCCGCACGACGCAGGTCTGGGACATCCGCATCACCCAGGAGGACGGCAAGCTCGTCTGCATCTCGCGCTGCACGATGGCCGTGCTGCCGAAGCCGTCGGAGTACTGAACCGCCCGCCTCGAGCGGCGATCCGGGCAGGATGCCGCGCCCGAGCGGCCGCCGCGATCAGTCGCCCGGCCCGCGCCCGGCGCGCGCAACTTCGACCGAGGCGATGACGGCGGCGACGGCGCGTTCGAAGCGATGCTCGGGCGGGGCCCCGTACCCGACGACCATCGTCGGCGGGCGTGAGGCGGCGGTCGCGGCATCCGCGGCGTACGAGGCGAGCCCGCCGTAGCGCAGGCCGATCGCGACGGCCGCCCGCTCGACGTCGTCCTCGGCGACGCCCCTCGGCAGCTCGAGCAGGCAGTGCAGGCCGGCCTCGAGCCCCGACACGCGCGCCTCCGGCAGGCCGTCGGCGATGAGCCGTTCGAGCCGCTCGCGCCGGGCGCGGTACCGCAGCCGGGCGCCGCGCACGGCGCGGTCGTAGTCGCCGGCGACGACGAACGCGGCGAGCGCGAGCTGCGAGAGCGCATCGGTCGCCGCACCGCCGCGCCGCCGCTCGTCGAGCACGGCATCGCGCAGCACTGGCGGCACGACCCCCCAGCCGATGCCGAGCGCGGGCGCGAGGGCCTTGCTCGCGGTTCCGCCGTAGACGGTCTGCTCGGGCAGCACCGCCTGGAATGCGCCGATCGCGCGCCCGTCGAAGCGGAACTCGCCGTCGTAGTCGTCTTCGATCACGATCGCACCCGACGCGCCGGCCCACGCAGCGAGTGCCGAGCGCCGCGGCCCCGAGAGCGGTACGCCGGTCGGGAACTGGTGGGCGGGCGTGACGAGCACGGCGTCGACGCCGGCGGCTTCGAGCCGGTCGACGACGAGCCCGTCGGCGTCGACCGCGATCGGCACCGGCTCGAGCCCTGCCGCCGCGAGCACGTCGCGATGCGAGGCATGGCCGTACGCCTCGACGGCGATGCGCCGACCGCCGCGGGCGGCGATCGCCCGGGCCACGAGCGAGAGCAGTTCGCCGAAGCCGTGGGTGATGACGAGGTCGTCGGCACCCGTGACGACGCCGCGCGTGCGCGCGAGGTACTCGGCGAGCGCGGTGCGCAGCTCGGCTGCTCCCTCGGGGGCGCCGTACGCGAAGGCCGCGGCGGGCGCCTCGGCGAGCGACCGGGCGACGGCGCGCGCCCAGGCCGACCGCGCGAAGCCCGCCGCGTCGGGCAACCCGCCGCGCAGGTCGAGGTCGAAGCGCGTCGAGCGGTCGATGCGTGCGCCGGGGGCGGGCCCGGCCACGTCGCGCACCCAGGTCCCCGAGCCGACCCGCGCCTCGAGGCGGCCCTCGCCGACGAGCCGGGCGTACACCTCGGCGACGCTGTTGCGGGCGATGCCGAGATCGGCGGCGAGGCTGCGACTCGGCGGCAGCCGGGTGCCGGGCGCGAGCCGGCCCTCGACGACGGCGGCGCGAAGCGACTCCTCGAGCGAGGCGGCCTTGCGACGCGGGTCGAGCGCGACGTGGAGATCCAATCCCGAATTGGCCCAATCGACTGCCATGGCATTGGACGTTACCAGCGCCGATGCCGCTCCGTAGCGTGAAGACATGACCTCGACGACCATCGAAACCGCCGCTCCCGCCCTTCCCGTCGCACCGACCCGGCGCCTCGACCTCGACGGCGTCGCCCCCGCGTTCGTGCGGGCGGTGAGCGCGCTCGACGACGCCGCGGAGGCGGAGGCCGACCGCGCCGGCATCGAGAAGGGCCTGCGCGAGCTCGTGCGGCTGCGCGCCTCGCAGCTCAACGGCTGCTCGTACTGCGTCGACCTGCACTCGCGCGACGCGGTCGAGGCGGGCGAGCCCGTGCAGCGCGTTTTCGCCGTCGCAGTCTGGCACGAGTCCAACTTCTTCGCCGCGCGCGAGCGCGCGGCGTTCGCCCTCGTCGACGCGGTTACGCGCCTGTCGGAGACCCACGTGCCCGACGACGTGTGGCTCGAGGCGTCGGCCGAGGTCACCGACGACGAGCTCGCGGCCCTGCTCGCCCTCATCGTCTCGGTGAACGCGTGGAACGAGCTCGCCGTCTCGACGCGCGGATGGCGACCGAAGCTGCGCATCTGAGCAGCCGCCCGCACGCGGCGGGCTCACCCGCGCAGTGTGGGAGAATCGACGAGGCCGGTTCCGGTCGTTCACCACACCCCCACGAGGAGCCATCGCTCGCATGTGCGGCATCGTCGGCATCGTCTCCACCGAGCCCGTCAACCAGCAGATCTACGACAGCCTGCTGCTCCTGCAGCACCGCGGCCAGGATTCGACCGGCATCGCGACCGCCGACGGCCCCGTCTTCCACATGGCGAAGGCCCGCGGGCAGGTGCGCGAGGCGTTCCGCACCCGCGACATGCGGTCGCTCATCGGCAACATGGGCCTCGGCCACGTGCGCTACACGACGAAGGGCGCCGCCGAGCGCGAAGAAGAGGCGCAGCCGTTCTACGTGAACGCGCCGTACGGCATCATCCTCGTGCACAACGGCAACCTCACGAACACGCGCGAGCTCTCGAGCGACCTGTTCTCGATCGACCGCCGCCACGTGAACTCGACGAGCGACACCGAGATGCTGCTCAACGTGCTCGCGACCGAGCTGCAGGGCCAGATCAAGGGCCTCGAACTCGACCCCGACCAGATCTTCGAGGCCGTCGCGCAGGTGCACGAGCGCGTCGAGGGCTCGTACGCGGTCATCTCGATGATCGCGGGCTACGGCCTGCTCGCGTTCCGCGACCCGTTCGGCATCCGCCCGCTCATCCTCGGCAAGCGGGTGACCGAGGCCGGCAAGGACGAGTGGATCGTCGCGAGCGAGTCGCTCGTGCTCGAGAACGGCGACTACGAGATCGTGCGCGACGTCGAGCCGGGAGAGGCGATCTTCATCACCCTCGACGGCGAGATGATCTCGCGCCAGTGCGCGAAGAACCCCGTGCTCGTGCCGTGCTCGTTCGAGTACGTGTACCTCGCCCGCCCCGACTCGGTCATGAACGGCATCTCGGTCTACGAGTCGCGCCTGCGCATGGGCGACCGCCTCGCCGACACCGTCGCGACGCACATGCCCCTCGGCGACGTCGACGTCGTCATGCCCATCCCCGACTCGTCACGTCCCTCGGCGATGCAGGTCGCGCAGAAGCTCGGCATCGAGTACCGCGAGGGCTTCTACAAGAACCGGTACGTCGGCCGCACGTTCATCATGCCCGGCCAGTCCGAGCGCAAGCGCTCGGTGCGCCAGAAGCTCAACGCGATGGGCACCGAGTTCCGCGGCAAGAACATCCTCATCGTCGACGACTCGATCGTGCGCGGCACGACGTCGCAGCAGATCGTGCAGATGGCCCGCGACGCGGGTGCCAACAAGGTGACGTTCGCCTCGGCCGCCCCGCCCGTGCGCTACCCGCACGTGTACGGCATCAACATGCCGAGCCGCCAGGAGCTCATCGCGCACGGCCGCAAGATCCCCGAGATCGCGGCCGAGCTCGGCGCCGACCACATGATCTACCAGGAGGTCGCCGACCTCCAGGCGGCGATCACCGAGGGCACGTCGATCGACCGGCTCGACCTCTCGTGCTTCACGGGCGAGTACGTCACCGGCACGGTCAGCGAGGAGTACCTCGGCTGGGTCGAGCGCACGCAGCTCAGCTGACCATCGCGATCCGTCGCATTCGAGACGGGCGGATGCCTCGTCTCGAGCTCCTCTGACACTGATGCCTATTCGGCATCAGTGTCAGAGTCACCCGTGTTGGATACCGGCGACGAGGCAGGCCACCGGGGTTGCGTACCCCGGTGTTCGATACGGCGGGTCAGCCGTCGATGCGGTGGGTCTCGTCGTGCTCGGCGACGGCGCGCTTCGTGCGGCGCGACAGCGAGCGGTCGACGACGAGCGCGACGAGTGCGCCGAGGGCGACGCCGAAGGCCACACCGCCGAGCAGCAGGAAGCCGAACACCTGGCCCTGGTCGTAGGTGAAGTCCTCCTGCACGCGCTCGGCGATCTGCGCCTCGGTCGGCGCGAAGGCGAACGAGAGGACGAACGCGATGAGCGCACCGACGATCGCGCCGGCGATCATGAACGTGCCGTAGCGCGGCGAGCGCCGCACGACGACCTCGTCGCGGGTCGCCTGGGTCTCGTACTGCGGCTCGGGCTGCTGGGTGTCGCTCACCCTTCCATTCTCCCCCACCGCGGCTGGGCGGTCGCCGGGATCAGGCGATCGGCAGCAGCCCCTCGAGATCGGCGCGCTGGCCCGACGCGTGCACCTTGCCCGAATCGCGCGCCGCGGCCCAGGAGACGGTACCGAGCGCGAGCGCGAGCCAGGTCGAGGCATCCGTCTCGATGACGTTCGGAGGCGTGCCGCGCGTGTGCTTGGGCCCCTCGACGCACTGCACGGCCGCGAACGGCGGCACGCGCACCTCGAGGGTGCCGCCCGGGGCGCGCTCGGCGAGCAGCTGCAGCGAGTAGCGCACCGCGAGCGCGACGGTCGAGCGGTCGAGCGAGGCCGCGGCCTCGCCGCCGTCGGCCGTCACCGCGCGCACCGTGCTCAGCGCCGCCCGCCCGATGTCGTCGCCGATCCTCGCTCGTGCCATACGGCCGATTCTGCCACCGACCGCCGCGACGATCAGGCGTCGCCCGTGCGTCCGCCCCTCGGCGAGACGCCCATGAGCGTGAGCACGAGCACCATGACCGCCCCGGCGAAGATCGCGATGTCGGCGACGTTGCCGATGAACCAGTCGCCGTAGCCGATGAAGTCGACGACGTGGCCCCGGCCGAACCCGGGTGCGCGGAACAGCCGGTCGCCGAGGTGCGTCAGGGCGCCGCCGAGCAGCAGCCCGAGCGCGATCGCCCAGCCGACCGATCGCACCCGCCAGGCGAACCACGCGAGCGCGACCGCCCCGACGCCGGCGACGATCGCGAAGATCCACGTGTACTCGGTGCCGATCGAGAATGCGGCGCCCGGATTGTACACGAGCACGAACCGGATCAGGTCGCCGATGACGGGGATGGTGGTGCCGTCGCCGAGCTCGGCCTCGGCCCACCACTTGCTGGCCTGGTCGGCGACCACCACGACGACCGCGACGACGAGCACCCACCAGAACAGTCGGCGGCCGGATGCCCCGGGCTCGCGCGCCACGTCGGGGCCTGCGTCGGCCGGGTCGGGCTCGGGCGGCCTCATCGCTGAACTCACCCGCACATTCTCGCAGCACGTCACGCCACGTCTCGAGGCCGTGACGGAGCGGAGCCCGACGGCCCACGCGGTAACCTGAACCGGTGAAGATCCTCGTCCTCGGCTCGGGCGCGCGCGAGCACGCCATCATCCTCGCGCTGCTCGATGAGGAGGCCGGTCACGAGATCACCGCCGCCCCCGGCAACGCGGGCATCGCGGCATCGCCGACCTCGTCGGCACGCGGCAGCGTCACGACCGTCTCCCTCGACGCGACCGACCCCGCGATCGTCACCGACTACGCCGCCGACAACGGCATCGAGCTCGTCGTCGTCGGCCCCGAGGCGCCGCTCGTCGCGGGCGTGGCCGACGCGCTGCGCACCCGCGGCATCCCCGTCTTCGGGCCGGGCAGGCAGGCCGCCGCGCTCGAGGGCTCGAAGACCTTCGCGAAGCGCATCATGGAGGCCGCGAACGTGCCCACGGGCCGCGCGACGCTCGCCACGACGCTCGACGAGGTCGCCGCGACGCTCGACGAGTTCGGCGCCCCGTTCGTCGTGAAGGCCGACGGCCTCGCGGCCGGCAAGGGCGTGCTCGTCACCGACGACCGCGACGCCGCGCTCGCCCACGCCGTGCACTACCTGCAGCAGGGCCCCGTGCTCGTCGAGGAGTTCCTCGATGGCCAAGAGGTGTCGCTCTTCCTGCTCTCCGACGGCGAGCACGTGCTGCCGCTCTCGCCCGCGCAGGACTACAAGCGCCTGCGCGACGGCGACCAGGGACCGAACACGGGCGGCATGGGCGCCTACTCGCCCCTCCCCTGGCTCGCCGACGCGGTCGATGGCCGGGGCGGCCGCTTCGGCAGCGAGCAGGCGTTCGTCGACGAGGTGATCGAGACCATCGCGCTGCCGACCGTGCGCCAGCTCGCGTCGGAGGAGGCCCCGTTCATCGGCCTGCTCTACGCCGGGCTCATCCTCACGAGCCGCGGCATCCGCGTGATCGAGTTCAACGCGCGCTTCGGCGACCCCGAGACCCAGGTCGTGCTGCCCCGCCTCGAGACGCCGCTGTCGGGCCTGCTGCTCGCCGCCGCGACGGGCGGGCTCGGCGCGCTCGAGCGACCGGTGTTCCGCGACCAGGCGGCCGTCACCGTCGTGCTCGCGAGCGAGGGCTACCCCGAGTCCCCCGAGACCGGCCGGGTCATCGAGGGACTCGAGGCCGCGGCATCCGTGCCGGGGGTTCACCTCGCCCACGCCGCGACCGCGGTGGGCGCGCTCGCCGACGACGCCGAACCCGGCGCCGAGGCGCCGCTGCTCGCGACCGGCGGCCGCGTGCTCAACGTCGTCGCGCTCGGCGACGGCTTCGCCGACGCCCGCCGCCGCGCCTACGAGGCGCTCGGCCAGGTGCGGCTCGAGGGCGGCCAGTACCGCACCGACATCGCGGCCCGCGTCGCCGAGTAGCCGTCGCGCCAGCCGGGTCGCGCCGGCCGCATCGTGCCCGCGTCTGCGCCACTTCGCCAACCGTTGCGCCACGTCAGCTGGCGCGCGGGCCGCGGAAGTGGCGCAGCGAACGCGATCGGCCGACGCCGCGCTCGTAGAATCGACGTCATGAGCGAGATCGGTGAACTGCCCAGCTGGACCCACGTCTATTCGGGCAAGGTGCGCGACCTGTACGTGCCGTCGAAGCTCATGACCGACGACGACAGCTGGACGGGCGACCCGCTCGCGATCTCGCCCGTCGTGCTCGTCGTCGCGAGCGACCGGGTCAGCGCGTTCGACCACCTGCTCGAGCCCGCGATCCCCGGCAAGGGCGCGATGCTGACGGCGCTCACGCACTGGTGGTTCGACGAGCTGCCCGAGGTGCCGAACCACCTCGCGCACCCGCTCGACGACCGGCTCGAGGCGCTCGAGCTGCCAGACGTGCCGGCCGAGGTCGCCGACCGGGCGACGCTGTGCCGCACGCTCGACATGTTCCCGATCGAGTGCGTCGTGCGCGGGTACCTGACGGGCTCGGGCTACAAGGAGTACCGCGAGACGGGCGCGATCGGCGGCATCGAGCTGCCCGCCGGGCTCTCCGACGGCGACCGGCTGCCCGAGCCGATCTACACCCCGGCGTGGAAGGCCCCGCTCGGCGAGCACGACGAGAACATCTCGTACGAGCGCACGATCGAGCTCGTCGGCGAGGTCGTGGCCGCGCAGCTGCGCGAGCTCTCGCTCGAGGTCTTCACGAAGGCGCAGGCGATCGCCGAGCAGCGCGGGCTCATCCTCGCCGACACGAAGTTCGAGTTCGGCGCCGACCGCGCGACGGGCATCGTCACCCTCGCCGACGAGGTGCTCACGAGCGATTCGAGCCGGTACTGGGATGCCGCGGCCTACGCCTCCGGCAGCACGCCGGCGGAGCGCATGGCGAGCTTCGACAAGCAGATCGTGCGCAACTGGCTCGCCGCCAACTGGGACCAGCAGGGGCGGCCGCCCGTGCTGCCCGATGAGATCGTCGCGCAGACCGCCGCCCGCTATCGCGAACTGCTCGACCGGCTGCGGCTCGCTTGACGACATCGGTGGTCGAGTAGCGCCGCCGGAGGCGACGCGTCTCGAAACCATCGCTCGACGGACACGAGGAGGTGACCCCGCCCCGATGAACCTCGACGACCTGCGACGCCTGCGCCGCGCCCGCGACACGATGGACCGCGACTACGACCAGCCGCTCGACGTCGAGGCGCTCGCGCGGGTCGCGCTCATGTCGTCGGGGCACTTCTCGCGCAGCTTCCGCGAGGCGTACGGCGAGACCCCGTACAGCTACCTCATGACGCGGCGCATCGAGCGGGCGAAGGCGCTGCTGCGCCGGGGCGACCTCAGCGTCACCGAGGTGTGCTTCGCCGTCGGCTGTACCTCGCTCGGCTCGTTCAGCACGCGGTTCACCGAGCTCGTCGGCGAGAGCCCGAGCGCCTACCGCAACCGCTCGCACGACGTGGCGGCGCCGATCCCGGCGTGCATCGTGAAGATCCGCACGCGACCCGTCAGAAATGGAGAAGCGGGCCAGGCCTCACGTGGGTAGCGTCGGGGTCATGGACATCTCGCTCTCACAGTGCTTCATCGCGGTCGACGACCACGACACCGCGATCCCCTTCTACCGCGACGTGCTCGGCCTCGAGGTGCGCAACGACATCTCGTACGAGGGCATGCGTTGGGTCACCGTCGGCTCGCCCGCGCAGCCCGACGTCAACATCGTGCTCGAACCGCCGATCGCCGACCCCAACGCCACCCAGTCCGACAAGGATGCCGCGGCGCAACTGCTCGCCAAGGGCCTGCTGCGCGGGGTGAACTTCACGACGCCCGACGTCGACGCGACGTTCGAGTCGATCCGCGCGGCGGGCGCCGAGGTGCTGCAGGAGCCGATGGACCAGTTCTACGGCGTGCGCGACTGCGCCTTCCGCGACCCGTCGGGCAACATGCTGCGCTTCAGCCAGCCGGCCGCGTAATCTCGCCGCGCCCCGACGCCCCACGCCCGACGTCGCCATCTCGCCGAACGTGCGGTCGTCGCCCACTCCGCGGACGGCAACTGCACTCTCGCGTGTGATGTCGAGCCCCACTCTCGCCGAGAGTGCACTTGTCGCCCGCGGAGTGGGCGACAAGTGCACTCTCGATGAGCACCATGGCGTCCGTCGGAACTTCCGGCCGGTGCGCGGCGTGTCGGCGCCGACACGCCGCGCCGACGCCGGAAGTTCCTACACTTCGAGTTCGAGCCGCCCGATGACCTCCGCGACGCGCGCCCGCTGCGCGTCGTCGAGACCGAGGATGGGCCGCGGCAGGCACCGGTCGGGCGCGAGCCCGAGCTGCTCGGCGATCGCCGCGACCACGCGAAGGCTGCCGCCGAGCTCGGCGAAGAGCTTCCAGAGGGGGTCGAGCCGCGCCGACTCCTCGAACGCCTCGTCGGCCCGCCCGGCCTGCACCGCGCGCGTGATCCGCAGCGCCGGCTCCGGCAGCGTGCCCGCGATGACCGAGTACCAGGCGTCGCATCCGGCCGCGAGACCGGTCGCGGCGTAGGCGTCGCCCGAGATGCCGATGGTGACATGCGGCGGCACGACCGCGCGGATCGCCGCGACCCGTTCGCGCATCGCGTCGACGTCGAGCGGCATGCCTGGGATCTTGATCGACGCGACGCCCGGCAACGCTGCCAGTCGCTCGTACAGCGACGTCGTGAACGTGAAGTGCGTCGTGCCGGGGTTGTCGTAGACGATCACCGGCAGGTCAGTGCTCGCCGTGACCTCGCGGAACAGCTCGACCACGTCGTCGTCCGTGAGCGGCTGGTACGTCATCGGTGCGAGCAGCAGCCCCCGCGCGCCCGCCGCCTCCGCGTTGCGCACGTTCGCGAGCACGTCCGAGGTGCGCAGCGCCCCCACCCCGACGACGACCGGGGTCTCCCCCGCGTGCTCGACCGCGACCCGCGCGACGCGGGCCCGCTCATCGGTCGAGAGGTACGCGTACGAGCCGGTCGACCCGAGCGCCGTGATCGAGTCGACGCCCGCCGCGGCGAGCCGCTCGACGAGCCCGGCGAACGCGCGCTCGTCGACCACGTCGTCGGCGAGCGGGGTGAGCGGGAAGGCGCTGAGTCCGGTGAAGATCGATCGCGTGGTCATACTCGTTCCTCCAGCGGTGCGAGATCGGGGTCATCGGTGGGTCGGTCTCGGATGCCTCCGCGCTGGGCGCCGGCTCCCGCGAGCACGACGAGCACGATGCCCGCGACCTGCGCCCATGACGGGATCTGCGCGAGCACGATGACGCCGATCAGCACGCCGATGGCGGGCTCCAGCGCCATGAGCGTGCCGAAGGCGGTGTGGGTCATGCGTCGGAGCGCGAGCATCTCGAGGCCGAACGGGATCACCGGGGCGAGCAGTGCGATGCCCGCCGCGACGAGGAGCACGCGCCAGTCGAGCTCGCCGATCACCTGCGGTATGCCGATCACGGCGGTCACGACGGCCGCGATCGGGATCGTGATCGACAGGCCGCTGACCCCGGCGAACCGGTCGCCGACGCGCTGCGTCAGCAGGATGTACACACCCCAACCGGTGCCGGCGAGCACGGCGAAGCCGACCCCGAGGAGGTCGACCCGGCCATGCCACGGCTCGGTGAGCAGCACGACGCCGGCGAGCGCGAGCACCGGCCATGCGAGCATGCGTCGGCTGTGGCTTCTGATCGCCGCCACGGCGAGCGGACCGAGGAACTCGATCGCGACGGCGGTGCCGAGCGGGATGCGCTCGATCGCGGCGAGGAACGCGAGCATCATGACGCCGGTGGCGACGCCGAGGCCGAGGAGCGGCAGCACGTCGACCCGGCGGATCCGCCGGAGTGGCGGTCGCGCGATCGCGATGAAGAAAAGGCCGCCGAACGCGAGGCGAAGCCAGGCGGTGCCACCCGCACCGAGCTGCTCGACGAGCGGCACCGAGAGCGCCGCTCCGGCCTGGATGAGCAGCATCGACGCCACCGCCATCGTCCACGGCGGAATCCGGTCGATCGTGCGGCTCACGAGCGCGCCTCCCGGTGCGACGACCCCACGCCGAACTCGAACACCGCGAGCGAGAAGCGGGCGGTGTCGGGCGACCGATTGGCGTAGGCGTGGTCGACGTCGCCCGAGAAGGTCAGGGCGTCGCCCGCGGCGAGCGAATGCGTGACGCCGCCGACCTCGATGGCGACCTCGCCCTCGATCACGTGCAGCAGCTCGCGCGTGCCCACGGAGTGCGCTTCGCTCGCATGGCGCTCGCCCGGCTCGAGAGTCCAGTCCCAGAGCTCGACGACGTCGGGCGACTCGATCCCGGCGACGAGCACACCCCGGCCGCCGTGCTCGCCCGTCCAGAGGACAGCGCCCTCGCCGCGACGGGTGACCTCGACGAGCTCGGAGGCTTCAGACCGGGCGTGCACGAGGGCGGGCAGGCGCACGTCGAGCGCCTCGGCGAGCCGCAGCAGCGTGCCGATGCTCGGGTTGACCGCGCCCTGCTCGACGTTGACGATCATCCGACGGCTCACCCCGGCCTCGACAGCCAGGCGGTCGAGCGTCCACTCGCGCGCCTGCCGCTGCTCGCGCACGCGACGCCCGATCGCGAGCGCGAGCGTCTCGGTCTCTCCGTCCATGAGTGCATGATAGTGCACTACCTCTCGACGCCGGAATGGATTCGACGAGACATCCGTTAGTATTAGTTGTGCTTACAACCAATGGGGCGCCCGAAGGCGCCGGACTGCTCGCCGCCGACACCGGCATGGGTGCCGTCACGCTGCGCGTCGCCGACCTCGACGGCATGATCCGCTACTACCGCGACGGCGTCACGCTCGAGCTGCTCAGCCACGACAGGCCCGTCGCCGTGCTCGGCCGCGGCACGACCCCGATCGTGATCCTGCAGCACGCGCCCGAGCTCAAGCACGCGTCGCCGCGCGACGCGGGGCTCTTCCACACCGCGATCCTCTTCGACACCCGCGAGGCGCTCGCGACGGCGATCGCGTCGGTCGCGACCCGCTACCCCGGCACGTTCACCGGCAGCGCCGACCACCTCGTGAGCGAGGCGTTCTACTTCACCGACCCCGAGGGCAACGGCGTCGAGTTGTACTTCGACCGCGACCGCTCGACGTGGAGCTGGGTGCACGGCACCGTCGAGATGGCGACGATCTACCTCGACCCCAACGGCTACCTGCGCGACCACCTCGGCGAGGCCGGCACCGCTGCGGTCGGCTCGGGCGAGAAGCTCGGCGATGCGGTCGTCGGGCACGTGCACCTTTCCGTCGGGGATGTCGCGAGCGCACGTGAGTTCTATGTCGAGCGCCTCGGCTTCGAGACCACCGCGACGCTGGGCAACCAGGCGCTCTTCGTCTCCGCCGGCGGATACCACCACCACATGGCGATGAACACGTGGAACAGCCGCGGTGCGGGCAAGCGCGGACTCGCGCTCGGCCTCGGCAAGGTCGAGATCGTCGTGCCCACCGCCGACGACCTCGGCGAACTCGGCGAGCGCATGGCGCACTACAAGGTCGGCACTCGCGACGACGGCCGAACGCTCGCGTTCGACGACCCGTGGGCGAACCTCGTCGAAGTGCGGGCGGCGAATTGATGAGTTGTCTCACGCCTTGACGAGCGCGACAGTGCTCCTCACCTTCCGGCTAATCCGGGGGTGAACTCTCGACAATGGCACCACGCTCTACCTCGAACATCTCGGATGTCGTCGGTCTACCGTCCGGCCTGAGTTCGTTAAAGGCATCCAGCCACGGTTCCAATGCGTACGACGCACGAAGCGCCTTCTCAATACGAACAGGCGCGACGATCTTTCGGTTGGGAAGCAGTGGTACCTCAGCCCCTGTCGCACGTCGCCGTCGGAGGCCCGAGTAGTCGACGACATCAACCTTGTCAGAGGATCCAACAGCCTCCTTGTACGCGGGCAACGGGGTATTGGCAGCAACGGGAGCCCAGTCGACGAGCGTCCAATGCCCCGCACGAAGCTTGGCGTCCATCGAAAGTGCGAGCAGTAGCAGCGGAGCAGACAGCGCCTCGCGAGATCGAGAGCCGGCTTCTTCAGCTGGCGCAACCCGGTCGTAGATGGCGAAGAAGTACGCGTGGTCGCCATACATTCCAGCCACTTGGCCAACGCCTGCACGACCGTCCCCAAGCGGCACTGTGAAGACGTCACCCGGTCGAAGCGGTGTAGTTGCCACAAGCCACCTCCGCACACCCCAGTACTCATTCGGACAGCCGAGCGGCTCCTCCAATTCAAGGAACTCGTCGCCGGCCAATTTCGGATTTCGCTACGCTGGACCTCACCCGAGCACGAGGAACATCCCGATCACCCACGAGAGCACGCCGAGCACGACCGCGGCGATGCCGAGCGCGAAGGCCGCCGTCGCGACCCCGCGGCCGGGACGACCGGGCTCCATGTGACCGCGCGCAGCGCTGCCGAGCACGAGCGCGAGGAACCCGAGCGCGACCGCGATCATCGCCACGAACGGCGAGACGAGCACACCGGCGATTCCGGCGATGAGCGCGACGATGCGACCGCCTCCGGTCGCCCACTTCTGCTCGACCGGCCGGCCCTCGGCGCCCGTGGCGGGCGCCTGCCCGGCGACGGTCCGCGCCACGTCCTCCCGCAGGGTGGTTCCTTCGGCCTGCGGCTGCTCCTCGGGCGTGGCCGCGTTGGTTTCAGATGTCAATTCGCTGCTCCATTCGATTGCACTTCTTCGTGCCCCCGCGGCGAAGGTAAGGGACCACAACCAATGCGACCAATACCCCACAAATGGGGGTATTGGATCGGGAACCTTCGGCGCGCTGCCGGACATACACATGGGCAGGGATCACCGATGATCGACCGCCTTCACGCCGCCGTCGGGGCCGTCGCGCACGGATAGGCTGACCCGATGACCTTCCCGCTGCGCTCGATTCGTCGGTACCCCGTCAAGGCCATGGGCGGCGAGGCGCTGACCGAGGTGCGGCTCGACGCACGAGGCATCCCGGGCGACCGCGGTTTCGCCGTCGCCGACGACGACGGCAAGTTCGCGTCGGGCAAGAACACGCGGCGGTTCCGGCGGCGCGATGCGGTGTTCGCGTACGCCGCGTCGACGACGGCGGACGGCTCGGTGCGCGTGCAGCGCGAGGCATCCATGTGGCTCGTGGGCGAACCCGAGCTCGACGCCGACCTCACGGAGCTCATGGGTGCGAACGTGCGCGTCATCCCCGAGGACGACATCTCGATGCAGGACGGCGGGCAGATCTCGATCGTCGGCACCGCGTCGCTCGCGTGGTGCGCCGAGCACTTCGGCATCGACGCCGACCCGCGACGGCTGCGCGTGAACCTCGTCGTCGAGACCGACGAGCCGTTCATCGAGGAGACGTGGGTCGGGCAGGAGATCACGGTCGGCGACGCCCGGCTGCGCGTCGTCGAGCGCATCGAGCGCTGCCGAACCGTGGATGTCGCGCAAGACGGGACGAGCGCCGAGGGCCGACTGCTGAAGCCGTTGACGAAGGCGCGGGAGATGTCGCTCGCGGTGTACGCGGAGGTCGTGGTGCCCGGGGTGCTTCGGGTGGGCGACAGGGTCGGGGTCGTCGCGGGGTGAGGTCGGCCGGGGCGTGGTCTCGATACGCGCCCTCCTTCGTCGGGCGCTACTCGACCGACGGGGTTTCGAGACGCTCGCTGCGCTCGCACCTCAACCCGCTCAACCCGAGGCGGGCTTCGGGCCCTTCGCGTGCGACATGTCGTGGAAGGCCTCGAACGCCTGGCCGGGCACGGGCATCGGGGTCGTGCCCGGTCGCGCGCGCAGGCCGTCGAGCACGATCGTGAGCTGACGACGCCAGAACGGCAGGTACTCGCCGCCGTACTGACCGAGCGAACCGAGCATGTCGACGAGGATGCTGAGGTCGACGGCGGTGACGTCGGCGCGCAGCGCGCCCTCGGCCTGGGCGCGCTCGATCATGCCGTTCACGAGCGGCTCGAACTCGATGCCGGGCTTGTGCGACGGGTCGAGCTCGGCGACCCGCCGCATGATCGCGGGCAGGTACGGCGAGTCGGCGACCCACGCGCCGAGGCGCTCGATGTAGAGCTCGACCGAGCGCCAGCCCGTGTCTGCGCCGAGGATCTCGGGCGCGAAGTCGTGCAACTCTGCCACCGCGGTGTCGTAGAGCTCGCGCACGAGGGCGTCGCGATTCGGAAAATGGCGGTACACCGTGCCGGCGCCGACGCCCGCGCGCACCGCGAGTTCGTCGAGCGGCGCATCGATGCCGCGCTCGGCGAAGAGTCGCCGCGCTTCGGCGAGCAGGCGCTCGTGATTGCGCCGTGCGTCGCGTCGTGATGAAGCCGACGAGGTCATCGCTTCACTGTACGCGGAAACATCGAGTAAGATTCGGAGAGTCGTCTCCGCTTACCCGAAGAGTGGGGCGGCGATCCTTCACGGGGGAGTGAAGGACGCGACGCGGCGGGCGAGTCGGCACCCCCGACCAGCGCCCGTCGCGTCGGCTTCGGGGTTCACCCGGTGGTCTCGATACGCTCCTTCGTCGCTACTCGACCGACCGTCGCGCTTAGGCTTGACGGGTGAGAGAACACGAAGGCGTGAGCGGCGGCGTCGAGGCGAACACCCGAACGATCGAGTCGACGGTCGTCACCGACTTCAGCGATCGCATGAGCTACGGCGGCTACCTCGACCTGCCGACCCTGCTCAGCGCGCAGCGCCCGATCTCGCGGCCCGAGCACCACGACGAACTGCTGTTCATCATCCAGCACCAGACCACCGAGCTGTGGCTCAAGCTCGTGCTGCACGAACTCGGGACCGCGCGCGACCTGCTGCGCGCCGACGAGCTCGGCCGGGCCCTCAAGTGCATCGCGCGGGTCAAGCACATCCAGAAGACGCTCACCGAGCAGTGGTCGGTGCTCGCGACCCTCACCCCGACCGAGTACGCCCAGTTCCGCGGCGTGCTCGGCAATGCGAGCGGGTTCCAGTCGTTCCAGTACCGCGCGGTCGAGTTCGTGCTCGGCAACAAGAACGCCAAGATGCTGCAGATCTTCGAGGCGGATGCCGCGGCCACCGCCCTCCTCCGCCATGCGCTCGAGTCGCCCAGCCTGTACGACGAGTTCCTGCGGCTGCTCGCACGCGCGGGCTACCCGATCCCGGCGAGCGTGCTCGAGCGCGACGTGACCCTCGCCTGGACCTTCACGCCCGAGCTCGTGCCCGTGTTCGCCGAGATCTACGGCAACACCGACGAGCACTGGTCGGCGTACGAGACGTGCGAGGAGCTCGTCGACCTGGAAGACAACTTCCAGCTCTGGCGCTTCCGGCACCTGAAGACGGTCGAGCGCATCATCGGCTCGAAGACCGGAACGGGCGGGTCGAGCGGCGCCCCGTTCCTCAAGCGTGCGCTCGAGCTCACGTTCTTCCCCGAGCTGTACGCGGTGCGCACCGAGATCCCGGGCTGAACGATGAGCGACGGGCACGACCGACTCGGCCGGGCGGCACGCCGCTCGCTGAACGGCGAGCATGCGGGTGAGGTCGGCGTCGTGCTCCCACCGTTCATCGACCACCACGTGCACCTCCAGCTCGAGGATCCGCAACCGGCAGTCGCCGGCGGCATCGCGGGCGTCGTCGACCTCGGCGCGAACCCGGCGGTCGTCGCCGGTCGAGCCGCACGCGACGGGCTGCCCGTCGTGCGGTACGCGGGAGCGTTCCTCACCGCGGTCGGCGGCTATCCCTCCGACCGGTCGTGGCGCCCCGAGGGCAGCGTGCGCGAACTTCCGCTCGTCGAGCCCGGCATCGGCGACCACTCCGCCCTGCCCGGGTCGATCGAGGCGGCCGTCGACGAGCAGCACGCGTTCGGGGCCTCCGTCGTGAAGGTCGTGCTGAACGCCGACGCGGGCCCGGTCTTCGACCGTGCGACCCTCGCCGCCGTCGTCACCGCCGCGCACACGCGCGGGCTGCCGGTCGCCGTGCACGCCGAGGGAGCCGGCACCGCCGCACTCGCGATCGACGCGGGCGCCGACGCGCTCGTGCACACGCCGTGGACCGAGCGGCTCGACGACGCGCTCATCGCGCGAGCCGTCACGGCCCGGCAGGTGTGGATCTCGACGCTCGCGATCCACGCGCGCGACTTCGGCGACGACTCCCCCGAGCTCGCGTGCGCGCTCGACAACCTCGCGCGCTTCCACGCCGCCGGGGGTCGTGTGCTCTACGGCACCGATCTCGGCAACGGCGAGCTGCCCGTCGGCGTCAACGCGGTCGAACTCGCGCTGCTCGATCGGGCCGGGCTCGCGGCATCCGACGTCGTCGCCGCCCTGACCGACCCGTGGCCGCTCGCCGCCCCGGACGACTGGGGCCTCGCCGGCGTCGCGACGTTCGTCGCGGGCCCGGCCGCGGCCTCCGACCCGACCGCCGACCCCCTGCCCGACCGGCTCGCGACCGCGCGCGTCGTCCCCGCCGAAGACCTGGAGCTGTTGTGACCCTCGACCCCCAACTCGCGTTCGCCCGCCGCATGGACCGGGCCGACGGCCTCGCCCACTACCGCAAGCGCTTCGTCGGCGCCGACACCGATCTCGTCTACTTCGACGGCAACTCGCTCGGCCGGCCCCCGGTGTCGGCGGTCGAGCGGGTCGAGCGGTTCCTGCGGGAGGACTGGGGCGGACGCCTCATCCGCGGCTGGGACGAGGCCTGGCTGCAGCTGCCGACCGAGATCGGCGACCGCATCGGCCGTGCCGTCATCGAGGCGAAGGCCGGACAGACCGTGATCGGCGACTCGACGACCGTGCTGCTCTACAAGCTCGCCCGCGCCGCGGTCGACGCGCAGCTCGCCCGTGACCCGGGCCGTCGCGAGATCGTGATCGACACCGACAACTTCCCGACCGACCGCTACATCGTCGACGGCATCGCCCGTGAGAAGGGCATGCGGCTGCGCTGGATCGACGTCGACACGTCGTCGGGCGTGACGCCCGAGCAGCTCGCCGAGGCGTGCGGCCCCGAGACGGCGCTCGTCGTCATCTCGCACGTCGCCTACCGGTCGGCGTACCTCGCCGATGCGCCCGAGCTCACCCGCATCGCGCACGACGCCGGCGCGCTCATCCTCTGGGATCTCTGCCACTCGGTGGGCTCGGTCGAGGTGAAGGCCGACGCCTGGGGATTCGACCTCGCCGTCGGCTGCACCTACAAGTACCTCAACGGCGGCCCGGGCTCGCCCGCGTTCGCCTACGTGCGCGACGACCTGCAGGCCGTGCTCGAGCAGCCCATCCAGGGCTGGTGGGGCAACACCGACATGTTCCTGATGGGGCCCGACTACCAGCCGGTGCCCGACATCCGCCGCTTCACGAGCGGCACCGCCCCCGTCGTGGGCATGCTCGCGATGGAGGAGACCCTCGCGATGATCGAAGAAGCGGGGATGCCGGCGCTGCGCGAGAAGTCGATCGCCCTGACCGAGTTCGCGATCTCGCTCGCCGACGAGTGGCTCGCCCCGCTCGGCGTGACCCTCGCCTCCCCCGTCGACGCCGAGGAGCGCGGAGGCCACGTCACCCTGCACCACGACGCGATGCGCGAGGTCACCGCCCGGCTCTGGCAGCGCGACGTGATCCCCGACTACCGCGACCCGGGCGGCCTGCGCATCGGCCTCTCGCCGCTCTCGACGAGCTTCGAAGAGGTGCACCGCGGGCTCGACCTCACCCGCGTGGTCCTGCGCGAGGTGCTCGCCGAGCGCGCCGGGCTCGCGTAGCGCGGGCGGCCTCACCGAGCCGAGCGCGCCTGCTCCGGCCCGCCCCCTTCGCATGTCCAGCGGCGGTTCTCTCTCGCGGTGGTCTTCGCTTCGCGACTGCTCCGACACTGCTCCGCTGGGCGGAGCAGTGTCGGAGTGCCGGCGATGCATCACCCGGCCGCATCACCCGGCCGCATCACCCGGCCGCGACGCACTCGCTCGTCGCGGGCGGGCTCAGTCGGCGCGAGCGGCCTCGGCCGAGGCATCCGACCCGGTGGCAGCCGGTGCAGGCGCAGCAGCCGTAGCGGCGCCGCCGTTGCCGCCCCACGCGACCGTGACCTTCGGCTTCGCGAAGAAGAGCACGACGAGCGCGCCGACGCCGAAGCCGATCACCGACAGCCACAGCGACTGGCTCATCGCCGCCGAGAAGCCCTCGGCGATCTGCGGCGGCAGGCCCTCGGAGCCCGAACCGCCGGCGGCCGCCTCGCCGAAGCCCGCGCCGCCGCCGAAGCCCGGCAGCTCCGCCGCGAGGCGCGCATTGAGCAGGGCGGTGATCGCCGCCGAGCCGAGCACCGAGCCGACCTGGCGGGTCATGTTGTAGACGCCCGATCCGGCGCCCGCCTGCGAGCGCGGCAGGTTGCGGGTCGCCGACGAGCCCAGCGGGGCGAAGACGCCTGTGATGCCGACGCCGAGCAGCGCGTTCGGCAGCAGCAGCAGCCACAGGTCGGTGTCGGGCGTGAGCCAGAGCGCGGTCCAGGCGAGGGCGCTCGCGACGATCGTGAAGCCGCCGAACGCGACCCACTTCGGGTCGACCCGGTCGGTGAGCTTGCCGATGAACGGCGCCATCGCGCCCGAGATGACGGCCATCGGCAGCAGCATGAGCGCCGCCTGCGTCGGGTCGAGGCCACGGCCGATCTGGTAGTAGAACGCGAGCGGCAGCGGCATCGCCGTGATCGCGAGGCCGACGAGCGAGATCGCGACGTTCGAGAGCGAGAAGTTGCGGTCGCGGAACAGCCCGAGCGGCAACAGCGGCTCGGCCCTGTTGAGCGCCTGCCACACGACGAACGCGGCGAGCACCACGACGCCCGTGATGATGAGCCCCCACACGGTGATCGGCCCGGTGATCGTGCCCCAGTCGTAGGTCTCGCCCTCCTGGATGCCGAACACGACGAGGAACATGCCGACGCCGCTCAGCACCACGCCGAGCCAGTCGAAGCGGTGCTCGTGGGTCTCGAGATTCGGCACGAGCCGCAGCGCGAGGAAGAACGCGACGACGCCGACGGGTACGTTCACGAAGAAGATCCACTCCCAGCCGAGGCCGTCGACGAGCACGCCGCCGAGGATCGGTCCGACGAGCATCGCGATGCCGGCGACGGCGCCCCACAGCCCCATCGCCGTGCCGCGCTGGTTCGGCGGGAAGATGCGCGTGATGACCGCCATCGTCTGCGGGGTCATGAGCGCGGCGCCGAACCCCTGCACCGCGCGGGCCGCGATGAGCAGGCCGATCTCGCCCGAGAGGCCGCACGCGAGCGACGCGAGCGTGAACACGACGAGGCCCGTGAGGTACACGCGCTTCGGCCCGAACCGGTCGCCGAGGCGGCCCGTGATGAGCAGCGGCACCGCGTAGGCGAGCAGGTACGCGCTCGTCACCCACAGCACCGCGGTGATGTCGGTGTCGAGGTCTTCGAGGATCGCCGGGTTCGCGATCGACACGATCGTCGAGTCGACGAGGATCATGAAGAACCCGATGACGAGCGCCCACAGCGCGGGCCAGGGCTTGAAGGTGCGTTCCATGGGCGGAACCTTCCGTTCGATGGTGGATGTCTCAGTGCTGATAGGCCCCGGGCCAGGCGAGCGCGCCCGTGCCGAGGTCGTCGATGGTCTGCTCGAGCCACGTCGCCTCGGCGACGAGCAGGGCACGGGTGTAGTGCAGGTCGAGCACGTACGCGGTCGGGAGCGCCTTCTCGGCGACCTTCGCGAGCGAGCCGTCGATCGCGGCCGTGACCTCGCGGACCGATGCGAGTCGCTCGCCGAGGAGCACGGCGACCTCGCCGGCCGGCAGGTTGTGCGCCTCGCCGATCGCGACGGGGAACTCGGGGAACTCGTTGACGTGACGGCGCAGCATCGCGGCGATCGTCTCGCGCAGCGCGGCACGGCCGGGCTCGGTGATCGAGTACACCGTGCGCTCGGGACGGTTGCCCTGCCGCTCGACGGCGACCTCGTCGATGAGGCCGTCGGCCGCGAAGCGCTCGACCGTTCGGTAGACCGAGCCGGGCGACACCCTGACGACCTTGTCCTCCTTGCGCTCGAGCATGAGCTGGTACATCTCGTAGGCGTGCATGTCGCGCTCGGCGAGCAGGGCCAGCACCGTCACACCGAGGGGCGAGAGCGAGGTCATGCGGGGCCTCCTGTCGCGGCATCCGTCAAATATTCCGACTGGAATAATACGGTCGGAATATCAGTGCGGCAAGCGCCCGCGGCACTGGTCGTCGCTTCCCGCGATAGCAACCGGCGACGGCCGCGGCAACCCCCTCACCCGAATCGGGCCGCTCGGAGTTCGCGCGCGTACGATGGCCGATCATCTCGAGAAGGGAGTCCCCCATGTCCACCGAGAGAGACCTCGACGAGAACGTCGCCGCTGCCCGACTCGAGGCCGAACGCGCCGCCGGCCGCGCCGGCGAACTGGCCGGTGACCTGGCCGATGAGGCGGAGGACCGCCTCGACGATGTCGGCGATCGCGTCGAGGACGTCGCCGACGCACTGGGCGACGTGATGAGCGACGTTCGGCGTACCGCGGCCGATGCCGCCGAGACGATCGGCGCCCAGGCGAGCGCCGCCGCCAGCGAAGCCAAGGAGGTGCTCGACGACGGGGTGGCCTACGTCAGGGCCCGGTATCGCGAGCACCCGGCGACCGTCATCGCGATCGGTGCTGCGGCCGTCGTCGCCGTCTGCCTCGTGATCAGGGCGCTCACGCGCCGCTGACCGCGGCCGACGGTCGTGCGGCCGGTGCTGCGGCAGCGCGGCGCCGGTCGCCGATCACGATCGCGAGGATCACGGCCAGGGCGAGTCCGAACTCGAACACCGCCGAGAGCCACAGCTCGGGGGCGGTGATCACGAGACTGATGCCGAGCACGACGTGCATCGCGCTGATCGTCAGGATGATCGCGCGGCCGGCGACCGCGTTCGACCGGTGCACGAGCACGAGCGCCACGACGACGGCCGCGCCCATGAGCATGTTGTAGACGCCCACGTTGCGGGTCCACAGCGCGACGGCGTCGTACTCGTCGGGGTCGATGAGGAAGATCGGGTACAGCTCGGGGCTGCGGAAGAAGAACGACTCCAGCACGCCGACGGCGATGAGCGTCAGCGCCTCGAGGGCGGCGAGCACCTGTGCGACGGGATTCATGAGCGGATTCTCGTCGCCCGCCGCGGCCGCCGCATCGAGGCCTGCCCCGCCCCCCAGGGCGCGGACAGCCCGCCACCCGGGAGGCGGTCGCCCGCAGGTTAGAATCGAGGCATCCACACCCTCGACACCGGACGGAGAACCGCGGTGCCCACCATCGTCGTCGACGTGATGCCCAAGGCCGAACTGCTCGATCCCCAGGGGAAGGCCGTCGCCGGCGCCCTCGCCCGCACCGGTCACACCGGATTCAGCGGCGTGCGCATCGGCAAGCGCTTCGAGCTCACCGTCGACGGGCCGGTCGACGACGCGATGCGCGCCGACGTGCAGCGCATCGCGGAGGAGATCCTCTCGAACCAGGTCATCGAAGACGTCGTGGGCATCCACTACGAGGTGACGAACGCCGAGCTCGCCGAAGAGGCGGCCGAGGCCGGCACGGTCGCGGGCGACGGCTTCGGCGCCCCCGCGGGCGAGACCCACTGACGGGCGGCGTTCGCATGCGTATCGGCGTCATCACGTTCCCCGGCTCGCTCGACGACCGCGACGCACAGCGCGCGGTGCGTCTCGCGGGCGGCGAGCCCGTCGCGCTCTGGCACGGCTCGCACGACCTCGAGGGCGTCGACGGGCTCATCCTGCCCGGCGGCTTCAGCTACGGCGACTACCTGCGCTGCGGCGCGATCGCCTCGCTCTCGCCGATCATGACCGAGGTCGTCGCGGCGGCGAACGCGGGCATGCCGGTGCTCGGCATCTGCAACGGCTTCCAGATGCTCACCGAGGCGGGCCTGCTCGAGGGCGGGCTCATCCGCAACGACCACGGCTCGTTCATCTGCCGCGACCAGGTGCTCACGGTCGAGAACGCCTCGACCGACTGGACGGCCGACTTCGAGGCGGGCCAGCAGATCACGATTCCGCTGAAGAACGGCGAGGGCGGGTTCATCGCGTCCGACGAGACGCTCGACCGGCTCGAGGGCGAGGGCCGCGTGGTCTTCCGCTACGTCGACGTGAACCCGAACGGGTCGCTGCGCGACATCGCGGGCATCTCGAACGCGCGCGGCAACGTCGTCGGCCTCATGCCGCACCCCGAGCACGCGGTCGAGCCGGGCTTCGGCCCCGACACGGCCGCCGCGATGCGTTCGGGCGTCGACGGGCTCGGCTTCTTCACGAGCGTCGTCAAGAAGGCGTTCGTCGAGGCGTAGGGCCCGCGCGTCGCGGGCGCTGTTCGTCGTCGGCTGCTTGGGGCGTCGCGAAGCGCACTTTTCGGCGACTCGGCGCCGTTCGGTTGCGCGCCAGCGCGCACCGCGTCCCCGATCCTGACGCCTCCGATCGCCGAGTCGCCAGAAAGTGCTGCTCGGCGCGTCGCGAAGCGCACTTTTCGGCGAGTCAGCGCCGAGCTGCGGGACTCCCAGCGTCCCTGTGGATGACGCGCGACGCCCGGTGCGTTCGTGCGCCAGAGTGTCGGGATGCCCCGAGTACCGTTGCCCGACGACCTGGGCCGACGCGCGTTCACGACGGCGGAGGGACTCCGCGCAGGACTCAGCACCGGCCGCCTCCGCGGGCCCGACCTGTTGCGACCCTTTCACGGGGTTCGAGCGGTGGCCGAGGCATCCGATGTCGTGGCTCGTTGCCGTACCTACCTGCCGCGCTTGAGGCCCGGCCAATTCTTCAGCCACGACACTGCCGCTCGACTCTGGGGCGCTCCGCTGCCGAAACGGTTCGACCCCACCGCGCCGCTGCACGTCTCCGCGTTCGCCCCGCAACGACCACCGCGAACGCGCGGCGTGATCGGGCACGAACTCCGTGCCGACAGCGCGGCGATCGTCGTGCGCGACGGGCTGCCCGTCGCCGACCCGACGTCGACCTGGATGCAGCTCGCCACCGCCCTCGCACTCGACGACCTCGTCGCAGCTGGTGATCACCTCGTGCTCGACCCGGTCGTGCTCGACCCGTACGACCCCCGTCCGTTCGTCTCGCTCGACGAGCTGCTCGACGCGGCGCGAGCGTTCCAAGGCCGCGGATGCCGCCTGGTCGCAGAGGCGGCGCCCCTCGTCAAGGTCGGCGCCGAGTCACGACCCGAGACGCTGCTGCGGCTCCTGCTCGTGCGTTCGGGACTGCCCGAACCGCTCGTGAACCACGTCGTCACGACGGTCGACGGTCGCTTCATCGCCCGAGTCGATCTCGCGTATTCCGATCTGCGCATCGCCATCGAGTACGACGGCGACCACCATCGCACCGACACCCGCCAGTACGAGCACGACATCGCTCGGTTCGACCGGCTGCACGAGGCGGGATGGCTCGTGGTCCGAGTCCGATCGCGCGGTCTGTTCCGCGACACCGACGAGACGGTCGCGCGGGTCGCGCGAGCACTCGCCGAACGCTCGCGCCGAGCGCGCTGACCGCCTGATTCCAGCGCGCCCACGGAACCGCGCCCCCGGCGAGTCGCCAGAATGTGCGCTCCAGCACCGCGCGAACAGCACTTCTCGGCGACTCGCCCACCCGGGATGGGCGGGCACGCCGACCGCCCGTACGCGAGTCGCCAGAATGTGCGCTTCAGCGCCGCGCGAACAGCACTTCTCGGCGACTCGCCCACCCGGGATGGGCGGGCACGCCGACCGCCCGTGCGCGACTCGCCAGAATGTGCGCTTCAGCGCCGCGCGAGCAGCACTTCTCGGCGACTCGGTCAGCGCGCGAGCGCCGGGGCGCGGGGTGCGGCACACTGGGCGGATGCCTCAGCCCACGCCGACCGAACTCCAGACCCGCCTCGCCGAGATCTTCTCGGCGCGCGACCGGGCGAACATGCAACCCACGATCGACGCATTCGTCGCGGTGCTCGCCGAACACCCCGACGAACCCGAGGTGCTCTACGAGGTCGGCGGCGCGTACGACACTGCCGGCGAGGAGCAGACCGCGGCCGGCTACTACGAGCGCGCGATGGCCGCAGGCCTCGACGGCGACGCGCTGCGCCGCTGCCTGCTGCAGTACGGCAGCACGCTGCGCAACCTCGGCCGGCTCGACGAGTCGCTCGCGGTGCTCGAGCGCGCCCGCGCCGAGTTCCCCGAATCCGACTCGCTGAAGGTCTGGCACGCCACGAGCCTGCACGAGGCCGGACGTCACGACGCCGCGTTCGCGATCATGCTCGAACTCCTCGCCGATCGCGTGCGCACCGACGAGCTGCTGCGCTACGAGGCGGCGCTGCGCGGCAACGCGGCGTTCCTCGCCGAGCGCGACCGCGGTCGCTGAGCCGGTCGGCATCTCCTCCGCAGCGCGGTCGGGCCTCGTACCTCCGGGTACGTCGCGAGACGCCGTCGACCCGTGCGGACCACTGGTTCGAGGCAGTCGGCCGCGACGTGCAGGCGCTCGTCAAGCACACCTTCGGGCTCGACCGGGAGCGACGTTCGGCAGCCGCGGTCACTCGTCGATGACGGTCTGCCAGACGGCCAGTTCATCGTCGACCCGGCACGCTTCGGGCGCCTCGCCGGCGTCGACGTAACCGCCCCCTCCCCTGACCGCGTCACCGACTCGCACGGTGCCGCGCCCCGGAACGTCCGCACTCCGACCGTCGGCCGCGAGCCGCGTGCCGAACGGGAACTGCAGGGGACGAACGGCCTCCCCGCCGTCGATCGCGAGACACCCTTCGGGCGTCAGCGTCAGTGTTCCTTCGACGATCGCCTCCATCACCGCGTCGGGCTCCGACGCGGTGAGCAGGGTCGTCCCGCCCTCGCGCTGCACCGATGTGGATGCAGCGCTCCCATGAGCCGCGCATCCCGCCATCAGCAGGGCGAGCACGACAACGGTGAACGGAGCCGTTCGCATGGGCGTCATCCTGACCGCTCGCCGTGCGCCGGTCAACCTGTCGGCCACCTCGCGGCACCGGCCGACACGGCACGACGCGGATCGGGACGGCGGCGCGGCTGCGGCCGGCCCCGGGTTCGGGACCGGCCGCAGCCGGAGAGTGGGCCCAGCGGCCCGCGTCAGAAGGACGCGGGGATGACCCCGGTGTCGGTCTGGTAGGCGGTCACGGGCGCGTGCGGGATCTCGTCCCAGCGTGCCGGGTCCTCCTGCTGCACCTCACCGGTCGCCATGCCGACGAGCAGCTCTCGCAGCGCGAGCACGTTCTGCTGGACCGACTTGCCGCGCGCCTTCTGGCCGAGGCTGCCGTCGCTCGTGTTGCCGCTCGTCTCGAAGAAGATCGCCGGGTTGCTGTGCCCCTCGGGGTTCAGCCCGTCGTGGTTCAGCCCGAGCATCATCGCCGAGACGACGCCGCCCTTGATGTCGATCTCGATGCCGCGGCCGACGTCGTAGCGATCGATGTTGATGAACCCGTACTTCGAGAGCTCGTCGTAGACGTGCACCTGCATCTGACGGGTGAGCACGTCGTACGCACCGCCTTGCACGCCGGGAAGCGTCGGCCCGCCGGGAGCGAGCGAGACGCCGAGCGACAGGGTGACTTCATCGCCGTCGCCGCGCTCGGTCTTGAGGCCCTGGTGGTGCACGTCGACGGCGAACGCCGGGTCGATCATCGTCCAGTACTCGTAGTACGCCTCGGACTCGACGGCCTCGAACTTGCCGACGGCCCAGTCGCGGTTGAGGTCGACCCGCTTCTCGGTGCCGTCCTGCAGCACCGTGTGGCGGATGTTGAGCTCGGAGCCGTCGGGGTTGTACATGGGGATGACGTGGAACGTGTAGGTCTCGCGCAGCAGCTCCCACTCGGGCGAGCCGTTGGTGCCGAGCTCCTTCAGCACGGCCAGCAGCGAATCGGTGCCGTACGGCTCGTTGCCGTGGATGCGGCCCTGCAGCCAGACGGCCTCGGGGCCGTCGCCCACGGTCGCGACGTAGAGGTCGCGGCCCGCCTCGGACGTGGTCACCGAGGTGCCGGCCTCGGCGAGGGTGAACGCGTCGAGCCCGTAGCGGGAGGTCGCCTCGAGCTTCTCGAGCTCGGTGACGAGGTCGTCGTAGTCGAGGATGGCGGCGGTGCTGGTGTTGCCGTTCGGCGACGGGAAGTTCGCGTCGGCGATGGCGGGCGACCCCGCGGCGAGCGGTGCGCCGAGCGCGAGCACCGCAGCCGCGGCGAGCGTGATCGAGCGGTGGTTGCGTGATTGGGACTTCGGGCCGTTGGTCATGTGCTTCTCCTCATCGAGATGGCATGGCGCGAATGCGACACGAATCCGAGGTTGGATCCGTCACGACCGTCCCCCCAGACGTATGGGCAGCCTACGGATCCGCGTTGGCACGTTTCAAGAGCCGGACGTCCAGATTGTTCAACGATCTTGACCCCGATCGTCCCGCGCCAGGCCGCGCCGACCCGAGCGCGACGGCGCACGTGCACGCCTCAGCGGTACTCGGGGTTCTCGTCGTACGGGTTGACCTCGAAGCCGTAGTGGTCTCCCGCGTTCCACTCGGCGCGGATGTTGCCGCCGACGGGGAACCCGCCCGCGTCCTTCAGCAGTCGCGCGAGATGCAACAGGTTGTACGTCATGAAGGTCGTGTTGCGGTTCGTGAAGTCGTTCTCGGGGCCGCCCGAGCCGGGGTCGAGGTAGCTCGGGCCGGGGCCGGCCTCACCGATCCAGCCGGCGTCGGCGCCCGGCGGGATCGTGTAGCCGACGTGCTGCAGGCTGTAGATGATGTTCTGCGCGCAGTGCTTGATGCCGTCCTCGTTGCCGGTGATCACCGCCCCGCCGACCTTGCCGTAGTACACGTACTGGCCGCGGTCGTTGAACAGGCCGCTCATCGCGTAGATGCGCTCGATGAACTTCTTCGTCATCGACGAGTTGTCGCCGAGCCAGATCGGCCCGCCCACGACGAGGATGTCGGCCGCGTCGACGAGCGGCCACACCTCGTCGGGCCAGGCGTCGGTCTCCCACCCGTGCTCGCGCATGTCGGGGTAGACGCCGGTCGCGACGTCCAGGTCGACGAATCGCAGGGTGTCGACGTGCACGTCATGCTCGCGCATGAGCGCGATGCTCGCGTCCATGAGCCCCTGGGTGTTGCTCACCTCGGGACTTCGCTTGAGCGTGCAGTTGACGAAGAGGGCTCGCAGGTCGCTGAAATCCGGCAGCTCGGCCATGGGCGCGATGCTACTCGGGTGCGGCAGGCGCCGACAGGGGTGGTGGATGCCTCGTGCCCGCGTCCTCTGACACTGATGCCCATTCGGCATCAGTGTCAGAGGAGGCGCGGGGCACCCGTCGGACCGACGGGTCGCCACTGGCGGCGTACGCCTCAGCGCGCGAGCAGCTCCTCCTGGGTCGGGCGCTCGTCGGCGGCGCTGCGGCGCGGCCAGTACGAGAGGGCGCGCTCGGCCATCGCGGTGATCGTGAGCGACGGGTTCACGCCAGGGTTCGCGGGCATCGCGGCGCCGTCGACGACGTGCAGACCCGGGTGGCCCCAGACCCGGTGGTACGGGTCGACGACCCCGCGCTCGGGCGATCCCGAGACGACCGCGCCGCCGAGGAAGTGCGCCGTGAGCGGGATGCCGAACACCTCGGGCCACGAGCCTCGCGCCTCGGTGCGCACGCCGCCGGCCGCCTGCATCCGTGCGGCGATCGCCTGGGCCGCGAGGTGGGCTCCGGGCAGGTGGCTCGGGTTGGGCTCGCCCTCGCCCTGGGCGCTCGTGAGCACCCGGCGGCCGAACCTGCGGCGCAGCGACAGCGTGAGCGAGTTGTCGGCCGTCTGCATGACGAGCGCGATGATGCCGCGCTCGCTCCAGCGCCGCAGTGACCCGAGCCTGAGTGCGGTGAGGGGATGCCGCAGCGCGCCGCCGATCAGCGCGCCGAGCCGCGCACCCAGCGGGCGGTCGCCCGGCACGAGCCCGGTCGCGAGCGCGCCCATGAGGTTCGACCCGGGGCCGTAGCGCACGTTCTCGACGTGGGTGCGCTCGTCGACGTGGAACGACGTCGTGATCGCGACGCCGCGGGCGAGCTCGAGCGCTCCCGGCACCGACACGGCGACCGCGCCGTCGAGCGCCTCGGAGTTCGTGCGCGTCAGCCGGCCGAGCGCATCCGACAGTGCCGGCAGCGCGCCCGAGTCCTTCATGCGGTGCAGCAGCTGCTGGGTGCCCCACGTGCCGGCGGCGAACACGACCTGCTCGGCGCTCACGGTGCGACGGCCGCGGCCGAACCACGCGCCGCTGCGCACGGTCGTCACGTCGAAGCCGCCGCCGTCGCGCGCGCGGACCTCGACGACGGTGCGCAGCGGCTCGATCTCGGCGCCGAGCCGCTCGGCGAGGGCGAGGTAGTTCTTCGCGAGCGTGTTCTTCGCGCCGACGCGGCAGCCGACCATGCAGTTGCCGCAGAGCGTGCAGCCCGTGCGGTCGGGGCCGTCGCCGCCGAAGAACGGGTCGGCCACCGTCTCCCCCGGTGCGCCGAAGAACACCCCGACGGGCGCGCGGCGGAACGTGCCGCCGACGCCGAGGTCGTTCGCCGCGCCCTCCATGATGCGCTCGACGGGGCCCGTGTGCGGGTACTCCTCGACGACGCCGAGCATGCGCTTCGCGGTCGCGTAGTGCGGCGCGAGCTCGTCGTGCCAGTCGGCCAGGGCCGCCCACTGGGGGTCGCTGAAGAAGGCCGGGCCGGGTTCGTAGAGCGTGTTCGCGTAGTTGAGCGAGCCGCCGCCGACGCCCGCGCCGGCGAGGATCATGACGTGCGGCAGCCGGTGGATGCGCTGCACGCCGAAGCAGCCGAGCGCCGGCGCCCAGAGGTAGCGGCGCACGTTCCACGAGGTCTTCGCGAAGTCGTCGTCGGCGAACCGCCGCCCGGCCTCGTAGACGTGCACCCGGTAGCCCTTCGCCGAGAGGCGGAGCGCCGCGACCGACCCGCCGAAGCCCGAGCCGACGATGACGACGTCGTGGTCGAACCCGGTCATGCGGAGGCCTCGGGGCCGGCGCCCTCGGGCGGCCCGGGCGCCTCGTCGGCGGCCCGGGCGGCGGCGTCGTCGCCGGGTCGGTCGGATGCGTCGCCCGCGGGCACGAGCACGGTGAGCGCGGCGGGCACCACGCGGAGGCTCGCCCGCCCCGTGCCGACCCGCTCGCCGTCGGCGTAGACGATGAGCCCCGGGGCGTCGACCTCGACCGTCGCGACGCGCGACACCGCCACCTCCGGTCGGTCGACGTGCGTGCCGCGCAGGAGCAGCGGGAAGAGGCGCACGAGCTTCGCCCGGCCGAGCGGCCCCACGTGCGTCACGTCGAGCAGGCCGTCGGCGGGGTCGGCATCGGGGCACACGGGCATGCCCCCGCCGTAGCTGCGCGTGCTGCCGACCGCGATGAGCGTGCCGGGCGCCGGTCGCGGCGCGGCGCCGTCGAGGCCGAGCTCGAACGCGGTCGGCTTGAGGCGCGCGAGCTCGATGAGCAGCGCGAGGTAGTACCGGGCGCGGCCGCGGGGCCAGCGAAGCCGGTTCGTGCGCTCGGCGACGTGCGCGTCGAAGCCGATCGCCGCGACGGTGAGGAACCGGCGGGTGCCGGCCGACGACTCGATCTCACCGACGTCGATCGCCCTCGGCCGGCCGTGCACCGCGAGCTCGGCCGCCGCGGCCGCGGCATCGGGTGCGTCGAACGGCAGCCCGAGTGCACGCGCGAGGTCGTTGCCGGTGCCGGCGGGCACGAGGGCGATCGGCACGCCCGAGCCGACGACGGCGTCGAGCACCGACGAGAGGGTGCCGTCGCCGCCGACGACGACGAGCGCCGCGGGCCGGCTCGCGACGGCTTCGTGCGCGAGCCGTCGGGTGTCGTCGACCGAGCGGCCGCGATGCACCCGCACCTCGGTCGCGAGCTGCTCGAGGCGTTCGACGGCTCGCGCCGCGGCCTCCGCCCCGCGCCCCCGGCCGGAGGTCGGGTTCACGAGCACCGAGATGTGCCCGGCCACGTCAGGCGTTCCCGCCGGTCGTGCGGGCGGCGGCGGATGCGGCATCCATCGCCGCGCGCTCGATGAGCGCACCCGGGTTCATGATTCCGGCGGGGTCGAGCTCGGCCTTGACCGCCCGCAGGATGCGCAGGCCGACCGGGCCGACCTCGTGCGCCAGCCACGGGGCGTGGTCGCGACCGACCCCGTGGTGGTGGCTGATGGTGCCCCCGCCGGCCATGATCGCGTCGTTGACCGCGGCCTTCACGGGCTGCCAGGCCGCGAGCTGGTCGCCCTTCACGCCCGCGAGGATCGTGAAGTACAGCGCGGCCCCCGTGGGGTAGACGTGCGAGACGTGGCAGAGCACGAGCGACTTCGCGCCGATCGCGGCGAAGCCGTCGGAGATGGCGGCGGTGACCTCGCGCTTCAGCCGTTCGAGGTTCGACCACGTCGTCGCCGTCTCGAGGGTCTCGCAGAAGACGCCGTGGTCGAGCAGCGCGTCGCGCAGGTACGGTGCGTTGAAGCGACCGTGCACCCACTCCTCGGCGGCGGTCGGGCCGGTCGACGTGCCGCCCGCCTCGCGGAGCACCTGCGCGGTGCGCGCCTGCCGCTCGCGCGCGAGCGCGGCGTCGCCCTCGAAGACGGTGACGGCGCTCGCGCCCTTCGCGAGCGCCTTGCCGATGCGCCCGACCTGCGCGAGCGAGACTCCGGTCTCGGCCTCGTCGGAGAGCCGGATGACGGTCGGCCCGGTGCCGAGCTGCGCGACCCGGCGCAGGGCGCCGGCCCCGGTGGCGAAGTCGGGGAAGCTCCATGCCTCGGCGAGCCGCACCGCGGGCACGGGGTGCACCCGCACCCGCACCTCGGTGATGACGCCGAACGCGCCCTCTGAGCCGAGGAAGAGCCGAAGCAGGTCGGGCCCGGCGGCCGACCCCGGCGCGCGGCCGAGGTCGAGCTCGCCCGTCGGCGTCGCGACGCGGAGTCCCGTCACCATCGCGTCGAACCGGCCGTTGCCGGCCGAGTTCTGGCCCGACGAGCGGGCGGCGGCGAACCCGCCGAGGGTCGCGTACCTGAAGCTCTGCGGGAAGTGGCCGAGCTCGAAGCCCCTCGCCCCCAGCAGTGCTTCGGCCTCGGGCCCGGTCGTGCCGGCGAGGAGCACCGCCTCACCGCTCGTCTCGTCGAGCGAGACGAGCCCCGTCAGCCGTCGCAGGTCGAGGGCGATCACCGCGCGGTGCGCGCCGCGCTCGGGATCGAGCCCGCCGACGACGCTCGTGCCCCCGCCGAACGGCACGACGGCGACGTCGCTCTCCGCCGCGAGCCGCAGCAGCTCGAGCACCTGCGCGTGGTCGGCGGGCGCGACGACCGCGTCGGGCGCGTCCTGGTGGCGTGCGCGGCGGCGCAGCAGGTCGGGGGTCGACCGGCCGCCCGAGTGCCGAATGCGCGCCTCGTCGTCGAGCGCGACGTACTCGTCGCCGACGACTCCGGCGAGCGCGGCACGATCGTCGTCGCCGAGCCGCGTCGGGGCGAGCTCGACGTCGTCGAGTGCGACGGCCGGCTCGGGTCTCTGCACGCGGCCGAGGATCATCGGCAGCAGGGCGCGCACCGCGAGCGGCAGCTCCTTCGCCTTCGCCGGGTCGCCCCAGCCGTTCCACCGCATCGGGGATGCCGCGTCACCGACTGCTGCGGGCGCCCTGTCGTCTCCATCGACCATGCGTTACAGTGTGACACATCATGGAAGATCGTCAAGTGCTCGAGCTCGACCGTCCCACGTGGGACGAGACCGAGACGCGCATGCTCGACGCCGCCGCCGAGCTGATCTCCGCACGCGGCGTCGGCGGGGTCACCGTCGCCGAGGTCGCGCGCAACGCCGGCGTGAGCCGGCCGACGGTCTACCGACGCTGGGCGAGCGCCGACGAGATCGTGCGCGCGACCCTCCTGCGGGCGACCGTGGGGCTCATCGAGCGGTTCCCCGAGCCCGCGACCTCGCGCGACGAGATCGTGCGCGACGTGCTGCGCTTCGCCGAGCTGTTCCGCGCCGACCCCCTGTACGGCCGCCTGCTCGAGCGCGAGCCCGAGGTCTTCACCCGCTACACGCTGCAGCGGATCGGCCAGAGCCAGCGCGTCATCCTGCAGTGGATCTCAGCCGCGATCGCCGAGGCCCAGCGCGACGGCAGCGTGCGCGAGGGCGCACCCGGCGACCTCGCCGTCATGCTGCTGCTCATCGCCCAGTCGGCGATCCTCTCGCACGACACCGTCTCCGCCCTCATCGACGAGCCGCATTGGAGCAACGAACTTTGGCACGCACTCGACGGACACCTGCGTCCCTGACCGCCTCCCCCGCAGCCGCGCCAACGCACTCCTCGGCGCTCGACGCCGCGCGGCGCGCGCGCGAGCTCGGAGAGCTCGCCGACCGCACGTCACCCATCGACCTGCTCGTGATCGGCGGCGGCGTCACCGGCGCCGGGGTCGCGCTCGACGCGGCGAGCCGGGGCCTGACGGTCGTGCTCGCCGAGGCGCACGACCTCGCGTTCGGCACGAGCCGCTGGAGCTCGAAGCTCGTGCACGGCGGCCTGCGCTACCTCGCGACGGGCGACGTCGCCGTCGCCCGCGAGAGCGCCGTCGAGCGCCACCTGCTCATGACGCGCGTCGCCCCGCACCTCGTGCGCAGCCTGCCGCAACTGCTGCCCTTCACCCCCTCGGTCTCGGCGAAGCAGCGCACGACGGGTCGCGTCGGGCTCGCACTCGGCGACGGCCTGCGCATGCTCGCGCGCACGCCCGCGAGCGTGCTCGCGCACCCCCGCCACGTCGGCCGTGACGAGGCGCTGCGGCTCGCACCGGCGCTGCGCCGCGAAGGCCTGCGAGGCGGCATGCTCTCGCACGACGGCCAGCTCATCGACGACGCCCGGCTCGTCGTCGCCCTCGCGCGTACGGCGGCGGCCTACGGCGCGACCGTGCTCACCCGGGTGCGGGCGACGGATGCCGCGGGCGACGGTGCGACGCTCGTCGACGCCGTGACGGGCGAGTCGCTGCGCGTGGCCGCCCGCGCGGTCGTGAACGCCGCGGGCGTGTGGGCGGGCGAGCTCGACCCCGGCATCCGCATGCGGCCGAGCCGCGGCACCCACCTCGTGCTCGACGCGGCCGTGCTCGGCCACCCGTCCGCCGCGCTCACGGTGCCGCACCCCGGGTCGGTCAGCCGCTTCGTCTTCGCCCTGCCGCAGCAGCTCGGCCGGGTCGTCGTCGGGCTCACCGACGAGGAGGCGCCCGGGCCGATCCCCGACGTGCCGCAGCCGCACGACGACGAGATCGACTTCTTGCTGACCACGCTCTCGTCGGCGCTCGAGCGCCCCGTCGGCCGGGGTGACGTGCTCGGCGCCTTCGCGGGCCTGCGCCCCCTCATCGACACGGGTGCCGGCGACGGCGGCACCGCCGACATCTCGCGCCGCCACCATGTCGCGGTCTCCGAGTCCGGCCTCGTGAACGTGCTCGGCGGCAAGCTCACGACCTACCGCGCAATGGCCCGCGACGCGGTCGACCTCGCCTGCCGGCACGCGGGCCTGCCCGATCCGGGCTGCCGCACCGCCGAGCTCGCACTCGTCGGCGCGCACGGCTCGGCGACGCCCCTCGCCGGAGCCGCCGCCGGCGCCGCGGCGACCACGCGGTCGACGGCCGTCGAGGCGGCTGGAGCGCCCGCCTCGCTCACGGCGCGCTTCGGCGCCGAGGCATCCACGGTGCTCGCCCTCGCCCGCTGCGACCGGCCCGGCGACCCCGTCGCCGACGGGATCGACGTCACCCGCGCCGAGATCGAATTCGCGGTGCGTGCCGAAGGAGCGCTCGACGTCGACGACGTGCTCGATCGGCGCACCCGCATCGGCCTCGTCGCCGCCGATCGCGAATTCGCGCACGACGCGGTCGCCGAGCTCGTCGCGGAGGCTGCGGCGCGGCTCGGCTGAGACGCCGGCGGGCCGGATGCCTCACCACGAGGCATCCGGCCCGCCGCCCTGTTCGACCCCGCCCGATCAGCCGAGCTCGAAGGCCTGCACCTCGGCGAGCTGCAGCCGGTAGTAGCCGAGCCGGCCCTCCTCGACCGTCGGCCGGCCGAGCTCGGTCACCGCGACCCGCACGTGTCGCGCCTGCACGGTGTCGAACCGGTAGGCCTGCGGCCGCGGTCCGGGATCGGCCTGGCCCGTGACCTGCTTCACGGTGGTCCAGGCCTGGCCGTCTTCGCTCACCTGCAGCGCGAACGACTTCGGGAAGTGCGCGCCGTCGGTGCCGTCGGCCGCGGGGTCGTCAGCGGTGGCGGTGCGGGGGTAGATCACCACGGTGTCGAGGGCCGTCGGCTCGCCGAGGTCGAACGCGACCCACTGGTCGACGCCCGTCTGCGAGCGGTCGGGGCCGTTCGAGGTGTAGCCCTTCGCCCCGCCCGCGATGCTCTCGCGCTTGCCGTCGGCGAGGTTCGCCGTGCTCCACCCGGGTGCCGCCTGCAGGGTGGTGCGCGCGGTCGCGACCGACCCCGCGAGCACGTTCTCGGCGGCGTCGAGGCCGGGCGTCGCGGGCAGCACCCACACATCGGCGATCGAGGGGTCGTAGCCGCCGTCGACGTCCTGGAAGCGCAGGCGCACCGTGCCGTCGGCGGTCGCATCGGAGGGCTCGACGACGAACTGGTACGTCATCGTGCCCGCGCCGCCGGCGGTACGTGCGTAGCGCTGCTCGAAGACCGTCGCCCCGTCGGCCGAGACGTCGTAGGTCTTCTGGCGCGCCCCGTCGAAGGTCTCGACCGCGCGCACCACGAACGGCTCGCCGGCCGGCACCGCGACGTCGAACTCGAACCAGCCGCCCGGGTACGACGTGTGGGTGTAGCGTCGCGTGAGCCCCGCCTCGCTCGACGTGCCCGAGTGCTCGGAGGCCGTGAGGCCGTGCGAGCGCTCGGACTGCGCGAGGCCGAGGTCGACGTGGTCGATCACGATCGCCGGTGCGTTCGACAGCGCGACGGCGAGCGTCGCCGCACGGCGCTCCTCCGCGGTCTCGCCGACCGACGCCGTGAGCGTGACGTCGCCGGCAGTGACGGTGTAGGGCACGGTGACCTCGACCGCCGAGGCGGCGGATGCCGCGGCGGGCAGGTCGAACGCGGCGGTCGCGTCGCTCCAGCCGTCGGGGCCTTCGACCCGGACGGTGCCCGTGCGGGGGTCGTCGCTCAGGTTCGCGACGTCGACCGTGAGCGCGACGGCGTCACCCGGGTGCGCCGAGGCGGGCTCGACCGTCACCTCCCGCACGACGACCGGCGCGGAGACCACGAGCTCGGCGTCGACGGGGATCTCGACGTCGGTGCCCTCGTACCGGTAGTCCAGCGATCCCGTGAGCGCGTAGCGGCCCGGTGCGGTGTCGGCCGGCACCGCCACGACGAAGTCGAACGCGGCGTTCGCACCCGGCGCGAGCTGCGACAGCGTACCGCCGCCCTTCGCCGTGACGGTGAAGCCGTCGTCGGAGTCGAGCTGGGCGGAGACCTGGCCGAGCTTCTTGCCGCCCGTGACCTCGACGGCGATGCTCGCCGTCGCCGCATCGCCCGGGAACACCCCGTCGGCGGGCACCGTCAGCGAGACCCCTGCGCCGGCGAGCGCGGCGCACGCCTGCGTCAGCTTCGCCGCCGCCGGGTCGAGGATGCCTCGGAGCCGGTCGGCCGTCTCGGCCGGCAGCGCCCCGTGCTCGACCTCGCGCTCGAGGTACGCCGAGATCGTCTGGATCGTGCTCAGCGTCTTGTGCGCCGCGGCCGCGGTGCGGAGGTCGCGGTCGCGACCCTGCTCATCGCCGACGTACGAGTCCCACGCCTTCCCGGCGCGCTCGGAGAACGTCGCCGCGAACTCGCCGAGGGTCTCAGCCTGCTCGTCGGAGAGCGAGCCGGCTTCGACGAGGGCCGAGACCTGCTCGCCGAACCCCGTCGCCGCGTCGCGCGTGTCGCCGAGGCGGCCGAGCGTCGCGTCCTGGTCGAACTCGTACTCGCCCGACCCGACGGTGAACACCGCGACGCCGTCCGCGTAGCGCGTGAACTCGACGCCGGGTGCCGATGCCGCAGGCACACCGCCCTCGGTGATCGCCCAGCGGCTCGACGTGGGGATGCGGACCTCGGCCGTCGTGTTGGCCGGCACGGTGACGTCGAGCCGCATCGTTCCCGAGGCATCCGTGCGCCAGTCGGAGACGACGGTGCCGTACGGCGTGTCGAGCGCGTAGTCGACCCGGTCGATGCCGTCACCGGCCTGCGGAGCGATGAGCACCTTGCGATAGCCGGGCTCGAGCGCCGAGACGCCGGCCATGGTGCGGTACATCCACTCGCCGACCGCGCCGTAGGCGTAGTGGTTGAACGAGTTCATCTCGACCGGTCCGAACGAGCCGTCGGGCATGATCGAGTTCCAGCGCTCCCAGATGGTGGTCGCGCCCTTGCCGATCTCGTAGCCCCACGACGGGTAGTCGGTGTTCTGCAGCAGCGTGTACGCGATGTCGGTGCGCCCGATCTTCGTGAGCGCCGGCAGCAGCCCGTCGACCCCGAGGAAGCCCGTCGAGAGGTGGTTGCCGCGGCGCGCGAGGGTCTCCTCGAACTGGGTGGCGACCGCGTCCTCGAGCCCGTCGGGGATGAGGTCGTTCATGATCGTCAGGATGTACGCGGTCTGCGAGTCGCCGCGCACCGTGCCGTCGGCCGAGACGAACGCCGCGACGTAGGCCGCCTTGATCGCCTCGTAGCGCTCGGTGTACTCGGCGGCGACGTCGTCGTGGCCGAGCGCCTTCGCCATCTCGGCGAACTCGCGAGTGCCCTTGGCGAGGAACGCGGTGTCGATGACCGTCGCCGGGGTGTCGTCGTCGAGGTTGAGCCAGTCGTTGTAGCCGCCGACGTTGCGGATGTGGCCGACCGCGCTCGCGTCGAGGTAGTCGACGTACCGCTTCATCGAGTCGTAGCTGTCGGCGAGCACCTGGGTGTCGCCGTACGCCTTCCAGATCGAGTACGGCACGTGCACGCCCGCGTCCGCCCAGCCGGCCCGGCCGTAGCCGCCGTCGAAGCGACCTGGGATGATCGGCGCGACGCCCGGGAAGGAGCCCTCGGCGTTCTGCGTGTCGCGCAGGTCCTGCAGCCACTTCGTGAGGAACAGCTGCGAGTCCATGTTGTAGTTCGCGGTGTTCGCGAACACGTTGATGTCGCCCGTCCACCCCATGCGCTCGTCGCGTGCGGGCGTGTCGGTCGGGATCGAGAGGAAATTGCCGCGCTGGCCCCAGAGGATGTTGCTCTGCAGCTGGTTCACGAGCGGCGACGACGTCTCGAGCGAAGCGGTCGGCGTGTTGTCGCTGCCGACGACGACACCCGTGATGCCGCTCGCGGGCGGCGCCTCGTCGACGCCGGTGACCTCGACGTAGCGGAAGCCGTGGAACGTGAACTTCGGCTCCCATGTCGCCGTGCCGTCCTCGGCGAAGGTGTAGTAGTCGGTCGCCTTCGCACTGCGGAAGTTCGCGGTGTAGAGGCTGCCGTCGGGGTTCAGCACCTCGGCGACGCGGATGCGGACGGTCTGCCCGGCCTCACCGGTGAGCTTCACGCGCACGTGCCCGACCATGTTCTGCTCGAGGTCGTAGACGTGCACCCCCTCGGCCGGGCTCGGCAGCGCCTTGGCGTCGAGCTCCTCGACGACGCGCACGGGCGGCGCCGTCTGCGGCTCGAGCTTCGCCGTCGCCGACGGGCGCACGACCGCGTCCGACCAGTCGCCGTCGTCGTAGCCCGGCTCGGCCCAGTCGCCGACCTCGGCCGCCCGGCGAGCGTCGTACGCCTCGCCGTCGAGCAGGTCGGCCGACGTCGTCGGGCCGTTCGTCGTGCGCCAGTCGTCGCCGGTCGCGACCACGTCTTCGGAGCCGTCGGTGTAGCGGATGCGCAGCTGCGCGATGAGCGACGTGTCGCTGCCGTAGATCGAGTCGCCGAACATGGCGACCCGTCCGGCGTACCAGCCGTTCGCGATCTCGGCGCCGAAGGCGTTGTCGCCGTCGGCCACGAGGTCGGTCACGTCGTAGCTCTGGTACTGGATGCGCGTGTTGTAGTCGGTCCAGCCGGGGGCGAGCTCCTGGTCGCCGACGGGCTCGCCGTTGAGCTGCAGCTCGTAGAGGCCGCGGGCGGCGGCGTAGACGCGAGCCGACGCGACCTCCTTGTCCACTTCGAACTCGGTGCGCAGCAGCGGCACGTCGGCGCCGTACGCGTACCAGGCGTCGGTGTCACCCGAGACGACGAGGTCGCCGCCCTTCAGCGTGCCGGCCGTGAAGGTGCGGTCGTTCGCCGGGAAATCGGTGTCGAGCAGCACGTCGCCCGACTTCGAGGTGACCCTCACGGCCGAGACGGTGCCCGTCTCGGCGCCGCTCGTGCGGAAGCCGACGAGGCCGGCGGCGGTGTGGGTCGAGACCGTGCGGGTGTCGAGCACGGCCCCGTCGACCTTCGTCGTGATCGTCGTGCCGTCGACGGTGATCGAGTACTCGTGCTTCGCCGCGAAGTCGAAGCCCGCCGGGAACGGCGTCGCTGAGAGCACCGTGTAGCCGCCGTTCGACTTCACGTGCGGCCGCAGCGACTTCGAGCTCTCGCTGAGCTGCCACATGTAGGCGTTCGACCCGTCGCGGCCGCGGACGTACACGCCGAGCGCGCCCGAGATCTTCGAGGCGGTGAAGGTCATCGTCGAGTTCGTCCACGCGGCCGGGATCGAGGTGTCGGCGCCGATCCAGTCGGCGCCCGTCCATTCGTCGAGCGACGCGAGCGCCGTCTCGAACGAGGCGGGCTTGCTCCAGTCGGTCGCACGCCCGTCGCCGTCCCAGACGCGGACCTGCCAGGCGTAGCGGGTGGCGCCCTCGAGGTCGGGCCCGCCATAGGGCACCTCGACGGAGGCGCCCGATTCGACGCGGCCGCTGTCCCACACGTCGGGCGACTCGAGCGCGTCGGCACGGCTGGCGACGCGCACCTGGTAGGCCGACTGGGTCACGCCGCGACCGGCCGAGGCGAGCTGCCAGCTCAGCTTCGGGGCGGCGAGCGGGATGCCCAGTGGTGATTTCGCCGAGTTCGTCTCGAGCCCGCCGACGGTCACGGCCGGAGCCTGCGACGAGGCCGCGAACGCGGCCGTCGGTGCTGCCGAGATGACTGACGCGAATACCGTGCCGGCGACGAGCACGCCCGTCGCTGCATTGCGGAGTTTGGATCGCACGCGTTTCTCCTCATTGATGAAACGTTTCAATCGATTGCTGACAGTCGGAGCCTATCCACCGCTTCGACGCGCGGTCAACCCTTCGGCGCGGAGACGTCGCATCCGACGGGCACCCATAGCGTGCCGGACGCCTCGCCCCGAACCGTCGTCGACGGCGACGTCCGCACCCTCGGCGTCGCCGTTCGCGACGGCTCGAGAACGCAGGTACGAACGACGACGAACGGATGCCTCGGGGCCGACCCCGAGGCATCCGTCATCGTGCCGTGATCAGCGGTTCTTACGCGGCCGCGCCGTCCTCGCCGGCCACGGCGTAGGCGGCGCGCAGCACGGCGCCGAGCTCGGCGTCGACGTGCGTCCAGTACTGGAAGAACCGCTCGCGGATCTCGTCGACCGTGATCGACTGCGCCTGGCCGAGCAGGGTTGCCTGCAGGCGCTGCTTCGCCTCGGCCGAGTACACATCGCGGTACAGCGTGCCGGCCTGGCCGAAGTCGCTGTCGTCGACGCGCAGCGTGTACGCCGTGCGCACGAGCTCGCCGTCGCCCTCCCACGAGCCCTCGCCCGCGGCTTCGGCAGAAGCGGTCGGCCCGCCGAACGAGTTCGGCGCGTAGACCGGCACGTTCGGTGCGTTGTAGTGATGGCGCTGCGCGCCGTCCTGCGAGTAGTTCGCGACCGGGGCCGCGTGCGGCGCGTTGACCGGCAGCTGGTTGTAGTTCGTGCCGACCCGGTAGCGCTGCGCGTCGGGGTAGCTGAACACGCGCGCCATGAGCATCTTGTCGGGGCTGACGCCGATGCCCGGCACCGTGTTCGCCGGCGAGAACGCCGCCTGCTCGATCTCGGCGAAGAAGTTCTGCGGGTTGCGGTCGAGGGTGAGCACGCCGACCTCGATGAGCGGGTAGTCGGCGTGCGGCCACACCTTCGTGAGGTCGAAGGGGTTGAAGCGGTAGGTCTTCGCCTCCTCGTAGGGCATGACCTGCACGAACACGTCCCACTGCGGGAAGTCGCCGCGCTCGATCGCGTCGAAGAGGTCGCGGCGGTAGTAGTCGGCGTCGGCGCCGGCGATGGCCTCGGCGGTCTGCGCGTCGAGGTGCAGGTCGCCCTGCCGCGACCGGAAGTGGTACTTCACCCAGAACCGCTCGCCCTCGGCGTTGATCCACTGGTAGGTGTGCGAGCCGTAGCCCTGCATCTCGCGCCACGACTTCGGCAGGCCGCGGTCGCCCATGAGGTAGGTCACCTGGTGCGCCGACTCGGGCGAGAGGGTCCAGAAGTCCCACTGCATGTCGGCGTCGCGCAGGCCCGAACCCGGCAGGCGCTTCTGCGAGTGGATGAAGTCGGGGAACTTGATGCCGTCGCGGATGAAGAACACCGGGGTGTTGTTGCCGACGAGGTCGTAGTTGCCCTCGGGCGTGTAGAACTTCAGCGAGAAGCCGCGCACGTCGCGCCACGTGTCGGGCGAGCCCTGCTCGCCGGCGACCGACGAGAAGCGCAGCAGCGTCTCGACCTCGGCGCCCGGCTGGAACAGCGCGGCACGGGTGTACTTCGACACGTCGGCCGTGACCTGGAAGCGGCCGAACGCGCCGCCGCCCTTCGCGTGCACGATGCGCTCGGGGATGCGCTCTCGGTTGAACTGCGCGAGCTTCTCGACGAGGTAGCGGTCGTGCAGCACGGTCGCGCCGTCGGCGCCGACGGTCAGCGAGTGCGCGTCGCTCGCGACGGGCGTGCCGGTCTGGGTGGTGGTGGTCGGATTCGTCATGCGTTCGTCCTTCTGGTCGGTTGGCGGGCGGGTGACGATGCCGCGACTGGGCGCGGCGACGAGCGCGCGCCCGTGGGCGCACGCTCGCCTTCCGCCGGGTAGGGCCGGCGGAAGCGGTGGGGTCGGATGTCGCGGGCTAGGCCGCCGGCTCCGATCGGCAGTTCGCGCAGAGGCCCCAGAACGTGACCTCGGCGGTGTGGATCGCGAAGCCGCCCGCATCGCTCGGTTCGAGGCAGGGCGGTTCGCCGACGACGCAGTCGACGTCGGCGACGGTGTGGCACCTCGTGCACACGAGGTGGTGGTGGTTGTCGCCCGTGCGCCCCTCGTAGAGGGCGGGCGACCCGGCCGGCTCGATGCGGCGCACGAGACCGGCGCCCGCGAGCGCGGCGAGCACGCCGTAGACGGCCTGCAGCGACGTCGTCGGCAGGTCGGTGCGCACGCGCTCGAACACCGTCTCGGCGTCGAGGTGACCGGGGCTCGAGAGCACCTCGAGCACCGCCGCGCGCGGTGCGGTGGCCTTCAGGCCCGCGGCACGCAGCCGCTCGGAGGCCGTCGTCGAGTGCATGCCCTCACGCTAGCAGTTGTCTTGAATCATTCAAAACAACACGCGGACACTTCCGCTCGCGCGCACCGTGAAGCAGGATGAGTGCCACGCCCGATCGACGATGACCGGCGCGCACGAACGTGATCGAAGGAGATCGCATGGCCACGAGCACCCGCCCCGAGATCGACATCCCGAACGTGTCGGTCTTCGACTACCTGTTCGGCGAACTCGACGAGGCGCGGCTCGATGCGGTCGCCCTCATCGACGGCACGAGCGGGCAGGAGACGACCTACCGGCAGCTCATCGGCCGCATCGAACTCTTCGCCGGGGCGCTCGCGGCGCGCGGGGTGGGCGTGGGCGACACCGTCGCGGTGCTCTGCCCGAACGTGCCCGCGTTCGCCATCGTGTTCCACGGCATCCTGCGGGCGGGCGCGACGGCCACGACCATCAACTCGCTCTACACCGCGACCGAGATCGAGAACCAGCTGCGCGACGCCGGCGCCCGCTGGATCGTCACCGTGAGCCCGCTGCTGCCCGGCGCCGCCGCCGCGGCCGAGCGCCTCGTCATCCCCGACGAGCAGATCATCGTGCTCGACGGGGCCCCGGGGCATCCCTCGCTCACCGACCTCCTCGGCGAGGGCCGGCCCGCCCCCGAGGTGAGCTTCGACCCCGCGACGCATCTCGCCGTGCTGCCGTACTCGTCGGGCACGACCGGACGCCCCAAGGGCGTCATGCTCACGCATGGCAACCTCGTCGCGAACGTCGCGCAATGCCAGGACTCGATCGACCTGCACGACGACGACCGCGTGCTCGCCGTGCTGCCGTTCTTCCACATCTACGGCATGACGGTGCTGCTGAACTTCGCGATCCGCCAGCGCGCGAGCCTCGTGACGATGCCGAAGTTCGACCTCGTCGAGTTCCTGCGCGTCGTGAGCGAGCACCGCACGACGTGGGTGTTCATCGCCCCGCCGATCGCGGTCGCCCTCGCGAAGCATCCCCTCGTCGACCAGTACGACCTGTCGAGCGTGAAGGTCGTCTTCTCGGGGGCGGCGCCCCTCGACGGGGCGCTCGCCGAGCTCGTCGCCGAGCGGCTCGACTGCACCGTCTGCCAGGGCTACGGCATGACCGAGACGAGCCCGGTCACGCACGTCATCCCCGTCGAGCGCCCCGACCTGGATCGCTCGACGATCGGCCTGCTGCTCGCGAACACCGAGGCCCGCATCGTCGACGTCGAGACCGGCGAGGATGTCGCGGTGCCGGCGTCGCCCGACGAGGCGAGCGAACCCGGCGAGATCTGGATCAGGGGCCCGCAGGTCATGGCCGGCTACCTCGGCCGACCCGACGCGACCGCCGAGATGCTCGACGCCGACGGCTGGCTGCACACGGGCGACATCGCGACCGTGACCGCCGACGGCGTCTACCGCATCGTCGACCGGCTCAAGGAGCTCATCAAGTACAAGGGCTACCAGGTCGCGCCGGCCGTGCTCGAGGCCGTGCTGCTCGAGCACCCCGCGATCGCCGACGCCGCCGTCATCGGGGTGCTCGACGACGACGGGCAGGAGGTGCCGAAGGCGTTCGTGGTGCTGCAGCAGGGCGCCTCGCTCGACGCCTCGGGGGTCATGGAGCACGTCGCGGCGAACGTCGCCCCCCACGAGAAGGTGCGCGTCGTCGAGTTCATCGAGCAGGTGCCGAAGTCGGCGTCGGGCAAGATCCTGCGCAAGGACCTGCGGGCGCGCGAGGCCGCAGCCCGGTCGGTCGAGTAGGCGCGCAGCGCCGTATCGAGGCCACCGGTCGGCCGAGTGGTCTCGATACGCGCTTCGCGCTACTCGATCGACTCTTGTCAGTGTCGAGTGGTCTCGATACGCGCTTCGCGCTACTCGACCGACTCTGCTCAGTACTGCAGCAGGCTGAAGACCTCGAGGTCGGCGGGCAGCGCGGCGCGGCCGCCCAGGTCGGCGAGCTCGATCGCGACCGAGACGCCGGCCACGCGCCATCCGGCCCGTTCGATCAGTCGCGCCGCGGCGCCCACGGTGCCGCCCGTCGCGAGCACGTCGTCGACGACGAGCACCCGGGTGCCGGGCGGCAGCTCGCCGACGTGCACCTCGAGCGCGGCCGTGCCGTACTCGAGCGCGTACTCCTCGGTGAGCACCGCCCGCGGAAGCTTGCCCGCCTTGCGTACGGGCAGCACGCCGACCCCGGCGGCGACCGAGGCCGCCGCCGCGAGCAGGAACCCGCGCGCCTCGACCCCGGCGAGCACGTCGAACGTGCCGGCGAACGGCGCGGTGAGCGCCTCGGCGAGCGCGTGGAACGCCTCGCCGTCGGCGAAGACGGGCGTGAGGTCGCGGAACAGCACACCGGGCTCGGGGAAGTCGGGGATGACGGCGAGCCGGGACTCGACGAGGGCGCGGGTGTCGTGCTCGTTCACCGTGGCAGCCTACTCCGGCGGGCCCGGGCGAACCGACTTCAAACCTTCGACGGATGCCTCGGGCCATCCGGCCTTGCGAACATGGAAGCATCCCCCGATGTCTGGAGACTCGACCGCATGACCACCTCACCCGCCACGAGCGCCACCCCCGCCGTCACCGCTCCGCCGAGTCCGCTCACGCCGAAGCGGCTCTACCGCTGGCTCGCGTTCGCCGAGGTCGTGACGTGGACGATCCTCATCGTCGCGATGATCCTCAAGTACGCGGCGGGCATCGAGTGGGCGGTGCTCGTGGGCGGTTCGATCCACGGGTTCGTGTTCCTCGCGTACGCGTTCCAGTCGGTGCTCGTGGGCGTCAACCAGCGCTGGAACGTCGGTCGCATCGCGTTCGCCGTGCTGACCGCGATCGTGCCCTACGCCACCGTGCCGTTCGACCTGTGGCTCGTGCGCAAGGGCCACCTCGAGGGCGACTGGCGCTTCGAGGCGACCGACCACCCCGCCGACGGCAACTGGGTGAACCGCCTGCTGCGCTGGTTCCTCGCCCGCCCGCTGCTGCTCACCGTGGTCGCGGTCGTCGGCATCGCCGCGCTGTTCGCCGTGCTGCTCATGATCGGCCCGCCCAAGGTCGGCTGAGCCCGCTCGCTCCCCACTCCGCCCTGCCGCATCCCGCCCCGCCGCGCCCCACTCCGCCCCTGACGCGCCCTGCCCGCGCCCCGCCCACCCGCCCCGCCAAGGCTCGCGAGTCGCCAAGAGATGCTGCTCGACGAGCGTCGAGGAGCACTTTTCGGCGAGTCGCGTCGTGCGAGCAAGAGGATGATGGACGCATGCCCATCCTCAACAAGGACATGCAGGTCTGCATCTCGCTCGCCGGACGTCCGTCGAACCTCGGCACGCGCTTCCACAACTTCCTCTACGACGAGCTCGGCCTGAACTTCATCTACAAGGCGTTCACGACCGACGACATCGAGGGCGCGGTGCGCGGCATCCGGGCGCTCGGGTTCCGGGGCGCGAGCATCTCGATGCCCTTCAAGGAGGCGGTCATCCCCCTCATCGACGTCGTCGAGCCCTCGGCGGCGGCGATCGAGTCGGTCAACACGATCGTCAACGACGGCGGCGTGCTCACGGGGTCGAACACCGACTACGAGGCGATCGCGCAGCTCATCGCCGACAACGAGCTCGACCCGTCGTCGCGCGTGCTCGTGCGCGGATCGGGCGGCATGGCGAAGGCGGTCGTCGCGGCCTTCCGCGACGCGGGCTTCGCGCACCTCACCGTGCTCGCCCGCAACCCCGAGCTCGGCCCGGCGCTCGCCGCGCAGTACGGCTACGAGTGGATCGCCGACGACCCCGCCCCGGGCGGCGCCGACATCATCGTGAACGTCACCCCGCTGGGCATGCAGGGGGCGGATGCCTCGGCGCTGTCGTTCTCCGAGGAGCACATCGCCGCGGCATCCGTCGTGTTCGACGTCGTCGCGTTCCCGGCGGAGACGCCGCTCATCGTCGCCGGGCGCGCCGCGGGCAAGACCGTGATCTCGGGCGCCGAGGTGCACGCGTTGCAGGCGGCGCGGCAGTTCGAGCGCTACACGGGCGTGCCGATCACGCGCGAGCAGATCGCCCGCGCCGCCGCCTTCTCCCGCGCGGAGTAGGCAACTCGCGTCGCCGCGCGGTCCGCGGTCGCATGCCTGGGCCCGCCGCTCATCGCCCGCCACCGTCCTGCCGAAAGTGCACTCGCTGCCAGCGAATGGGCGACCACTGCACTCTCGACAGGCACTCCGCGGCGAGCGACCCCGCACCGCCGCATCCCCACTGTCGAAAGTGCACTCGCCGCCCATGAACAGGGCGACGAGTGCACTCTCGATGAGACGAGCGCGGATGACTTTGCGCGCGCGTCAGCGATGCACGCGGTTGACGAGCGCCGTCCACACGAGCGCGATCGTCGAGCACGAGAGCAGCGCGACGAAGACCCACGGCAGGGCCGCGAGTCCGATGACGCCGAACAGCGCGGCACCGAGCAGCGCCCCGCCGCCGATGCCCGTGTTGAACGCCGTCGTGTAGAACGACGCCGCCGCGTCGCGGATCTTCGCCGACGCCGAGTGCAGCAGTCGCGTGTTGAGCATCGTCGGCAGCGCGCCGAACGCCGTGCCCCACAGCAGGAAGCTCGCGATGCCGACGACGGGCACATCGGGGAACGCCGCGAGCCCCGCCGCACCCAGCCCCGTCGCGACCATCGCGACCACGAGTCCGACGGTCGGGCGGCGCCCGAGCACGGCGCCCGCGAGCACGAGGCCCACCGCGCCGGCGATGCCGTAGGCGAGCAGCATCGGGCTGATGGCCGTCGACGGCAGCCCCATGACGTCGGTCATGTAGGGCGCGATGTACGTGTAGAACGTGTACATGCCGACCATCGCGACCGCCGTGATGAGGCACACCACGATGACGGGCACGAACGTCGGGTCCTTGCGGATGCGCACGGGAGCGGCATCCGCCTCGCCCGCATGGTGCCGCACGGGCGGCAGGAACCGCTGCACGAGCAGCGCGCCCACGAGGGTCAGCACGCCGACCGAGGCGAACGCGAGCCGCCAGCCGAACGCCTGCCCGAGCGCGGTGCCGAGCGGCACGCCGAGCACGAAGGCCGCCGACCCGCCGGCGACGCTGATCGAGACCGCGCGGGCGAGCTGCTCCTTCGGCACCAGGTGCCCGGCGTAGGCGCCGACGACCGACCAGAACAGGCCGTGCGCCGCACCGCCGAGCACGCGGGTCGCGACGACCGTCGGGTAGTTCGGCGCGACCGCGGTGAGCAGGCAGCTGAGCGCGAGCACGCCGAGCGTGAGCACGATGAGCGTTCGGCGGGGCACGCGCCGAGTGAGCGCGGCGAGCGGAACGGTCAGCACGACGACGGTCGCGGCGAACACCGTGACCAGTACGCCGATGAGCGGCTCGCCGACCTGGAGGCCGCTGCTCATGTCGGGCAGGAGGCCCGTCGGAAGCATCTCGATCGTGACCGAGAGGAACACGGCGGCGGCGAGCACGATGAGCCCGAGCCACGGGAACGGCGGCGCGGGATGCACCGAGGGAACGGAAGAAGTCATGTGACGTGCCTGAACGAACGTCGCTCGTGTGGCGCGGGCGGGGCTCCGCGAATGCGCGAACGGCCACGAGGACTGCGCGCCGATGTGCGCGCCCAGGGTCATCGAGGATGCGACGACCGCGAACCATCTTACGGGAGTGGTGCGCGGCAGCGTTCGAGAGGTCATCGAGGATGCGACGACCGCGAACCATCTTACGGGAGTGGTGCGCGGCAGCGTTCGAGAGGTCATCGAGGATGCGACGACCGCGAACCATCTTACGGGAGTGGTGCGCGGCAGCGTTCGAGAGGCCATCGAGGATGCGACGACCGCGAACCGTCTTACGGGAGTGGTGCGCGGCAGCGTTCGAGAGGGAGCCCCGGCAGCGCCCGAGGATGTGCTGGTCACGCGGGCAGGGCTCGGCGGCGTTCGAGGGACTCGAGCGGAGTCGCCGAACTCAGCGCGGCGACCGCGGCGCGACGGTCGGCCGGGGCGATGCCGCCGCCGAGCTCATCGAGCAGTCCCGCGAGCCGCTCGCCCGCACTCACCGCACCGTCGATCGCACGATCACCACGGGGCACGAGCATCGTGAGCGCCCGGACCTCGATCCCCGCCGCCTCCTGGGCGCGGGCGACGGCGACGGACTCCTCGAGGAGTTCGTCGATCTCGGCCTCGTCGCCACGGCGCGAACTCCCCTTCGTGACGGCCAGTCGAAGGCCGGCGCGGGTGCGCAGCAGCTCGGCCAGATACCAGCGGTCGCCCGTCGACGCGACCGCGGCGAGGGCGTCGTCGATCGCCTCCGTCGCCTGCGCATGATCACCGGTGGCCGCGACGGCCTCGGCCGCGACGGCCAGATGGTACGGCCGCCCGAACTCCATGCCACCCGATTGCACGTGCTCGACGGCGTTGCCGGTCGCGTTCGCCCAGCGGATCACGGCGTCCGACCCGCCGTGCGCCCAACCATCGAACAGCACCGCCACGGATCTCCATCGCGAATGCTCATCGAGTCGGGCCACAGCCGACAGTTCGGCCGCGTACCGATGCACGAGCTCGGGCTCGCGCCGGAGCTGGTGCACCGCGACGACCGACCAGAGGCTCCGGCACACGATGTCGGGCGAGCCCGTCTCGCGTGCGAGTCGCAGTCCGTCGAGCGCGAGTCGTCGGGCGGTGTCGGCCCGGCCGACCAGCCAACTGGCGACCGCCGCGGTCGACCGGTCGAGGATCGCGGCCTCGACCTCCCAGCCCGTGCCGCTGGTATCGCCTGCTGCCGCAGCCCCGGCCCTGGCCTCGACCACAGCGAGCGCAGGCACGGGGGCGCCGCCGAAGAGCAGTGTGACGGCGCGCGCACCGGCAAGCTTCACGGTGAGCGCCGGATCGTCGAGTCCCGCCGCCGCGAGTTCGAAGTCCGCGAACCGCGCGCTCGCGGCGTGCAGGTCGCCTCGCATGAAGTCGAGACTCCACAGCACCTGTCGTGCGCGGGCGACGAGTGGTGACGCCCCGAGCACCTCGCACCAGGCCTCGAGCTCCTCGGCCGCGACTTCCGACTCGACCGACGACGGCCCCTGCACCGTGGCGATCGCGACCGTGAGGACGAGCTGCAGCCGCAGCCTCACGATCGACGGCACCGCTGCCGCGCCAGACGACTCGGCGAGGGCGATGGCATGCTGTGCGAGCCTGCGGGCGCCGACGGGGTCGAGCCCGCGGAGCGCGGCCTCGGCCGCGAGCGCGTACTGCCCGGCGGCGGACGCGGGCTCGCGCCCGTGCTCGAAATGCTCGGCGGCGCGTTCGATCGCCGATTCGGGCGCGCCGCCGGCGGAGAGACGTCGGGCGACGGCTCGGTGCATCGCCATCCGCTGCGCGTCACCCGGTCGCGAACGCAGCACCTCCTGCACGAGGCGGTGCGCGAACCGGTAACGCGCGTCGATCAACCCGTCCGACCACAGCCGGGGCTCGGTCTCGACGAGGAGCCCGGTACGCGTGGACATCGCTGCGAGGGCCCGTCCCACCGCTGCCTCGTCGGCACCGAGTGCACCGAGCACGCCGAGCGCGGCCGCCACCTCGGCGACCGAGCACTCCTGGCCGGCGACCGCCGCGGCCTCCAGCAGGGCTTCGTCTGCCGCGGTCATGCCGTCGAGCCGGTCGACGATCAGCCGCTCGACCTCGACCGGCATGCCCGCCGCCGTGACGCTCGCCGCGTCGGGGGCGCCGTCTCCGCGCTCGCCGATCACGTCGGCGAGCGCGGAGACGAACATCGCGTTGCCCTCGGTTCGGTCGAGGAACGCTTCGACGACGTCGGGGGTCGGGCGGATCCCCGCGGGGTGTCCGGCGAGCAGGCCGGCCACCTCGGACGCGTCGAGCGGTCCGAGCTCGAGGAGTTCGGCCCGCCGGAGTGCGGTCAGGCGCCCGACGACGGCGCCGAGCGGCCCGTGCCGGTGCACGCTCTCGGTGCGGTACGTCGCGAGCAGCGCGAGTCGCGACCTCGCCGAACCGTTCGCGAGGTGCGCCACCAGCTCGATCGCCGCGGGGTCGGCCACGTGGAGGTCTTCGACGATGATGACGATCGGCGTGATCGCCGACATCGCGTCGAGCGCGGCCGCCGCTTCGTGCGCGAGCCGGCCGCCGAACCGGTCGACCCTGCGCCGGAGGGGCTCGACGGTCGGCTCGTCGACGAGCCCGGACAGTTGCGGCAGCCAGTTCGGTGCGGTGCGCCGAAGGATCTCCCGGAAGCTCGCGCCCCACGGCCCGCGGCAGATCGCCGCCATCACGTCGACGAAGGGTTGCAGCGGCGGCACGGCCGCGACGCCGTCGATCAGCGCAGCGCAGCGCGACTCGGCCACGAGCGGCTGCCCGCGCTCGTCGAGCCGGGCGAGGAACTCGCCGACGAGCGTCGACTTGCCGGAGCCGGCCTCACCCGCGATGAACCCGACGACGCGATCCCCGCGGGCGGATGCCGCGACCCACCGGTCGAGGGCTGCGAGTTCGTGCGCCCGACCGACCGGACGCGGCGCGTCCGGGGCATCCGTGGGGGGCGTCGTCGTCACCGCGACGCCGAAGCGGTACCCGCGCCGGTGCACCGTGACGACGTAGTGGGGTGCGTCCGCCCGTTCGCCGAAGAACCGCCGCAGTTCGGCGATGCACACGGCGATGGACTCGTCGCCCGTGGCGCCGTCCCACACCTCGTCGATGAGCTCGGCCTTCGTGACGAGCCCGCCCGCCCGATCGAGCAGCGCGGTGAGCACGCCGGCCGTCTTCGGCCGGAGGTGGAACCGGTCATCGCCGACCGCGAGCGTGCCGGTGGCGGGTTCGAAGCGGTGCCCGTCGAAGAAGAACGACGCGGGCACGACGAATGCCGCTGCACCGCCCGATCGCCCGGTCATGCGACACCTGTTCGTCCGTTCGGAATCCCCAGGCGGCGCCGAGCGTCGCCGACGCCGTCCCCCGCTTGAAGGGTAGTTGAAGGTTTCCTTCATGACACGGCACCAGTTGTGGGGTCGACTGGCCTCGGCCGGCGCATTCCCGCGCGCGGGCCGGAGCGGTTGACGGAGGACGACGATGTCTGCGAAGCGCACGGCGGTGAAGACGGCGGCGGTCGTCGCGGTACTCGGGTTGCTGGCGACGGGTGCGTTCGCCGCGACCGGCGGGTTCGGGGGCGCCGTCGATCCCGGCGAGGCCCTCGCACGCGAGTCGCTGCTCACGCCCGACGACCTCGGCGACGGCTCGTTCGACGGCCTGCAGTACGCCGACCCGACCGAGGGTCTGGCGCTCATCGACGCCCCCGAGGCATCCCCCGACGGCAGCGCGCAACTGTCGTACCCGCTCATCGTGCCGCAGGGCCGCGGTATGACACCCGAGCTGTCGCTCGACTACGTCTCGGAGACCGAGCCGAGCTGGACGGGCCTCGGCTGGGATCTCGGCGTCGGCACCGTCGAGGTCGACACGAGCTACGGCGTGCCGTACTTCGACGCGGCGAAGGAGTCGGAGTCGTACTCGCTCGACGGGGCGATGCTCGTCCCGAACGCGCTCGGCGACGCCTGGGAGGACCGCATCGCCGACCGCCAGGACTTCACCCGCCAGGTCGAGACCGAGTACGAGCAGATCATCCGCCACGGCGACAGCCCGAAGAACTACTGGTGGGAGGTCCGCGACAAGGACGGCGGCATCCGCTGGTACGGTGCGAAGCCCGACGCGGGCGGGCCGATGGGCGGCACGCAGGGTGCCGACGAACCGGGGCCGAACACGGGCGCTCTCGACCCCGACGCGGTCGTGAAGGACGACGACGGCAACATCGTGAAGTGGCTGCTCTCGGCGCAGCGCGACGTGGGCGTCAACGTGATCCGCTACGAGTACGACCTCGAGAAGTACCGCTTCGACGAGGAGGACGAGGCCTGGGTTCGGGATGCCTCGTGCGAGGACGACGGCGACACGATGTGCGCCCGCCACACGTACCTGCAGAGCATCTTCTACACCGAGGCCGCCGAGGTCTCCGACGAGAACCACCCGGACCCCGATGGGGACGGCCCCCTGCCCGAGCCGGACTACCACGAGCAGCCGCCGTACGAGATCCGGTTCGTGCGGGCGACGGAGCTGCGCGACGACGTCACGCTCGACGGCACCGGCCGCTACCTCGACCTGCTCGCCGAACGGCTCGCGAGCGTCGAGGTCTGGTACGGCGACCTCGAGGCCGACGGCGATCGCGACCGCGATCAGCTCGCGACGCGCTACGACCTCGGCTACGCGACCGGGCCGTTCGGCAAGAGCCTGCTGTCGGCCGTGACGCAGGGCGCGGGCACGCCGTCGGCGGTCACGCACACCTTCGAGTACTTCAACGACGTGGGGTACGCCGAGGAGGACGACCCCGACTCCGACGACCCGAAGGTGAGCTACGCCGGCTTCAAGGCCGACGAGACCGGCTCGACGTGGGACTCGGGCGACATCGAGGACCCGGGTACCGAGGAGCGGGAGGACGACCTCGGCGACCGCGTCGCCCTCGAGACGAACGTGAAGCCGGGCGCGCTCGGCGGGTCCGAGTCGAACTCGGCGGAGGGGCACGCCTACATCGGGTTCAACCCGTTCGTGCCCCAGAAGGTGGGCTCGTTCGGCGGGTCGATCCAGGTGGGCGGCGGTCAGACCGACGGCATCGAGGAGTTCATCGACCTGAACGGCGACGGCCTGCCCGACAAGGTGTTCAAGGACGGCGGCCGGGCGACCGCGCAGACCGTCTACTACCGGCTCAACCTCGGCGGCCCCGACGGCGAACCGCGGTTCGGCGACCGCGAGAAGCTCACCACGCTCACCGGCAAGGGGCTGTCGCGCGACCACGAGTTCCAGTTGCAGATCGCCGCCGAGGCGCACATCGTCGTCACCGCCTCGCTCGGCGTCGGCGGCGCGGTCGCGTGGAGCGACGTGTACTTCACCGACGTCAACGCCGACGGCCTGCCCGACCTCGTGCACGAGGGCACCGTCTACTTCAACCGGCTCGAAGACGGGGTGCCGAGCTTCCTCGAGGGCTCGGAACTCACCCCCGTGCCGCTCGCCGACGGCGGCGCGGCGCCGGTCATCGACTCCAGCGAGATCGATGCGCTGCAGCAGAAGCTGCAGGCGGCGTCGCCGCCGATCGACACGGTGCGGCGGTGGATCGCCCCGTTCACGGGCACCGTGCGCATCGAGGGCTCGGCCGAGCTCGACTCACCGCAGGCCGTCGCGAGCGACGACGGTGTGCGGGTGGCGATCCAGCACGAGGCCGACGAGCTGGCCGACGCGAACCTCGTGCTCGACCTGCCGGCGACTCCCGACGACGAGGCGGTCGCGTTCACCGAGCCGATCGAGCGCGAGGTCGACGCGGGCGACCACCTCTACTTCCGCGTGGGGTCGATCGACAACGGCGCCCACGACGAGGTGGTCTGGGCGCCGAGCGTCACCTACACGGAGATCGGCGACGACGCCGTCGTCGACGAGGGCTCGGCCCCGCCCGACGACGACGCCGAGGAGGAGAACCCCGAGCCGCCCGTCGAGGTGCCGCTCGACGTCAACGCGCTCTCGCAGACCGTGTACTCGATCGCCGACGACTTCACGCTGTCGGGCCGGCCGAACACCCGGGTCGTGATGCCGTACGACGGCACGGTGCGCTTCACCGCGACGGTCGTGAAGTCGAAGGCGACGAGCGACGACCTGCGTCTCGTCGTCGAGCACGAGGACAACGACGCACTGACCGACGCCTCGCTCGACATCCCGACCGCGGTCGGCGTGCCGGATGACGGCACGGCCGACGTCGACATCGTCGACGGCGTCATCCCGCACGACTTCGTCGGCACCGTCGAGTTCGCCGCGGACGTCGAGGTGGCCGCCCCGGTCGCGGCCGACCCCGACGACCCCGACGACGTTTCCGAGACCGACACCGTGCACTCGCACCTCGCCGTCGACTCGTCGATCGACCTGACCGCGGTCTCATGGAACCCGGCGATCCACTACACCCAGGCGACCGACGCGAACGGGCAGCCGATCGAGGTGCAGCGAGAGATCGACGGGGTGCTGACCGACACGAAGCGGCTCGACCTCGCGCCCGAGATCGAGCAGTACCCGAACCGGTCGACCGCGGAGCCGATCGCGCCGTGGGCTGCGAGCGCGACCGGGACGTACGAGTCGATACAGATCGAGCACGCGACCCTCTCCCCGCTGCCCGAGCAGCTCCCCTCGCGCAAGGCCGTGCTGAGCGTCAAGGGCGAAGACGGGTCGCTGTGGAAGCAGCCGGTCGAGCTCGTCGCGAGCCTCGACCAGACGAGCGTGACGCTGACCGAGCCGCTCGAACTGGTGAAGGACCGGAAGTACTGGTTCGAGCTCAGCTCGCGCGACACCGCGCTCGCCGACGCGCTCACGTCGGACGACTTCTCGGTGACGCTCCGCACAGGCGACGCCGTACCGAAAGAGGTCGAACCGCCGGTCGTCATCACCTGGACGGGTCTCCAGGGCATCTTCCCGCTCGCGTACCGCGGCTGGGGCGTCGCGGGCTACACCGCGAACGGCGACCTCGCGACCCTGCCGATCGACGAGGACGCGTTCGTGATCGACCCCGAGGCCGAGCAGGCCGCGATGCCGCCGAGCGACTTCGATGGCCTGTGCGACGGCGACGTGAGCGGGTGCGAGGCCGAGCCCGACATCGACCCCTCGTACGCCTACCTGCCGCTCCTCGACCCGGCTTCGCTCGGAGCCGAGGCGAACCCGCTCGGGGCTCCCCAGTGGCGCGGCACCCGCGACAACCTCGCCGCCTCGGCCGACCGGATGCGATCGTCGCGGCTCTCGAGCGACACCGCCTCCCTCGGCATCGGCGACACGGGCGACGGGCGAGGCGTGACCCGCATCTCGGTGACCGGCCCGAGCCTGTCGGTCGGCTTCGGGTTCGGGCCGCTCGGCGGGTCGATCGGCGTCGGCCCGAGCTGGAGCCTCGTCGACTACGAGGACCTCAACGGCGACGGCTACCCCGACGTCATCACCCCCGGCAACGTGCAGTACACGAGCCAGCGCGGTCTGCTGTACAAGAACATCGAGGACCCGGAGCCGCGCTCGGGCCACGTGAACCAGGACTTCACGGTCAGCTTCTCGGGCGGTCTCGAGTCGGGGCTCATCGACATCTCGGGCAGCAACAAGGGCAAGACGAACACGACGAAGGGCAATGCGGCGTCGAAGGGCAGCAAGGCGGGCGACAGCGACCCCGGTCTCGGCGCCGGCTTCGGCGTCGACATCGGCGGCGGCTTCGACCTGTCGTTCTCGAACCCGAACGGCCCCGCCGGCGGCCCGCTCTCGGCCGACTACGGCGTGCCGGGCGAGCGCTCCCTCATTCCGCTCGGCGGCGGCGACACCGCCACGATGTCGCAGGAGCTCGCCGACGTCAACGGCGACGGCCTGCCCGACGTCGTCACGACCGACGCCGACAGCACCTCGGTGCGCTACAACCTCGGCTATGCGTTCTCCGAGGCCGAACTGCCGCTCGCGAACGGCGGCTTCAACACCCAGGAGTCGATCGGCGCGAGCGCCTCGGCCGGCTTCGCGACCCCGTGGGGCGAGTTCTCGGGAGGCGTCGCGTTCAACTGGAACTACGACATGGCGAAGTCCGCGTGGGTCGACGTCAACGGCGACGGCATCCCCGACCGCCTGCTCAAGTCGTCGGCGGCGGGCCAGCCGAAGGTGCAGATCAGCACGGGCTCGGGCCTCGCGAACCCTGCCGCGTTCGGCACGTTCGCCTCGGCCGACGGCGTCGGCGTCGCGGGTCTCGGAAAGGCTCCCCAGGTGTCGTACGACCGCTCGCAGGGCGTCGCCGGCAGCGTCGACTTCACCGTCTACGCCGGTCCGCTCTGCCTTCCCGCCCCGCTCTGCTACCTCGTGATCAACCCGGGCGCGTCGTACCAGAACTCGTCGAGCTTCTCGGAGGTCACCCTCGAGGACATCGACGGCGACGGCTTCGTCGACTCGCTCTCCTCGACCGACGACCACGAGGTGAAGGTGCAGCGCAACACGACCGGTCGCACCAACCTGCTGCGCTCGTACTCGAACCCGCTCGGCGGCACCGTCAGCCTCGACTACGAGCGGTACGGCAACACGGTGAAGCACCCCGGTTCGACGTGGGCGCTCAGCCGCGTCGCCGTCGACGACGGCCGGCCGGGCGACGGCGCGGATGTCTCGACCTCGACGTTCGCGTACGACGACCTGCGGTTCGACCGGCTGTTCCGCCAGTCGCTCGGGTTCGCGAAGATCACCGAGCAGGAGCTCGACGAGCAGGGCACCCCGAAGCGCACCACGGAGACCGAGTACCTCAACCACGACGTGTTCCTCTCGGGTCTCGAGACGTCGACCGTCGTACGCGACGAGGCGAGCGGCAAGGCGCTCAGAGCGGCGAGCCTCGAGTGGGGCTTCCGCGACGTGCAGGGCGTCGGCGACGGATTCGATCCGCTCGCCGAGGTCGACCTCATCGACGTGCCGACGGCGACGAACGTGCTCACGGGCACCGAGGCGCTCACGTGGTCGTATGCGCCGCTCGTGGTCGACAGCGAGGAGCGCTACTTCGCGGCGGACGGCACGACCGTCGGCAACGAGACCGGAACCGCGTTCGCCTACGACGGCCTCGGCAACGTGCTCGAGCAGGTCGACCGCGGCGAGCTCGAGACCGACGCCGACGACGTCATCACGACCATCGACTACTCCGACTGCCGGATCTCGTCGTCGGAGGTCGAGTTCACGGACGACGGCTCGTACGACACCGGCCTCGGCTGCTTCGACGAGACCGACTACTACCCGGCCCCGACCGACGAGCAGGCATCGCCGCTCTTCTCCCCCGACCTGTGCCCGACCTGGGTGAGCGTGCCCGCCGTCATCACCGTGAAGGACGCGGGCGGCGGCATCCTGCGCCAGCGCGACGGTAGCGACGCGGTCTGCGACAACCAGTCGGTCACCCACCTCGAGGAGCGCATCAGCGACACCGAGGACCCGGTAACCCACATCCCCCCGACCGCGGTCACCGACCTGCAGTACGACGCGTGGGGCAGCTACAACCGCATCGTCTACCCCGAGGGCGAGGACGGCGTGCGCTACGCCGTCGAGTACGTCTACGACACGAACGTCGGCCACGCGAACATCGCGCAGGTGACGGAGTACGACTTCGACAGCCAGGACGAGGTCGACGTGTTCCTCGACTACGAGATCGCCACGACGCCCGACCCCCTGCGCACGGGCATGACCTCGACGGCGACGTTCGACTGGGCCTCCGGCCTCGTCGCGAGCCGCACCGATGCGAACGACAACACGACCTCGTACACGTACGACGACCTCGGGCGCATCGCTTCGATCTCGAACGCGCTGCAGGCCGATGCCGTGACGTACGAGTACCACCCCGACGCGACGGCCGGCGGCTACAGCTACGCGATCGCCCGCCACGCGGACGTGTTCAACGGCGACGACATCGATGCCGACCCGATCGAGACGGTGCAGTTCGCCGACGGCATCGGGCGCATCACGCAGCAGAAGCGCGACGCGCGCGTCGTCGACGCGCAGGGCGCGCCGGCCGTCGGCCGCGTCGTGAGCGGCGCCGTCGTGTACGACGTCTTCGGCCACGAGGTCGAGACCTACCGTCCGACGTTCGACACGGTCGCGCAGACGACGTATGAGACGGCGACCTCGGATGCCTCGACGAAGACCGTGCGCGAATACAACCTGCTCGACCAGGAGACGAAGCAGGTCGAGCCCGGAGCGCGCACCACGACGACCGCGTACGGCTTCGGGCAGGCGGACGTCGCCGGCCACGCGGCATCCGTGATGAAGGCTTCGAGCACCGACCCGCGCGGCCGGGTGACGACGACGTTCACCGACATCCGCGGCAACGAACTGCGGATGGACGACCAGCCGCTGAACGCGGCCACCCCCGACCCGGCCGACCTGCTCGCGCCGAAGACGGCGACGTACTCGTACGACCCGCTCGGGCAACTGCTGCAGGTCGTCGACATCGCCGGCGACACGACGACCCACACGTACGACGGCGTCGGCAACAAGTTGAGCACCGAGACCCCCGACGGCGGCCTGGTCAAGACCTGGTACGACGCCGAGGGCAAGGTCATCAGGGACCAGTCGAGCACGCTCCGCGAGGAGGCGCTCATGACGAAGTACGGCTACGAGCTGCAGAACCTCGTGACGATCGACTACCCCGAGGACACGCCCGACGTGACCTACACGTACGGCGAGGCCGGCGCACCCGACAACGGCGCCGGCCGGATCGTGCAGATCGACGACCCGGCCCGCGTGGTGACGCTGGGCTACGACGCGCTCGGCAACACCACGAGCCAGCTCAGCGAGATCAAGCTGCACAACTGGGTGCCGGGCGACCCGAGGTTCCAGTGGACGACCGAGTGGGACTACGACGGCCTCAGCCGCGTGAAGACCATGACGTATCCCGACGGCGAGGTGCTCACCTACGACTACGACGCCGGCGGTCTCACGAAGTCGGTCGTGGGCGACGAGCCGGGGCTCGTGAAGGTGCCCGTGCTCGACGCCGACGGCAACCCCGTGCTCGACGCCGACGGCAACCCGACCTACACCGACGAGCCGACGACGTGGCACTACGACTACGTGAACGACCGGCGCTACGACGAGTTCCTCGTGCCCGCCGCGATCGACTACGGCAACGGCGCGACGACGACGTGGCACTACGACGACGAGACCCGGTGGATGGACAACGTGCGCACCGTGTCGGCGGACCGTCCCCTCAAGGGCAACCCGGCGCACTACACCGAGATCCAGGACCAGACGTACGAGTACGACGTCGTCGGCAACCCGATGAAGTACTCCAACGACGTGCCCTCGACGGTGGCGAACCTGTTCGGCAGCCCCGTCTCGATGACGTACACGTACGATCCGTACGACCGGCTGGTCGAGGCATCCGGCTCGGCGAAGGTCTGGAAGGCGACGCGAAGCTACACGTTCGATCTCGACTTCGACGACGCCGGCAACGTCGTGAAGAAGGCGCAGGTCGACAAGATCGGCAGCAAGGTGCAGTCCGACACCTCGTACTCGTTCGACCGCACCTTCACGTCGGCAGGCCCCCACCAGGTGAGCACCCAGGGCCAGGACACGTTCAACTACGACGCCGACGGCGAGCTGTTCCAGATCGTGAGCGGCTCCGGCAAGAAGGCGAAGATCGCCCGCGAGATCACGTGGGACTGGGCCGGGCACATGGTGCTCGTCGACGAGTACGGCGAGACGACCGAGTACGCCTACGACGACGAGGGCCGCCGGGTGATCGAGCGCGGCCCGAACGGCGAGACGGCGTTCATCAACCCATGGGTGACGGTGCGCAACGGCAACGAGCTCACGAAGCAGATCTGGGTCGACGACGAGCTCATCGCCCAGCAGCGCGACCCGGGCGACGACCCGTACGAGGAAGAGGGCCAGCGGTACTTCCTGCACAAGGACCTGCAGGGCAGCACGAACGTCGTGACGGATGCGACGGGGCAGACGTTCCAGCACCAGGAATACTTCCCCACCGGTGAGGTCTGGATCGACGAGCACTCGACGGTGTACCGCACTCCCTACCAGTACGCGGGCGCCTACACCGACGAGCGGCGCAGCCTGATGGACTTCGGCGAACGCTGGTACGACGCGCGGCGCGAGCTGTTCCTGACCGTCGATCCGGCGCTCAGTGATCCGTTCGGGCTCGTCGCATCGCCCGAGCTGCAGGCCTCCTACGCGTATGCGGGCTCGAACGCGATCAGGTACACCGACCCGAGCGGGGCGCTGTTCACGATCGCGAAGGCGAACGACGTCGTCCGCACGGCGTGGGAGAACTCCGCCGCCTCGATGGCCGCCGGCATGAGCGCGGCCGCCTACCGCGCTGCGGGGGTCAAGCCGGGCCTCGCCAACCAGATGCCGAGATCGTTCGCGAAGCTCAGCGTCGGCGCGTACCAGAAGGCCGCCAAGGACTGGCAGGACATGGCCGAGATCTTCGAACCCAACCCGCTCATCGAGATCGACCTCGACGCGGGCACCGTCAAGATCGGCGCGCCGTACGGCAAGCGTGCGAAGTTCGGGGGTGAGAAGGCCGCGAGCAACACGTCGGGCGGTGCGAACAGCGGGGCGAGTGCGAACACCGGCGACACGGGCAACGCGACGGCCGGGGGAACCCCCGCGATCAACAGCGCGCAGACCACGAACGCCTCGGCGACGTCGAGCGGGGCGGGCGGCACGCCGAAGGCCACCGGAACGGCGAAGCCGCTGCCGCAGACGCCCGCGGCCAAGAGCGGCCACGGCAAGCCGTTGCCCGAGGTGCCGCCGGCCAAGAAGAAGGCCGACGCGGTCTCGAAAGCCGAGAACACGACCGGCACGAACTCGTCGGGCTCGAATTCGACCGCCGACTGAGGCCCGGTGAGCTCGCCGGTCCGGGCTTCGCCCGGGGCGGCCTGCTCACCTGAGCACGGCCGGTAGACTGGCACGGTCAGGCATCCGCCCCGCGGCATCCGCCCCGCCGCCGTTCTCTGGAGCTCGCCACTCGTGACCACCGAAACCACCGCCACGACCGCTGCCACCGCCCCGGTGCTCGACACCGTCGAGGTCGCCGCCGCGACGCCCGAGAAGGAGCAGCCGTACGCCGCCCTGGGCCTCAAGCCCGACGAGTACGAGCGCATCCGCAACATCCTCGGCCGCCGCCCCACGAGCGCCGAGCTCGCGATGTACTCCGTCATGTGGAGCGAGCACTGCTCGTACAAGTCGTCGAAGATCTACCTGCGCCAGTTCGGCAAGAAGGTCACGCCCGACATGAAGAAGAACCTCATGGTCGGCATGGGCGAGAACGCCGGCGTGCTCGACATCGGCGAGGGCTGGGCCGTCACCTTCAAGATCGAGTCGCACAACCACCCGAGCTACATCGAGCCGTTCCAGGGCGCCGCGACCGGCGTCGGCGGCATCGTGCGCGACATCATCTCGATGGGCGCCCGCCCGGTCGCCGTCATGGACGCGCTGCGCTTCGGCGACATCTCGCACCCCGACACCGCGCGCGTCGTGCACGGCGTCGTGAGCGGCATCAGCTTCTACGGCAACTGCCTCGGCCTGCCGAACATCGGCGGCGAGACCTGGTTCGACTCGACCTACCAGGCGAACCCGCTCGTCAACGCCCTCGCGGTCGGCGTGCTGCGGCACGAAGACCTGCACCTCGCGAACGCCAAGGGCCAGGGCAACAAGGTCGTGCTCTTCGGCGCCCGCACGGGCGGCGACGGCATCGGCGGCGCGTCGATCCTCGCCTCCGACACCTTCGCCGAGGGCGGCCCGACCAAGCGCCCCGCCGTGCAGGTCGGCGACCCCTTCGCCGAGAAGGTGCTCATCGAGTGCTGCCTCGAGCTGTTCCAGCAGGATCTCGTCGAGGGCATCCAGGACCTGGGTGCGGCCGGCATCTCGTGCGCGACGAGCGAGCTGGCGTCGAACGGCGACGGCGGCATGTCGATCGTGCTCGACGACGTGCTGCTGCGCGACCCCACGCTCACGCCCGAGGAGATCCTCATGAGCGAGAGCCAGGAGCGCATGATGGCGATCGTGAAGCCCGAGAAGCTCGAGGGCTTCCTGAAGGTCGTCGAGAAGTGGGACGTCGAGACGAGCGTGCTCGGCGAGGTCACCGACACCGGCCGCCTGAGCATCATGTGGCACGGCCAGGAGATCGTGAACGTCGACCCGCGCACCGTCGCCGTCGACGGCCCCGTCTACGAGCGCCCCGTCGCCTACCCGACCTGGATCGACGCGCTGCAGGCCGACACGGCCGCGAAGCTCGACCGCCCGGCGACGGCCGAGGAGATCCGCGAGCAGTTCCTGAAGCTCGTGGGCTCGGCGAACCAGGCGGATGCCGCGTGGGTGACGAACCAGTACGACAAGTACGTGCTCGGCAACACGGCCCTGTCCTACCCCGACGACGCCGGCATGGTGCGTGTCGACGAGGAGTCGGGTCTCGGCGTCTCGGTCGCGACCGACGCGAACGGCCGCTACTCGCAGCTCGACCCGCGCCAGGGCGCGAAGCTCGCCCTCGCCGAGGCGTACCGCAACGTCGCCGTGACCGGCGCCGTGCCGATGGGTGTCAGCGACTGCCTGAACTTCGGCTCGCCCGAGAACCCCGAGGTCATGTGGCAGTTCTCCGAGACGGTCGAGGGCCTGAGCGACGGCTGCCTCGAGCTCGGCATCCCCGTCACGGGCGGCAACGTCAGCTTCTACAACCAGACCGGCGACGTGCCGATCCACCCGACGCCCGTCATCGCGGTGCTCGGCGTGATCGACGACGTCGCCCGCCGCATCCCGAGCGGCTGGCAGGACGACGGCCACAACATCTACCTGCTCGGCGACACGAAGGCCGAGCTCGACGGCTCGGCCTGGGCCGGCGTCGTGCACGGCCACCTCGGCGGCCGCCCGCCGGCCGTCGACCTCGCCGCCGAGAAGACGCTCGCCGAGCTGCTCTCGGCCGCGACGATCGAGGGCCTCATCGACTCGGCGCACGACCTCTCCGACGGCGGTCTCGCGATCGCCCTCGCCGAGGCGGTCTCGCGCTTCGGCGTCGGCGCCCGGGTGTTCCTCGGCGACGTGCTCGCCGACGGCGACCTCGACCTCGCGACCGCGCTGTTCAGTGAGTCGACGGGCCGCGTCATCGTGACGGTCCCCCGCGAGGATGACGTGAAGTTCCGCGGCCTCTGCGAGGGCCGGGGCTACCCGGTGCGCCGCATCGGCGTGACCGACGCGGCCTCGCAGTCGCTCGAGGTGCAGGATGCGTTCACGGTCTCGGTCGACGAGCTCCGCGGCGTCAACCGGGCACCGCTCGCCGACGCGTTCGGGCCGATCGTCGGCTACTGACGGCGGTCGAGGAGACCCCATGACCGAGACCGAGCACTACACCGACGCGTACGCGTCGACCCACGGCCGGTTCACGGTCGTGCCGGCGGCGTACGTGCTGCTGCGGCGCGGCGATGAGGTGCTGCTGCAGCTGCGCCGGGGCACGGGCTACTACGACGAGCACTGGGCGTTCGGAGCGGCCGGCCACGTCGAGGCGGGCGAGTCGCTGCCCGCCGGCGCCGCCCGCGAGGCATCCGAAGAGCTCGGCGTCGACGTCGCGCCCGGCGCGCTCGAGCTGCTCACGCTCATGCACCGCACCGACGGGTCGGGGCGGCCGATCGAGCAGCGCTTCGACGTGTTCTTCCAGGTGCGCGAGTGGTCGGGCGAGCCCCGCATCGTCGAGGCGCAGAAGGCCGCCGCGCTCGAGTGGTTCGCGCTCGACGCCCTGCCCGAGCCCGTCGTGCCGCACGAGCGGCAGGTGCTCGAGGGCCTGCGCGACGGGCGGCTCGAGCCGGTCAGCCTCTTCGGTTTCGGGGAGGCGTCGCATGCAGGGCAGTGACCTCGCGTTCATGGGCATCGTGGCCGGCGGCGCGATCGTGCTCTTCGTGGTCATCATCGTCATCGGCGTGATCATGCGGGCCGTCAAGGCCCCGCCCGGGCAGCGCCTGCGCGAGGCGTTCGGCCCGTTCGCGGGCGCCGGCGAGAAGTACCAGGAGCTGCACACCGGCCAGGAGGGCCTGCGCGACTCGATCATGCGCACCATCCAGGAGCAGAGCCAGCAGGGCGGCGAGCGCGGCGACTCGGGCGACCGCGATCCTGCGGCCGGCACCGATGCGCACGGCGACGGGCATGACGGTACGGATGCCTCCGGCGAGGCCGCCGATGGCGCCGACGGTTCGCCCGACGCCCCCAAGGCCTGAAGCGCGTCGAAGCACGCGACGACCGGCGCTCAGGTGCCCGACGGCGGGTTCGCGAGCAGCTCGACGCGGTCGGCGAGGTAGCGCGCAGCGTCGGCGAGCGCATCGGGTTGGGTCGGGTTCCACCGCACGAAGACCCTGCCCTCCTGCAGCACGAACGGCCCGGATGCCCCGTCGCGAGCGAGTGCGTCGAGGTCGACGGGCGCCGCGTCGAAGTCGACCGACTCGCCCGTCGTGATGCCGCCCTTGACCGCCGCGGCCTGCCAGGCGCGGTGCTCGGCGACGCTGTCGGCGAGCACGCTGCGGCGGGCGGGGAGTTCGGCGCGCACGACGTGCCCCGTCGCGTGGGCCGACCCGTCGGGCGCGAGCAGCAGCACACCGAGCCGCCACACCCGGCCGAGCTGCGCCATGCGCGGCGCCCGGGCCACGCCGAGCACCCGGCGCGGTTCGACGAGCTCGGCGAGCACCTCGCTCCGTGCCCCGGCCTCAGCGAGCCGGACGGCGGCTGCCTCGAGCTGCCGGCGCAGCCGTACGACCGCCTCCCCGGCGGACTCGTGCGCAGCAGCATCCGTCATGCCTCAATGCTGCCGCGTCCGACTCCCCCGCGCCATTCCGCACGGTGACGACCTCTCGCCTCCTCACCACCCCTGCGTCAGCGCCCTGAGAGGCCGTGGGGCGACGAAAGGTCGTCACGCCGAGCGATGCGTCAGGGATGCGGCGCCGCCCGCCGCCCCGGCGCGACGCCGACCCGCACGAACTCGCCCGTCGCCGCCTCGTCGAGGGCGCGATCGAGCTCGTCGAGCGAGTGCGTGATGCCGACGAGCTCGTCGAGCGGCAGCGAGCGCCACGATCGCTCGAGGAACGCGACGGCCCGTTCGAGCTGGGCACCGGTGTAGTTGTGCACGCCCGTGATCGTGACGAGCCCGCGCACGAGCCGCTCGGGGTCGAGCCGCAGCTCGGCGCCGGGCGACACGCTGCCGACGAGTACGGCGACCCCGCCGACGCCGACCGCCGCGACGGCGGCGTTCACGGCGGGTGCGGCACCCGAGGCCTCGATCGCGATGAGCAGTTCGGGGATGCCTCGGCCGGCGAGCTGTTCGAGCACGACGTCGAGGTGCTCGTCACTGCCGCGCGCGGCCCGAGGGTCGGCCACGAGCGCACCCAGCCGGCGGGCGAGCGCCCGCCGCGAGGCATCCGGTTCGGAGACGACGACCTCGGCACCCGCCTCGCACGCGATCGCGGCGACGCTGAGCCCGATCATGCCGCCGCCCGTGACGAGCACGGCGGAGCCGGCGAGCGGCACGTGCGCCGCGGCTGCGTCGACCGCGGCGACGGCGGTCGCGGTGGCGCACGAGGCGGGCGCGGCGACGAGCGCCGGAACGTCTTCGCCCACGCGGACGACGGCGGTGCCGGCCCTGAGCTGCACGTGGGTGGCGAAGCCGCCCGAGAGCTCCCAGCCGCGGTGCACCCGTTCGTGCCCGTACTTGGCGAGCGCGCGGCACTTCTGCTCGAAACCGCGGCGACAGCGGTCGCAGTCGCCGCAGCTCACCGCGACCGACCACACCACGCGATCGCCGAGCTCGAGCGCCGAGCCGTCGGCGCGCACGGCGCCCTCGCCGACCGCGACGACGCGGCCCACCTGTTCGTGGCCGAGCACGAGCGGCGCGGGCGCCGGCCGGTCGCCCCGCACGGTGTGCACGTCGGATCCGCAGATCGTCGCGAGCTCGACCTCGACGAGGGCCTCGCCCGGCGACAGCCGCACGCCGGGCGCCGCGAGCGCCTCGTGCGGTCGACCCGGCTCGTACCAGACCATCGCGACCGGGGCGGGTCGCAGCAGCAGGTCGGGCCCCGCGACTCGCACGACGGTGTGCACGCCTCCCCCTACTCGCCGTGCAGGCCGAGCAGCGCCGGCAGTTCGGCGACCGTCGCGATGACGGCGTCGGCCCCGGCCGCTTCGAGCGAGTCCCGGTCGTGCGCACCGCTCAGCACGCCGACGACGAGGCCGGCGCCTGCCGCGACACCCGACTCGATGTCGCTGACCGTGTCGCCGACGACGACCATCGCCTCGACCGAGCTCGTCTCGGTGCGCAGCAGCGCGGTGAGCGGCAGGTCGGGGTACGGGCGGCCGCGTCCCGCGTCGGCGGGCGAGAGCGCGAGGTCGGCGAGCCCGTGCCACTCGAGGGCGTCGAGCAGGGCGTCGCGGGTGGCGGGCGAGAATCCGGTGGTGAGCACGACCGAGGCCCCCGCCTCGCGCAGCCGCTCGATGACGCGGGCCGCACCCGGGAACTCGGCGACGCCCTCGCTCGCGACGAGCTCGGCGTAGGCGCCCTCGAACTCGGCGTTGGCGTGCTGGGCGGCGTCTTCGTCGCCGTTCGCGAGCACCCGGAAGACCTCGATCTTCGACTGCCCCATGGTGTCGCGCACGTACTGCAGCGCCTCGTCGAAGTCGTCGCCCGCGGCGATGATGCCGCTGCGCTCGGCGGCGAGCGCGAAGGCCCGCTCGACGAGGCCGTCGTCGACGACGGTCGTGCCGGCCATGTCGAGCACGATGAGCTCGATCTCGCCGTCCTCGTCGTCGAGGTCGTCGGGGTCGGCGAGCTCCGCGGCCTCGTCGAGCTCGGCGAGCTCGTCGTCGGTGTCGTCGAAGACGGGGTCGGTCTCGATGCGGGTGTCGATGGTCATGATCGGCCTTCCTGGGAGGTGGTCTGGGAGCGGGCGGGATGCCGCGGCGAGTGCCCGATCGAAGCGGGTTCGCCGTCGAGTGCGCGATGCACGACGTGCTCGGCGAGGCCGAGGCCGCACGTCATGCCGATGCCGGTCGTCGCGGCCGCGACGTGCACGCCGGGCTCGACGGTTTCGACGAGGAACTCGTCGCGGCCCGACGCGTAGACGCCCTGCCACCGTTCGACGACCCGCGGGCGTGCGACGCCGAACAGCTCGGCGGTCACCTCGAGCAGTGCCTCGAACGCCGACTCGCCCTGGAACGGCGCGATCGCCTCGCCGCGGGAGTGGGTGTCGCCGACGATGAGCGACCCGTCGGGCAGCTGGGTGTACATCTGGTTGAGGTCGAGCGCCGCGAGGTCGGGCCGCTCGGCGTGCAGGCGCTCGCGCAGGCGGGCCGCGGCGTCGGTGGCCGAGAAGGCGCCGTATCGCACGAGCGACCAGCCGGTGAGCAGGGGCGCTTCGAGCGGCGCGCGCAGGCCGGCCGACACCCGCAGCATGTCGAGCCCGCAGCGCACGACGCCGTGCGCCTCGGCGAGCTCGGGGTAGAGCAGGTCGATGTCGTGGTTGACCGCGACGACCACCTGGCCGGCCTCGATCGCCCCGCGACTCGTCTCGACGAGCGCTGCGCCGCCGACCGCGGCCGAGCCCCGCACGCCCGCCACGTTCGTGCGGCGGCGGAACTCGACGCCGACCGACTCGAGGTGCGCCGCGATCGCGCCGAGTGCCTGGCGCGGGTTCGCCTGCAGGTCGCGCGGCAGGTGGGCGCCGCCCGCGAGCGCGCCCGGTGCGGCCGGGATGCGCGCCGACGCCTCGGCGGCGTCGAGCAGCTCGACCTCGTCGCCGCGCAGCGCCGCGAGCTCGGCGAGCACGGCGGTCTCGTCGTCGCGACGGGCGGCGACGAGGGTGCCCGACTCGCGCAGCCAGACGCCCGCGTCACGGGCGAGGCCGAGCCAGATCTCGCGCGATTCGAGCGCGAGCTCGCGCGCCCGGCCGTGCTGCGGCGTGAAGCACAGGTGCCCGAAGTTGCGGATCGACGCGCCCGTCGGCTCGCTGCCGCGCTCGATCACGACGACGCGCTGCCCGCGCCGGTGCGCGGCGAGCGCGGCGCCGAGGCCGACGACGCCCGAGCCGACGACGGCGACGTCGAACGACCGCCCCGTGGCCCCGGTCGCGCGGCCCGCGCGACCGGTGATCGTGCCGCCGGTCATCGGAACACCCGCCGCATCCACATCGCGACACCCTCGACGATGAGCACCGTCATGAGGATCATGAGCACGATCGCCGTGACCACCTGGTAGTTCGAGCCCTGCCCGGCGTTCAGCAGGTAGTAGCCGATGCCGCCGCCTCCGACGATGCCGAGGATGGTCGCGGCGCGGATGTTCGTGTCGAGCAGGTAGAAACCGTGCCCGAGGAGCGCGGGCGTGCCCTGCGGCAGGGTCGCCGAGGCGTACACCTGCGATCGGGAGGCTCCTGTGGCGCGCAGCGCCCGCTCGGGCCCGGCCGCGACCTCCTCGAAGGAGTCGGCGATGAGCTTGCCGGCGAGGCCGATGCCGCCGAACGCGAGCGCGAGCGTGCCGGCCTGCGCGCCGAGGCCCGTGATCACGATGAGCACGATCGCGAGGATCACCTCGGGCACCCCGCGGATCACGACGAGGAGGAATCGCATCGAGGTGCGCACCGTGCCGTTCGGCGCGACGTTGCGCGCGGCGAGCGACCCGACGACGACCGACACGACGAGGGCGAGCAGCGTCGCGGCGAGCGCGATGCCGATGGTCTGGCCCATCGCGCCGAACATCGTCGCGGCGTCGTAGCTGCCGAGGCTCGGCGGCCAGAACTGCACGGCGACGGCGGGGATCTTCGCCCACACGGTGACGAGGTCGCCCCACTGGATGTCGCAGACGGCGATGCTGCCGACGACGATCACGGCGGCGACCCACCCCCACACGACGTTGCGCACGCGCGATCCCGTCCAGGGGCGTCGCAGCGCGGCATCCGGCGTCGTGGCCGCGAGCGGCCCGCCCGAGGCGCGGCCGCCCGTGAGCATCGCCTTGCGCACGGCGCTCGAGACGACCTCCATCACGACGCAGAGGGCGAACATGACGATCGCGATGCCGAGTCCGAGCGAGTAGTTCAGCGACTTGAAGGCGAACGACATCTCGAGCCCGAGCCCGGCCACGCCGACGTAGCCGAGCACGACCGAGCCGCGCAGGTTGATGTCGTTGCGGTGCAGCACGGTCGCGACCCACGACGGCAGCACCTGCGGCAGGATGCCGCTCGTGAACTCCTGCCACCGCGAGCCGCCCGCCGCCCGGATCGCGAGTCGCGGCCCCTCGTCGATCTGCTCGATGGCGTCGGCGAAGAGCTTCGAGATCATGCCGATCGAGTGGATGCCGATCGCGAGGATGCCGGGCAGCGTGCCGAGCGAGAACATGAGCACGAACACCATGGCCAGCACGACGTCGGGCACCGCCCGGGTGAGCACGCTCACGAAGCGGCCGAACGCGCGCCAGCCGGGGCCGGGCGTGGTGTTCGCCGCCGACAGGTACGCAACGGGCACCGAGATGAGGGCGGCGAGCAGCGTGCCGCACAGCACGAGGCCGACGGTGAGCGCGGTGAGGTAGGCGAGCTCGGCCGGCTCGGGGAAGGTGATGGGGCCGACGCGGGCGAAGAACCGCTCGGCGTTGTCCCAGCTGTCGACCATGCCCGAGATCGAGATGCCCGACTGCGCGACGGCGACGACGCCCAGGCCGACGATCGTGACGAGCGTCAGCGCGGCCGCGATGCGCTCGGGCGAGACGACGCGACGCGGCGCGCGCTCGGCGATCGAACCGGGCGGGGATGCCTCGGCCGGGCGTCGTTCGGGGGCGAGGAGGGTCGACATCAGCGGGCGGGCTCCGGCTCGGCGGCGCCGTCGATCCAGTCGGGCACCGCGGCGAGCTCGCGCTCGATGACCTCGAGCTCGGCGGTCGCGGTCGCGACCCGGCCGTAGATCTCCATGACCTCCGCCTTGGTGAGCCCCGACGCCGGCGTGTCGAGCACGACCTCGCCGTGCCGCAGCCCGACGATGCGGTCGCCCCACGAGAGGGCGAGGTCGACCTGGTGCAGGCTGCAGACGACGGTGAGGCCCGACTCCATCGCGATCTCGCGGATGAGCGCCATGACCTGCTCGCTCGACTCGGGGTCGAGCGAGGCGACGGGCTCGTCGGCGAGGAGGATCTCGGGGTCCTGCATGAGCGCACGGGCGATCGCGACCCGCTGCTGCTGGCCGCCCGAGAGGGTGTCGGCGCGCTGGTAGGCGCGGTCGAGCAGGCCCACCCGGTCGAGGTGCGACAGCGCGGCGAGTTTCATGCGCTTCGGGTAGGCCCACAGGCCGAGCCGCGGTCCGCGCAGCTCGGCGAGCGCACCCGTGAGCACGTTCTCGAGCACGGTGAGCGAGGGCACGAGCTCGAACTGCTGGAAGACGAAGCCGACTCGGCTGCGCAGGGCCCGGAGGCGCCGCCCCGACAGGCGCGGCACCTCCTGGCCGAGCACGCGCACGGATCCGGACGTCGGCGTCTCGAGGCCGTCGAGGTGCCGCAGCAGCGTCGACTTGCCCGACCCCGAGAGCCCGAGCAGCACCACGATCTCGCCCTGGGCGACCTCGAGCGAGGCATCCCGCAGCGCGATCGTCGTGCCGAACGCCTTGGTGACGCCTGCGACCTCGATGACGGGCGTGCCGTCGACGCCGGCGGTCTCGTTCATGTCCTCGTCCGTTCGTTCCATGTCCGTGCGCGGTGGTGCGTGTCCGGTTCAGCGGCCGGGCGTCAGCCCTTGCACTGCTCCGCTTCGGTCTTCTCGCAGATGTCGCGGATCGTGTCGTAGTACTCGTCGTCGACGGGCACGGTCGCGTAGAACACGCTGCGGAACCCGTCGCTGTCGGCCGACTCGACGCCCGAGGCGATGATGTCGTCGATCGTGACCTCGCCGAGGATGTCGGTGAGCTGCGTCTTCAGCTCGTCGGGCAGGGTGTCGGAGACGACGATCGGCGCGCCCGGCACCATGGTCTCGGCGACGACCTCGACCTTGTCGCTCTTGGCGACCTCGCTGTCCTCGGCGAAGCCCGCCTCGCACTCGACGCCCTCGCCGGTCTTCGTGACCGAGACGTCGTGCTTGCCGGCGAACACCGGGGTGATGTCGGTCTCGGGGTCGATGCCCTCCTCGAGCAGGTTGTAGCTCGGGAAGAGGTAGCCCGAGGTCGACGACGGGTCGACGAAGCAGACCTTCTTGCCCGCGAAGCCGGCGAGGTCGGTGATGTCGGAGCCCTTGGGCACGATCGCCTGCGAGTAGTAGCCGGGCTCCTGGCCCTCGGCCGTGACGATCGACGAGATCGGGGTGATCGCGGCGCCGTTATTCGTGGCGGTGACGTAGGTGAAGCCCGAGAAGCTCGCGACGTCGATCTTGCCGGCGACGGCGGCCTCGATGAGGGCGGCGTAGTCGGTCGACTCGTGGTACTCGACGGTCTTGCCCGTCTCGGCGGCGATGTAGTCCATGAGCGGCTGGTAGTTCGTCTCGGTGTCGACCGAGTCGGGCACGACGCCGAACACGAGCGTGTTCTCGTCGACCGCGAACGTCGCGTCGCCCGAGCCCGACGCGGCGTCGCCCTCCTCGGCTGCGTTCGCCGAGGTGCAGGCCGCGAGGCCGACGGTGAGGAGGGCCGCTGCTGCGACGGCCGTCCAGCTCTTGGTGGTGAGTTGCATCGGAGACCTTTCGTGAACCCCGGCCCGGATCTCGGGCGCAGGCGGTGCGTTCCGATGCCTCACGGTAGGCAGCGGGCGCCAACGCCACGGGGCGCCGCGGTTACCGGCCGGTGAACCCGGCACGGCCGGTCGGCGACGGGGATGCCGCGGGCGGGCGCCGCCCGTCGGCGAGGTCGGCGCCGCTGGGGCGACCGCCGAGCGGGGGGACGCGGTCAGCGCCGCAGGCGCGCCGGTCCCGTCGCCGCGCCCAGGCCGACGACGACGATCCCGGCGAACAGCCAGCCGTAGCGCCCCGAGACGACGCCGATGATGCCGAGCACGAGCCCTGCGGCGACGAGCACGCGCGCGATGATCACGCGCACCCCCGGCCTCGCGAAGAATCGCGGGCGCGGGCGCTCGTCGCCGCCGCTCATGCGCCGAGCGCGTACGTCGTGCCCGTGGCCTGCTCGGCGAACGTCCAGAAGCGCTCGGCGGTCACTCGGTCGGTCGAGGTGCGGGTCGGCTTCTGCAGCGTGGGCGGCCCCTTCACGAGGTACCGGGGCCCCCAGAACTGCCCGCCCGCGGCGTCGGGGGCGGTGAGCGCGTGCAGCGTCACCTCGGCGCCGCGGTGCTTGCCCTGCGCCCACGCCGCCTGCAGCGCGTCGGCGAACCGCGAGCCGGCGGTCGGCTCGTTGACGCCCGGCACGAAGGGGGTGCGTCCGCTGATCGCGTAGCCGGGGTGCGCGACGAGGCTCGCGATCGGCAGGCGCGCCGCGCGCAGCCGCCGGTCGAGCTCGAACGCGAACACCTGGGTCGCGATCTTCGACTGCGCGTAGGCGCGCCAGAAGTCGTAGCCCCGTTCGAGCTGCAGGTCGTCGATGCGGAACGTCGAGAGCCGGCTCGACAGCGAGCCGAGCGACACGATGCGGGCGCCGTCGGCGAGGTGGGGCACGAGGTCGGCGAGCAGCGCGAAGTGCCCGAGCACGTTCGTCGCGAGCACGAGCTCGTTGCCGTCGGGCGAGACCTGCCTGGCGCCCGGGGTATGCACCATCCCGGCGTTCGCGACGACCCCGTCGAGCGGCGGGCGGTGGCCGAGCCGGCGGGCGGCGGTGCGCACCGAGTCGAGCGATGCGAGGTCGACGACGAGCGGCTCGAGCGAGCCCTCGACGCCGTCGGGGGTGCGCGCCATGGCCGCGGTGATGGCGGCGAGGGCCGCCTCGAGCCGTTCGGGGCTGCGGCCGGCGAGGGTCACGTGCGCGCCCGCGCCGACGAGCCGGGCCGCCGTGAAGAAGCCGAGGCCCCCGTTCGCCCCCGTGACGAGATACCGCTTGCCGAACTGTGCGGGCAGCGGCGCCGGATACCAGTTCACTGTGCGCCGGCGCTCACAGCCCGCGTTCGGCGGTGCCGCCGTTCGCGAGCTCCTCGTGGTGCTGGATGACCTCGGCGACGACGAAGTTGAACCACTTCTCGGCGAACGCCGGGTCGAGGTGCGCGTCGACGGCGAGCGCGCGCAGTCGTGCGATCTGGCGCTGCTCGCGGCCGGGGTCGCTCGGCGGCAGCCCGTGCCGCGCCTTGAGCCGGCCGACCTGCTGCGTGAACTTGAAGCGCTCGGCGAGCAGGTGGATGAGCGCGGCGTCGATGTTGTCGATGCTCGATCGGATGCCGAGCAGCTCGCTCATCGCGGCGTCGCGGTCGTCGAATGCGGCATCGTCAGTCATGCTTCGAGCGTACTTCGCGACGGTCGGCTCGCGCGAAGTCTCCGCAACGCGGGTACCCCGAAACGGGCATGGTGGCGAGCGGCGCTCCGGGCGTACCTTCGTGGTGGAGGTGGTCGCGATGGGCGAACGGAGCGGCGGCAGCGGTGCGGTGGTCGGCGGGGGTGCGATCTACGGTCTCGGCATCTTCGGGGCATGGTTCTACTTCTTCGGCCAGGCCGACCAGTTCTGGGAGTTCGTCTGGGCGTTCTTCCAGGGACTGCTCTGGCCCGCGTTCATGGTCTTCGACCTGTTCACCGCGCTGAACACCTGACCGCCCGGGCCGCCGGCCCGCCGGGACGGATGCGGAACCTTTTCCGGCCAACCGGACATATACCTGTGGGTCCGATAACCAGATCGACGAGCGCAGGAGCGAGATGACCGCACCGGAGCCCCCGACGTCCACCCGTCGCACCACCGTCCGGATCGTGCTCGCCGCCGTCGCCGTCGTACTCGTCGGCATGTGGCTCCTCTACGTGGCGGCGAGCCACCTGTTCGTCACCGAGGGGGATGTGCCATCGGCATCCTTCGGCCTCGACCTGCCGGCGGACGCGACCATACGCTCGAGCGAGAAGGACTGCGGGTCGGGCGGGTGCTGGCTCGTGGTCGACATCGAACCGCCCGAGGGCCGGTCGGCGCGACAGCTCGCCGCGGACATGGGCATCGAGGAGGAGCGGTGCACCCTCTCCCCGACGCTCAACCTCCTCTCCGTGTGCGTCACACCCATGTTCGGGCCGGCACAGGACGCGCCGAACGCTCCGCTCCTGGTTCACCTCCGCTATTGGTCTCCGGTCGGCTCGTCGCTCTAGACGGCAGCGCTCAGGATGCCGCGGCCGAGGTGCGCGCGAGCATGGGCCGGGTCGCGGCGAGACCGAGCCAGACGACCCCGATCCCGGCGGCGAGCACGGCCGCCACGACGACGAGCGCGAGCGGTTGCACGATGAGCGCGGCGCCCGTGAGCGGCAGCATCACGAACGCGGCGATGAACGCCGACCCGATCGCGGTGATGCGCAATGGGGACATGACGGAGCGTCGGCGCGCGGCGTCCATCGTCGACTCGGGCATGCCGAGCATGTCGAGCGAACGATAGAGGTCGCGCCGGTCGAGGATGCCCGCGGCCTGGTTGACGCCGACCGAGCACGCCACCATGAGGAACGAGCCGATGACCGTGATGAGGATGCCGGTGCGGATGTCGGCGAACAGCTCGAGCGACTCGCGGTCGGCGCTCGAACCCGCGAGGTCGACGATCGCGAGACCCACGCCCGCGAACACCGCCATGAAGCTCGTCATCGCGACACCCGACACCTGGCGCCAGGCCGCCTTGGGCGACTCGAGCACGGTGCGGGCGGCGAGCAGCTGCGCGGGGCGCTTGGCGCGCCGCGCCTGGCCCTTCGCGACGAGTCCGATGACCCACGGCCCGACGAGGTTGAGCACGGCGAGCGTGCCGCCGAACCCCGCGGCGAGGATCGCGATGAGCGCGATCGCCGACCCCGCGACCTGCAACGCGCCCATGAGCGCGAACGAGACGAGCACCACGACGGCGCCGATCACGAAGCGCAGCCACGAGAGCTTCGGCGCGTCCTGCCGGGTGCGCACGCCGAGCGGCGAGATGACGACCTTGCGCAGGCCGAGCACGGCGCTCACCGCGGCGAGCGCGACGACCCCGGCGACGACGCCCGCGAGCACCGGCCAGCCGAGCAGCACGCCGTCGATGCCGAGCGGCTCGCCGCGGAACGGCACGAGGGCGAGCAGCGGCACGATGACGAAGTAGAGGCCCACGCCGACGACGGCGCCGGCGAGCGCGAGCACCGCCGACTCGACGACGGCGAGCGTCGACACGGCCGCGGGGGTCGCACCGAGCAGGCGGAGCGTGGCGAGCCGGTCGTCGCGCCGACGTGCCGACAGCCGTGCCGCGGCGCCGCCGAGCGAGGCGAGCGGCACGACGAGCAGCACGAGGGCGACGACGGCCAGCAGCTGGTAGGTGAACGCGTAGTCGTCGGTCCAGGTCCAGAAGGTCTGCGCGCCGCCGATCACCGTGAGCAGGAGCGCCGTGACGATCGCGAACGCCGTCACGGGCAGTGCGAGCGTCGCGGCGCCCGCCGAGCCCGGGCGGGCGAGCAGCCAGCCGACCCGCGCGATCACGCCGGCACTCCCGGGGCGGCTGCGGCGGCATCCGCCCCCGTCGGGCCGGCGGCCTGCGGTGCCGAGCCGGCAGCGCCCGCCGGCACCCGCTCGCCCACGATGCGGCCGTCGCGCATGTCGACGATGCGAGAGCACCGGCCGGCGACTTCAGCGTCGTGCGTGACGAGCACGAGCGTGCGCCCCTGGCCGGTCGTCGAGTCGAGCAGCGCCTGCATGACCTCGGCACTCGTCGCCGAGTCGAGCGCACCGGTCGGTTCGTCGGCGAACACCACGGGGGCCCCGGTGACCTGGGCGCGGGCGATCGCCACGCGCTGGGCCTGCCCACCCGAGAGCTGGCCGATGCGGCGGTCCTCCATGCCGGCGAGGCCGAGGGCGGCGAGCCAGCCGCGCCCGTACTCCTCCGCGCGGGAGCGCGGCATCCCATTGAGCATGAGCGCGAGCGCGACGTTCTCGACCGCGGTGAGCTCGGGCACGAGGAGGCCCTGCTGGAACACGAACCCGAACGCCTCGCGGCGAAGCCTCGAGCGCTCTCGCTCGCCGAGCGCGGTGACGTCGACGCGCCCCGCGCCCGAGAGGAACGACACCGAACCGGCGTCGGGCGGCACGATACCCGCGAGGCAGTGCAGCAGGGTGGTCTTGCCGGAGCCCGAGGCGCCCATGATCGCGAGCGACTCGCCCGTGCGCACGCGCAGGTCGACGCCCGCGAGGGCCCGGGTCTGGCCATAGGTCTTGACGAGGCCGGATGCCTCGAGCACGAAGGAACTCATACCCTCGAGCCTGCCGGGGCCGGGTAGGCGGGCGCGTCGGGCGCGAGTCGCATCTCGCGGCCGACGCGTCATCCCTCCGGATGATCCCGGGTCATGCATACGGCGCGGCATCCGTTCCCCCGATCGGATGCCGCGCCGCAGTCTCGAGGACCCGGGGTCAGCGCGGCGTCGCCCGGCGCACCACGAAGTACCCGGCGATGCCGACCACGACGGCGAGCACGAGCACGATCCCGAAGAGTCCGCCGAGCCCGATCGCGGCGAACCACGAGGCGACCGCGGGGCCCGACCCGGTCAGCGTGATCGCCGCGACGGCCGCGATCACGAGCGCGAGCACGCTGAAGAGCAGGGTCATCATGCCCTTCATCCGCCACCGCATGTACACCGTCGTGACCGCGGCGCCGATGAACAGCACGAACAACTGCAGCGAGAAGGTCGTGGAGAAGTCGAACAGCCAGCCCGACTGGCCGTACCAGAGCGCATCGAACATGCCCGCGCCGATCCACCAGCCGTCGGTCGCCTGCTCGATCTGCACGAGGGTCGCGATCGCGACCGCCATCTCGGTCGAGACGAACAGGAACATGATGCTCATGCCGAGCCAGTAGTCTCGTCGCGTCGACCCGAAGCCGAGCGCGAACGAGAGGGTGTAGGCGACGGCCTGCACGCCGACGACGACGAGGTACCACTGCGGCGAGAGCACCGCCCAGCTGTAGCGCATCCCCTCCTGCATCTCGTCGACGGGGGCGCCTGCCGCGTGGGCGATGAGGGCGATCAGCATCGTGACGACCCAGGCGCCGCCGAGGATCATCCACGGAACGCCGAAGAAGACGGTGGGATTGACGGCGAGCAGGCGCACGATGCGCCAGATCTCGCCTGGCCGCACCCGGTCTGTCACGAGGGTCTCTCGCTCGGCGGCGGTGGCGACGGCGGTCATGCTGCGGCCTCCTGTTCGGTCGTACCGGCGAGGTCGGTGCCGGTGAGGTGGACGATGAGCTGCTGGAGCGAGACGGGCGCGAGCTCGAGCCCGAGTTCGGCGGCGCGCACGCGTTCGGCCTGGTCGAGCCGTTCGTCGATCGTGACCGAGGCGAGCCCGCCGAGGCGCTCCCGCCCGATCACGGGGCGGTCGGCGACGAACTGCTCCACGACGGCGCTCGCACCGGCGATCGTGGTCGCCGATCCGCGCACCTCCTCGGCGTCGCGGTCGAGCAGGATGCGGCCCTGGTCGATGAGGATGATGTGCTCGAGGAGGTTCGCGACCTCGTCGATCAGGTGCGTCGAGAGCACGATCGTGCGCGGGTGCTCGGCGTAGTCCTCGAGCAGCCGGTCGTAGAAGATGTGCCGGGCCACCGCATCGAGGCCGAGGTAGGGCTCGTCGAAGAAGGTGAGCGGTGCGCGCGAGGCGAGGCCGACGATGACACCCACGGCGCTCAGCTGGCCGCGGCTCAGCTTCTTGATGCGGCGCTTCACCGGCAGCCGGAAATCGGCGATGAGCCGCTCGGCGAAGTCCTGGTCCCAGTTCTCGAAGAACCACGGGGCGGCCCTGAAGACGTGCTTCGGCGCGAAGTCCTCGGGGTAGCGCTGCGCCTCGGCGATGAAGCAGAGTCGGCGCAGCACGTCGGCATGCTCGGCGGGCGTTCGGCCGAACACCTCGATCTCGCCCCCGTTCGGGAAGAGCTGCCCGGTGAGCAACTGCATGATCGTCGTCTTGCCGGCGCCGTTGCGGCCGAGCAGGCCGTAGATGCGATGCTCGTGCAGCTCGAAGTCGACGCCGTCGATGGCGGTGAAGTCGCCGTAGCGCTTGGTGAGGCCGGTGGCGCGGGCCACGGTGGCGGTCATGATGCGGTCCTCTCGGATCGGAGTGCGGCGAGCATGCCCGCCAGGTCGTCGATGTCGATGCCGAGTTTCTCGGCCTCGATGAGCAGGGGTCTGAGGTACTGCGCACTGAACTCGGCGCGCCGTCGTGCGATGAGGCGCTCGCGGGCGCCGGCGGTCACGAACATGCCGATCCCCCGTCGCTTCTCCACGAATCCGTCATCGACAAGACGGCTCACCCCTTTCAGCGCAGTGGCCGGATTCACCCGCAGGAAGCTCGCGAACTCGTTGATCGACGGGATCTGCGACCCTTCGGGCAGCGCCCCGTCGATGATGTCGTTCTCGAGCTGTTCGGCGATCTGGATGAAGATCGGACGCGAGTCGTCCATTCCGGCCCATCTGGTGCGTCTGCGAACGCGCGTTCGCATGTTGGTTAGTTACTGCAGTAACTAACCAACCATCCTCGTCGAGATCTGTCAACCCCTCGTCGCTCGAGGAGGCGCGCAGCGCCGTATCGAGACCACTCCGTCGGTCGAGGAGGCGCGCAGCGCCGTATCGAGACCACGCCCCCCGACGGTGGCCTCGATACGCTCCTTCGTCGCTACTCGACCGATCGGCGCGCGCCCAGCCGCAGGCGCCCCTGCGCGAGCAGGATGCCGAGGAGCACGAGCAGCGCCCCGAGCGGCTCGTGCCAGCTGAACCGCTCGCCGAGCAGCAGCAGCCCGAGCGCCACCCCGACGACCGGAGTCACGTACGTCACGGTCGAGGTGCCCGTCGGCCCCCACGCGCGCAGCACGTTGATGTTCCAGATGTAGGCCAGGCCCGTGCCGAGCACGCCGAGCGCGACGAGCGACAGGCCGACCGCCCAGTCGAGCTCGATCGGCCCGAGCGCGAGCCACGGCGTGAGCGCGAGCATGACGACCGCCGACACTCCGATCGAGAGGAACGCGAACGTCGCCGGCGCGATCGGCCGGTGGCTCAGGAACTTGCGCTGGTACGCGAAGGTGAAGCCGTAGCAGGCGGTCGCGACGAGGCACGCGAGCTGGCCCGCGAGACTGCCCGTGAGCGCGTGGTACTGCCACGGCCCGATGACGACGACCACGCCGAGGATGCCGATGCCCACGCCGACCCACCGGCTGAGCCCGAGCCGCTCGACCCGGAAGACGAGCGTCGCCATGAGCGCCGTCATGATCGGCGTCGTCGCGTTGTAGATCGAGGCGAGGCTCGACGACACGTACTGCTCGGCCCACGCGAAGCACAGGTACGGGATCACGCACGTCGTGAACGACACGACGAGGAAGTGCACCCACACGATCCGCTCGCGCGGCAGCAGCGGGCCGGGCGTGCCGTCGGCGGCCGGCACCCGCGGCCGGGTGATCGCGACGATGACGCCGAGCGCGAGCGCACCGAGCACGACGCGCGACCACGCGATCTGCCCGAACGAGACGCCCCCGAGCGCGACCTTCATGAACAGGAAGCTCGCGCCCCAGACGAGCCCCATGGCGAGGAACTGCACCCACGTCGACAGCCGCTTGGGCTTCGGCGGTACGGATGCCGCGACGGGCGATTCGACGGACTCGGCGGTGCTCACCCGTCGAGGCTACGGCGGCCCGAAGGCCGCCGGAACCGCCCGGGAACACGGTGTCCGGAATCCGCCGAAGGACGGCAGCCCCGAGGCATCCCGCACCCCTCGTCACCGGGCGCGCACGGGCATAGGCTGGCGCCCATGAGCGAATACGACGTCGTCCTGCTCGGTGCCGGCCCCGGCGGCTACGTGGCCGCGATCCGCGCCGCGCAACTCGGCCTGAAGGTGGCCGTCATCGAAGAGAAGTACTGGGGCGGGGTGTGCCTCAACGTGGGCTGCATCCCCTCGAAGGCGCTGCTGCGCAACGCCGAGCTCGCGCACATCTTCCACGACCAGGCCGCGACCTTCGGCATCTCGGGCGACGTGCACTTCGACTTCGGCGTCGCGTTCGACCGCAGCCGCCAGGTCTCCGAGAAGCACGTCAAGGGCGTGCACTTCCTGATGAAGAAGAACGGCATCACCGAGATCGACGGCCGCGGGGTCTTCACGGGGCCGAACACGATCGACGTGACGAAGGCCGACGGGTCGGTCGAGACGGTGTCCTTCCGCAACGCGATCATCGCGACCGGCTCGCAGGTGCGGCTGCTGCCGGGCGTGCAGCTCTCGCAGAACGTCGTCACCTACGAGACGCAGATCCTCACGCGCGAGCTGCCCCGCTCGATCGCGATCGTCGGCGCGGGCGCGATCGGCATGGAGTTCGCGTACGTGCTGCGCAACTACGGCGTGCAGGTCACGGTCATCGAGTTCCTCGACCGGGCGCTGCCGAACGAAGACGTCGAGGTCTCGAAGGAGATCACCCGGCAGTACCGCAACCTCGGCATCCCGATCCTCGCGTCGACGAAGGTCGAGAGCGTCGTCGACAACGGGTCCTCGGTCACCGTCTCGTACACCGGCGCCGACGGGCAGCAGGGGTCGCTCGAGGCCGACAAGGCGCTCATCTCGGTCGGCTTCGCCCCGAACGTCGACGGCGTCGGGCTCGAGGCCGCGGGCGTGCAGCTCACCGAGCGCGGCGCCATCGCGATCGACGAGCGCATGCGCACGAACGTGCCGCACATCTACGCGATCGGCGACGTCACCGCGAAGCTCATGCTCGCGCACGTCGCCGAGGCGCAGGGCGTGGTGGCGGCCGAGACGATCGGCGACGCCGAGACGATGGAGCTCGGCGACTACCGCATGATGCCCCGTGCGACGTTCTGCTCGCCGCAGGTCGCGAGCTTCGGCCTCACTGAGCAGCAAGCGCGCGACGAGGGCTACGACGTCGTCGTCGCGAAGTTCCCGTTCTCGGCGAACGGCAAGGCGAACGGCCTCGGCGACCCCGTCGGCTTCGTGAAGCTCGTCGCAGACAGGCAGCACTACGAACTGCTCGGCGGCCACCTCATCGGCCCCGACGTCTCAGAGCTGCTGCCCGAGCTCACCCTCGCCCAGAAGTGGGACCTCGGGGCCCTCGAGCTCGCCCGCAACGTGCACACCCACCCGACGCTGTCGGAGGCGCTGCAGGAGGCGTTCCACGGCCTCGTCGGCCACATGATCAACATGTAGAGAGGCGGATCCCATGAACTGGGTCATCATCATCGTCGGCGCGCTGCTGACCCTCACCGGCGGCGTGTGGCTGCTCCAGGGGATCGGCCTGCTGGCCGGCTCCGTCATGACGGGGTCGCCGATGTGGCTGATCATCGGCGCACTGGTCGCGGCGGTCGGCCTCGGTCTCATCGGCTGGGCCGTCTCGCGCCTGCGCCGCACCCGCTCCTGACGTGAAGCGGGCGGATGCCGCGACATGAGTCGAGGCATCCGCCCGATCGGTTTCGACACGGTTGGGACAGGCGGTGCCGCCGTGCCGAGTCTCGTCCGGCGGCGGGCCCCCACCCGCCGCCGGAACCCTAGTGCTGCGTCGCCTTCTCGGCGCCGACGCCCGTGAGCGAGCGCACCTCCATCTCGCTCTGCTTGAGCGGATCCTCGGTGCCCTTGTCGAGCACGGTGCCGAGCCAGCCGAGGAAGAACGCGAGCGGGATCGAGATGATGCCGGGGTTCGACAGCGGGAAGAACGCGAAGTCGATCGACTCGGTCTTCAGCATCGACGTCTCAGAGCCCGAGACGACCGGCGAGAAGATGATGAGGATGATCGCCGACGCGAGGCCGCCGTACATGCTCCACAGGGCGCCCTTGGTGGTGAAGCGCTTCCAGTAGAGCGAGTAGACGATCGTCGGCAGGTTCGCCGACGCGGCCACCGCGAACGCCAGGGCGACGAGGAAGGCGACGTTCTGCCCGTTCGCCCCGATGCCGCCGATGATCGCGACGATGCCGATGATGACGACCGTGCGGCGGGCGACCTTGACCTCGGCGCCCGGCTCGGGCTTGCCCTTCTTCACGACCGACGCGTAGATGTCGTGCGCGAACGAGGCGGCCGCCGTGATCGTGAGGCCCGCGACGACCGCGAGGATCGTCGCGAACGCGATCGCCGAGATGAGGCCGAGCAGCAGCGGGCCGCCGAGCTCGAACGCGAGCAGCGGGGCCGCCGAGTTCGGGCCGCCGGGGGCCGCGGCGATCGTGGCCGGGCCGACGAGTGCCGCGGCGCCGTAGCCGAGCACGAGCGTGAACACGTAGAAGATGCCGATGAGCCAGATCGCCCAGACGACCGACTTGCGGGCCTCCTTCGCGGTGGGCACCGTGTAGAAGCGCATGAGCACGTGCGGCAGCGCCGCGGTGCCGAGCACGAGGGCGAGGCCGAGCGAGATGAAGTCGACCTTCGAGATGTCGGAGACGCCGTACTTGAGGCCCGGGTCGAGGATCGCCGGGTTCTCGGCCACCTCGACCGCGTTCTCGAGCAGCGCCGAGAAGTCGAAGCCGTTGAGCGCGAGCACCCACACCGTCATCACGCCGGCGCCCGCGATGAGCAGCACGGCCTTGATGATCTGCACCCAGGTCGTGCCCTTCATGCCGCCGATGAGCACGTAGAGGATCATGAGCGCGCCGACGACGGTGATGACGACGGCCTGGCCGAGCTGGTCGCCCACGCCGAGCAGCAGCGAGACGAGCCCGCCGGCGCCGGCCATCTGGGCGAGCAGGTAGAAGAAGCAGACGACGAGGGTCGTCGTCGCCGCCGCGATGCGCACGGGCTTCTGCTTGAGCCGGAACGAGAGCACGTCGGCCATCGTGAACTTGCCGGTGTTGCGCAGCAGCTCGGCGACGAGCAGCAGCGCGACGAGCCACGCCACGAGGAACCCGATCGAGTAGAGGAACCCGTCGTAGCCCGTCATGGCGATCGCGCCGACGATGCCGAGGAACGACGCCGCCGACAGGTAGTCGCCCGCGATCGCGGAGCCGTTCTGCCCACCCGTGAACGAGCGGCCCGCGGCGTAGTAGTCGGCCGCGGTCTTGTTGTTGCGGCTCGCCCGGAAGACGATCACCATCGTGATCGCGACGAACGCGCCGAAGATCGCGATGTTGAGCCAGGGCTCGCCGGGCGATGCGGCGGGCGCGGCCTCGGCGGCGACGCCGGTCGAGACGGATGCCGCGGCGGATGCGGCGAGTGCGGTGAGGCTCATCGGGCCGTCTCCTCGGCTGCGGGGGCGAAGTCGCCCGACTCGATCTCGTCGCGCATCGTCTCGGCGCGCGGGTCGAGCTTGCGGTTGGCGTAGCTGACGTACCAGGTGGTCACCGCGAACGTCGTGACGACCTGCGCGAGGCCGAGCAGCATCGCGATGTTGACGTGCCCGAACACGGGCGTCGACATGAAGTCGTGCGCGTAGCTCGCGAGCAGCACGTAGCCGAAGTACCAGACGAGGCAGGCGCCGAGCACCGGGAAGACGAACTTCCGGTGGGCCCCGCGCAGTTCTTGGAACTCGGCGGATCGTTGGACGGCGGGGTAGTCGACGGGTGGGGCCGTCTCCTGCTCCGCGCTCAGGGCGTCGTTGCCCATGGCGTCTCCTTCATCGGGGGGGTCGTGTTCTCAGGAGGTCGACGGGCGGGCGCCCGTCATCAGGTGTTGCCGTCGCCGAGTCTCGTCGGCCGGGCGGCCGGCGTGTGGCGGGTGCCGTTCGTCGTCGACGAACGGCACCGTCGGTGCGACGAACGGTGCGGATGCCGCCGCCGGGCGTGCGGCGGGGCGATTACGCTGGCGTTCATGCCCGAGTCGATGCTGCTCGCCGCCGCCGTCGGCGTCGCCGCGGGGGCGCTCGCGGTCGGACTCGTGATCTTCCTGCGTCGCATCGTGCTCGCCTCGAAGGAGCTCGGCACCGACGCCGAGCAGGCGACCTACCAGACGTTGCACCTCGCGTCGCGGGCGGCCGAGCATCTGCGCGGCGGGCTCGAGGGACCCGACGCGCAGCGCGCGGGCAAGCACCTGCACGCCCTGCTCGGCTGCGACACGCTCGCCCTCGCCGACCGCACGGGCGCGGTCGCGATCGACGGCGACGACGCCGTGCGCCCAGTCGCCGAACGCCTTGCGGCGGAGGCGCTCGCGAGCGGCCGTCCGCAGGTGCAGCGGCGCATCCCGGTCGGCGCGTGGGAGACCGACGCCGTCGCCGCCCCGGTCGTCGGCGGCGCGGGCACGGTCGGCGTGATCGTCGCGTTCGCCTCGCCGGTCAGGGCCGGCCTCGTGCGGGCGACGGGCGAGGTGGCCGACTGGGTCGCCGCCCAGGTCGAACTGGGCGAGCTGGATGCCTCGCGCGCGGCGCTCGCGGAGGCCGAGGTGCGAGCGCTCCGCGCGCAGATCAGCCCGCACTTCATCTACAACTCCCTCAACGCCATCGCCTCGTTCATCAACACCGACCCGCAGAAGGCCCGCGACCTCGTGCTCGAGTTCGCCGACTTCACCCGGTACTCGTTCCGTCGGCACGGCGACTTCACGACCGTCGCCGAAGAGCTGCGCTCGATCGACGGCTACCTCAAGCTCGAGCGGGCCCGCTTCGGCGACCGGCTGCGGGTCACGCTGCAGATCGCGCCCGAGGTGCTCTCGACGGTCGTGCCGTTCCTGTCGATCCAGCCGCTCGTCGAGAACGCGGTGCGGCACGGGCTCGAGTCGAAGGAGGGCGGCGGCCGCATCACGATCGAAGCCTCCGACTCGGGCGCCTACGCCGAGATCACCGTCGAGGACGACGGCGTCGGCATGGACCCCGAGCGGCTCGCGGCCGTGCTCGCCGGCGGCCCGGCCGACGGCGAGCACGTGGGCCTGCGCAACGTCGACGCCCGCCTGCGCCAGGTCTACGGCGACGAGCACGGCCTCGTCGTCGAGACGAACCTCGGCGCCGGCACGCTCGTGCGCATGCGCGTGCCGAAGGCCGGACCGCGCCGTGATGGGAGGATCGCACCATGATCTCCGTGCTCATCGCCGACGACGAGCAGCCCGCGATCGACGAGCTCGCGTTCCTGCTGCGTCAGGACCCGCGAATCGGCACGATCCACCAGGCCTCCTCGGGATCCGAGGCGATCCGGCTGCTCGCGCGCGAACCGGTGGATGCCGCGTTCCTCGACATCCACATGCCGGGGCTCACGGGCTTCGACCTGGCGAGGGCGCTCGCCCGGTTCGAGCAGCGCCCCGTGCTCGTCTTCGTCACGGCCGACGAGGAGGGCGCGCTCGAGGCGTTCGACCTCGAGGCCGTCGACTACCTGCTGAAGCCCGTGCGCACCGAGCGCCTGCACCGCTCGGTCGGGCGCGTCGTCGAGGCCATCACCGCGGCCGGCGCTCGCGCCGCGGGCCGCGCCGCGCCCGAGGCATCCGCCTCGCCCGAGATGATCGCGGTGACGCTCGGCGGCACGACGCGCATGATCCGCCGCGACGAGGTGCGCTATGTGCAGGCGCAGGGCGACTACGCGCGACTGCACACCGAGGAGGCGAGCTACCTCGTGCGCGTGCCGATGGCCGATCTCGAACGGCAATGGGCCGACGCCGGCTTCGTGCGCGTGCACCGTTCGTACCTCATCGCGCTCGCGCACGTCAGCCGGGTGCGGCTCACGGCCGACCACCCGAGCGTCACGGTCGGCCAGGCCGAGCTGCCGGTGAGCCGCCGGCTGCTGCCGGGACTGCGCGAACGGCTCGAGCAGGCGACGCTGCGGGCCAGGCCATGAACGATTCCGATGCCGAGGCGGTTGCTCCCGTGCCCCCTCGACCCGCGCGGACGGAGCGCGTGCGGGTGACCGCCCCGCACACCGGGACGCGGCCGCCGAACGCGGGCGGCCCCGGCGGGGCGCCGGGCGCGAGCGACGTACAGGGCGTCTACGTGCGGTCGCTCATCCGCTCGCAGTTGCGGCTCGCACTCGTCGTCGCGGCGGGCTTCGTGATCGCGACCGGCCTGTTCGTCGTCGCGATCGCCCTCGTGCCCGACCTCGACCGCACCCTCGTCGTCGGCGTGCCGGTGTCGTGGCTGCTGCTCGGGTTCGGCCTCTACCCGCTCGTCATCACGGTCGGGGTGCTCTACGTGCGCGCCGCGGCGCGCAACGAGGCGCGGTACCGGGCGCTCGCGGAGGACGACTCGTGAACCCCGCGATCGGCTACGTCGCCATCGCGGCGGTGGCACTCGTCTCGGCGCTCATCGGCTTCTACGGGCTCAGGGTCTCGCGCACCACGAGCGACTTCTACGTGGCGAGCCGCACGGTGCGGCCGTGGTGGAACGCCTCGGCGATCGGCGGCGAGTACCTCTCGGCCGCGTCGTTCCTCGGCATCGCGGGGCTCATCCTGCTCACCGGGGCGTCGGCGCTCTGGTTCCCGATCGGGTACACCGCGGGCTACCTCATGCTGCTGCTCTTCGTCGCCGCCCCGCTGCGGCGGAGCGGCGCCTACACGATCCCCGACTTCACCGAGGCGCGCCTCGAGTCGGTCGCCGCCCGGCGGGTGACGAGCCTGCTCGTGATCGTGGTCGGCTGGTTCTACATCGTGCCGCAGCTGCAGGGCGCCGCGCTCACCGTGCGCATCACGACCGGGCTGCCGGCCTGGGTGGGGTCGGTCGCGGTCGCCGTCATCGTCGCCGTCGTGGTCGCGGCGGGCGGCATGCGCGCGATCACGTTCGTGCAGGCGTTCCAGTTCTGGCTGAAGCTCACCGCGCTCGCGCTGCCCGTCGTCGTGCTGCTGCTCGCGATCGGCGGCGGCTCCGCGTCCACCGCCCTCGAGGGGGCGCTCGCGCCCGCCGAGGCGTTCCCGTCCGCCGCCGGCCCCGCCGACCTCGACGTCTATCGCACGATCTCGCTCATGGTGGCCCTGCTGTTCGGCACGCTCGGCCTGCCGCACGTGCTCGTGCGGTTCTACACGAACCCCGACGGCGTCGCCGCCCGCCGGACGACCGTCATCGTGCTCGTGCTGCTCAGCGTGTTCTACCTGTTCCCGACCGCGTTCGGTCTGCTCGGCCGCGTGTTCGCGCCCGACCTCGCGGCCCCCGGCAGCGCCGACGCGCTCATCCTGCTGCTGCCCGACCGGCTCGTGCCCGGCCCGGTCGGCGACGTGCTCACCGCACTCGTCATCGCGGGGGCGTTCGGGGCGTTCCTCTCGACCTCGTCGGGCCTCGTCGTCTCGCTCGCCGGCGTCATCAGCCAGGACCTGCTCGGCGGTCGGGTGCGCGGCTTCCGGATCGCGGCGATCGTCTCGACGGCGGTCCCGCTCGCCGTCGCGCTCGTCACCGAGTCGACCGGCCTCGCGGGCAGCGTGGGCCTCGTGTTCGCGTTCACCGCGTCGACCCTCTGCCCCATGCTCATCCTCGGCATCTGGTGGCGCGGGCTCACGGCCCGCGGTGCGATCGCCGGCATGCTCACGGGGGCGGTGCTCTCGGCCGCGGCGATCCTCGCCGGCGGGCCGCTCGGTGCGGCGGTGCCCGCGCTGCGCCCGTTCCTCGAGCAGCCCGCCGCGTGGACGGTGCCCCTCGCCGTGATCGTCACCGTGTTCGCCTCGCGCGGCGATCGCCGCGGCATCCCGCGCGGCGTCGACGGATATCTGACGCGGCTGCACGTGCCCGAGCGGAGCTGATCGGGGCCCGCGAGCCCGTGCCGAGGTCGCCGACCGACGAGGCGGTCGGGAGTGCGCCGCACCACGCCTAGACTTGCCCGGTGCTCCTGCCCGTCGCCCTCTCCGTGCTCGTCGGCGCAGCGTCGCAGCGCATCACCGGCATGGGGTTCGCGCTCATCGCCCCGCGCTCGTCATCCTGCTCGGCCCGTTCGACGGGGTCGTCGTCGTCAACCTGTGCGCGGTGCTGTCGTCGCTGCTCATCCTGCCGCGGGTCTGGCGCATGGTCGAGTGGCGGCGCCTCTCGTGGTTGCTGCCGCCCGCGATCCTCGGCACCGTCGCGGGCGCGATCGTCGCGGCCAACGTGCCCGGCCCGGTGCTGCAGGTGGGCGTCGGCCTGCTCGTCGTCGTCGCGCTCACGGTCACCCTCGTCGTGACCCGCACCGCGCACACGGCGACCGGTGCGGCGCCCGCGATCGTCGCCGGCGCCGCGTCGGGATTCATGAACGCCTCGGCCGGCGTCGGCGGGCCCGCGCTCAGCGTCTACGCGGTCGCCACGCGCTGGTCGCAGGTCGGGTTCGCGGCGACCGCGCAGGCGTACTTCATCGTGATCGGCTCGGCGGCCCTGCTCGGCAAGTTCATCGCCACGGGCTGGAGCTGGCCCTCCCTCGATCCCGCAGCCTGGCCGTTCGTCATCGGGGCGCTGCTCGTCGGCCTCCTCATCGGCGAGTGGCTCTCGCCGCGGGTGAGCCACCGGGCCGCGCGGCTCGCGGTCATCGTGATCGCCTACGTCGGCGGCACCGCGGCGCTCGTCGACGGCGCGCTCGAGCTGCTCGGGTGAGCGGCGCCCCGCCCGCTCGCGCGCGTCGGAACCACGTTCCGGCACGGGAACCGCATCGTGATGTGGTTCCCGTGCCGGAACCCGGTTGCCGCGCTCGCGGATCAGCCGTGCGTGCGCACGAACGGCGGGCGCGGGTCGAGCACGGCGGCCACGATCGCCTCGATCGCGAACTCCGTCGCCTCGGCGAGCTCGACGGCCTCGGGCTCGTGCAGCCACTGCACCTGCAGGCCGTCCATGACCGCGATGATCGCATTCGCGGCGTGGGCCACGACATCGGCGGCCGGATCGATCCCGCGCTCGGCGCAGACGACCCCGAACGCCTCGATCACCTCGCCCCGCAGCGTGCGGTAGCGCTCGGCGAAGTACTGCTGGGCGGGGTGGGCGTCGGTCACCGACTCGCCCGAGAGCACGACGAAGGCCTGCACGATGCCCGCGCGCTGCGCGTTCGCGAAGGCCGTGCGCACGAGGTGGCGGAACAGCTCGATCCCGCCCGGGATGTGCTGCTCCTCGAGGTCGGCGACATCGGTTTGGTCGCGGTAGGTCAGCACCTCCATGAGCAGCTGGTCCTTCGACCCGAAGTGGTGCAGGATGCCGGCGTGCGTCATGCCGACCTGGTCGGCGATGTCGGCCAGGGTGCCGTTCGTGAACCCCTTGCTGCCGAACACCTCGGTCGCGGCGCGGAGGATCTCGCGGCGCTTGGCGAGCGTCTCGGGGCGGGACTTCGGGCGCTTCGCAGTCGTCGACACCGCTCCCCCTCTCGCTTGCGCCGACCGCCTTCGGTCGACCTTCCGACCGGTAAGTCTACGGGCCGCCGGGCCGCCGGCGGCGCATCCCCGACCCTCGAGCGACACGGGGTTTGCAAATTGCTTACTTGTCAGTAAGGTAATCGACGAGCACCACGAACACTGCGACAGCGACGTCCGCGAGCGCCCTCAGCGCCCGGTTCTCGCCGAGCAATCACAACCCGATCCGGCACCCGGCCGGACCGAACCCCTGAGGAGACAGCAGTGAGGCTGAAGCCCGCATTGGTCGCCGCGAGTATCGCGGCCGCGCTCGTGCTCACCGGATGCACGAGCGGAAACTCGAACGAAGGCGGCCCCGAGGCCGGTGCCGCCCTGACCATCGCCAAGCCAGACGGCCCGATCACGACCGAGGGCAACAACCCCTGGATCAGCGACTCGTCGGCGATGCGCCTCGGCTACGCGAACGCGATCTTCGAGCCCCTCGGCATCGTGAACCTCGTCGACCCGAGCGCCGACGTCGTGCCCTGGCTCGCGTCCGACATCGTGTGGTCGGACGACTACACCTCGGTGCAGCTGACCGCCCGCGAGGGCGTGACGTGGAACGACGGCGAGGAGTTCACCGCCGAGGACATCGCCTTCACGTTCGAGCTCATCAAGGGCAACCCGGCGCTCGACACCAAGGCGCTCGGCATCACCGACGTGTCGGTCGACGGCGACGTCGCGACGGTCACGTTCGCGAGCCCCATGTTCGTGAAGCAGGACAAGGTGCTGCACACGCTCATCCTCCCCGAGCACGTCTGGAAGGACGTCGCCGACCCCACCACCTTCGTCAACGAGGACCCGGTCGGCACCGGCCCCTACGTGCTCGACACGTTCGACAGCCAGGCCGTCGAGCTCACCGCTCGCGACGACTACTGGGGCGGCGAGCTCGCCGTGCCGACGCTCTACTACGTCTCGTACGCCGACAACACGGCGCTCACGACCGCGCTCGCGAACGGCGACGCCGACTGGGCGCAGGCGTTCATCCCGAACGTGCAGTCGGCCTACCTCGACAAGGACCCCGACCACAACGTCTACTGGGCGGCCGCGGGCCTCGGCACCGACTCGATGTTCGTGAACACCACGACGAAGCCCTTCGACGACGTGGCGTTCCGCCAGGCCGTCAACCTCGTCGTCGACCGCCAGAAGCACCAGGAGATCGCCCGCGAGGGCGGGGTGCCCGAGCTCACGAGCGTCACGGGCCTGCCCACCCCGGCCGGCGACGCGTACATCGCCGACGAGTTCCAGGGCGAGGAGTACTCGGTCGACGTCGACGCCGCGAAGAAGATCCTCTCCGACGCCGGCTACACGTGGGACGGCGAGACGCTCGTCGATCCCGACGGCGAGCCCGTCACCTTCACGCTGACCGTGCCGCAGGGCTGGAACGACTACGTGACCGGCATCAGCCTCATCTCCGACTCGGTCAAGGAGCTCGGCGTCGAGGCCGCCGTCGACACCCCCGACGCCGACACCTGGTGGGCGGCCAAGAGCGAGGGCGACTTCCAGGCGATCCTGCACTGGACCGACTCGGGTGCGACCCCGTACGACCTCTACAGCGACCAGATGGACGGCCGCTTCCTGAAGCCGATCGGCGAGGCCGCCGACTTCAACTTCGGCCGCTTCGACAACGCCGAGGCCACGTCCGCGCTCGACGAGTACGCGACCGCGACCGACGACGCGACCCGCGCCGCGGCGCTCGAGACCGTGCAGAAGATCTTCGTCGATCAGGTCCCGACCATCCCGGTCGGCACCCGCCCCTTCATCGGCCAGTACAACACCCGCAACTACGTGGGCTGGCCCGGCGAGGACGACCCGTACGTGCCCGCCGACCCGACGCAGCCGACCTCGGTCCTCATCCTGACCAAGCTGCAGCCGGCCGACTGATCCACCCCCAGCGGGAGCCGGGCCGGCGACGGCCCGGCTCCCGCACCACGTGAGAGACACGAGACATGAGCGACGACGCCCTCCTCACCATCAGCGACTTCAGCGTCACGTACGAGAGCGATCCCCCCGTCGACGCGGTTCGCGACGTCAGCCTCGAACTCCGGCGCGGCGAGATCCTCGGCCTCGCCGGCGAGTCGGGGTGCGGCAAGACGACCCTCGCCTACGGCGTGCAGCGGCTGCTGAAGCCGCCGGCCGTGATCACGGGCGGCGAGGTCGTCTTCCACGACGCCTCCGGCGAGGACGTCTCGATCGGCGCCCTCACCGACGACCAGATGCGCCGGTTCCGCTGGAACAAGGCCTCGATGGTCTTCCAGGGCGCGATGAACGCGCTCAACCCCGTGCTGCCGATCGGCCGCCAGCTCGCCGACGTCTTCACGACCCACCGGCCCGGCATGAGCCGGGCCGAGCGCACCCGCGAGTGCGGCGACCTGCTCGAGATCGTCGGCGTCGGCCGCGAGCGGCTGAAGTCGTTCGCCCACGAGCTCTCGGGCGGCATGCGCCAGCGCGTCATGATCGCGATGGCGCTCGCGCTGCGACCGCAGCTCATGATCATGGACGAGCCCACCACCGCGCTCGACGTGCTCGTGCAGCGCGACATCCTGCGCAAGATCTCGGAGCTGCGCCACGAGTTCGGGTTCTCGGTCGTCTTCATCACGCACGACCTGCCGCTGCTGCTCGAGATCTCCGACCGCATCGCCGTCATGCGCGAAGGCCGCATCGTCGAGCTCGACACCGCCGAGCGCCTCTACCGCGCCCCGCAGCATCCCTATACCCGCACCCTGCTGAGCTCGTTCCCCAGCCTGACCGGCGACCGCGGCGACTTCGTGCGCGCCGCGTCGAACGCGCCGCTCACCACCTCCACCGTCGCCCAGGAGCTCTCGGCATGACCGTCCTCGAATTCCGCCACGTCACGAAGCGCTACCGGGTGCGGGGCGCCGGCCAGATGCTCGCCCTCGACGACGTCGACTTCACGCTGCGCAGCGGGCAGACGCTCGCGCTCGTCGGCCAGTCGGGCAGCGGCAAGTCGACCATCGCGAAGATCATCACCCAGCTCGAACGGCAGAGCGAGGGGCAGGTGCTGCTCGACGAGCAGCCGATCCCGCGCTCGGGCCGTGCCCTGCGCCGGTACCGCGCGCAGGTGCGCATGGTCTTCCAGGACCCGTTCGCCTCGCTCAACCCGTACCACACGATCCGCCACCACCTCGAGCGGCCGCTGCGCCTCGACAAGGTCGTGCCGCGCGACGAGGTCGACGACGAGGTGCACCGCCTGCTCGAGCGGGTACGGCTCGACGCGCGCGTCGTCGACCGCCGCCCCCACGAGCTGTCGGGCGGCCAGCGGCAGCGCGTCGCGATCGCCCGCGCGCTCGCGTCGCGGCCGAGCCTCCTCGTCGCCGACGAGCCCGTGTCGATGCTCGACGTGTCGATCCGTCTCGGCGTGCTGAACCTGCTCGCCGAGCTCCAGCGGGAGTCGCAGCTCGGCGTGCTCTACATCACCCACGACCTCGCGACCGCCCGTCACTTCAGCGACGAGATCATGGTGCTCCACCACGGCCGGGTGGTCGAGCGCGGCCCGGCCGACGACGTCATCCTGCGCCCGACCCAGGAGTACACGCGCGCGCTGCGCGACGCCTCCCCCGACCCCGACCGCCATTTCGCGTCCACCGGCGCCGCGGCCGCCGCAGCGCCGACCAGCGCCGCACCCGGCGCCGCCGCAGCCGAGGAAGGAGCCCGCGCATGAGGTTCATCGTCCGACGCGCCCTGTTCTACCTGTTCACCGCCTGGGCGGCGATCACGATCAACTTCTTCCTGCCGCGCATGATGAAGGGCGACCCGGTCTCGGCCTTCCTCGCCAAGAACCAGGGCAAGATCAGCCCCGAGGCGGCCGCGGCCCTGCGCACCCTGTTCGGCCTCGACCAGCAGACGCCGCTCTGGCAGCAGTACCTCGACTACTGGCGGCTGCTGCTGTCGGGCGACCTCGGCCGTTCCTTCTCGCACGGCCTCTCCCCCGTGACCGACGTCATCGCCGTCGCCCTGCCGTGGACCATCGGCCTCGTCGGCCTCGCGACGATCATCTCGTTCGTGCTCGGCACGGGGCTCGGCGCCTTCATCGGCTGGCGACGCGGCAGCAAGGCCGACGCCGTGCTGCCCATCGCGACCTTCTTCTCGACCGTGCCCTACTTCTGGATGGGACTCATCGCGATCGCGATCTTCTCGACGACGCTCGGATGGTTCCCCGCCTCGCACGCGTACGACAAGGGCGTCACGCCCGGGTTCAACGCCGAGTTCATCGGCAGCGTGATCTACCACGGCACCCTGCCGGCGCTCACGATCGTCATCGCGTCGCTCGGCGGCTGGATCCTCGGCATGCGCAACATGATGATCACCGTCCTCGACGAGGACTACATCACGGTCGCGCAGGCGAAGGGCCTCCCCGAGCGCCAGGTCGTCACCGGCTACGCCGCGCGCAACGCGATGCTGCCGCAGCTGTCGAGCTTCGCACTCTCGCTCGGCTTCATCGTCGGCGGCACCCTCGTGATGGAGCTCGTCTTCTCGTACCCGGGCGTCGGCAAGCTGCTGCTCGACGCGACGAACGCCAAGGACTACCCGCTCATGCAGGGCCTGTTCCTGGTCATCACGCTCGCGGTGCTCGCGGCGAACATCCTCGCCGACATCGCCTACGCGATCCTCGACCCGCGCGCCCGCCAGTTGGAGGCCTGACATGACGATCCCCACGACGACCGCGCTGCGCGAGTCCGCCCCCGAGGGCTCGCGCCCGGGCCGCAACATGTGGAAGCGCATGGGCGCCTCGTTCTCGATGTTCCGCAACGGCAAGTCGCTGACGGGCCTCGCGATCCTCGCCTTCTTCACCGTGCTCGCCGTCTTCGGCGACCTCATCGCCCCCTACGGCCCGCTCGAGAAGGACTACTCGGCGCTCAAGCAGCCGCCGTCGCCCGCGCACTGGCTCGGCACCACCCACATGGGCGAGGACGTGCTGAGCCAGATCATCTACGGCACCCGCGGCGTGCTCGTCGTCGGGTTCCTGGCGGGCGTCATCGCGACCCTGATCGCGATCGTCGTCGGCGTGACCTCGGGCATGCTCGCGGGCTGGCGCAGCGAGTCGCTGTCGATGCTCACGAACGTGTTCCTCGTGATCCCCGGCCTGCCGCTCATGATCATCATCGCCTCGCAGTACGAGAACCCGAGCCTGCTGCTCATCTCGGCCGTGCTCGCGATCACCGGCTGGGCGTGGGGCGGCCGCGTGCTGAGAGCCCAGACGATGTCGTTGCGCAGCCGCGACTTCGTGCAGGCGGCGCGTGCCAACGGCGAGCCGCTCTGGCGGGTCATCGCGGTCGAGATGCTGCCGAACCTCATGGCCATCATCGCCTCGAGCTTCGTCGGTACGGTCACGGCCGCGGTGCTCGGCCTCACGACGCTCGCGTTCATCGGCGTCATCCCGATCACGAACCTCAACTGGGGCACCATCCTCTTCTGGGCGCAGCAGAACGGCGCCTTCCCCGACTACTGGTGGTGGTACGTGCCCGCGGGCCTCTGCATCGCGCTGCTCGGCACGGCCCTCGCGCTCATCAACTTCGGCATCGACGAGTACGTCAACCCGCGGCTGCGCTCGGCGGGCGAGCGCGCCCGGGCGCTTCGCAAGCAGGGCCTCAGCGCGACGAGCGCGGTCACCGCGGTGCGCGCCCCCGCCACCACCCCGACGACGGATGCCCCGGGCACGGCGCCCGACGACTCCCCCGACGGGATCGTCGGCGAGTCCGCGCGACGCTCCGGCGAGGCATCCGAGAAGGAGGCGGCGAACGCATGACCGGAACCGGCCTCCGCCCACCGCACACCCACGCACCATCGAGGAGCACGACACCCGTGACCGCCCTGCCGCTGCACGACCACGCCCCCGCCTTCCGCGATGCGGCCCTGCCGATCGTCGAGCGGGTGGCCGACCTCCTCGCCCGCATGACGGTCGAGGAGAAGGTCGGCCAGATGCTGCAGCTCGACGCCCGCGACGACCTCGACGACCTCGTGCTGGGCAAGCACGTCGGCTCGATCCTGCACGCCTCCCCCGAACGGCTCGACCGCGCCCACGACCTCGTCGCGCAGACCCGGCTCGGCATCCCGCTGCTCGTCGGCGAGGACTGCATCCACGGACACTCGTTCTGGGAGGGCGCGACGATCTTCCCGACGCAGCTCGGCATGGCCGGCACCTGGAACGCCGATCTCGTCGAGCGCGCCGCCCGCGCGACGGCCGTCGAGGTCGCGGCGACCGGCATCCACTGGACCTTCTCGCCCGTGCTGTGCATCAGCCGCGACCTGCGCTGGGGCCGCGTCGACGAGACCTTCGGCGAGGACCCGCATCTCATCGGCGAGCTCGCCTCGGCGATGGTGCGCGGCTACCAGGGCGACGGCCTCGACGACCGCCGCGCCATCCTCGCGACGGCGAAGCACTTCGCGGGCTACTCCGAGACGCAGGGCGGCCGTGACGCGAGCGAGGCCGACCTGTCGCGCCGCAAGCTCCGCTCGTGGTTCCTGCCGCCGTTCGAGCGGGTCGCCCGCGAGGGATGCCGCACGTTCATGCTCGGCTACCAGACGACGGACGGGGTGCCGATCACGCTCAACGAGTGGCTGCTGACCGACGTGCTGCGCGGCGAGTGGGGTTACACGGGCTCGCTCATCACCGACTGGGACAACGTCGGCCGCATGGTGTGGGAGCAGCAGATCCAGCCCGACTACGCGCACGCCTCGGCCGCGACGGTCAAGGCGGGCAATGACATGATCATGACGACGCCCGGGTTCTACCGCGGCGCGCTCGACGCCATCGAGCAGGGCCTGCTCGTCGAGGCCGAGCTCGACGCTGCGGTCGCCCGCGTGCTCACCCTGAAGTTCGAGCTGGGCCTCTTCGAGGACCCGCGGCATCCCGACCGCGAGCGCATCGCCACCGAGATCGCGACCGCCGACCACCGCGCGCTCAACCTCGAGCTCACCCGCCGCTCGCTCGTGCTGCTCGAGAACGACGGCGTGCTGCCGCTCGGCGGCGGCTTCGAGGCGGATGCCTCGGGGCGGGCGCTCGCCCGCCCCGAGGCATCCCGCACCGTCGCGATCGTCGGCCCGCTCGCCGACGACGCGCAGACCCAGCTCGGCGACTGGGCCGGCAGCTCGGGCCAGGCCGGCTGGCTCGACGGGCAGCCGCGCGACATGATCACGACCGTGCTCGACGGCTTCCGCCGCTTCGCGCCCGCCGACTGGACGATCACGCACGCCCGCGGCGCCGACGTGCTGACCCTCGAGCAGGATCCGGCAGGCGCGACCTTCCCCGACGGCCAGCCGCGTCCGCAGATCGTCGTGCCGTCGCCGCCCGACGAGGCCATGATCGCCGAGGCGGTGGCGCAGGCCCGTGCGGCCGACGTCGTGGTCGCGGTCGTCGGCGACGTGATCGAGCTCGTCGGCGAAGGCCGCTCGACCGCGACGCTCGAGCTCATCGGCGGGCAGGTCGCCCTGCTCGACGCGCTCGCCGAGACGGGCACCCCGTTCGTCGTGGTGCTGCTCGCGTCGAAGCCGCTCGTGCTGCCGCCCTCGGCGCACCGGGCCTCGGCGATCGTCTGGGCCGCCTCCCCCGGCATGGAGGGCGGGCGTGCGATCGCCGAGCTCGCCCTCGGCCTCATCGAGCCGAGCGGCCGCCTGCCGATCTCGTTCGCCCGGCACGTCGGCCAGCAGCCGACGTACTACAACCAGATCCGCGGGCAGCACGGCGACCGCTACGCCGACCTCACCCAGTCGCCCGCATGGGCCTTCGGCGAGGGCCGCTCGTACACGAACGTCTCGTACGGGTCGCTGCGGCTCGAGACCGATGAGCTCTCGGTCGCCGACACCGTGCGGGCGTCGGTCGAACTGCGCAACACGGGCGACCGGCCGTCGCGCGAGACGGTGCAGGTCTACGTCAGCGACACCGTCACGTCGGTGAGCTGGGCGGGCAAGGAGCTCAAGGCGTTCCGCCAGGTCGACGTCGCCGCGGGCGAGACCGTGACGGTCGACCTCGAGCTGCCCGTGGCCGCGTGCACGATCGTCGACGCCCGGGGCGACCGGGTCGTCGAGCCCGGCGCGTTCGAGCTGCTCGTCGGGTCGTCGTCGCGCGACGCGGACCTGCTTCGAGCGGCGTTCACCGTCGTCGGGTAGCCTGCAGCGCCGCGCCGCGCCTGCGTTCCCTCCGCCGAGCGTGCACTCGTCGCCCTCCGATCGGGCGGCGAGTACACGCTCGATACGTTCCGGGGCGGCGGCGGCCTGCGCGCGTCAGTCGAAGGTCGCGAGCCGGGCCTCGAGGCCGGCTCGAACCTCGGGCCATTCGTCGATGATCACCGAGTAGACCGCACTCGACCGCCACGAGCCGTCGGCCCGCCGCTTGTCGCGGCGCATGACGCCGTCGAGCTTGGCGCCGAGCTTCTCGATCGCACCGCGCGAGCGCGCGTTCGCCGAGTCGGCCTGGATCTTCACGCGCCCGAAGCCGTGCGAGAACGCGAGGTCGAGCAGCAGCAGCTTCGTCTCGGGGTTGACGGCGGTGCCCCAGACCTTCGGGTCGTACGCCGTCCAGCCGATGTGCGTCGACTCGTTGGCCGTGTCGAAGTCGGCGAGCTTCGTCGCCCCGACGATCGCCCCATCGTCCGATCCGCCCACGAGGCGCACCGTGAAGGGCCGCGCCGCATCGTCGGCGAGGTAGTAGCGCCGCGCCCACTCGATGAACGCCGCTCGCCCCTGCGGCAGCCCGGCCGGGCCGCCGCCGTACCCGCCGGCGAACACCTCGGGCCGCGCGAGCGGCTCGACGAGCCCGGGCAGGTCGGCCTCGGTGAGCGGCGTCAGCCGCACGAAGCGCCCCCGCAGTTCGGTCGGGGCGGGCACGGTCGCAGACGTGGCGGGGGCGGTCACCCGACCGAGTCTGCCGCGCCGTCGAGTCGGTCGCAATTCGGGTGCCGAGTCACTGGGTCTTCCGCGCCGACGGCGCCGCGTGCGACGATGACCGGGTCCGATCACCGAACGAAAGGCGAACCCATGGGGGCCATCGACGACGCGGCCAAGCAGGCCGGCGAGTTCTACGAGCAGAACAAAGACAAGATCGACGACGCGCTGAAGAGCGAGCAGGCCGAGGGCATCAGCGACTCGGTGCTCGACGGCGTCGCCGACTTCGCGAAGAAGGTCACGGGCGGCAAGTTCGACGAGCACATCGACGGTGCTCGCGAGGCCGCCGACGGCGCCATCGGCAACGAGTAACCGGCTCAGCCGGAACCGCCGGCCGGTACGAGTCGACGGCCACGAGGGGGATGCCGCCTGGGCCCACGCGCCAGAGGCTCCGCGCATCGCGCAGCGATGTGTGGAGTGGTGCGGGGAGGCATCCCCCTCGTCGCGTCCCGGCGCCCGGACGAATGGCGCTCCGCGGTCGCGCGGTGCGATCGGCGGGCGGATGCTGAAGGTGACCGCGCACGGCACGCGGGAATCGAGGCGTCCCATGGGCCCGATCGGCAAGCCGCTGGCGCTCGTCATCGTCGCGACGAGCGCACTGCTCACGTCGGGCTGCGTCGGGCCGCCCATGTTCCCGCAGATGCCGGTGCAGATGCCGGTGCGCCACGGTCGCTCCCTGCCGGTCGGCGACGAGCCGGTGACCCTCGACCCGGCCGACTTCACGACCGACATCGACAACCCGTACTGGCCGATGAAGCCCGGCACGCAGTGGGTGTACCGCGAGACCGACCCCGACGGCGACCTCACCGTGCGGGTGACCGTCACCTCCGAGACGAAGGCCATCGCGAACGGCGTCGAGGCGCGTGTCGTGCGCGACACGGTCAGCCGCGGCGACGAGCTCGTCGAGGACACGTTCGACTGGTACGCGCAGGACGAGGAGGGCAACATCTGGTACCTCGGCGAGCAGACCGCCGAGTTCGAGGGCGGCGAGGTCGTGTCGACCGAGGGCAGCTTCGAGGCCGGCGTCGACGGGGCGCAGCCCGGCATCGCCCTGCCCGCCCGCCCGCGGCCCGGCATGGCGTACCGGCAGGAGTACCTCGAGGACGAAGCGGAGGACGAGGGCGCGGTGCTCGGCGTCGACGAGCTCGTCGAGGTGCCGTACGGCGCCTACGACGGCGCACTGCTCACGCGCGACACGACGCCGCTCGAACCCGACGTCGAGGAGCTGAAGTTCTACGCCCGCGGCGTCGGCCCCGTGCTGACCGTGGCCGTCTCCGGCGGCGCGGGCCGCGAGGAGCTGCTCGACGTGCGCCAGGTGCCAGAGGGCACGGGCACCGGCCCGCTCGGCTCGCCCGACTGACGAGCAGCGCCGAAGACGACGAGGGGCGGATGCCTCGGCATCCGCCCCTCGCTCTGTCTCAGTCGACCCGGCCCGTCAGGCCGACCACCGGCTCATGCGCGCCGGCGGCGACGCCGGACGACCACGAACGCGATCGCCGCGAGCCCCCCGCCGACGAGCAGCAGCGCGAGCGTCAGCCGGACGTCGAGCCCGTCGACGCCGGTCGACGGCAGCGGCGCGTCGAACTCGTTGTCGACCGTGATCGTGACGACCTCGTCGGCACCGACGACCGCGGGGCTCGCCTCGGTCGCGCTCACCGTCACGGCGACGGCCCCACCCGAGTCGGTCTCCTCGGCCCAGCACTCGGCCCCGACGGGCAGGTCGTCGAAGGCCTTCGTCTCACCTGCCGTGATCGCGACGGTCTCGTCGAGGGCGACGAAGTCGGGGTTGCCGTCGCCACGGTCGAGCACGCACATGAGGGCGACCTCGAACGTCTTGCCGGAGGCTGCGTCGACCGCGCCCGACACCGTCTTCTCGAGCTCGAGCGAGCCCGCGTCGAAGGTGTTGGTCGCCGTGATCGTCAGTCGCTGCGCCGTGCCCTGCTCGACGACGATCGTCGCGTCGTCGTACGAGTCGAAGTCGACGCTCGAGGCGGTCGCGCCGCCCGCGTCGGTCTCGACGCCGAAGCAGTGCGTGCCGAGCGGCAGCTGCACGGCGACGCCTTCGGCGTCGACGATCTCGACCGTCTCACCGGCGGCGAGCTCGACCGGCGCGTCGTAGAGCGTCACGAGCTCGCCGGCGATCTCGACCTGGCAGGTCACCTGCACGGTGAACACCGCGTCGGTCACCCACGCGGCGTCGGCGGCGTCGCCGTCGACCTCCTTCGTGAGCTCGACCGTGCCGAGCGAGAACTCGTTGACGAAGCCGGCGGTGACGACGGTCTCGACGCCCTCCTCGGCCTGGTCGGCGATCGTGACGGTGACCGGTGCGGCCGGCTCGTCGGCGTGGCCCGGGTCGGTCTCGGTCACGACGCACTCGGCGCCGACGGGGATGCCGGTGATGGTGTCGCTCGTGAACGGCCCCTCACCGCCGTCGCTCTCGACGACGAGCTCCTGGTCGACGACCGTCTGGTCCTCGTAGGTGCAGACGACCTCGAAGGTGTACTCGCCCTCCGAGAACGCCGGAGCGCCGGGGCCCGCGACGTGCTTGAGCACGTTCAGCGCGCCCGTGCGGAAGTCGTTCACGATGTCGACCTCGATCGGCCCCTGCTCGTCCGCGTCGTCGCCGACGATGAACGTCTCGGGCGTCACGGTCGACTCGGTCGCCCCGCCGTCGTCGACCTCGGTCACCCGGCACTCGGCGCCGGTCACGAGGTTCTCGACGAGCCAGACGTCGCCCGGCGCGTCCTTCGTGAGGGTGTGCGTGTCGTCGTAGACGACGTCGGGCACCGCTTGCGGGTGCGTGCAGATCAACCGCACGTCGAAGTCGCCGAACGTGCCGCCCCACGCGTCGGCGCCCGTGCCGGTGACCGTCTTCACGACCTCGACCGAGCCCACCGGGTAGCTGTTGGTGACGGCGACGACCGTCACGACCTGGTCGTCGACGTCGGGCCGCAGGGTGAAGTCGGCGCTCGTCGCCGGCCCGAGGTCGTCGTCGGTGCCGTTCTGCGTCACCACGATCGACGTGTCGGCGCCTCGCGACTCCGTCTCCTCGACGGTGCACTCCGCACCGGCGGGCAGACCCGTGAAGCTCCGCTCGCCGCCCGTGCGGAGCAGGAACTCCTCGTCGAGCACGGTCTCGCCGTCGAACGTGCAGACGGCCGAGAAGCGGAACACGAGGTCGGTCGAGATGGGGTCGCCGTTCTGGTCGACCGCCGCCGTCGACACCGTCTTCGTGACCGTGAACCCGGCATCGGGGAAGACGTTCGTCACGGTGACGGTGATGGGCGTCTCGCCGCCGTCGACGACCACGGGGGCGTCGGCCGTGGCGCTGATCACGATCTCCCAGGCCCCCTGGCCGTCGGGCTCCTCGGCGTAGCAGTCGGAGCCGATCGGGATGTCGGTGAGCGTCGCCTGCTCGCCGCCCTGCAGCTCGACGGGCTCCTGGTCGTACGACACGATCGGGTCGTTGCCGTCGCCGCGGTCGAGCGTGCACGTCACGAGGATCTCGAAGGTCTTGCCTTCGGCGTACGACGCGGCGTCACCGTCGAGCGCCTTCTCGATCACGAGGTCGGCGAGGTCGAAGGTGTTCGTCGCCGTGAGCTCGAGCGCCTGCGCCTCGTCGCCGTCGTCAGCGACCACGATGACCGCGTCGTCGAACGAGTCGTGGTCGACGCTCGAGTCGGTCGCGCCCGCGTCGTCAGTCTCCTCGCCCCAGCAGTGCGTGCCGATCGGCAGCAGCAGCGGGTCGCCCGTCGCCGGATCGGTGACGGTGACGGTCTGGCCGCCGGTCACCTGCACGTCGCCGTCGAACAGCGGGTCGCCGCCCTCGGTGAGCGAGCAGGTCACGTGCACCGTGTACGTCGCGGCGGTGATCTGGTCCTGGTAGTCGGGGTCGGTGGATGCCTCGCCGTCGACGACCTTCGTCACCGAGATGGTGCCCGCCGAAAAGTGGTTGTCGATCGGGGCGGTCGCCACCTGCGCGATCCCGTCGGCTTCGTCGGGGATCGTCACGTCGACCGGGTCGGGCAGCGCGTCGGCGCCGCCGTCGTCGGTCTCGGTGACGGTGCAGACGCTGCCGACGGGCAGGCCGGTGACGGGGTCGCTCGTGAGCGGACCGGCGGTGCCGTCACCCGTGACGGTGAGGGTGCCCTCGCCGACCGTCGCACCCTCGTACACGCAGACGTACTCGAACTCGAAGTCGACGCCGTCGGTGAATCCGGTGCCCGGGCCCGACACGGTCTTCGAGATCTCGAAGCCGCCGATGCGGTAGTCGTTCGTCACGGCGACCTGCACCGGGTCGCCCTCGGTGCCGGCCTGACCGACCACGACGGGCTGCGCAGGGGTGACGGTCACCTCGGTCGCGCCGCCGTCGTCGGGCTCGGTCACGGTGCACTCGGCGCCGGTCGGCAGCTGGTCGACCGTCCACACGTTGCCGGGCGCGGTCGCCGTGATGGTGTGGGTGTCGTCGTAGACGGGGTTGGTGGTCGCCTCGTCCCACGTGCAGACGAGCCGCACCTCGAAGTCGTCGGCGGCCCACGTCTCGGCACCGTCGCCCGTGACCGACTTCGTCACCGAGATCGAGCCGACCGTGTAGGTGTTCGTGACGGCCAGCACCGTCGCGTGCATGCCGTCGCCGTCGCCGTCGGGCAGGATCGTGAAGTCGACGCTCGCGCCGTCGACGTCCTGCGTCTCCTCGCCCGTCTCGGTGACGACGATCGACGTGCTCGTCGAACCGCCCGCGTCGGTCTCGGTCACGGTGCACTCGGAACCGACCGGCACCCCGTCGACCGTCTTCGTGTCGCCGTCATGGAGCGTGAAAGTCTGGTCATCGGTCGCGAGCACCTCCTCGCCGAGGAAGGTGCAGGTGGCCGTGAACTCGAATGCCGGGTCGAACTCGATCGGGTTCCCGTCCTGGTCGATGGCGCCCGGATCGTTCACGACGTCCTTCGTGACCGAGAAGCCGCCCAGTTCGTAGGCGTTCGTGACCGTCACACGCTCGCGAGCGAGCTCGTCGGGCGCCCCGTGGTGCACGTCGGTGCGGCCCGAGAGGTCGCGCCGTGCCGTCACCTCGCCCGAACGGTCGTCGGCCCCTGCCGGGTCGTACGACACCTCGGCGCCCTGCGAGGACGTCTCCTGCACGGTGCAGTCGGCGTACAGCGGCAGATTGGTGCCACTGCCGTACGGCGTCGGCGTGCCGTCGGCCGGCACCGTCACCGTGTCACCGGCCGCGCCGCCCGGAACGACGAGCGTCACCACCTCGCCACCCGAGGTGCACTGCACGCCGAAGTCGTACGACGTCGGCAGCGGCAGCCCCTCGGGCCACGGGTCGGGGTCGGTCTCGATCTGTTTGACGAGCTCGATCTCACCCGTCGGCACCGCGACGCCCGAACGCACCGGCTCGACGGGCCCCTGGTAGATCTGGTTGCCCTGGTAGTCGGCCCGCGAGCCTGCGGCGACGGCGTTCCACGCGATCGGCAGGTCGGTCGCGTACGCGTCGGGCAACTGGTACGGCGTCTGCGTGTCGAAGCGGATCTCGCCGCTCCCGCCGGGCAGCAGACCCGTGCCCTCGGGCCAGGCGACGGAGACCTTCAGTGCCTTCGCAGTCGCGAGTTCGGCGGCGGGTGTGGCATTCGTGAACGCGACCCAGTTGCGCGCAGTGACGTCGGCGAAGCACGGGTCGCTGCTCGGGATCGGCTGGTTGCGGGCGGTCCACTCGATGTCGGCCGCGTTGCACGCGGTCGACGGCACGTCCGTCGAGTAATAGACCGTGACGGCGGCGCCGCCCTGGCTCGCGGTGACCTGGACGTTGCCGAGGAACGTCGGCGACCACTGCGAGCCGCGGTTCGTGGCCACCGTCACGCCCTGGTCGCCGATCGCGGGGAGCACGTCGATGCCCGCGATGGTCGAGGCGGGAACGTTGCCGAGATTCGAGAACGTGGCACGCCACGTCTCGATGCCGCCGGGGCGGGTGATCGGCACGCACGCGTTGCGGTAGTAGCCGTCAGCCGCGTTCGGCTCGGCGCAGTTGGCTGCGGACGGCGGGTTCGAGGTGTTCAGCACGCCGAGGTCGTCGTAGTTGACGTCGCCCGAGCTCGCACCCGGCACTCCGGCCGCGGAGCCCTTGACCGACTTCACGAGGCTGATCGGCGCAGCCGCCGTCGGGGTGACCGTCGTGTACGCGGTGCAGTCCTCGACATCGGTGACCTGGTCCTGCGGCTGCGCGAGCTCCGTGTAGTCGCAGGTGTCGAACGTGCGGTCGCTCGTCGCACTGATGGTGTTCGAGACGGGCGTGCCCGGCGGCAATCCCTGGCGGAACTGCAGCGCGGCCGTGATCGTCAGCACGTCGCCGGGGTTGAACACGAACCCGTCGGGCACCGTGATCGTCACGACCCCGGTCGTCTCGTCGAGCGTGCCCGAGAATCCCGCCGTCGGCAGCGTGGTGCCGTCGGCAGCCTTCAGCGTGAAGGCGAACACCGGGTTCGCACCGGGCACGGGTACGAGGTACGAGCCGTTCGCGTCGGCCCCCACCGAGTCGGTGAGCACGAGACCCGTGATCGGCCACTCGCCGGTGTTCGTGACGGTCATCACGTACGGGATGCGCGAGGCCGGCGGGAACTGCTGCGCGTTCGCGCCGTCGCTGCCGTTGCCGGGGTTCTTCGTGACCTCGATGCCGTTCGAGAGGTGCAACAGCTGCGTCGTGTCGGCGGCGTCGTCGTGCGCCGTCCACGTCGTGTCGCCGTTCGCCCACGAGCCGACGCCGTCGACGTCGACCGCGTCGCTCGTCGTGCCGGCCGCCGTCTCACCAGGGGCGATCGGCACCTCGAGTCCGGGCTGCGTCGACGGCACGGGCACGTCGTCCTCGCCGTTCGGGCCGTACCGCAGGTCGGTCAGCTGCGTCGCCTCGAACGCCACGGCGGCGATCGGGTTGATCGGGTTCTCCCAGTTGGAGGCGTCGTCGTCGACCCGCACGTCGTAGCGGAGGCCGAGCACGTCGGCGGCGGCCACGCCGCCGGGCAGCAACGGGGCGACGTTGCCGCCCGAGTCGGCCTGCTGCCAGTCGCCGACGACCCAGCAGTCGGTGAGGTCGGCCGACCCGTTGCACGTGTAGGTGAGGTCGGTGCCGTCGTAGGCGAAGTCGACGCCGACGAGCGCCGAGACCCTGAGCTGGCGAACCGGTGTCGGGAGGACGACGTCCGACAGGGCGCCGAGCTCGAACTGGTTCCAGAACGTCGGCGTCTCGTCGGTGATCGTGAGCACGGTCGTGCGCACGTTGCCCGTGGGCTGGCCGGTGAGGGTCACGCTGTAGTTCGCCGGGTCCTCGTTCTCGACGCGATCGCTCGGCGAGTGCGCGCCGCCCGTGTAGACGATGTCCTTCGTCGCGACGACGCCGTAGCTCGCGTCGGCGAAGTTGACCCTCGCGTCGTCGGTGTCGGTCGCGGTGTCGAGGTCGAGGTCGCCGCCGGGCCGCACGACTTCGGAGCCCGCGGTGTTCGTCGCGCCGAGGTCGGTCGTCGTCACGGGGTCGCCCGAGGTGCGCTCGGTCTTGCGCAGCTGGTAGGTCAGCACGAGGGTGCCCTGCGCCTTCGTGACGATCGCGACGTCGTCGGCGTCCGTGTGCAGCACCGAGATGCCGGTGACGTCGGCGAGGTCGGCCGGGGTGAGCGCGAGCGCCTCGTCGATCGAGATCGGCGCGTCGACGCCGCCCTCGCGGGTGAGCGTGACGGTCGACTCCGTCGCGAAGTCGGGCACCGTGATCTGGTCGATGCTGTGGAGGTTCAGGTACTCGAACGCGGTCGGCGCGGCCTGGCTCGCGTCGGGGTCGGTGATCTCGAGCGACTGCACCGAGGCCTCGGTCTCGTTGCGCGCCGTGATGGTCGCGGTGACGAGCGGGTAGTCGGCGTCGGGCGTCGTGTCGGGCGGGATCGGCAGCTCGGCCTGGTCGAACGTCTTCTCGACCGTCGTGTTCACGACCGAGTCGGTGATGACGATGTCGTCGTCGTCGACCTGGCTCGTCGGTGCCGGGCCTTCGCCCACGAGGCCCGCGGTGTCGAGCACGGTGCCGTTGAGCCCCGTGTTGTACGTCTCGGAGTGCAGCGTGCCGGTCACTGGGCCGCCGTCGCTGCGTTTGAAGTCGCGCAACTCGAAGACGAGGTCGAGGTTCCGCTCGTGTCCGTACGACGCGGCGACGCCCGAACCGGGTGTCGGGCCGGTGCCGCCGCCCCGGTGCGAGCCCTCCTCGTACGTGAGTCGCACGGCGCGCGTCGACGCCTGCTCGGCGCCTGACAACTGGTAACCGGGGAAGGCGCCGTCGCAGTCGGCGGCGCTCGGACAGGCCGCGGCGGTCACGTCGTCCCACTGGCCGGTGTCGCCGTTGAAGAGCTCGAGCTTCGCGATCTTGTCGTACCCGATCATCGGATCGAGCGTCGAGTCGATCGGCGCGATCGCCACGAGGTCGAACGCGTCGAAGCTCGAGTTCGCGATCGTCTGGTCGGAGTAGTCGGGCCCCGCGGTCGGGTCGTCGGTGATCGCGATCGAATCGAACGGGACGCCCTCGGTCGACCACGAGATGCGAGCCGTGCGCTGGTCGCCGCTGAACGCGAACAACGGGTCGTTCTCGTCGGTGAGCCAGTTCTTCTCCATCAGGTCGGGGTAGCCCGGCCCGCCGCCGCCGTCGATCGGGTTGAGGTCGATCGAGTCGCTGTCGGTCGCGGTGTTGTCGTCGGGGGTGTTGTCGTCGGGGTTCACGACCTCGCTCGTCGCGGTGTTCGGCACCGTCAGCGGGTCGGCGTCGGCCGCGGCATCCGCCACCGAACCCGACGTGCCGTCGCGGAACTGGTCGCGCGTCGCGACCGTGATCTGCGGAGCGACCTCGAAGCCGGGCGGGAACTGCTGGCCCGCCTTCGGCGTGTAGACGAACTGGAGGCCGGAGATGTCGTCGCGCGTGACGGGCGCCGTGTCGGCGTCGACCGCGAGCACGAGCGTGCCCTCGCCGTTCAGCTGCCCGCCGGGCAGCGGCAGCCACTGGGTGCCGTCCCAGTACTCGACCTGCAGGTCGGCGTTCGCGGGCACGCCGGCCACGATCTGGGTGAGGTCGAACGCGTTCCAGAACGGGTCGACCGCGGGCGCGACCGGCGGGTCGGCGGGCTCGCTCACGATGAGCTCGTCGGCGCCGATCGTCGAGGCGTTGGGTCCCTCGTCGTTGACGTCGGCGAGGAACGTGACGTCGGTGAGCGAACCCGGCACGGCCCAGAGCTCGTCGCGCACGATGTTCTTGTCGATCGTCGTCGACACGCGCCCGGGCTGCCGGGTGAGGTCGGCCGGGTCGTTGTCGGTACCGGTCTTGCCGGTCGAGTCGGTCACGGTCGACGTCGTGTCGTTCGTGCTCGTGACGTCTGCGTCGTCGACGGGCTGCGCGATGACCGTGAACGGCAGCGTCGCCGTCGCGTTCTGGATGATCGGGCCGCTGAAGGTCACCGTGAAACCGACGACCTCGCTCGCGTCCTGCGCCGTGGGGTCGGGCAGGGTGTTCGGCGTGGTCGTCGAGAGCGTCTCGGTGGTGCCGTCGGCGTAGGTGTAGGTGATCTCCGCCGCGGTCGCGTTCGGCGGCCAGACGACGCCGCCCGCGAACCCGTCGAAGGTGAGGCCCTGGTCGGCGAGATCGGCGGTGCCGGGGGTCGGCTCCTGGATCACCATCTCGGTGACGGGGCGGAAGCCGTTGGTCGAGGTGATCGTCGCGGTGGTCGACTGGCCGGCGAGCAGCGTCGGGTCGGCGAAGCTCTTCTCGACATCGACGAACGGGCCGGTGTTGATGACGACGACCGAGCCGTCGGCCGTCTTCGGCGTGCTCGGGGTGTCATCGACGACGATGTTCGACGATGCCGTGTTGGGCACGGTCACCGACTCGTCCGGATCGAGCGCGAGCACGGCGTCGTTGGTCTCGGCGCCGATGCCGATGGTCGCCGGTGAGTCGCCCGACGGCGGCAGCTGGCTGCCGTCGGAGGCGGTGAAGGTGAAGCGCAGGCCCTTGACCTGGTCGAACGGCACGCCCTCGGGGATTCCCGCTGGGTCGGCGGGGATCGGTCCGGGGCCGTAGGCGACGGTCCACGTGCCGTCGCCGTCGCCGTCCGACCACTCGATCATGACCTGGTCGGCGCCGGCCGGCGGTGTGATGGAGGTGATGCCCGTGTAGTCGAGATACGTCTCGTACGGGCTCGCGACGCCGGCCGCCGGATCTTGCACGACGATCGCGTCGACCGAGCGGTTCGAGGCGTTGCCGCCGCCGATCGTGTAGTCGACGGGCTGGTCGGGCAGTGCCGGGATGCCGGGGGCGGTGTCGGGCTGGTGGTCGTCGACCGTCTTCGTGACGGTCGAGTCGAGGATCTCGGGCACCTCGATCGTGATGGTCGCGGAGGCGGTCTTGGACTCGGCGTCGCCGCTCGTGGCGGTCACCGTGTTGACGATGTCGGTGTCGTTGTAGTCGGCGCTGATGTCGGCGGGCACCTGCACGAAGACCGTGATGGTCGCCTTCTGGCCGGTCGGGATGCCGGTACCGTCGGCGCCGATCGTCGTGAAGTCGACCGTGAAGTCGCTGCCGTCGACGGTGACACTGCTCTCGCCCGCACCGCTCACGACGACCGGCGGGTTCACGGCCGGGTCGAAGACGAGCGGCGCGGGGATCGAGTCGGTCAGCTGCGCGCTGTCGCACGTGTCGACGAGGGTGCTGTTGCAGGTCACCTCGATCGTGTAGCTGAACTTCTCGCCCGGGTCGTACGGCGAGGTGTTCGGGTTGACCGACTTGGTGAGCAGGAAGACCGCATCGCCCGGATCGGCGAACGCCGGCGCGACCGCCGGTGCCGAGAGGCCCACCGCCATCAGGACGGCGGCGAATCCTGCGAGCGTACGACGGACGATCGACGACATCTACTTCCCCCTTGCCGGCGGCTGCGGGAAGCCGCCTCGACCGCGTGGTAGCGCACGCAGCCGATTTCGACACTATCGGGGGGACGGTGCTCGGGGGAACCCCGCGACGCTCAGTCGAGCAGGTCGTGCAGGGTGACGATCTCGTCGCGGCCGGGGCCCACGCCGATGGCCGAGATGCGCGACCCGCTCATCGCCTCGAGCTCGCGCACATAGGCCTTCGCGTTCGCCGGCAGGTCGTCGAACTCGCGGGCGCCCGAGATGTCCTCGGTCCAGCCGGGGAACTCCTCGTAGATCGGCTTCGCGTGGTGGAAGTCGCTCTGCGAGACGGGCACCTCGTCGAAGCGCTCGCCGTCGACGTCGTACGCGACGCACACGGGGATCTTCTCGATGCCCGTGAGCACGTCGAGCTTCGTGAGCACGAAGTCGGTGACCCCGTTGATGCGCGACGCGTAGCGGGCGATGGGCGCGTCGTACCAGCCGGTGCGGCGCTTGCGGCCCGTCGTCGTGCCGAACTCGTGGCCCTGCTCGGTGAGGAAGTCGCCCCACTCGTCGAACAGCTCGGTCGGGAAGGGGCCGGCGCCGACGCGCGTCGTGTACGCCTTGATGACGGCGATGACCCGGTCGATGCGGTTCGGCGCGATGCCCGACCCGGTCACGGCGCCGCCGGAGGTCGCGTTCGACGACGTCACGAACGGGTAGGTGCCGTGGTCGACGTCGAGCATGGTGGCCTGGCCGCCCTCGAAGAGCACGGTCTCGCCGGCCTCGAGCGCCTGGTGCAGCAGCAGCGAGGTGTCGGTGACCATGGGGCGCAGCCGGTCGGTGTAGCCGAGCAGCTCGTCGACGATCTCGTCGACGCCGATCGCACGGCGGTTGTAGACCTTCACGAGCAGGTGGTTCTTCTGGTCGAGGGCGCCCTCGACCTTCTGCCGCAGGATGTTCTCGTCGAACAGGTCCTGCATGCGAATGCCGACGCGGTTGATCTTGTCGGCGTAGCTCGGTCCGATGCCGCGGCCGGTCGTGCCGATCTGCCGCTTGCCGAGGAACCGCTCGGTGACCTTGTCGAGCACCCGGTGGTACTGGGTGATGAGGTGCGCGTTGGCCGAGATGCGCAGCTTCGAGACATCCACCCCGCGGGCCGACAGGCCCTCGAGTTCTTCGAAGAGCACCTCGACGTCGACCACCACGCCGTTGCCGATCACGGGTGTGACGCCCGGCGTCAGGATGCCCGACGGCAGCAGGTGCAGCGCGTATTTCTCCTCGCCGACGACCACGGTGTGACCCGCGTTGTTGCCGCCGTTGAACTTGACGACGTAGTCGAGGCGCGAGCCGAGCAGGTCGGTCGCCTTGCCCTTGCCCTCGTCGCCCCACTGTGCACCGATGAGTACGGCTGCGGGCATGTCAGTGCTCTCCTTCTGCCGGCGCGTCGGCCGGAACGATCGTGATGAGCTGGGTCGGCGTGAACTCGCTCGCGATGCGGGCGGGCGCCTCGGCGTCGGCGCTGCGCAGCTCGTCGGCGAGGGCTTCGGCGCGCTCGGCGAGACCGAGCGCCTCGGCGGCGCGGCGCTGCGTGTCGAGGGCGCGCAGGTACGCGCGATTCGGCTCATCGGCCCACGGCACGGCGGTGCCGGGCTGCCAGCCGGCGGTCGCGAGCTGCGCGCGGGCGAGCTCGGCGGATGCCGCGGCGAAGGCGTAGGCCTCGAGGGGGCGCCCCTCGGAGTCGGCGAGGTCGGCGAGCTCGGCCCATGCGAGGGGCGATGCCGGATGCTCCGAGACGACGGCCGCGACGGAGGCGCGATCGGCCTCGGCGAGCGCCTGACGGACCTCGGGTTCGTCGGCGAGCGCCGCGTCAGGCCCGGGTGCTGATTCTTCGGGAGTCACACTCCACCTTATCGCGGGGCCTTTTCACGGCATCGGCGGCCGAGTAGCGGAGCGTATCGAGACCCGTCGCCAGGTCTCGATACGCTCCTTCGTCACTACTCGGCCGCCGGAAGCGGTTGCATCACTTCACGACGTTGAACGCGTTGACGTTGCCCGCTCCGTAGAACCCGTTGCGCTGGCCGCCCGTGCAGGTCGCCTCGTAGCCCGGCAGGTTGGGAACCGGGTTGTAGACGCCGTCGGGGCAGGCGATCGGGGTCGCCGTGCGCTCGAGGAACGACGCCAGCTGGCCCGGGGTCATGCCCGGGTGGGCCGACACGGCGAGCGCCGCGACGCCGGCCGCGTGCGGCCCGGCCATCGAGGTGCCCTGCTTGTAGCCCCAGCCGTTCGTCTTCGTGGCGGTGTTGAAGGTCGACGAGAGCACCGCGTCAGCCGCGATCGACGGCGCTCCGCCGTTGCGGAAGCGAGCGTCGCCACCGGGAGCGGTCAGGTCGACGACGCCCTGGCCGTACGACGAGTAATAGGCCTTCTGCTCGGTCGGCCCGACTGCCGAGACCGTGACGACGCCCGGCGCCTCGGCCGGCAGGTCGCGGCATGCACCCGTGATCGTGCGGTCCTCGACGGGGTAGCTGCCGTCGTTCGGGCTACCGGAGTCGACGAACTTGTGCTGCAGGTCGACGTTGCTGTTGCCTGCGGACGCGATGTTCAGGGTGCCCTTCTCGCCGGAGTAGCGAATGGCCCGCTGAACGGCCTCCCAGACCGGACGCTGCCGCGGGTCGTTCACGCAGTTGAACTCCCACGGGTCGATGAAGTAGCTGTTGTTGGTCACCGGCATGCCGTGATCGGCCGCCCACAGGAAGCCGCAGACGGCCGCCTCGGGGTAGATGTACCCGGCGTCGTTGACGACCTTGACCGAGGCGACCTTGACGCCGGGTGCGACGCCCGCGATGCCGACCCCGTTGATGGCGGCCGCGATCGTGCCGGCGACGTGGGTGCCGTGGTCGGAGGTCGTGGGGTTCCACGCGGCCTCGTTCGTGTCGACGACACCGCCGATGCACGAGGCGCTCTGGTCCTTCGCGATCTGCGTGGCCAGGTCGGGGTGGGTCGACGAGATGCCCGAGTCGAGCACGCCGACCACGACCGACGAGTCGCCGGTCGTGACCGCCTGCGCCTCGGCGACGTCGATCTGCTTCATGTCCCACTGCAGGCCCCACAGCGGCTCACCGGTCGGGTTGCCGGACGCCTCGACGCTCGCCGAGTCGACCACGACCGTCTCGGAGTCGTCGACGAGCGTCGTGCCGAGCCCGTCGGTCGCGGCGACCTGCAGGCCGCCGCCCACGCGCGAGGCGAAGTCGCTCGCCGTCGAGCGGGCGACCACGACGCCGATCTGGTCGTACGCGGCCACGACGGTGCCGCCGGCGGCGGCGACGCGCTGCTGCGCCCCCTTCGTGTCGGCGCCGTTGGGCCCCACCACGAGGTAGCTGTGCTCCTGGCCGTCTGCGACGGCCGGGGTACCGGCCGCACCGAGAAGGCCGATGGCCAGGGCAGCGGTACAGGCCGCGGCTCCGATCATCTTGCGATTCATTCCCTGTCTCCTTCGAAGGGTCTGGATGCACGGTCGACAACGTCGACCGGACCGGACGGTTCGCGGGTTCCGCGAGTGCGGCGGCATCGTCGCCGACGCTCGCCCGGTCTCGCGAGCCTATCCGGCGGACTCGTCGCGGCGGCAGTCCCCCACGCACCCGGGCGCGTCCCCCGGCGGTCCGTCGGTGGGCGCCGGCCCGCGGCATCCCCCTCGATGTCACGCACCCGGCCGCGCAAGTAGGCTGGAGGGCATGTCGAAGGTCCTCACGTCCCTCCCCGTCGGCGAGCGCGTCGGCATCGCCTTCTCCGGAGGTCTCGACACCTCCGTCGCCGTCGCGTGGATGCGCGAGAAGGGCGCCGTGCCGTGCACGTACACGGCCGACCTCGGCCAGCCCGACGAGCCCGACGTCGAGGCGGTGCCCGGCCGTGCGCTCGAGTACGGCGCCGAGCTCAGCCGCCTGGTCGACTGCCGCGCCGCCCTCGTCGAAGAGGGCCTCGTCGCCCTCGCGTGCGGCGCGTTCCACATCCGTTCGGGCGGCAAGACCTACTTCAACACGACACCGCTCGGTCGTGCGGTCACGGGCACGCTGCTCGTGCGGGCCATGATGGAGGACGGCGTCGACATCTGGGGCGACGGCTCGACCTACAAGGGCAACGACATCGAGCGGTTCTACCGCTACGGCCTCATGGCCAACCCGCGCCTGCGCATCTACAAGCCATGGCTCGACTCGGCGTTCGTCACCGAGCTCGGCGGCCGCCAGGAGATGAGCGAGTGGCTGCTCGAGCGCGACCTGCCGTACCGCGCGAGCGCCGAGAAGGCGTACTCGACCGACGCGAACATCTGGGGCGCGACGCACGAGGCGAAGGTGCTCGAAGAGCTGAGCGCGGGCATCACGACCGTCGAGCCGATCATGGGCGTCAAGTTCTGGGACGAGTCGGTCGAGATCCCCGCCGAAGACGTCACCGTGCGCTTCGAGGAGGGCCGCCCGGTCGCGATCAACGGCGTGCGCTTCGACGACGCCGTCGAGCTCGTGCTCGAGGCGAACCGCATCGGCGGCCGCCACGGCCTCGGCATGAGCGACCAGATCGAGAACCGCATCATCGAGGCGAAGTCGCGCGGCATCTACGAGGCGCCGGGCATGGCGCTGCTGCACCTGACGTACGAGCGACTGCTCAACGCGATCCACAATGAAGACACGATCGCGAACTACCACAACGAGGGCCGCCGCCTCGGCCGCCTCATGTACGAGGGCCGCTGGCTCGACCCGCAGTCGCTCATGCTGCGCGAGTCGATCGTGCGCTGGGTCGCGTCGGCCGTCACGGGCGAGGTCACGGTGCGTCTGCGCCGCGGCGACGACTACACGATCATGAACACCGAGGGCCCCGCGTTCAGCTACCAGCCCGAGAAGCTCTCGATGGAGCGCGTGGGCGATGCGGCCTTCGGCCCCGAAGACCGCATCGGCCAGCTCACGATGCGCAACCTCGACATCGCCGACTCGCGCAGCCGCCTCGAGCAGTACGCGCACCTCGGCATCGTGGGCGGCGCGACGGCCGCCCTGGTGGGCGACCTCGCCGAGGGCCAGGCGGCGTCGATCGCCGCGGCCAGCGACGACGCGGCGGATGCCGCGACCGACGCCGCCATCGAGGCGGCCGCGTTCGACCTCGGCACCGACTGAGGCGTCGCGGCGCTCCGAGCCCGTACGTCCACGACGAGGCCCGACCCGCCCGACCGCGCTCCCGCAGCGCGGCATCAGGGGGTCGGGCCTCGTCCTGTGAACTGGCTGGAATAACTTGCACACGAGTGTGCAAGTTCGTTAGCATCGACGCATGCCGTCCGTCACCGACGCGGAGCGCCGCGCGCCCCGCAGGGACGCGGCCGAGAACCGCGAATCCCTCCTCATCGCCGCCGCGACCACGCTCGCCGCCGCACCCGATGCCCCGCTCGAGACCATCGCGGCCGCGGCCGGCCTCAGCCGCCGGGCCGTCTACGGCCACTTCGCGGGCCGCGACGAACTCGTGCTCGCGCTCATCGAGCGCGGCACCGCTCGCCTCAACGCCGTCGCCGCGACCGTCGAGCACGAGTCGACGCCCGTCGCGATCGCCCTGCTCGGCTCGCGCCTCTGGGGCGTCGTCGAGCACGTGCGACTGCTCGCCGGCATGGCCCTCTCCGAGCCCTACGTCGAGCGCGTCGCCGAGGCCCTCGCCCCCGTGCGCGAGCGCCTCGCCGCCCTCGTCGCCCGCGGCGTCGCCGACGGCACCGTGCGCGACGACCTGCGCCAGCCGCTCGTCGCCCGCCTGATCGAGGAGTCGGCGCTCGCCGTGCTGCTCGAGTCGGGCCGCACCGGACTGCCGCAGGCCGAGGGCCGGCGAGCCGTGATGCTGTCGGTGCTCGGCACGGCGGGCCTCTCGTGGCGCGAGGCGGGCGCCCTCATCGACACCACCCCCGAGCTCAGCGGCCCAGAGCCCGCCGAGCCCGCGACCACCAAGCCCGCGACCACCGAGGAGCCGGCATGAGAATCGAACTCCGCGACGTCTCGAAGGGCCGCGACGGGCAGGCGCTCGGCTCGACCACCGTGGGCTACGAGTCCGGCCGCGCGACCCTCGCGCGCGCCGAGACCGAGCAGCGCCCGACCGTGCTCGGCCTCATCGCCTCGGGGCGCATGCGGCCCGACTCGGGCGCCGTGACGATCGACGGCAAGCCCGATGCCTCGGCGATCCGCCGCCGCATCGCCCTCGTCGACGCCCCCGACGTGTGCGACCCCGCGCCGAACGTGACGGTCGCAGGCGTCGCCGCCGAGGAGCTCATGTTCGCGGGCGTGCCGTCGAACCCGGTCTCGGTGTGGCGCTGGCTCACCCAGCTCGGCCTCGACGACGTCGCCCGCACGCCGATCGCCAACGTCGCCCCGCAGACGAGGCTGCGCCTGCTCACCGAGCTCGCGATCCTCCGCGAGGGCGTCGAGGGCCTCGTCATCGTGTCGCCCGACCGGCACGGCGGCGACCCGACCGAGTGGTGGGGGCTCGCGAAGCAGCTCGCCGATCGCGGGTTCGCCGTGCTCGTGATCGCCGGTGACGCCTCGGCCGCCGCGATCGGCGCCGCGGCGATGATCGCCCGCATGCACGGCCCCGACTCGCCCGAGGAGTTCGACGACTCCGACACCCTGCCGCTCGCCGAGGGAGGCATCGCGTGAAGATCCCGCAGATGATCGCCGCCGAGTTCCGGCGGCTCACCTCGACCAAGATGTCGGTGCTGGCGCTCCTGGCGCTCATCGCCGTGCCCGTGCTCTACGGCGGGCTGTACCTCTGGGCGAACCAGGACCCGTACGCCAAGTTCGCCGAGGTGCCCGTCGCCCTGGTCGTCGAAGACGAGGGCGTGGCCGCGTCGACGAGCGCCACGGGCGAGACGACCGAGGCCCACAACGTCGGCGAGGAGATCGCCGACGAGCTCGTCGCCGACGGCGCGTTCGACTGGCAGCGCGTCTCGGCCGAGGAGGCCGAGCTGGGGCTCGACGAGTCCCGCTACGACTTCGCGATCACGTTCCCCGCCGACTTCTCCGAGGCGCTCTCGTCAGTGCAGACCGACGACCCTCGCCAGGCCGAGATCGTGCTGTCGACGAACGACGCCAACAGCTATCTCGCGGGCACGATCGGCAAGCAGGCGGTCGAGCAGATCCGGGCCACGATCGCCGAGAAGGTCGGCGAAGAGGCCGCGTCGACGCTGCTCGACTCGATCTCGACGATCCGCGGCAAGCTCGTCGAGGCCGCCGACGGCGCCTCGCAGCTCGCCGACGGGTCCGAACAGGCGGTCGACGGAGCCGCACAGCTCGCGACCGGCGCGACGAAGCTCGCCGACGGCAATGCGCAGCTCGCCACGGGGTCGGCCGAGCTCGCGACCGGCACGCAGCAGCTCGCCGACGGCACCGCGCAGCTCGCCGACGGTTCGGCGACGCTCGCCGACGGCGCCGCCCAGATCGCCGACGGCAACGCGCAACTCGCCGCCTCGGCCGACCGGGTGGGATCAGCCGTCGCCGACGCGGCCGCCGCCGTGCCGCAGGCCCGCGCCGACATCGAGGCCGCCCTCGAGTCGCAGGGCCTCGACCAGGCGACGATCGACGCCGTGCTCGCGCGGCTCGACGTCGTCGGCGACCGCATCACGACCGGCAACGAGAAGGTGCAGTCGGTCGTCGGCGACATCGACCGGCTCGCCGAGGGCAGTCGGCAGGTCGCCGACGGTTCTGCCGATCTCGCAGCGGGGGCGAGCACCGCGGCCGACGGCGCCGCGCAGGCGGCGAGCGGCGCCGCGCAGCTCGCCGACGGGGCGGCGCAGGCCGCGACCGGCTCGGCGCAGCTCCGCGACGGCGTCGGCGCCCTGCAGACGGGGCTCGACCAGCTCGCCGACGGGTCGGCGCAGCTGCGCGACGGCCTCGACGAGGGCGTGGCGCAGATCCCCGACTCGAGCCAGTCGACGCGCGATGCGCAGGCCTCGACGATCGCCGACCCGATCACCCTCGAGACGAGCTCGATGGCGCAGGCCGGCAACTACGGCGCCGGGCTCGCCCCGTTCTTCGCCGCGCTCGCGGGCTGGATCGGCATCTACGCGCTCTTCCTCATCGTGAAGCCCATCTCGCGGCGGGCGGTCACGGCACTGCACTCGCCGATCCGCATCACGCTCGCGGGCTGGCTCACCCCCGGCCTGCTCGGCGCGGTGCAGATGGGCGCGCTCTACCTCGTGCTCGCCTTCACGCTCGGGTTCCAGATGCACCACCCGCTCGGGGTCGTCGGCACCATGATCTTCGCCTCGGTCACGTACGCGGCGATCATCCTGGCGCTCAACGTCTGGCTCGGCTCGGTCGGCCAGTTCCTCGGCCTCGTGCTCATGGTGCTGCAACTCGTGACGGCGGGCGGCACCTTCCCGTGGCAGACGCTGCCCGAGCCGCTCGCCGCCCTGCACCACGTGCTGCCGATGGGCTACGTCGTCGACGCGATGCGGCAGTTCATGTACGGCGGCGACCTGTCACGAGCCGCGGCCGACTTCGGGGTGCTCGCGATCTGGCTCGTCGGCGCGCTCGTCGTCTCGGCCATCGGCGTCACCCGCATGACGCACTTCCGCACGCTGCGCGACCTGCAGCCGAGCCTCATCGGCTGAGTCGTCATCGCACGACGGATGCCTCGGGGCCGGCGCCGGCCCCGAGGCATCCGCGTCTCACCGGGGCGATACCCGAGGTCGCTACAGCCAGTGCCGCGACTTGAAGATCAGGTAGAGCACCCAGCCCGAGACGAACATGAGCACGAGCGCGAAGGGATAGCCGAACGCCCAATGCAGTTCGGGGATGTGGTCGAAGTTCATGCCGTAGATGCCGGCGACGAGCGAGGGGGCGAAGAAGATCGCCGCCCAGCCCGAGATCTTCTTCGTCTGCTCGCTCTGTGCGATGCTCGTCTCGGTCTGGCGCTGCGCGACGAGCGTCGCGTGCACGCTCAGCGCGTTCTGCAGGGTCTGCCGGTACTCGTCGACGCGCTCCGTGATGCGGATGACGTGGTCGAGCACGTCGCGGAAGGCCCGCCGCAGCTCGAGCTCGTCGCCCTCGGGCGGCGCCCCGCCCTCGCCGAGCTCGTCGCGGATCGCCTCGATCATCTCGCGCAGCGGCTTGACCGCGCGCTGGAACTCCATGACCTCGCCCGACAGGTCGTAGATGCGCCGCGCGACGGCGGCGTCGCCGCTGAAGAGCTGCTCCTCGATCTCGTCGATGTCGTTCTCGAGGCCCGCGACGACGGGCGCGTACTCGTCGACGATCTGGTCGACGACGGCGTAGAGCACGCCGAGCGGTCCGCGCGCGAGCAGTTCGGGCGCGGCCTCGAGGCGCGCGCGCACCTGTGCCAGGTCGGGCTTCTCGGCGTGGCGGATGGCGACGACGAAGTCGGCGCCGACGAACAGGTGCACCTCGCCGAACTCGACGCGCTCCTCGGCGTCGAGGTAGCGCGCGGGACGCAGCACGACGAACTGGGTCTCGCCGTAGCGCTCGAGCTTCGCGCGCTGGTGGCCGGCGAGGGCGTCTTCGACGGCGAGCTCGTGCAGGCCGAACTCCTCGGCGACGACGCCGAGCTCCTCGCCGTCGGGGCGGTAGAGGCCGATCCAGGCGAAGCCGCCCCGGTGCCGCGCGAGCTCGTCGAACGTCTCGGCGAGCACCGCCGGCGAGACCGCGCGGCGCCCGTCGACGTAGATCGCGTTGTCGATGACCGTCACAGGTCAACCGTAGGTCACCCGTAGATGCGGTCGGCGTAGCTCGGGCCGTAGTATTCGTCGAGCTCGGCGAGCGAGTCGTCGGGTCGCTCGAGCGTCTGCGCGATGACGGCGCGCCGGGGAGCCGCGTCGGGCACCCACGTGTCGGGCTGCCAGGCCTTCGATCGCAGGAACGCCTTCGAGCAGTGGAAGAAGACCTCCTCGACGTCGACGACCGTCGCGAGCACGGGCCGGTTGCCCCGCACGACCATGTCGTCGAAGAAGGGCGCGTCGCGCACGATCGTCGCGCGCCCGTTGATGCGCAGCGTGTCGCCGCGGCCCGGGATCGCGAAGAGGAGGCCGACCCGCGGGTTGTGCAGCAGGTTGCGGAACCCGTCGGCGCGGCGGTTGCCGAGCCGCTCGGGGATGGCGATCGTCGTCTCGTCGAGCACGAGCGCGAAGCCGCCCGGATCGCCCTTCGGCGACACGTCGAGGCGCCCCTCGTCGTCGCTCGTGGCCATGAACGCGAGCGGGGCGGCGGCGAGCCACGCGCGGTCGAGCTCGTGCAGGCGGTCGCGCTGCTTGCGCACGGCGGCCGGCAGCGGCGTGCCGACGATCGCCTCGAGCTCGTCGACGGTGGTGACGGGGATGCCTCGCGCGTGGTCGGTCATGCCCGCCACGCTACTCCGCGGGCGCGGCCGGCCCGAACGCGTGGGTGAGCACCCACGAGTGCATCGCGATCGCCGCGGCGGCGCTCGCGTTGAGCGAGCGGGTCGAGCCGAACTGCGTGATCTCGACGAGGGCATCGGCTGCAGCGGCCGCCTCGTCCGAGAGGCCGGGGCCCTCCTGCCCGAACAGCAGCACGCAGCGCTCGGGCCACGCGAACGCCTCGATCGGCACGGCGCCCTCGAGGTTGTCGAGGGCGATCACGGGCAGCCCCTGCTCGCGCGCCCACAGGGCGAACCCCGCGACGTCGGGGTGGTACTGCACGTGCTGGTAGCGGTCGGTGACCATGGCGCCGCGCTTGTTCCAGCGGCGGCGTCCGATGATGTGCACGGTGTCGGCGGCGAAGGCGTTGGCGCTGCGCACGATCGAGCCGATGTTCATGTCGTGCTGCCAGTTCTCGATCGCCACGTGGAACGGGTGCCGGTGCTCGTCGAGGTCGGCGACGATCGCCTCCATGCGCCAGTAGCGGTAGCGGTCGATGACGTTGCGCGTGTCGCCGGCGGCGAGCAGCTCGGGGTCGTACCGGGGGTCGTCGGGCCACTCGGCCTCGCCGCCGGGCCACGGCCCGACGCCGTGCTGGGGCATCGTCGCCTCGGGTTCGGATGCCTCGTGCCGGTCGTCGCTCACACGCCAACGCTATCCGTCTCTCCGGGGCCGCTGGGGCGAGGTCGGACCAAGGGTCATCCGACGACCGGCGGGGGCACAGCCTTCATCGCCGGCGGAACGGCCAGAACCGGCGCCGAGGCGGCGTGATCGCGGCGGCGCCGCCGGTGGCGTTGACGTGCGCGGCGCTCGACGCCGCGGCGGGCGTCGACGACGTGGCGGCTCGGCTCGCCGACGTGGCGGCTCGGCTCGGCGCCGGCGCGGCGCCGCCGGGCACCGATGCGGCGGCGGTCGGTGCCGTGCGTGGTTCGGCCGGGTCGTCGACCGCCTCGTCGTCGATCGCGAGGTCCGCGTCGTCGGCGGCGAAGCCGGCTCGCGCGGCCGGCCCGGCCTCTTCGAGCGGCGGGCGCCCGGCCTCGACCCAGCGCAGGTAGAGCGCGTAGGGGTCGTCGTCCGCTCCGGGCGACGCCTCTTCAAACCCGGAGCGGGTTCGTCCGATCAATCGACGCAGCACCTTGCCCCCCACCTTCAACGATACGGCGACGACGGGCTTTCGGTGCGCCGAAATCTTGGTATGTTTTAGGCATGCCGAAAACCCTCGACGACGAGACGGCGCGCACCGCGCCGACGACGGCCGCCCGCCCCGAGCGCCCCCATCGGGGCGGGCGGCGCTCCCGCGAGGCATCCCTGCCCCGGGTCGCCTGGCTGATCGGGCCGGCCCTCGTCGCGGGCGTCGCCTACCTCGACCCCGGCAACGTCGCGAGCAACATGACCGCCGGGGCCCGGTACGGCTACCTGCTCGTCTGGGTCGTCGTGCTCGGCAACGTCATGGCGTGGCTCATCCAGTACCTCTCGGCGAAGCTCGGCATCGTCACGGGGCGCAGCCTGCCCGAGACGCTCGGCGGGCGCATCCGCAACCGATGGGGCCGGCGCGCGTACTGGCTGCAGGCCGAGGTCGTCGCCATGGCGACCGACCTCGCCGAGGTCATCGGCGGCGCGGTGGCGCTCAACCTGCTCTTCGGCGTGCCGCTCGTCTGGGGCGGGCTCATCACGGGCGCCGTGTCGATCGTGCTGCTCGTGCTGCAGTCGCGGCGGGGCCCGCGCACGTTCGAGTTCGTCATCATGGGCCTGCTCGCGATCATCACGATCGGCTTCACCGTCGGCGTGTTCGTCGCGCCGCCCGACCCCGCCGGGCTCCTCGCGGGCCTCGTGCCGCGATTCGCCGACGCGAACTCGGTGCTGCTCGCCGCATCGATCCTCGGCGCGACGATCATGCCGCACGCGATCTACGCGCACTCCGCGCTGTCGCGCGACCGTTTCGCGCGGCGCGGCGGAGAGCAGGCCGGCGGGAAGTCCGGCACCGGCACCGGCACCGGCTGGCACGGGTTCGGCGTGCGCCGGGGCATGGATGCCTCGCCCGAACTCCTGCCCGGCACGGCGACCGACGTGCCGACCGACGTGCTCGTGCGCGCGACCCGCTGGGACGTCTCGATCGCGATGGCCATCGCGGGCACCGTCAACCTCTGCATCCTGCTGCTCGCGGCCGTCAACCTCGCCGGAGTCGAGGGCACCGACAGCCTCGAGGGCGCGTACGCCGCGCTCGACACGGCACTCGGCCCCGCGATCGCGACGCTCTTCGCGGTGGGCCTGCTCGCCTCGGGGCTCGCCTCGACGTCGGTCGGCGCGTACGCGGGCGCCGAGATCATGCACGGCCTGCTGCACGTGCGGGTGCCGCTGCTGGCACGCCGCCTCGTCACCCTCATCCCCGCGCTCGCGATCCTCTGGCTCGGCTTCGACCCGACGCTCTCGCTCGTGCTCAGCCAGGTCGTGCTCTCGTTCGGCATCCCGTTCGCGCTCATCCCGCTCGTGTCGCTGACGGCGAAGTCGGGCGTGCTCGGCCGCTGGCGCAACCACTGGGCGACGACCGCGGCGGGCATCGCCGCATCGGTGTTCCTCATCACGCTCAACGGGCTCCTGCTCTGGCTCGTGTTCACCGGGGCGTGACGCCCGAGCCGGGCGCGACTCGCAGAACTGCCGCGGTTCTTTCCGCCCGTGCAACACTCGACGTTCTTTCCATCGCGGGCGACGTCACACAGGCCGACCGCCCCCGATGCATCGCCTACGCTGCTGGAACTCACCGATGGAGGACCACATGTCAAGCTGGCGTCTGCGCGAGTTCCACAACGACGACCTCGACGGCATCCTGCACCTCTGGGAGGCGCAGCGGCAGTCGTCGCACGAGCCCGTCTACGACCTCAGCGAGGTCATCGCGTCCTGCCAGATGGACCACGCCGTCGTCGCGGTGCACGCCGACGAGGTCATCGGCGCGGCCGTCGGCCGCGCCGCGCACGACCAGGGCTGGGTCGTGTTCTTCGCGATCGCCGACGACTGGCGCCACCGCGGCATCGGCTCGGCGATGCTCGCCGCCCTCGAGAAGCGCATGGCGCCGCACGGGCTCACGAAGCTCTCAGCACTCATCCCCGAGAACGAGAGCAGGGTCGACGCGTTCGCGAACCAGGGCTTCGAGCTCAAGCACCAGTTGCGCTACTTCGAGCGCCGCATCCCCGTGCAGCGGCAGGAGCTGAGCTCGCTCGCCGAGCTCGGCGGGCGCCTGCTGCCCCGCACCCTCTGGGAGTCGGTCGCGGGCATGCGCCGCGAGAAGGAGATCCTCGAGCAGCGCCTCGTGCTGCCGCTCGCCGAGCCCGACCTCGCCGAGCGATACGGCGTCGTGCCGCCGCGGGCGGTCGTGCTGTTCGGCCCGCCCGGCACCGGCAAGACGACGTTCGCGAAGGCGATCGCGTCGCGGCTCGAGTGGTCGTTCGTCGAGGTCTTCCCGTCGCGGCTCGCGGCCGAACCGGGCGGCCTCGCGGGCGCACTGCGCGACACGTTCACGAAGATCGCCGAGCTCGAGCACGCGGTCGTGTTCATCGACGAAGTCGAGGAGATCGCGGCGCAGCGCTCGGGCGAGCCGCCGTCGCCGCTGCAGGGCGTCACGAACGAGCTGCTGAAGATCATCCCCGCGTTCCGCGAGCAGCCGGGGCGCCTGCTCGTGTGCGCGACGAACTTCATCCGCGCGCTCGACAGCGCGTTCCTGCGGCACGGCCGATTCGACTACGTGATCCCGATCGGCCTGCCCGACGACGCGGCGCGCCTCGCGATCTGGCAGCGGTACGTGCCCGAGCAGATCGTCGACGAGGTCGACCTCGACCTGCTCGTGGAGCGCACCGCCGGGTTCTCCCCCGCCGACATCGAGTTCGCGGCGCGCAGCGCCTCGCAGCGGGCGTTCGAGGCGGCGGTGCGCAACGGCGCGGGCCACGGGGCGGATGCCGCGACCGACGCCGACGCGCACACGAACCCCGCCGGACCGACGACCGCCGACTACCTCGACGCGATCGCCGGCACCCGCACGACGGTCTCGCCGGAGACGGCCGACGCGTTCCTCGAGGACATCGAGCGGCTCGCCCGCGTGTGACGGCGGGCGTCTCAGGGCGCCCACCCGCCCGCACCCGCGGCATCCCCGGCGCCGAAGACGACGCGGCTAGGCTGGGGCCGATGCCGGCCAGCAAGAACCCCGCGATCGAGGACTACCTCAAGACGGTGTACGCCCACACCGAGTGGCAGCCCGACCCCATCACGCCCAAGGCGCTCGCCGTCAAGCTCGGCGTCGCCCCGTCGAGCGTCACCGAGATGGTGAAGAAGATGGCCGCGGCCGGGCTCGTCGCGCACGTGCCCTACGGCCCGTTGCGGCTCACCGACGCCGGCCGCGCCCGCGCGCTCGCCGTCGTGCGGCGGCACCGGCTCATCGAGACCTGGCTCGTCCGCGAGATGGGCTACAGCTGGGACGAGGTGCACGACGAGGCCGAGGTGCTCGAGCACGCGCTGAGCGACCGGCTGCTCGAGGCGATCGACCTCCGGCTCGGCCGCCCCGCGCGAGACCCGCACGGCGACCCGATCCCGGCCGCCGACGGCACGATCGCGTCCGAACCGTTCCTGCGCCTCGACGGCGCGCCCGCCGGCCACACCGGCCGGGTGCTGCGCATCAGCGACCGCGACCCCGAGGTGCTCCGGTCGCTCGCCGCAGCGGGCGTCGCGCCGGGCGTCGGCATCGAGGTCGTGAGCACGGATGCCTCGGGCGCGACCGTGCTCGTCACCGTGACCCCGGTCGGCGTCGACGCGGCGAGCGCGGTCGGGCCTGAGGCATCCCCCGTCGAACTGGCGGCCGAGGCGGCCGCCGAGATCTGGGTGACCGGCTGACTGCCGTCGGCACCACCGCCCCGGCACACGGTGTCGCTCCGGGCTGACGTTCGTGTCGACACGCCGACCACGCGCCCACCCCCTCGGCGTGGCGCCGAGGATCCCAGCCCTGAGCGACCGCCGACCCTCGAGCCCGCACGTGCCGCGCCAACCCGGGGCGCCGACCCTGCCCTTCCAGCCTGTGGATTCCTCAACCGATGACGACGAACCACCGGCCTGCTGTTAGCATCCGGCGGTGCGCATTCTCCGCAGGACACTGGTCGTCCTCCTCGTCGTCGTGCTGGTCCTCGTGGCGGCGGCGGTCGCCGTCTACTGGTGGCAGCGCCCGATGCTGCGCACCGGCACGGGCTACGCGGCCCACAATGCCTGCGCCGTGACCGAGGTCGCGGGGCGCGACGACCCCGCGAGCGACCTGCCGCCGAACCCGCTCGTGCCGTACCTCAGCGTCGACGTGAACCGCGACGAGGCCGTGACGACGGGGTCGCTCCTCGGCGTGCTCGCGGCGCAGAAGGCCTGGTTCACCCCCGGCTTCGGCTGCACGCTCGCGGGCGACCGCCCCGAGCTCGGTGAGGCGACGGCCGTCTCGAGCGAGGGCAACCCGTTCACGGATGCCGCACCCCTCGCCTACACGGCTGACTGGCTGTACTCGACCCAGGACCTCGAGGCCGCGATCGACCGGGCGTTCGGCAGCGAACTCTCGGCCGCCGACGCCGACGCGCTCGGCACCCGTGCCGTCGTCATCCTGAAGGACGGCCACCTCATCGAAGAGCGCTACGCCGACGGTTTCGACGCCGAGACCCCGCAGCTCGGCTGGTCGATGTCGAAGAGCGCGACCGACCTCATGACCGGCATGCTCGTGCAGCAGGGCGAGGTCGCCCTCGACGACGACCACCTGCGCCCCGAATGGACCGATGGTCGCGCCGACATCACGATCGAGAACCTGCTCCGTATGACGAGCGGTCTCGAGTGGGACGAGACGTACGACCTCGGCACGCCCATCACGCAGATGCTCTACAACGAGGGCGACATGGGCGCTTACGTCGCGAGCCTCCCCCTCGAGCACGAGCCGGGCACCTTCCAGGAGTACTCGAGCGGCTCGACGACGCTGCTCTGCTCGGTGCTCGCCGAGCGCACGGGCCTCGGCGCCGACCTGCCCCGGCAGACCCTGCTCGGTGCGCTGGGCCTCGAGTCGGCGACGTTCGAGCCCGACGCGGCCGGCACGCCCGTCTGCTCGTCGTACCTCTGGGCGACGCCGCGCGACTGGGCGGCGATCGGCCAGTTCGCGCTGCAGAACGGCAAGTGGAACGGCGAGCAGCTGCTGCCGGCCGACTGGATGGCGCGCTCGCTCGAGGTGAAGCCGGTCGACGCGACCGACGACCCCGGCTACGGCATGGGCTGGCGCGTCAACATGCTCGAGGACGGCAGCCTGCGCTGGCCGAGCCTGCCCGCCGACACCTACTACGCGTCAGGCCATGACGGCCAAAAGGTCATCGTGGTGCCGTCGGAGGATCTCGTCGTCGTGCGAATGGGCTTCACGCCCGAGGCCGACGACGAGCCCAGCGAGGTGCAGCTCGTCGAGGACGTCATCGCGGCGCTCGCCGCGCCCGCGGCCGAGTAGCGCGAAGCCTCACACGCAGTCACGCGATGTAGCCGTTGCGGCGACCCTCCTCCCTGAACTGCTCGGCCTCGGCCCTCGCCTGATCGATCCCGGGGTCGGCCGGCAGTCGCCTGCCTCTCGCCCGCACGACCAGGAGCACCACCACCGAGACGGCGGCGATCCCGAGGATGCCGACGAGACCCACCCAGAACGTTCCGTCCATGGCCCGCTCCTCACTCGATAGGCGTCACGATAGTCCTCGGGCATCCGCGCGGCCAGAGCGGTCCCCGACTCGCGCCGGTAACCCCGCCGACGCTGCCCCGTGACCCGCTCGGCCTAGGCTTGGGCGCATGGGACGACGCGACGAAGTCGAGTGCTGGCTGACCGACATGGACGGCGTGCTCGTGCACGAGAACCACGCCCTGCCGGGCGCCGCCGAACTGCTGCAGCAGTGGGAGGACGCGGGCACGCCCTACCTCGTGCTCACGAACAACTCCATCTTCACCGCCCGCGACCTCTCGGCCCGCCTCCGGGCTTCGGGCCTCAACGTTCCCGAGCAGCGCATCTGGACGTCGGCACTCGCGACGGCCGACTTCCTCAAGCAGCAGCTGCCGGGCGGCTCGGCCTTCGTCATCGGTGAGGCGGGCATCCTCACGGCCCTGCACGAAGCCGGCTACATCATGACCGAGACCGCCCCCGACTTCGTCGTCGTCGGCGAGACGCGCAACTACTCGTTCGAGGCGATCACGAAGGCGATCAGGCTGATCAACGACGGCGCCCGCTTCATCGTGACCAATCCCGATGCCACCGGCCCGAGCGCTGACGGACCGTTGCCGGCGACCGGGGCCATCGCCGCGCTCATCACCAAGGCGACCGGCAAGGAACCCTACGTGGTCGGCAAGCCGAACCCGATGATGTTCCGCTCGGCGCTCAACAAGATCGGCGCCCACTCCGAGAACACGGCGATGATCGGCGACCGCATGGACACCGACATCGTCGCCGGCATCGAGGCGGGCCTCCACACGGTGCTCGTGCTGACGGGCATCAGCGACCAGGCCGAGATCGAGAAGTACCCGTTCCGGCCCGACGAGGTGCTGAAGGGCGTCTTCGAACTCGTCGGCGAACCGGCCGAGACCGAACTCTGACCCGAGACCTCCGGAAGGGGCATCCCATGATCGAACTCACCGACATCGACCTCGACGAGGACGGCGAGCTCAGCGCCGTCGTCGCCCTCCCCGGCGACCGGCAGGTCGCCGTGCTGTTCGCGCTCGACGACGACGAGCAGCTCGGCGGCGCCGAGATGCTCGCGATCGCGCAGCGCGCGCTCGCGCCGCTCACGGGCGACGAGCTCGATCGACTCGAGGACGAGATCGTGCACGAGCTCGTCGACTCCGACTTCGAGGGCGGCGACGCCTCGCCCGAGGCATCCGACTACGCGGTGCTCGCCGACGAGCTCGACCTGCAGGGCGCGATCGTCTCGAGCGATGCGACCCTCGTGCTCGTGTACGAGGCGCCGACGCAGTACGCGGGACTCGTCATCTACGCCGAGCTCGACGAGGCGCTGCTCATCGAGGTGCTGAGCGTCGCCGAGCCCGACCTCGACGACGAGGATGAGGACGAGGAAGGCGACGACTCCGACGACTCCGACGAAGAGGTCGAGCAGGGCGACTGACGCCCCGCTCGACCCCTCGGTCCGGCCGGGCGGCTACGCCGCGAGCGGCGCCTCCTCGGGGTCGGCGTCGAGCCGCGCCCGCACATCGGGGTCGAGGTCGAGCTCGGCCGCGCCGAGCACCTCGTCGAGCTGGGCGACGCTCGACGGCCCCGCCACCGGGATGACCGGCACCTCGCGACCGAGGAGCCACGCGAGCGCGACCTGGTTCGGCGTCGCGCCGATCTCGCGCGCGACGTCCTGCAGCAGCTGGATGCGCGCGTAGGTCGTCGGGTGGTTCACGCCGCCCCACAGCGGCTTGTCGCGGCGCGTGAACGCACCCTGGTGCAGCGGCGAGTAGGCGGTGACCGCGAGCGGCGGGCGGCCGTCGACCCCGGTGGATGCCGCGTACGACAGCAGCTCGGGCGTCACGAAGTTCTGCCGGCCGAGCTTCGGCACGGGGTAGACGTAGCTGTACTGCTGCTGCACGAGCCCGTAGGGCGAGACGCCCTGGCGGAGCGCCTCCTCGCGCGCCTCGACGATGCGCCAGAGTGCCACGTTCGAGATGCCCGAGACGCCGATGAGCCCCTCGTCCTGGAGGGCGCCGAAGGCGCCGACGGTCTCGGCGAGGGGCGTCTCGAGGTCGTCGACGTGGCCGTAGACGGCGTCGATGTGGTCGACGCCGAGGTGCTTCGCGCTCTCGCGCACCTCCCAGTCGACGGTCGCCGCGCCGAGCCCCTGGAAGTTCGTCGGCGGCGTGTTCGAGAGGGGCAGCGCCGGGTCCTTCTTCGCGGCGCCGACCTTCGTCGCGATGCGCACCCGGTCGCGCACGCCGCGGCTCTCGAGCCAGCGACCGATGAGGTCCTCGCTGTCGCGGCCGTAGCCGCCGTCCCAGAAGCTGTAGTTGTTGGCGGTGTCGATGAACGTGCCGCCGGCCTCGACGAACCGGTCGAGGATCGCGAACGAGGTCGCCTCATCGATCTTCGTGCCCATCTGCATGGTGCCGAGGCAGATCGTCGAGACCTCGAAGTTCGTGCGGCCGTTGCCGATCGTGCGGTATCGCATGGGGTTCTCCTCCATCGGTGGGGTTGACGGTTTCGAGGTTACGAACCGATCGGCTCGGGCATACACTCCAATCAGCCACCGTTCGACCAGACCAATCGAGAGTCCGGATGCCTCGCTCCACCGCCGCCCATGGGCCGACGCTCGCGTGGGAGACCCTGCTCGACCTCGGCGAGGGGCCGGCACCGCTGCGCGAACGGCTCGAGCGGGCGATCCGCGAGGCCGTCGCGACGGGTCGGGCACCGGCGGGTGGGGCCCTGCCGCCGAGTCGTGCGCTCGCCGAGACCCTCGGGGTCTCGCGGTGGGTCGTGACCGAGGCGTACGGGCAGCTCGTCGCGGAGGGGTTCCTCGAGGCGACGGTCGGCTCGGGTACCCGCGTGCCCGCTCGCGCCGCGGCATCCCGCCCGGTTGCCGGATTCGGAGATTCGGCGCGACACGCCGATGGACCGGCCCTGCAGCACGGCGTGTCGTCGGAATCCCCGAGTCCGGCGACGCGGACCGGCGGGCTGCGGGGCGAGTACCGCCGGCCGCGCTTCGATCTCGGGCCCGGCGTGCCCGACCTCAGGCACGTGCCCCGGGCGCGCTGGGCGGCCGCCGTGCGCCGGGCGTTGGAGGTCCTGCCCGACGCCGAGCTCACGGTCGTCGACCGGCTCGGGCATCCGTCGGCCCGCATCGCCGTGGCCGCGTACCTCGAGCGGTCGCGTCGCGCGGTCGCCGCGCCCGACGACGTCGTGATCACGCACAGCGCGACCGACGGCATGACCGCGGTCGTCGCCGGGCTGCGCGCCGCGGGGCACTCGGCGATCGTCGTCGAGGATCCGAGCTGGTCGAAGCTGCGCGAGGTCGCCGCAGCCGCCGGGCTCACGCCGGTCCCGGTGCCGGTCGACGCCGACGGCATCGACGTCGGCGCCCTCGAAGCTGCGGCCCGCCGCACCGGCGCCCGCGCGGCGCTCATCACGCCCGCCCACCAGTTCCCGACGGGCGCGGCCCTCTCGCCCGCCCGTCGCGACGCGATCGTGCGCTGGTCGCGCGAGGTCGACGGCGTGCTCATCGAAGACGACTACGACGCCGAGTTCCGGTACGACCGCCGGCCGATCGCCGCGCTGCAGGGTCTCGCTCCCGACCGGGTGGTGCTCGTCGGCTCGCTCTCGAAGTCGATGGCGCAGGTGTTCGGCCTCGGCTGGGCGCTCATGCCGCCCGCGCTCCGCGAGCGGGTGCGGCTGGCGGAGCGCCCCAGGCCGTCGACCCTCGAGCAGGTCGCGCTCGCCCGGTTCATCGAGGCGGGCGATCTCGAGCGTCACCTGCGGGCCGCGCGCGGCCGGTTCCGCCGGCGTCGTGCGGCCCTGCTCGCGGCGCTCGCGCGCGAACTGCCCGAACTCGCGGTGACGGGCATCGCCGCAGGCATGCACGCCGTGCTCGACCTGCCCCCGGGTGTGCGTGCGAGCGACGTCTCGGCCGCGGCGGCGAATGCCGAGGTCGCGGTCGCCGACCTCACCCGCTATCGCGCGTCGGGCGCGCGCACGGCGCGGGAGGCGCTCGTCGTCGGCTACGGCAACCTCTCCGACCCGCTCGTCGACGAGGCCGTCGCGCGACTGGCGCGCGTCATCCGGTCGTTCGGCTGACCGTCAGCGATCAGGGCGCGAGCTCGAGCTCGTGCCCGTGGTCCCACGGCTCGGCCCAGCCGAGCCGATCGAGCAGCGTGTCGAGCACGAGCGCCGTGAACCCCCACACGAGGTGCTGCCGGCCGCCGACCGTCGGCAGGAAAGCGGGACCCCGCCACTCGTGCCCGTCGCGGCGAAGCACCGTCGTGTACCGGTTCGCCGGGTCGATGAGGTCGGCCACCGGCGTGCGGAACACCGCCGACGACTCGGCGACGTCGACCACGCCGACGGGCGACGGCGCACGCCACCAGCCGAGCACGGGCGTCACCATGTGGCCCGAGTAGGGCACCGAGAGCGGCGCGAGCGTGCCGAGCACGTCGACGCCGGCCGTGTCGAGCCCCGTCTCTTCACGGGCCTCGCGCAGCGCCGCGTCGACGACGTCACGGTCGCCCGGGTCGACCCGGCCGCCCGGGAACGCCACCTGCCCCGCGTGCGAGCGCAGCGTCTCGGCCCGGGCGAGCAGCAGCACGTCGAGGTCGCGCGACACCGCGCGATCGCGCGCCGAGTGCTCGCTCGGCAGCTCGTCGAGCACCCCGAACAGGATCAGCACGGCGGCGTCGCGGTACTCGATCTCGCCGAACTCGGCGCCGTCGCGCCAGTCGGTGAAGAGCTCCGCGTCGTCGACGAGCGCGGCGAGCTCGTCTCGCGCCGGTGCGGATCGTCGTGCGGTCACCCTCCCGAGGCTACCCCGCGCAGCCGACGCCGCGACCGGTCGGACGGGCCGGCCTGCTTCGGGGCCCCTGGGCGGCCTCAGCCGAGCCGTGCGAGGGAGGCCTCGACGAGGTACCAGAACCGATCGACGTCGAGATCGACGGCGACGAACGCGTTCGGCTCGCGGCGCAGCATCCCGTCGAAGTCGACGCTCGTCGCGCCCAGCGTCTCGGTGCCGTGCAGCTCGACGTCGAGCCGGGTGCGGCGCAGCGCGACGCCGTCGGGGTCGGCGAGCACCGCGACGGCGACCGGGTCGTGCAGCGGCCCGTCGGGCATGCCGAACACTTCGTCGTTCGTGCGGCAGAAGAAGTCGAGCAGCTCGCCCGCGAACGCCGCGGTGCGGTTGCCCGCACTCGAGAGCCGCTCGCGCACGGCGGGAGTGACGAGGGCACGATGCGTCACGTTGAGCCCGACCATCGTGAACCGCACGCCGCTGCGCACGACGAGGTCGAGCGCCTCGGGATCGACGAGTGCGTTGAACTCGGCGTACGGCGTCGCGTTGCCGCGTTCGGTCGAGCCGCCCATCCAGACGACCTCGCGGATGCGGTCGACGAGTTCGGGGCGGTCGCGCATCAGGACGGCGACGTTCGTGATGGGGCCCGTCGCGACGATCGCGACGGGTTCGTCGGCGGCGAGCAGCGTGTCGGCCATGAGGTCGGTCGCGGTGCGCGGGTCGAGCGGCACCGTCGGCTCGGGCAGCACGGGGCCGCCGAGCCCGTTCTCGCCGTGGATCCACTCGGCGGTCTGCAGCACCCGGGCGATCGGCCCCGCCGCCCCGGCGGCGACGGGCACGCCCTCGACGCCGGCGACCGTGAGGGCGATGCGGGCGTTGCGGCTCGTGTGCTCGAGCGGGACGTTGCCGCCGACCGTGGTCACCGCGCGCAGGTCGAGGGCGGGATGCCCCGCTGCGAGCCACAGCGCGAAGACGTCGTCGTGCCCGGGATCGCAGTCGACGATGACGGGCAGGCTCATGCCGTGCCGCCGGCGGACTCGAGGTCGGCAGCCGCGGCGAGCAGTGCGTCGCGCGGCGCGTACGAGTCGACCGTGCCGCGGTGCTGCACGGCGAGCGCCCCGGCCGCGACGGCGATGCGCATCGCCTCGGCGATGGGCCGGCCCTCCGCGAGGAACGCGGTGAGCGTGCCCGTGAAGCAGTCGCCCGCACCGGTCGTGTCGACCGCCTCGACCGCCGGCGCTGCGACGGCCCAGCTGCCGTCGGGCGTCGCGGCGACGGCGCCCGCCGCCCCGAGCGTGACGACGACCGACCGGGCGACGGAGCCGACCGCGGCGACCGCGAGCTCGCGCCACCGGTCGAGCGGCGCCGACCCCGGGGCATCCGCGCCCGCATCGACGACCCCGATGCCGACGGCCAACGCCTCGTGCTCGTTGACGACGAGCGGGTCGCAGAGCGCGAGGGTCTCGGGGTCGACCGGCACTGGCGGGGCCAGGTTGAGCACGAAGCGCACGCCGAGCTGGCCGCACGCCGCGGCGAGGCGCTCGATCGTCGCGACGGGCAGCTCGCCCTGCGTGAGCACGACCCTCGCGGCGGCGATGCGCTCGCGGGCGGCGTCGACCACGGCCGGCCCGAGTTCGTGGTTCGCCCCCGCTGCGACGATGACGGTGTTCTCGCCCGAGTCGGCGACGGTGATCTGGGCGATGCCGGTGGCCACGCCGGCGACGGGTTCGACGCCCGTGGTCGGCAGCCCGAAGCCCTCGAGCACCGAGCGCGCGAGCCCGCCGTTCGCATCGTCGCCGATGCGGGCGACGAGCTCGACCTCGGCTCCGGCGAGGTGCGCCGCCACGGCCTGGTTCGAGCCCTTGCCGCCGAGCGCCGTCTGGAAGGCGTGCGCGGAGATGGTCTCACCGGGCTCGGGGAAGCGTTCGACGTACGTCGTCGCGTCGACGTTGAGCGAGCCGACGACGAGCACGCGGGAAGCGTTCGCGACCATGTGCGTCCCGCCGGCTCAGGCGGCCGGGCCGGGGCCGGCGATGGTCGCGGTCAGCTTCTCGCCGCTCGAGCGGCTCGCGAAGCAGTAGTAGTCGCGAGCACCCTCGTCCCACTGCTCGGCCGTGGCCGGGTAGGAGCCCTGCACCTGCAGGTCGGTCATGCCCGACACGGCCGCGACGTCGATGACGCCCGGCGCCGTACACAGCAGGTTCATCTGCGACGCGAGCTCGGTCTCTCCGGGGTACGCGGCACTCGCGTCGCCGGGAAGTGTTCCGCGGTAGACGAGCTGCGCCGCGTGCGGCGTCGCGCAGTCGACGACCGTGAACTCCTGCTGCCACGCGTCGGTGTACGGCTCGATGCACTCGCCGCCGAACAGGGTGTCCCACGCGTGCACGCCGGCCGGCTGCGGCGCGGTCGGCTCGGGTGTCGGGGTGGAGCTCGTCTCGGCGGTCGGCGTTCCGGTCGCGGTGTGCTCGCTGCCGTTGGTCATCTGGGTGCCGAGCCAGAACAGCCCGGCGATCACGAGCAGCGCGACGAGGGCGCCGGCGATCCAGATCAGGGGCCGGATGCCTCGCTTGCCGTCGCCGCCGCCGGCTCCGCCGGTCGAGCCCGGCGAGTTCGACGACCCCGCGCCGCCCCGGCCGCCGCCGCCGCTCGACCCCGCGCCGGCTCCCGAGCCGGTGTTCCACGATCCGCCGGCGCCCGCGGCCCCGCCGGCCTGGCCGGCACCGCCGCCCGATCCGGCCCCGGCGAACGCGAACGCGCCCGTACGCGTCGCCGCGGCACCGCCCGCCGCCGCGGCCATCGGCGACGCGGCCATGGCGCCCGACGAGCCGGCCGCTCCGGCGCCGAGCACCGGCATGAGCGCGGTGGCGGGAGGCTGGAAGTCGGCGGATGCGACGAAGGCTCCGGTGACCGGCTGCGGGGCCGTCACCGGCGAGAATCCGAAGAGCACCTGCAGCCCGTCCGTGACGGGCTTCACCGTCTCTGACGGCGCCGTGAGCGACTCGGACGACCCGGCGTCGAACGCGTCGGAGGCGAACGGCTGCGGATCGAAGTCGGGCAGGCCGGGTTCGGCGTCGGTGGCACCGTCGGTGCCGAGCAGCCCGTCGTCGTACCGGCCGTGGTCGTACCGGCCGTCGTCGAAGGCACGCGGAGTCGCGAGACCGGCGAGGCTCGCGGACCCGGCGTCGAAGCCGACGGCGTCGTCGTCGCGAGTGGCGTCGTCGAACGGGGCGTCGTCGAACGCACGCGGCGCCGCGAGACCGGCGAGGCTCGCCGATCCGGCGTCGAACCCGACGGTCCCGTCACCACGGGCGGGGTCGTCGAACGGCGAGACGGGTCGGTCGTACCCCACCGCCGACGGCACCGACGGCGACCGCAGCGTCAGCGCGGGTCCGGCCGTCTCCCGGGCGCTGAGCGCGGCCGTGCCGAGCGCGGCGGTGCCGAGCGCCGCGGTGCCGAGCGCCGCGGTACCGCCCGCCTCCGACACCGCCGCGAGGTTCGCGGAGACCGAGCCGGCCGAGTCCGCGCGCGGATCTTCGGCCTCGGGGTCGGGAGTCAGGTTCCAGAAGTAGCCCGTCTCGGCGAGTTCGCGTGCGATCGGCGAGTCGTGGTCGTCGCCACCGCGGTCGTCGTCGTCGAACTCGTCGTCGCGACGTCCGCGGGCGAAGAGGCGGAGGCGGCCGCGCGGCTCGTCGTCCGCGTCGGATTCCTCGTCGGCGTCGGCGTCGAACGCGAGGCCCAGGTCGCCGAGCCCGTCCGCGGCCGCACCCGACGCGGCGAGCGGGGCGGGTACGGGGGCGCCGAGGGGCGCGGCGGGAGCGGGCGGCGCGGCTGAAGCGGCCGAGGCGGCCGCAGCGGGCGGCGTCGCCGCGGCGGCGGCAGCAGCGGCCGCGAACGCGGCCGTGCCGACGATGGGGATCGCGCCCGCCGGCGGATCGACCTCGCGAGCGCCCGATCGGCCGCCGAGTGCGGCGAGCAGGTCGTCGACGGGTTCGGCCGCGGGTGCGGGAGCGGGGCGGGCCGGCTCGGCCGCGAATGCCGGGAAGGGGGCTCGGGCCTGCGGTGCCGGCGGCGCGTCGAACATCGACGGCGTGACCGGCATGGCGACGGTGGGCGTGTCGGCGGGCTCGGACGCCGAGACGGGCGCAGCCCACGGATCGTGCGCCGCGGCGGGAGGGGTCACCGGAGCCGCCGGAGCCGCTGCCGCGCCGACGATCGGGAACATGGCCGTACGCGTGTCTGCCGCGGCGCTGCGGTCTTGCGGGTGCTCCAGCTCTTCGGCGAACGCGTCGAAGCGACTGCGCGGGCGCACGGGCGGCTCGGGCTCGGCGACCGGGGGCGCCTCGGGCTCGTTCAGCGCGGCCCACAGCTCGGCGTCGTACTGGCCGGCCGACTGGTCAGGACCGGCCGGCCCGGCAGGAGCCTCACCGGCGGGGGCGACGGGCGCGAGGGGTTCGGCCGGCCCGGCGAACGCGGGCTGGACGAAGACCTCGGGCGCCGCGGGCTCGACGAACGCGACGGGCACCGAAGGCTCGACGAACGCGGCGGGTGCCGCAGGCTCGACGAACGCGGCCGGCGCCGCAGGCTCGGGAACGACGGGCGCAACCGGCTCGACGAACGCGGCCTGCGCCGCAGGCTCGACCGGCACGGCGGGCGCCTCGCCCCAGCCGGCCGGAGCCTCGGGCGGCGCGGTCGGATGCTGCACCGGGATGCCGCCGACGGGCGTGAACGAGCTGCGGGCGACCGGCGGCGCGGAGAATCCGGCGAACGGGTCGGTGCCGGTGAACGTGTCAGCCCCGGGGGACTCGACGACGGTCGGCTCGACGGGCGCGGCCTGGGCGGCGGGGAACACGGGCGCGACCGGGGCGGGCGGCTGGCCCGGAGCGACGGCCGGGGTGGCCGGTTCGAGCCCCGCGGACGACTGGGGAGTCGCCGATGCGGTGAACGAGGCCGACTCGTCGGAGAGCCGCTGGAACGCCTCGCGCAGCTCGGCTTCGGACTGCGCCGCCTCTTGATCGCCCCAGGTGAGCGCGAACGACGCGGTCGGGGTGACGGGCCCCGGCGGCACCGGAGCGGCGGGCGGGACCGCGGCCGCAGGCGCGACCGGGACCGCCGCCGCGGCGGCCTCCCACACGGGTGGGATCGGCGCGGCCGGCGCGACCGGCGGCACCGGCGCGACGGGGGCCGACGGCGCAGCGCCGACGGGCGGCTCGACCTCGGTCAGGTGAACGGTCGGCGCCGGCGGCGCGACGGTGAATGGCGGGGTCCATGCCGCGGGAGTCGCGGGCTCGGGGCTCGGCGGCGCCTGCGGTTCGACCACGGCCGGTGCGCCGACGATCGGCAGCGCCCGGGTCGCGGTGTCACTCGCCGGCGACTCCGCGAGCGAGAACCAGTCGAGCACCTCGTCATGGCGAGAGGCTGCGGCCGGGGTCGACGGCGCCTCCTGCCAGGCCGGGGCACGGCTCGGGGCCGGAGTCGCCTGCGGCGCGGCGGGCGGCGCGAACGCCGAGCGCACGCCCGGCGACGTCGGCGCGACCGGCGTCGCCAGGGGCTGGGCTGCGGGCGGTGCCGCCTGCGGCAGGGGCGCCGTCGGCGTCGCGGGTGCATCGGATGCCCCGCCCGCGAGCTGCGCGAGCAGCCAGTCGGCGCCGTCGTCGAAACCCTGCCGCTCGTTCATCAGGCCAGGCCCAGGTCTTCGAGTCCGATGGCGTAGAGGTAGGGGACCCCCTCGGCCTCGATGACCTCGCGAGCGCCCGTGGCACGGTCGACGACGACCGCGACCGCCACGACCTCGGCACCGACCTTGCGCAGCGCCTCGATCGCCTTGAGCGGCGAGCCGCCGGTGGTCGACGTGTCCTCGAGCACGATGACGCGCTTGCCGGCCAGCTCGGGGCCCTCGACCTGCTTGCCGCGGCCGTGGTCCTTCGGCTCCTTGCGGACGACGAACGCGTCGTACGCGAGACCGCGTGCGGCGCCCTGGTGCAGGATCGCCGAGGCGATGGGGTCGGCACCCATCGTCATGCCGCCCACGGCGGCGACGTCGGGGATGTCGGCGATCACGTCGAGCATGACCTGCCCGATGAGCGGAGCGACGCGGTGGTCGAGGCTCACCTTGCGGAGGTCGACGTAATACGTCGCCTTCTTGCCGCTCGTGAGGGTGAAGTCGCCGTGGAACACGGCCTCGGCCGAGATGTGCTCGATGAGCTTCTGGCGGGTGTCGGAGTCGTGCGTGGTCACCCGCAATACTTTACGGCCCGCCTGCCTGAGAGGAAGGGGTGGAATCCGGAGCGAGCCCGCCGGAGGCCGGTGCCGAGGCATCCGATGACGGCGATTCGCCCGCATCGCGGCGGCGGGGCCGGCGGCGCCCGCCCCACAGCGACCGCGGCGTGCCGGGCACGAGGCGGGCCCAGAACGGCGGCTCCTTCTCCTCGGCGAGCGCGGCCGGGACGTCGATGTGGAACTCCGCGAGCTCTTCGGCGCCGTGGTGCACGACGCGGTAGAGCGCCGTGCCGATCAGCACGCCGAGCGCGATCGACATGATGGCGGTCAGGGCGTCGGCGAAGTCCTCGAGCCCGTGCGTCGTGCCGACCGCCTCGGTGAGGCCGACGAGGCCGGCCGCCCCGGGCACGAGCAGCCAGAAGCCCGGGAGGAACGTCAGTTGCGAGGGTGCGCCGTTGCGCAACGATGCGATCCACAGCACGACGGGCGTCATCGCGAGCGCACCGACGAACCCGCTGACGGTCGAACCGAGCAGTGCGGTGCCGACCGACTGGCCCGCGTACGCGACCACGAGCACGAGCAGCACCCAGCCGAACGTGCGCCGCGGCGCCGAGAAGTGCAGGTAGTTGCCGATCGCGAACAGGAGCACGCCGAGGATCGCGGTCCACCATGGGAACGGCGCGGAGGCCTCGAGCGCGGCGTAGCTCGAGCTCGCCACGCCGACCACCGTGCCGGCGGCGAGGATGCCGAACGCGAGCAGCGCGAGCTGCACCATGCCGAAGACGAGCCGCGAAGCGCCCGACAGCATCTGGCCGACCGCGAGCTCGGCGACGGCGGTCGTCAGCACACCGCCGGGGAGGAACGTCGCGAGCGGCGCGATCAGCAGCCGGATCGGGTCGCCGATCTCGACGTACGGGGCGATCAGGAAGACCACGAGCGCGCATGCGAACGCGGCGAAGACGGGGAACACGAGCTGCAGGGTCGGCGAGCGCACGAGCTTCGCGAGCCCCACGAACGCCCCGAGCCCGAAGGCGATGAGGGCGCCCTGCCACGTCGGGGTCAAGAGCAGCGCGAGGCCAGTCACGAGCACGGCGTGCCCGAAGGTGCGGATGAACCATCCGTGCCCCGGCTTCATCGCGCCGATCTCGTTGAGCCGGTGGATGCCGTCGAGCGGCTCGATCTCGGCGCGCTCGGCCTCGCCCACGAGCGTGTACAGGGCCGCGATCTGGTCGAACCGGAACGAGGCGTTCACGGCCGAGCGCAGCGCGACGTGGCCCTCTTCGCCGCCGCCGGTCTGCACGATGATGACGGTCGGCATCACGACCACGTCGGTGTCGTCGCGCCCGTAGGCGCGGGCCACTCTGACGAGGGTCTCGTGGATGTGGTCGACGGAGTCGGCGGCCGCGTTCATGCCCTCCGCGAGCCCGAGCAGGAAGGTGCGGAGGATGGCGCGGTCGGCGGCCTCGGCCATCTCGGCCCTAGACCACCACGAACGAGAGCAGCACGCCGACGATCATCGCCGAGACGACGTAGACGAGGTTCGGCAGCTGGAACGAGTGGTCGAACACGAACTTGCCGAGCTTCGTGGTGCCCGTCTGGTCGAACGCCGCCGTCGCCACCTGCGACCCGTTCGCCGGCAGCGTGTACATGCCCATCGCCGACGGCCAGAGCCCGACGATGAGCGAGGCCGGCAGCCCGATCGCGAGACCGATCGGCACGATCGCGTTCGTCGCACTCGACTGGCTCGTCGTGAGCATCGCGACGAGGAAGAGCGCGAGCGCGAACAGCAGCGCGCCGACGAACGCGCTCGACCCCGAGACGAGGGAGCCGAGGCCCTCGACGATGAGGTCGTTGTTGTACGCGACGAAGGTGTTGGCGAGCCACGCGATGCCGAAGAGCGCGAACGCACCGACCATGCCCGCGGGGAAGGTCGACTGCTTCGGCACGTCGGCCGACTTGACCTTGCAGATGACGAAGATGAGGGCGGCGATGACGCCCATCGTGACCTCGATGATGACCGTCACCGAGACGCGCACGGGGTCGCCGTCGTCATCGGTGGCGATGATCGGACGCAGGCCCTCGAAGAGGCCCATGAGCACGATGAAGCCGACCCCGACCAGGAAGATCGACGCCGAGAGCACCGCGGTCCTCGGCAACTTGCGCTCGGTCGTGTCCTCGGCCGGCGGCTTGATCAGGTGCTCGGCGAGCCGCCGCTGGTACTCGGGGTCGTCCTCGAGGTTCTTGCCGTGCCGCACCATGAGCAGCGACGCCAGGAAGAGCCCGACGATCGATGCCGGCCACATGATGAGCAGCACCTGCCCCAGGTCGACGCCGCTCGGGGCGAGCAGCACGACGAGCGACGCGGTCGCGGCCGATACGGGGCTGCAGAGGATGCCGACCTGCGAGGCCACGGCGGAGACCGACAATGCCCGCTCGGGGCGGATCTTCTGGTCGTACGACACGTCGTAGATAACGGGCAGCAGCGGGTAGAAGATGTTGCCCGTGCCGGCGCCGACGGTGAAGAGGAACGACATCGCCGGCGCGAGGAAGACGACGCTCTTCGGCCTCGACTTGATCGCCTTGGCCGCGACGGAGACCATCCAGTCGATGCCGCCCGCCGCCTGCATGACCGACGCCGCCGTGATGACCGTGAGCACGATGAAGACCGCGTCGACGGGGGCGTTGCCCGGCGGGGTCTGGAACACGAAGATCAGGACGGCGACGCCGACGAGACCCCAGACGCCGAGGCCGATCCCGCTCGTGCGGGTGCCCATGTAGATCGCCAGGATGACGACCAGCAGCTGGGCGAAGAGGATCCAGACGTTGTCGTTCACGCGCTCGGCCCCTTCACGATCGGCCCCGTTTCCTCGAGCACGCGGACGGGCAGCGGGGTCTCGACGATCTCGCCGTGGACCGCCTCGACGCGGAGCGCGAGCGCGGGTTCGACGGGGCTGATCGCCGTGACGAACTCCTGGTTCTCGAAGTGCAGCGACTGCAGGTTGCCGACCGCGTAGCCGGTCGCGAGCTCGCCCGACTTCAACGCGGCGTGGAAGAGCGGCTGCCGCTGGTCCTCCGCGTCGTAGTGGGGGCAGAAGCTGCCGTGCAGGAATCCGAGGCCCTCGGGCAGCACCTGCAGGGTGGGGCCGTAGCTGTCGGTCGTGCCGCCCTCGAACCAGCAGATGCCGCCGGCGGAGCCGCCGGTGAACACGACGTTCGAGGCCGGGTCGAGCCACATCTCGCGCATGATGTCGTCGAGGCGCTGCCGCTTCCACACGTCGAGCATGTTCGCCGTATTGCCGCCGCCGACGTGGATGACGTCGAAGCCCTTCACGAAGCCCGCCAGGTCGTCGAGGTCGCGGTGGAACAGCGTGAGGTGGTGCGGAGCGCACCGGTCGGAGTCGTAGGTCTTGTAGAAGCTCAGCGTGTAGGCCTGCTCGTCGCCCGTCGCCGTGCCGACGAACAGCACCCGTGGGCGCTCCTTGCCCGTGAGCTGCAGGATGTACTCGTGCGTCGGATCGTTCCGCCGCTCCATCATGACCTTGCCGGCCCCGGTCGCCACCACGTGCGCCATCGCGTCCCCCCTCGCTGCTGCCCTGCGGTCACGCTAGCGGGCGGGAGCCCAGTCGGTCGAGTAGGCGCGCAGCGCTGCACCGAGACCACGGATACCCGTCGGTCGAGTAGGCGCGCAGCGCCGTATCGAGACCACGGATGCGGTGGTCTCGATACGCTCCTGCGTCGCTACTCGACCGACCGCAAGCAGAAGGGCCGCCCCGCGGGGTGTCCCTCCCCCGCGCGGCGGCCCTGCAGTGGGCCGCGCTGCCCGGTTGGGGGGTGTCCCTCCCCCGCGCGGCGGCCCTGCATGCCCCGGAGAACGGACCTCCGGGGCGTTCGCGGCACTCAGACGGTGCGCGCGAACGTCTCCCGCGGCTGGCGACGGTAGCCGTCGCGCGCGGTGACCACGATCGAGCCGACGACGGCGGCGACCGAGACGACGCTGAGCAGAACGATGACGCTGATCACGATGGATCCCTTCAGGAAGAACGATGCGGGCTGATCGTCGAGCGACCCTGCACCGTTGCATCCGTTCGACGTCACAATTCTCTCGCTCGAAACCATTCAGCACAAGCTCACAATGCTACATCGACTATGTAGACTCACTACATGGATGTGCGACGGCTCGACCTGCTCCGCGAACTCGCCGAACGCGGCAGCGTCACGGCCGTCGCCGAGGCGACCGGCCGCACCCCCTCGGCCGTCTCGCAGCAGCTCAAGGTGCTCGAGCGCGAGGCCGGCATGCCGCTGACCGTGCGCAGCGGGCGCGGCGTCGCGCTCACGAGCGCCGGGCACGCGCTGGCCCGCAGCGCGGCCGACGTCGCGATCGCGATCGAGCGCGCGACGGCCCTCTGGGACGAGTTCCGCAACGACCCCTCGGGCGAGGTCACGCTGCTCACCTTCCCGACGATCGGTGCGACCCTGCTGCCGGCGGCGCTCATCGAGCTCTCCGCGGTCGACGACCTCGTCGTGCACGCCACCGACCTCGACCCCGAGCTCGCCGAGTTCGGCGACTTGACGGCCGACCACGACATCGTGCTCGCGCACACGATGCCCGGAATGCTGCCCTGGGGCGGCCGCGGCCTCACGGTCGTGCCGCTGCTCACCGAGCCGCTCGACATCGGCCTGCCTGCGGGCCACCGCCTCGCCGGCCGCGCCCACGTCACCCCGGCCGACCTCGTCGACGAGAACTGGCTCGGCGTGCCCCCTGGCTTCCCCTTCGAGCGCATCCTGCACGCGATCGAGCAGCAGGCGGGCCGCCGGGCCGTCGTGAGCCAGCGCTTCAGCGACATGCGCATCATGGAGGCGTTCATCGAGGCCGGGCTCGGCATCGCGTTCGTGCCCCGGTACACCTCGGGCGCCGTGCCCGACTCGATCGTGCTGAAGCCCCTGCGCGGCGTCGCGAGCGCCCGGCAGATCGTCGCACTCGTGCGTCCCGATGTCGCCGAGCGGCTCGCGGTGCGCACCGTGCTCGACGTGCTCGTCTCCCAGGCGGAACGGCTCGAGCGGGAGCACCGCGAGAACGACCGCTAGCGCTCCGACGCCGGCTCCGATCCGGACTCATCGCCCCGGCTCGGGCTCGAGGTCGTACGCGAGTGCGAGGGTCCCCATCGGCGTGGTGTCGAAGCCGGTCAGCGCGAGCGGGCGCGGACTCGCGAGTTCGCCGAAGAGCCGTTTGCCCGACCCGAGGATCAGCGGGTGCACGAACAGCCGCAACCCGTCGACGAGCCCGTCGGCGAGGAGCGCGCGCACGAGCACCCCGCTGCCGAGGATCGCGATGTCGCCGTCGCCGTCGCGCTTCATCGCCCCGACCCCGTCGGAGAGATCGCCGGTCAGCGCCCGGGTGTTCTTCCACTCGAGCGCGGTCGGCGTGCTCGTGACGACGACCTTCTCGGTGGCGTTGAGGTGCGCGGCCATCGGGTTCTCATCGCCGACCGCCGGCCAGTAGGCCGCCATCTTCTCGTAGGTCCTCCTCCCGAACAGGTAGGCGGTGGTGCCGGCGAGCCCGCCCGAGGCACTGGAGGCGTGGATGGCTTCGGCGTAGGGTGCTCCCCATCCGCCGTGCTCGAAACCGCCGTCGCGGTCCTCGTCGGGCGAACCGAGGCCCTGCATCACTCCATCGACCGAGAGGAACTCGATCGCGATCAATCTGCGCATCAGGTACTCCTTCCGCGATCGAGTCTCGCGATGCGCGGCGCACACGGCTTGAAGGAAATCGACCGACGTGACTGACGACACGATGCTCGAGACGACCGCACCGGGGCCGACGCTGGTGCGGCACCGGGTGCGCCCCGAGCTCGCCGGGCTCGTCGCCGGCATCGTGGGCCACGACGAACGGGTCGATCGTCCGGTCGTCCGCCGTCAGGTGGCCGGGAGCCTGATCCCGATCGTGCTGTCGTTCGGGCCGGCACTCGACGTGGTCGACCTCTCCATCGGCGCGGGCGTCGGACGGCACACCTCGTTCATCGCGGGCATCATGCCCGGCCACGCGACCACGTCGTTCGAGGCCGAGCAGCACTGCCTGCAGGTCTACCTCACCCCGCTCGGCGTCTCCCGGCTGCTCGGCCTGCCCGGTCGCGAGCTCGCGGCGCGCGTCGTGGAGCTCGCCGACGCGGTCCCGGCCCTCGACGACGTGCTCGTCGAGCGGTTGTGGGCCGCCCGCACCTGGCCGCGGCGATTCGCCCTCGTCGACGCGGTGCTGCTCGACCTGCTCGACCGCGGGCGACCCGCCGAGCCGTTCGTCGACTGGATGTGGCGGCGGATCGACCGCTCGGGCGGCCGGGTCGCGATCGGCGACCTCGTCGGGCAGACCGGGTGGAGCCACCGCCACGCGACCACGCGCTTCACCGAGCAGGTCGGCATCGGGCCGAAGGCGGCCGCGAGCCTCGTGCGGTTCGAGCACGCCGCCGCTGCGCTCCGCGAGGGGCCGGCGGCGGATGTCGCAGCCCGCTTCGGATACGCCGACCAGAGCCACCTCGTACGCGAGGTCCGGCGATACGCCGGCTGCACGCCGACCGACCTCCTCCGCACCGAGCCGACGACCGCGCAGACGGCCATCGGGTGACGACCGCCGGCGACGGCGGAATTGGCGATCGCCCACGAGCCGGCCACCCGGTTCGAGGGCGGCGCGGGAGGGCATCGTCAAGGCCCGCGCGAAGCGATGGCGGGCGGGGTAGGCTCCGGCACCATGGCCGATGACGCGATCCTCCTCGACGTGACCGACGGGCTCGCCCGCATCACGCTCAACCGCCCCGCCCGCCTCAACGCCGTCGACCCCGACGCGATCGCCCGCTGGCAGGCGATCGCGCACGAGGTGGCCGACCGCGACGACGTGGGCGCGGTGCTGCTGGATGCCGCGGGGCGGGCGTTCTGCGCCGGCGGCGACGTCGTGGCGATGGCGGAGCTCGCCGCCGCGGGCGGCGACGCGGCGACCGTGATCACGGAGCTCGCCGATCGCATCCACGACGGCCACCTGACCCTGCGCGAAAGCGCGAAGCCGATCGTGGCGGCGGTGCAGGGGCCTGTCGCCGGCGGCGGGCTCGGATTCATGCTCGTCGCCGACCTCATCGTGGCGAGCGAGCAGGCGACGTTCTCGAGCCGCTACAGCGACATCGGGCTGACCCCCGACTGCGGCGTGAGCACGCTGCTGCCCGAGGCGATCGGCCTGCGCCGCGCGCTCGAGCTCACGCTCACCCCGCGCACGATCACGGCCGCCGAGGCGCTCGACTGGGGTCTCGTCACCGAGGTCGTCGCGGCCGACGAGGTCGCGACCCGGGCGCTCGCCGTCGCCGGGTCGTGGCTCGACGGGGCGACCGCCGCCTTCGGACAGGCGAAACGGCTCGTGCGGTCGGGCCTCGGCCGAGCGTTCCAGGCGGCGCTCGACGACGAGGCCCGCACCATCGGCGCCGCGTTCGCGACGCCCGAGGCGCAGGCGCGCGTCGCGGCGTTCACCGCTCGAAGGGGCTGACATGAAGGACCCGGCCGAGAAGTTCATGCCCATCGCCGAGGAGGTCGCCGACCGCGCGCAGGCGGCTGGGCTCACCGTCGCCGCCGCGGAGTCGCTGACGAGCGGTGCGCTCTCGAACGCGCTCGGGGCGGGCCACGAGGCATCCGACTGGTTCCGCGGCGGGATCGTCGCGTACGCCGAGGGCGTCAAGCGGGACGTGCTCGGCGTCACCGCCGAATCGGTCGCGTCGGCGCAGTGCGCACGTGAGCTCGCGACGGGCACGGCCCGGCTGCTCGGCGCCGACGCGGCCGTCGCCGTGACGGGCGTCGGCGGCCCCGAACCCGCCGAGGGCGAGCCGCCCGGGAGCGTCTACGCGGCGGTCGCCGTGCGCGGCGAGACCCGCGACGCGCACTTCCTGTTCGAGGGCGATCCCTCCGAGGTCGTGCACCAGACGGTGGGCGCCGCGCTGCGGTTGCTGCGCGACGCCCTGCCGCCGACCGCCTGAGGCGAGCCCGCGGCTAGTCGTGCTGCGGGAAGCCGAGGTTGAGCCCGCCGTGGCTCGGGTCGAGCCAGCGCGACGTGATCGCCTTCTCCTGCATGAAGAAGTCGAAGCCGCGCGCACCGTACGCCTTCGAGTTGCCGAAGAACGAGTCCTTCCAGCCGCCGAACGAGTGGTAGGCGACGGGCACCGGGATGGGCACGTTGATGCCGACCATGCCGACCGTGACCTCGCGCTGGAACCGCCTCGCGGCCCCGCCGTCGTTGGTGAAGATCGCGGTGCCGTTGCCGTACGGCGACGCGTTGATGATGCCGAGGCCCTCCTCGTAGCCCGAGACCCGCACGACCGACAGCACCGGTCCGAAGATCTCGTCGCGGTACACGGCCGAGCTCGTCGGCACCTTGTCGACGAGGGTCGGCCCGAGCCAGAAGCCGTTCGGGTCGCCGTCGACCTGCGGGTCGCGCCCGTCGACGACGACGCTCGCCCCGTCGGTCGCCGCCACGTCGAGGTAGCCCGCGACCCGGTCGCGATGCTCGCGCGTGATCAGCGGACCCATGTCGCAGCCGCGCCGGCCGTCGCCGGTCGTGAGCCGGGCCATCCGCTCGGCGACCTTCGCCACGAACTCGTCGGCGACCTGGTCGACCGCGAGCACGGCGCTGATCGCCATGCACCGCTCGCCGGCCGAGCCGAAGCCCGCGTTCACGGCGGCGTCGGCCGCGAGGTCGAGGTCGGCGTCGGGCAGCACGAGCATGTGGTTCTTCGCCCCGCCGAGCGCCTGCACCCGCTTGCCGTTCGCGGTCGCCGTCGCGTAGATGTAGCGGGCGATCGGCGTCGAGCCGACGAACGAGATCGCGCGCACGGTCGGGTGCTCGAGCAGCGCGTCGACCGCGGCCTTGTCGCCGTGCACGACGTTGAAGACGCCGTCGGGCAGCCCCGCCTCCTGCATGAGGCGGGCGAGCCACACGGACGCCGACGGGTCCTTCTCGCTCGGCTTCAGCACGACGGTGTTGCCCGTCGCGATCGCGAGGGGGAAGAACCACAGCGGCACCATCGCCGGGAAGTTGAACGGCGAGATGATGCCGACGACGCCGACCGGCTGCCGCAGCGTGTAGACGTCGACGCCGGTCGACACGTTCTCGGAGTACTCGCCCTTCGTCGCGAACGGCATGGCGCACGCGAGCTCGACGACCTCGAGTCCGCGCGCGATCTCGCCCTGCGCGTCGGCGAGCACCTTGCCGTGCTCGCTCGTGAGGATCTCGGCGAGCTCGGCCGACCGCTCGTTGAGCAGCTCGCGGAAGCGGAACATCACCTGCTGGCGCTTCGCGATCGAGGTGTCGCGCCAGGCGGGGAAGGCGCGGGCCGCGGCATCCACCGCGGCGTCGACGTCGGATGCCTCGGCGAACGCCACCCGCTTCTGCTCGGTGCCGAGCGCGGGGTTGTACACGGGACCGCTTCGCGTGGCGTCGGCGCCCGCGGGCGCCCCGTCGATCCAGTGCTGGATGGTGTCGGTCATGATCGTGGTCTCCCTTCCGGGGGTCGCTAGTCGGCGACCAGCGCGGTCGCCAGCACGTCGTCGTAGATCACGGCCGCCTCGGCGACCTCGTCGGCCGTGACGACGCAGGGCGGCACGACGTGGATGCGGTTGTCCTGGATGAACGGCAGCAGCCCGCGCCCGATGAGCGCGGACTTGATGCGGCCCATCTGCGCGGCCGGCAGCGGCTCGCGGGTCTTGCGGTCGGCGACGAGCTCCACCGCCCAGAAGACGCCCTCGCCGCGCACCTCGCCGATGAGGGGATGCCGCTCGGCGAGCTCTTCGAGGGCGGGCGCGATCACCTCGGCGCCGACGTCGCGGGCATGCTCGACGATGCCCTCCGACGCCATCGCGTCGATGGTCGCGACGATCGAGGCCATCGCGAGCGGGTGGCCCGAGTAGGTGAGTCCGCCCGGGAACACCCGTTCGTCGAAGGTCGCCGCGATCGGATCGGAGATGACGACGCCGCCCGCGGGCACGTAGCCCGAGTTCACGCCCTTCGCGAAGGTGATGAGGTCGGGGCGCACGTCGTAGCCGTCGAAGGCGAACCACCGGCCGGTGCGGCCGAACCCGGCCATCACCTCGTCGAGGATGAGCACGATGCCGTGCTGGTCGCACAGCGCGCGCACACCGGCGAGGTACCCGGGCGGGGGCACGAGCACCCCGGCGGTGCCGGGGACGGTCTCGAGCAGCACGGCGGCGATCGTCTGCGGACCCTCCGACTCGATCACGCGCCGGAGGTGGCGGAGCGCCCGCTCCGACTCCTCCTCGGGCGTCGACGCCCAGAACTCCGAGCGGTAGAGGTACGGGCCGAAGAAGTGCACGTGCCCGCGGGCGAACTCGTTCGGCATGCGCCGCCAGTCGCCCGTCGCGACGATCGCCGCCCCGGTGTTGCCGTGGTACGACCGGTACGTCGAGAGCACCTTGTCGCGGCCCGTGTGCAGGCGCGCCATGCGCACGGCGTTCTCGTTCGCGTCGGCCCCGCCGTTGGTGAAGAACACCTTCGTGAACCCCTCGGGTGCGCGGTCGACGATGCGTTTCGCGGCCTCGCCGCGGGCCAGGTTGACCGTCGACGGCGCGATCGTCGTGAGCAACTCGGCCTGCTCGCGGATGGCGGCGACGACGGCGGGGTGCTCGTGCCCGATGTTGACGTTCACGAGCTGGCTCGAGAAGTCGAGGTACTCGCGCCCCGCGTGGTCCCACACCCGCGAGCCGCGACCGCTCGCGACGACGAGCCCGGGGGGTGCCGCCTGCGCCGACCACGAGTGGAACACATGCGCCCGGTCGAGCTCGCGCGCGAGCTCGTCGAGTCCATCGGTGAGGTTGTCGCTCATGGGGTGCCCTTCTCGTTCGCTGCGGGTTGAGGAGGCGCGGAGCGCCGTCTCGAAACCCGGGTCGGTCGGGTTTCGAGACGCGACCTCCTTCGTCGGTCGCTCCTCAACCCACTGCTCCTCGTGTTCAGCGCTTCGCGGTGACGTGGTCGGCGAGCGCGGGGATGACCGTCTCGCCGTAGACGCGGAGCGTCTCCTCCTTGTTGTCGTGCTGCAGGTACCCGGCGAACTGGTCGACGCCGAGCGCCTTCAGCTGTTCGAGCTTCTCGATGTGCTCATCGGCCGTGCCGAGCACGCAGAAGCGATCGATGATCTCGTCGGGCACGAAGTCGGTGTGCGTGTTGCCCGCCCGCCCGTGCTCGTTGTAGTCGTAGCCCTGACGGCCCGCGATGTACGACGACAGCGCCTCGGGGATGGCGCCGCCCGCGGCATCCGACCTCGAACCGTACTTGGCGACGATGTCGGCGATGTGGTTGCCGACCATGCCCCCGAACCACCGGCACTGGTCGCGCATGTGCGCACGGTCGTCGCCGATGTAGAACGGCGCGGCGACGCAGATCTTGACCGACATGGGGTCGCGGCCGGCCGCCTCGGCGGCGTCCCGTACGTGCTGGATCATCCACTTGGCGATGTCGACGTCGGCGAGCTGCAGGATGAAGCCGTCGCCGACCTCGCCCGCGGCCTTGAGCGCGAGCGGGCCGTAGGCCGCGACCCACACCTCGAGCTCCGACCCCTGGCTCCACGGGAACTGCAGCGTCGAGCCGTGGTACTCGACGGGCCGCGAGTTCGCGAGCTCGCGGATGACGTGGATCGACTCCCGCAGCTCGCCGATCGTCGTCGGCTTGCCGTTGGTCACGCGCACCGCCGAGTCGCCACGGCCGATGCCGCAGATCGTGCGGTTGCCGTACATCTCGTTGAGGGTCGCGAAGACGCTCGCCGTGACCGTCCAGTCGCGGGTCGCGGGGTTCGTCACGAACGGCCCGACCGTGATCTTGCGGGTCTCCGCGAGGATCTGCGAGTGGATGACGTACGGCTCCTGCCAGAGCAGGTGCGAGTCGAACGTCCAGACGTGGCTGAAGCCGTGGTCCTCCGCGAGCTTCGCGAGCTGCACGGTGCGCGCCGAGGGCGGATTCGTCTGCAGGACGGCTCCGAAGTCCATGTGGTGCTCCTCTCAGCTCAGGTACTGGCTCAGGCCGCGCTTGAGGAAGCGCCCGTCGCCCTTCGCGCCGAGGTACTCGTCGCCGTCGACGACGACCTTGCCGCGCGAGAGCACCGTGTCGACGCGGCCGTCGATCTCGAAGCCCTCCCACGCCGCGTGGTCCATGTTCATGTGGTGCTTGCGGCCCTCGCCGTAGCCGATCGAGGTGCGCCCGTTCGGGTCGTAGACCACGATGTCGGCGTCGGCGCCCGGCTGGATGACGCCCTTGCGGCCGTACAGGCCGAACATGCGCGCGGGCGTCGTCGACGTGAGCTCGACCCAGCGCTCGAGGGTGATCTCGCCGGTCACGACGCCCTGGTACATGAGGTCCATGCGGTGCTCGACGCCGCCGATGCCGTTCGGGATCTTGCGGAAGTCGCCGAGCCCGAGCTCCTTCTGGTCTTTCATGCAGAACGGGCAGTGATCGGTCGACACCATCTGCAGGTCGTTCGTGCGCAGCGCCTGCCACATCGCCTGCTGATGCCCCTCTTCTCGGGAGCGCAGCGGAGTCGAGCACACCCACTTGGCGCCTTCGAAGGCGCCCCATTCGTCGCTGGATGCCGCGAGCTGGTCTTCGAGCGAGAGGTAGAGGTACTGCGGGCAGGTCTCGCCGAACACGTTCTGGCCCTTGTCGCGCGCCCAGGCGAGCTGCTCGACCGCCTGCTTGGCACTCACGTGCACGACGTAGAGCGGCGCACCGGTGAGCTTCGCGAGCATGATCGACCGGTGGGTCGCCTCCTCCTCCATCTCCCAGGCGCGGGCGATGCCGTGGAAGTAGGGGTCGGTCTTGCCCTCGGCCACGAGCTGCTCGGCGAGCACGTCGATGGCGGGGCCGTTCTCGGCGTGCATCATCGTGAGCATGCCCGTGTCGCGCGAGACCTGCATCGCCTTCAGCACCTGGGCGTCGTCGGAGTAGAAGACGCCCGGGTAGGCCATGAAGAGCTTGAAGCTCGTGATGCCCTCGTCGGGGAGGGCGCGCATCGCCGCGAGCGCGTCGTCGTCGACGCCGCCGATGATCTGATGGAAGCCGTAGTCGATCGCGCAGTTGCCGGCGGCTTTCTCGTGCCACGCGGCGAGTCCGTCTTGCACGCGCTCGCCGTAGCGCTGCACCGCGAAGTCGATGATCGAGGTGGTGCCGCCGTGCGCCGCAGCGCGCGTGCCGGTCTCGAACGTGTCGCTCGCCTCGGTGCCGCCGAACGGCAGCTGCATGTGCGTGTGGGCGTCGATGCCGCCCGGGATCACGTACTTGCCGGTCGCGTCGATGACGCGGTCGATCCCGGCGGCGACTGGGCCCACGCGCCCGGAGGCTCCGGGCGACGCGCTAGCGGCGCCTGGAGTGGGCGTGGGGACCGTGCCGAGCAGTTCTGAGCCCGGTTCGAGCAGCGCGACGATGCGCTCGCCGTCGATGAGCACGTCGGCCGCGGCGCGACCCGTCGCGCTGACGACGGTGCCGCCGGTGATGAGGGTGGTGGTCATGTCTCCCGCCTCCCTACGGCTTCGCGATCTTCGTGTACGAGTCGGGCCGGCGGTCTCGGTAGAACTGCCAGTCGTCGCGCATCTGCCGCACCATGTCGAGGTCGAGGTCGCGCACGAGCAGCTCTTCGTGCTCGCTCGAGCCGCGCTCGCCGACGAAGTTGCCGCGCGGGTCGATGACCTGGCTCGTGCCGTAGAAGTCGACGGCGAGCTCGCCGTACTCGTTGTCCTCTCGGCCGACCCGGTTCGGTTGCAGCACGAAATAGCCGTTCGCGACCGCGGCGCACGGTCCCTCGACCTCCCACAGCCGGTTCGAGAGCCCGGGCTTCGTCGCATTGGGGTTGAACACCATGTGCGCGTCGTTGAGGCCGAGCTCGCGCCACCCCTCGGGGAAGTGCCGGTCGTAGCAGATGTACATGCCGACCCGGCCGACGGCCGTGTCGAAGACGGGGTAGCCGAGGTTGCCGGGGCGGAAGTAGAACTTCTCCCAGAACCGGTCGAGATGCGGCAGGTGGTGCTTGCGATACTTGCCGAGTATCTCGCCGTCGGCGTCGACGAGCACCGAGGTGTTGTAGTAGACGCCCGTCTCGGCCTCTTCGTAGATCGGCAGCACCATGACGGTGCCGAGCTCCTTCGCGACCGCGGCGAAGCGCTGCACGATCGGCCCGTCGGCGGCCTCCGCGAAGCGGTAGTACTTCTGCTCCTGCGTGATGCCGAAGTAGGGGCCGTAGAACAGCTCCTGGAAGCAGACGACCTGCGCGCCCTGCGCTGCGGCGTCTCGGGCGAACTGCTCGTGCTTGTCGAGCATCGACGCCTTGTCGCCGGTCCAGGTCGTCTGGGTGATGGCCGCTCGGACGGTGGTCATGCTGCCTCCTGCCGCACTTCGGTGTGCTCTCGTGGCTCATGGTGCCTGTCGATCCATACTCACCCCGGGGCGCGAATGGGGCAATGGTCTGCTCGGATGAGCACGACGACGAGGGCGCACGTGGCGGAGGCGTGCGATCGATGCGGCCGAGCCGGCCCGATGGGCGGCTCCGCCCCTGGGGTCAGGCCAGCTCGGGCTGCGGCTGCTGCTCGGGCTCGGGCAGCGCTCGCGGCGTCGGTTCGAGGTGCTCGGGCACGAGCTGGATGCCGCCGGTGCTGTTGGCCGAGCGCATGAGCTGCTCGAGCCATTCGCGGTTGAGCTCGGGCGCCTCGGGCTCGTCGAAGACGAACCGCAGCGGGATCGCGGGGTGCAGCCACAGCGTGCTGCGTCCCTCGGGGTGGTCCTCGGGGTGGGCCCACGACAGGGTGAAGCTCTCGTTGCGACGCAGCTTCGAGACGATCGCGACCTTGAGATGCGCGAGCGTACGGTCTTCGATCCGTGTGCTCATGCCGCTGCCGTAGTAGATGGTGCCCATGGATCGAGAGTAGGTGCGACGCGGCCGCCGGTCGCCCGCGGGCGAGCCGCTGCGCGCACGGTGGGGCACGGAAAACGAACCGGAGGTCACGACCGCGCGCGGCGGAGCTGCTCGCCGGGCGTGCAGCCGTACTGCTCGCGGTAGTAGCGGGCGAAGCGCGACGCCTGGCCGAAGCCCCATCGGCGCGCGATGACGGCGACGGACTGGACGCCGAGCAGCAGGTCTTCGCGAGCACCGGCGAGCCGCACCCGACGCAGGTACTGCATCGGGGTCTCCCCGGTCGCACGCCGGAACGCGTACTGCAGCCCACGGGTCGAGATGTGCACGGCCGCCGCGACCTCGTCGATCGTGATCGGCTCGCGGGCGTGCTCGTCGAGGTACGCCATGGCCCGTCGCACGGTCGCATCGGCGGGGCCCCGCTGCGGCACGCGCTCGATCGCCTCGAGGTACGTGGTGGGGATGGCGGCGAGTGTCAGCCGCAGCGCATGCGCCGCGAGCTCGGCCGCGATGAGCGGCTCGTCGTGCGCGCCGTCGTCGACGAGCGAGCGCCGCACGTGGTCGAACGCGCTGAGCCAGGCGCGCCCGGCGGCCGGCGACGCCGGCTGCTCGTCGAGCACGCGCAGGCGCAGGGTGTCGTCGCCGCTCATCCGCCGGGCCACCTGCTCGGCCGCAGCCAGATCGAAGATGAACGCCCGCACGTTCGCCTCGCCGCGCCAGCTGGCCTCGACGCGGTGGCCGCTGCTCGCCCACGGCATCGCGGTGTCGAACGCGTTCCGGGCGGTGCCCACGCCGCCGCCCGGCGTGGTGAGCTGGCAGACGAAGAACTGGTCGGTCGCGTCGAGGACCGAGTCGACGTCGGCATCGAGCCGGTACTCGACGAGGGAGAAGCCGGCGAGCGAGGCGGAGTCCCACTCGAACCGGAACCGGTCGGGCTCGACCCGCTTGATGCTCGCGGTCGGGGCGAACTGCCGCCAGATCGGCTCCACGACCCCGACATCGGTCGACCGAAGCCGCATCACGTCGCCCATCGAATCCCTCCCTGACTCCCGGCTGCCGTTCGAGCCGAGTGGTCACCCTAACGTGCCGTCCGGGCGGTACAAACGGGTTGACATCTCCACGATCTCGGGGCAATCGTGTGACGCCGGCGACTCCGGTGCGCGGTCGCGCGCCCTACGCTTGACGGGTGAAGATCACCGTGCTGGCCGGCGGCGTCGGCGGTTCCCGCTTCGTGCTCGGCCTGCGTGAGGCGGTTCGGCGCCGCGCCGCCGAGCAGCGCGACGGCGAGGCATCCCCCGACGAGATCACGGTGGTCGTGAACACCGGCGACGACGTGTGGCTCGCGGGCGTGCGGCTCATGCCCGACTTCGATTCGCTGCTCTACGCCCTCGCGGGAGTCAACGACACCGAGCGCGGCTGGGGCCGGGCCGGCGAGACCGAGCGCGTCGCCGCCGAGCTCCGCGAGTGGGGCGTCGGCTGGCCGTGGTTCACGCTCGGCGACCTCGACCTCGGCACGCACCTCGCCCGCACGTCGTGGCTGCGTGCGGGGTTCACGCCGTCGCAGGTGGGCGAGCGCCTGCAGCGGCGGTGGCCGCTCGGTGCGCGGCTCATTCCCGCGACCGACACCGAGGTCGACACGTGGGTCAGGGTGGATGCCGCTGCCCTCCGCGCGGCGACCGGGACGTCGCAGGGCGACGCACCGCCGCCCGCCGGCGCACCGACCCGGGCCGAGATGCACTTCCAGGAGTGGTGGACCCGGCATCGCGCCGCCGTGCCCGCGCTCGAGTTCACGCAGCGCAACCTCGCGCAAGCGCGCCCCGCGCCCGGCGTCGTCGAGGCGATCCGCGACGCCGACGTCGTGCTGCTCGCCCCCTCGAACCCGGTCGTCTCGATCGGCACGATCGTCGCCGTGCCCGGCATCCGCGAGGCGCTCGCCACCACCGCCGCACCGGTCGTCGGCGTCTCGCCGATCATCGGCGGCAAGGTCGTGCGAGGCATGGCCGACGCGTGCCTGCCCGTCATCGGCGTCGAGACGAGCGCCGAAGCGGTCGGGCGGCACTACGGTGCGCGGTCGGGCGGCGGCATCGTCGACGGTTGGCTCGTCGACGAGTCGGATGCCTCGGCGCTGCCGTCGCTCGCCGACGCCGGGCTCGTCGCGGCGGCCGTGCCGCTGTGGATGCGCGACGCCGACACCTCCGCGGCGCTGGCCGAGGCGGCACTCGGGCTCGCGGCGTCGATCCGGTAGTCGGCGCAGCACGCGGCACCCGCTCCAGTTGTCGCACCCCTCCGGTGGCCGGTTCGGCATTCGTCGAATCTCGTCGAGGATCGCGCCGGATGCGTTAGGCAAGTGCTCGAGGGGTCGCCGACGATGACGGCCCCCGAGTCGCACCGTCGGGGGTTCGCGGCGGTGCCGGACCGGCGCCGCCGCGTGCGGAGCCCAGGAGGGTGACTCATGAGAAGCAGGTCGTCCGTCGCCGCGATCATCACCGTGATCGCGACGCTCATCACCGGGGCGGTCGTCGCCTCGCCGGCGAACGCGGAGGAGGTGGCACCGCTCCCCGATCCGAAGGTCGTTCCCGTCCAAGTGACGGGGCCCGCCGCCGACCGGCTCAACCTGATCGTGCTCGGCGACGGCTATCAGGCCGATCAGCAGTCGATCTTCCGTTCCGACCTCGACCGGAACCTCTCGGTGCTGTGGTCGACGGAGCCGTTCCGCACGTACCGCGACTACATCAACGTCTACTCGGTCGAGGTCGCCTCGATCGACTACGGCGTGCGCTGCGACCCCGACGGGCGGGTGCGTCATCCCGACGGGACCATCCGCGACACCGGTGAGCGCGAGGGGCCGATCAACGAGAAGAACACGGCCCTGCGCATGAACTACGGCGGCGGATGCAGCGACCCGCTCGCCCGCGGGGTCACGCCCGCCGGCGCCCCGGTCGGCTGCGAGGACGACGCCGGCTACTATCCGCCGGGGGTGAACCCGTGCGAGACGGGCTCGCAGGCGCTCAGCCGCATCCTCGAGACGTACGTCGCACCGGAGCTCGGCATCCCGCGCAACTCGCAGAACCTGCAGACGCTCGTGATCTTCAACACCTTCACGTACGGCGGCATCGGCGGGACGAACGCGACGACCTCGGGCGGCTCGCCGCAGGGGCCGCTCATCTCGATGCACGAGCTCGGCCACTCGCTCGGCACGCTCGCCGACGAGTACCCGTACTCGTCGCGCGACGTCGTGCGCAACTGCTACGCCGGCGCGGAACCCTCGAGCTTCCACCACACGACGTACACCTCGGCCGAGCAGATGATCGCCGACCAGAAGAAGTGGTTCCGGTGGCTCGGCGAGGAGTCGATCTCGGGCGGCACCATCGGGCTCTACGAGAGCGGCAACACGTACCCGTGCGGCGTGCGCCGGCCGAGCGAGCACTCGATGATGCGCTGGCTCGGGTTCGACTTCGACCAGATCGGGCGTGAGAACATGGTCGCCCGAATCACGGGCATGCGGAACGCCGGCATCATGAACGTGGACGCGACGACCGACACGACGGTGCCGGGTGACGGCGTGCTGTGGGCCGAGGCGGGCCACCCCCGCTTCCACGAGCTGCAGTACACCTGGCGGGTCGGCGGCCCGACGGGCGAGGTGCTCGAGACGCGCGGCAACCCGTACCTCGACCTCGAACCGCTCGACCTGCCCGAGGGCACGGTCGTCAACCTCGAGGTGCGCGACCCCGTCGGCCCCGACGGCATCGACTGGGTGCGCAATCCGTCGACGAACAACACCTCGTCGGACTCGGGGTTCAACGGCCCGCGGTTCGTGCAGGCGCGGCAGTGGACCGTCGGTCCCGACGGCGTGACGGCGTCGGAGCCCGAGGCCGAGATCACGAACGCGACGCTCGACGTGCAGCCGGTCGCCGCCGACGAGATCGTGTTCGTGGAGACGAACCACCCGACCGATCGGGTGCTCGACGTCGCCTGGACCGTCGACGGTGAGACCGTCGCGAACCCCGGCAACCGGCGCACCCTCGACCTCGGCGAGCTCGGCCTGGCGGCGGGAACGCACGAGGTGAGCGCCACGGTGACCGACCCGGCCGACCCGTCGAAGACGGACTCGAAGTCGTGGACGATCGACGGTGTGCTCCCGACGGCGCCACGCACGCTCAGCGAGCCGCTCGTCGAGCTCGACGGCGACCTCGAGCACCCCGTCTACTTCGACGGGTGGGACATGGCGCTCGAGCCGCAGGACGACACCACCGGGTACGACGGCGACCGCGCGGTCGTCGGCCAGTTCCGCCTCGACGACGACGGCTGGTTCAACTACTTCGGGTTCCCCGAGCAGCAGGACACGCCGTTCCACTTCTCGCACTCGGGTTCGGTCGTGAAGGCGCTCACGTACGGCAACCTCGGCTCAGGGGGCCTCTCGAAGGCCGCGTTCGAGCAGACGCTGCCCGATGATCACCCGCTCGGCGGATTCGTGCCGGGTTACGGCACGCACGTCGTCGACCACCGGGCGATCGACCCTGCGGGCAACGTCGGCGAGTACGAGAGCTACCGCGCGACGGTGCTGCCGGGCGAGCGGGCGGAGTGCGACACGACGCTCACAGGCTCGCAGTCTCGCGTCGTCGCGAAGACGGGCGTGACCTGCATCACCGATGCGACGGTGCGCGGCGGCATCACGGTCGGCGCGGGCGCGTCAGTCGTGGTCGCGGACTCCACCGTGAGCGGCGGCCTGCGGGCGACCGACGCCGCGGCCGTGCAGATGTTCGGTTCGACCGTGAACGGGGCCACGATGGTGTCGGGCACGACGAGCGACATCACGATCGCCGGGACGACCTTCACTGGCGATGTCGTGTTCACCGGCAACACGCAGGTGAGCGCGAACGAGCGGTTCTCGCGGCTCGCGGGCGCGTACGGGCCGGTGTTCGTCGGCAACACGGTGACGGGCGACCTCGCCTGCTCGGCGAACAGCGCCGCGCTCTCCGACTTCGGTGCTCCGAACTCGGTGCGCGGGGCGAAGAGCGGCGACTGCTCGGCGCTCTGATCAGCGAGACGGCGGGGCGGCACCGGTTCGGTGCCGCCCCGCCGCTCGTCGGCGATGCCGACGTCGGCCCCGCTGGCTTGCCGGCTCCCTGGCGATCAGGCGTCGGGCGTCACCCACTGCACGAGCTGCCAGACGATGCCGTTCGGGTCGGCGAACTGGCAGTAGCGCTCGCCCCACGGCTCGGTCTCCGGGGCCGTCACGACGCGCGCGCCCGTCGCGGCGATGCGGTCGAACTCGGCGTCGAGATCGTCGACGCCGAAGACGAGCAGGATCCCCTGGCCGGCCGACCCGGCGATCTCCGCCGGCTTGAACGTCGCGAGGCCCGTCGCGAGGAAGATCAGGTTCGAGCCCCCGTCGGCGTGCTGCAGCGACACGAAGCCGTCGGCCTGCATCGCCGTCTCGTAGCCGAGATGCACGCGGGCGAAGGCCGCAGACGCCTCGACGTCGGGCACGTTGAGCGAGATGGCGGTCTGGGTGATGTGCATGGATGCTCCCGTCATTAACTCTGTACGTCGTACAGTTCAATGTACAACGTAGAGTGTTGCTGAAGGTATTCCCGAGGAGGTCCGGTCATGCCGCAGCCGCTCGTCGATCTGCTCTGGCGCGACCATGTCGGCGCCCCGGTCGGCGGGCGCCGCGGCCCGCGTGCGCGATACTCCACCGGTGACGTCGTCGAGCGCGCCGTCGCCCTCGCCGACGACGGCGGGCTCGCCGCCGTCACGGTGCGCGCCTTGGCGCAGTCCCTCGAGCTGACGGCGATGTCGGTGTACACGCACGTCAACAGCCGCGACGACCTGCTCGTGCTCATGGCCGACCGGGTGCACGCGCAGATGCCGATGACGCCGTTCGGCCGATCCGCCTGGCGCACACGCGTCCGGCGGATCGCCGACGACAACGTCGCGCTGTTCCGCGCGCACCCGTGGCTGCTCGACGTCGACGATGCCCGCACCGTACTCGGACCGGGCACCATCGCGAAGTACGACCACGAGCTGCATGCCTTCGACGGCACCGCCCTCGACGATGTCGAGCGCGACGCCGCCCTGTCGTTCGTGCTCGACTACGTGCGGGCGGCCGCGGCCAGGATCATCCGCCCGAAGTCGTCCGACGATCTCGGCGAGACCTGGCAGCAGTCGGCTGCCACGCTCGCCCGATACCTGGGCGACGACTTCGCCCTCGCCCAGCGGGTCGGGCGAGCGGCCGGAGAGGCGATGGGCGCGCCGTACGACGCCGAGCGGGCCCGGGCGTTCGGCCTCGACCGCGTCATCGCCGGACTCGGCGACCTCGACGTCACGAGGTGATACCCGCGCAGAGCGATCGGCCCGCCCACACCCGGGGCCGCCGACCGTGGCAGGGAATCGACGGCGTTCGGCATCAGCGGGCGTGCGCTCGAGGTGACGCGTCGGGCAGGCTGAGACGATGATCACGATCGTGGCGCTCGCGCTCGGTGCGGCGCTCGCGTACGGCGTCGGCGACTTCCTCGGCGGAGTCGCCGCTCGACGCGCCACCGTGTTCGCCTCGACGACCGTGAACTACGCGGTCGCGGCGCTCGTGCTCGTCGTGGTGGTCGCCATGACCGGCGGGGTCTGGTCGACGCAGACGGTGACGAGCGGGCTCCTCGCCGGGGTGCTCGCCCTCATCGGGTTCCTCGCGTTCTTCGCCGCGCTCGCGGCCGGACCCATCTCGCTCGTCACGCCCGTCATCGCCTTGCTCAGCTCCGCGGTTCCGGTCGGTGCGGCGCTCGTCATCGGCGAGCCGCTGAGCCCGCTCGTATGGCTCGCGGTCGCCATGGCGGTCGTCGGTTCGGTGCTCATCGGCATGGAGCACCGGCTGACCGTCTCGGGCCTCAGCACGCGCACGGTCGTCCTCACGCTCGCCGCGGGGCTCGGTTTCGGCTTCGCGACGGTCGCCCTCGACCGCGTGCCGGACGATGCCGGGCTCGTCCCCGTGCTGCTCGACTCGACGACGGGCGCGGTCGTGCTGCTCGCCGTCGCGCTGCTCGCCCCCGTGAGCGCCCCGACCCGGCGGCTGCTCGCGCTGCTCGACCCGCCCGCGCCCGCAACCGTGCCCTCGACCACGGCTTCTGCAGGAGATTCGGCCCGATCCCCCGCTCACACCGGGGATGCCGACGAATCTCCTGCAGAAGCCGGGAGCCGAGGGGTCGTGTCGCCGGCGATGCTGCTCGCGGCCGCTGCCGGGCTGCTCACCGGCGTCGCGAACGTGCTGCTCATGCTCGGGCTGCTGGCGGGCAACGTCGCCGTCGTCGCGGTGCTCACGAACCTCTACCCGCTCGCGACGATGGCGCTGGCCTGGATCGTGCTGCGCGAGCACCTCTCACGGGTGCAGCTCGTGGGCGCCCTGCTCGCCCTCGCGGCATCCGTGCTGCTCGGCGTGGCCTGAGCGCTGTCAAGCCCGTTGCCCGGCCGACCACCGGCTGCGAGCGTAGCCACGTGGCCGATCCCCGGATCGCGCCGCTCCGACCACGAGCAGGAGGCTGCCATGACCTCGATGAACGACCCCGAGACGACCGCCGAGACCGAGGCCCGTCGGGCCGGCGACCGCGAGACCGAGCGTCTGGCCCGCGACGTCGAGGGCCGGGGCGAGGAGGAGCGCGAGCGCGAGGCGACCGACCCCGAGACCGCACCCGATGACGCCGAGCCGATGACCGAGTCGACCGACGGCGGCCTCGAGGGCGGCGACCCCGGCGTCGAGGAGTGAGCGTGGGCCGCGCCGCCTAGGGGATGTAGTCGACGACCCCCTGCGGCGCGACCGCCGCGCGGTACTGCTCGACGAGGTCGCGCCAGCCGAAGCCCTCGCCGAACTCGTGCGCGTGCACGGCCTCGGTGAAGTGCCACAGCAGGTACGGGTGCGCGCCGAGCGCGTAGAGCGCCTCGTAGTCGCGTGCGGCGAACGCCGCACGCTCGGCCTCGGTGAGCTCGCGATCGTCGGCGGCGCCCTCGGGCCCGGTTCCGCTCGCGAGCCAGGCGCCGACGTACACGTCGGGGTCGGCGACGTAGTCGGCCACCCGTGCGTCGCTGAGCTCGACGTACCGCATGAACTTGTCGACCATGTACTTCGTCATCAGCGGGTCTCCCACAAGAAGAACGGGCTCGACGCGAACCGCGACTCGGCGACGTCGACGTGGTCGGCGGGCCGGCCCATCGCGGCGAGCGCGGTGATCGCGTTGAGGTACTGGTAGGTCATGCAGCCGGCCTCGGTGATGCGCTCGAAGTCGCTGCACACCCGGATCGCGGCCTCGAGGTCGCCGTCGCGCATCCAGGAGGCGGCGGCCGCGTCGAACTCGGGGTCGGGCGAGCCGGCGAACGTGCGCGGGCCGCCCACGTCGTTGGCCATGTGCCCCGAGGTGAGGATCGCGACCCGAGCGGAAGACTCCCACGCTGCGATCGACGCGCGCAGGTGCTCGCCGAGGGCGATGAACCGGCGCACGCTCGGCACGGGCGGCATCGACGCGTTCGTGTGGATCGGGACGACGGGCACGTCGAGCTCGGGCCGCACGTACTGCAGCGGGATCACGAAGCTGTGGTCGAGCCGCCACTCGAGGCTCACCGAGAAGTCGATCGCCTCGGGCAGCACCGTGCGTCCCGAGATCTCGTCGGCGAGCCCGCGGTGCCCGGCGACCTCGACGTACTCCATGCCGAAGGTGCGCACCTCGTTCTCCCACGTGCCGTGGTACGACTCGGCCTTGCCGACGACGAACGCGGGCGAGGTGTCGTAGAAGAACTGGCGCAGGTGGTCGGTGCCGATGACGACGACCACGTCGACGTCGTGCTCGGCGAACGCGCGGCGGAACCGCGAGAAGTTCGCCGCCACGCCCGCGAGGTCGTCGGGCATCGGGTCGCGCATCGCGCGCCATAGCAGCGGGTTGTGCGGCGTCGCCGCCGCGAGGACGAGTTCGGCCATGCGGGATGGTTCCTTTCGTGGGGCGGATGCCTCGGGCGGACGGCGCCGCTCAGATTCCGAACAGCTTGCGGGCGTTGTCGAGCAGGATCTTCTGCCGCGACTCGGGCTTGAACGGCAGCTCGGCGAACTCGTCCATCCAGCGGTCGACGGTCATGACGGGCCAGTCCGAGCCGAACAGCACGCGGTCGGTGATGAGCGAGTCGGCGTAGCGCACGACCTCGGGCGGCAGGTACTTCGGCGCCCAGCCCGAGAGATCGAGGTAGACGTTCGACTTGTGCCACACCATCGCGAGGTTCTCGAGGTGCCACGGCCAGGCGGGGTGCGCGCTGATGATCTTGAGCTCGGGGAACTCGGCCGCGACGTCGTCGAGGTACGGGATCGGCCGCGCGTTCTCGAGCCGGTACCCGCCACCGCCCGGGGTGCCGGCGCCCGCGCCCGGGAAGCCGGAGTGGAACATCACGACGAGCCCGAGTTCGGCGCACGCCTCCCAGATCGGGAAGAAGCGGCGGTCGTTCGGCAGGAACTTCTGCCGCGACGCGTTGAGCTCGCCGACGCCCGCGATGCCGTACTCGGCGTGCATGCGGCGGATCTCGGCGATCGCCGCCTCGCCCTTCCACGGGTCGATGCCCGCGAAGCTCAGGAACACGTCGGGGTGGTCGACCTGGGCCCGGCCCAGCAGGTCGTTGGGCGCGCCCTTGATTCCCGAGGTCGTCTCGGAGTCGGAGTTCACGATGACCGCCATCATCTTGCGGTCGCGGTACTGGTCGGCCTGCTCGGCGAACGAGACCGCCGGGCGCTCGCGCCCGAAGTGCTTGGCCATCTGCTGGTGGCGCTTGCCCATCGCGGCGAGGAACTCCTCGGTCTGCGGGTGGGTGTGCACGTCGATCGCGACGAGCTCGTCGGTGCGGGTCATGCGCGGGTCCCCTCTTCGATCTTGGCGGTGTCCTGAGCTTGTCGAGGGGATGCCTCGCGGAGCAGTTGCCCGTCGTGTTCGCCGAGCCTCGGGGCGGCTCGCAGCGTCGGGCGACCGCTGCCGTGGAACACGGTGCTCGGCAACGGCACGCGGAGCGGCCCGTCGTGGCCGTCGATCTCTTCGACGAGGCCCATCGACGCGACCTGCGGGTCGTCGAACAGGTCGGCGACCGTGTTGAGCGGCCCGTGCGGGATGTCGTGGGCGGCCAGCCGGTCGAGCCAGTACTGGCGCGGCATCCGGGCCGTGATGGCCTTGAGCTCGACGTCGAGCTCGTCGTAATTGCGCACGCGGGCCTCGCGCGTCGAGAACCGCGTGTCCGCGCCGAGCGCGGGGTGCTCGAGCACGGCGAGCAGACCCGTCCAGAACTTCTCGGGCACCGACATGTGGATGACGAACGCCCGACCGTCGGAGCCGCGGCACGCGTAGGCCTGCGCACGCCGCGGGCGGGAGTCGGGTCCGGCGACCTGGCCCGTCTCGAGGTAGGTCGACGCCGCCTCGGTGAGGAAGTCGATGAGCGAGCCGACCATCGAAACCTCGAGGTGCTCGCCCGCTCCGGTCGCGTTGCGGGCATGCAACGCGGCGAGCACGGCCTGCGCGGCCTGCATGCCGCTCAGCAGATCCGAGAATGCGGGCCCCATCGGCCGCAGGATGTGCTCGGGCACGACCTGGCTGTACATGCCGCCGACGGCGGAGATCACGGTGTCGTAGGCGGGGCGCTTCGCGTAGGGGCCGTCGGCGCCGAAGCCCGTGATCGAGCAGGAGACGAGGCGCGGATTGCGCTCGCGCAGCACCTCGGGCCCGAAGCCGAGCCGGCTCGCCACCCCGGGGCGGAAGTTCTCGATGAGCACGTCGGCGTCGCCCGCGAGACGCAGCAGCTCGGCGAGGCCGTGCTCGCTCTTGAGGTCGAGCACGACGGCGCGCTTGCCGCGGTTGTAGGCGGCGAACTGCGGGCTCATCGCCCCGTGGCCCTCCCAGCGGCGCATCGGGTCGCCGTCGGGCGACTCGACCTTCACGACGTCGGCGCCGAGGTCGGCGAGCAGCTTCGCGGCGTACGGACCGGAGATGTACTGGCCCAGCTCGATCACTCGGATGCCGGCGAGCGGCCCCGCGGGTTGAGGAGGGAGCGCAGCGACCGTCTCGAAACCCTTGGATTGAGGAGGGAGCGCAGCGACCGTCTCGAAACCTTCAGCTGACATCGATGATCACCTTTCCTGGGGGCGAGTCGGCGAAGCCGCGGTACGCGTCGCGAATTCCGGCGAGCGGATGCCGCGACCCGACGACCGGCACGGCGACGCCGCTCGCGACGAGGTCGAGGGCGCGGCGCACCTGCGCGTAGTCGGCGCTCGCGACGCCGATGAGGCGCTTGCGGCGGAGGTAGAAGTCGCGCGCGTCGAGCTCGACCCGCGGGTCGACCGAGGCCGCGCAGAAGACGGCGCGCCCGCCCCAGCCGAGCGCGGCGATGCCGGCCGCGAGCGTCGGCCCATGGCCGCTGACGTCGATCACGACGTCGAAGCCGCCGTGCCGATCGGTCTCGGCGGCGAGGGTCGTGCGCAGTTCATCGGGGCTCGTCGCCTGCAGCGCACGCACACCGGCGGGAGTGGCTTCGAGGGCGCTGCGGGACGTCGCGACGACTTCGGCGCCGAGGTGCGCGGCGAGTGCGGTCGCCGCGCGGCCGAGGGTGCCTCCGGCGCCCGTGACGAGCACGCGCTCGCCCGCCGCGACGCCGGCCGTGTCGAGCGCGTTGAGCACGATCGGCACGCTGTGCACGGCGGCGGTCGCGACCCCGGCGGGGAGCGTTCCGCGTGCGAAGGCGTTGCGCGCCGGCACGGCGGCGAACTCGGCCGCCCCGCCGTCGCGGTGCACGCCGACGACCGTCTGCGCCGGGCAGTCGGCCTCACGTCCGCGGGCGCACGCGGGGCAGTCGCCGCACGAGATGTTGGGCTTCACGACGACCGCGTCGCCGACGCACGCAGGGTCGACGCCCTCGCCGACCGCGACGATCACGCCGGCGGGGTCGATGCCGAGCACCCGCGGCAGCTTCGCCGCGACGCCCGGCCCGACGCCCGCGATGACGTTGAGGTCGAGCTGGTTGACGCCGACGGTCTCGACTCGGACCAGCACGTCTCCCCGGCCCGCGGTCGGCACCTCGCGGTCGACGAGGTCGAGGCCGTCGAGGCCGTGGGCCGAGAGCACCGCTGCGCGCACCGCCTGCCTCCATCTCGTCGTCGAGTCGCGGCCGTCTCCGCGAGGTCTTCGGAAACGGTATCCATGCCTCACATGCACGAGCCAGAGCGTTGCCATGCCCAATCAGGTGCAGGACATGCCTCTTCGCGGCCCTTCATCTCGAGGCTTCTGAACAGAACCATAGACAGTTCCGCCCATTTTGGATACCGTATCCAGCAATTCGCGACGAGGCGAACGCTCTCCGCGGGAGCCTCAGCGCACCACCCGTCAGGAACGGAGCATCATGCGCAGATCAATCCCCCGCTCAGCCCATGCGACGATCGTCGCCGCGGCATCCCTCGCGCTGCTCGCCGGCTGCGCCGCGACCGGCCCGGGCGCGGCATCCGGCCCCGTCGAGCTCGCCGACGGCGAGCCCGGTGCCGCCGAGGACACCGAGATCACGGTGGCCATTCCCTTCCCCGACGTGACCATGTACTCGATGTACGTGCTCGCGAGCGACCTCGGCTACTACGAGGACGAGGGCCTGACTGTCGAGGTCATCACGGCCGACAACGTCACCGCGGCCGTCGCGTCGGGCAGCGCCGACATCGGCGTCGAGTCGACCGGCACCGTCATCGAGGCGATCCGCGGCGGGGTCGGCGTCGACCTCGTCGGCGGGCACTACTGCCGGCAGAACTTCGACTTCGCCGCCCAGAAGGGCGTCACGAAGGTCGACGACCTCGACGGCACGTCGATCGTGCTCGCGGGCACCCCGGGCGACCCGGCGGAGTTCCAGCGCAAGCGCGTGCTCAAGGAGGAGGGCTGGGACCTCGACACGGTGCAGACCGAGGTCGTCTACCCCGGCCCCGGCTCGGAGTCGTGGACCGAGTTCTTCGTGAACGACAAGATCTCGATGCAGCCGTTCTACGCCGACGACCGCCCCGCCCTCGAGGAGCACGGCGCCGAGATCATCGTCGAGTCGCTGCGCAACTGGGCCAACGACGTGCAGGTCGCGGGCTCCGGCTGGGCGGCCGAGAACCCGAACTCGCTCGTGCGGTTCCTGCGGGCGACGCTCAAGGCGACCGACTACATGACGGCGCCCGCGCCGGGCGAGTTCCCCGAGAACGTCGACTCGGTGCTCGACATCTACGAGGCCAACGACTTCGACGTCAGCGACCTGCGCGACTCGGAGAGCCCCTGGGTGCTCGACGGCCACCTCGCGTGCCCGAACCTCTACTTCGACACCGAGGCCTGGGACACGACGATCGAGACGCAGAACCTGCAGCCGCTCGAGTTCGACGAGTCGCAGCTCGCCTACCTGCTCAAGGCGCAGGAGCTGCTCGGCCTGACGAACGAAGGTCCGGCCGACCTGATCTACCCCGGCGACGCGTCGAAGTGAGCTGACCGCTCAGCGGCTCGCACCACCTCACGACTCGCCCCCTCTCACCGAGAGCCCCCGCCGCAGCGCATGACGGCGGGGGCTTTCGAGTACTCGGGCGAGCCGAGCCATCGCACGCATGGCGCACAGCTCCGCTCCTCACAAGTCTTCAGGCGCAGGTCGATCGCCATTCCTCCCGAGGAGCGTTCCGCGATGGAGCAATGCCAGTTCCGCCTCACGATGAGGCGGAACTGGCATTGGTCGATCGAGGAACTCCCGCGCGACGTCTTCGCGCGGGTCCGGCCGGCGCGAGGCTAGACGGCGCGGCGGGCGAGGAGTCTCCGACGGAGCCGGTGGAGGACGGGCATGATCGCGTAGATGACGATCGGCACGGCGATCGTGACGACGACGAGCGTGCGCGGCACGAGCGGCAGCGCCGCGAGCAGGGGCCCGAGCACGAGGTTGATGCCGAGCAGGGTGGGCGTCACCGCGAGCCAGATCATGAGCGCGAGTTCGTGCTTGCTGGGCGGCTTGGGGATGGATGCGGGAACAGGCGTGCTCACGGGTGCCTCTCGTGGTGGATGGAGCGTGCGTACGAGAGCCAACAGTGCCGAGGTCCCCCAACGCGCGCAACGCACGTTGCCGAAACAGCAACGCGCTGGCGCCGACCGGGCACGCCGTCGACGCGGGGCCGACCCCCGTCATCGCGCATGAGACGGGGGCCGGCGGTCTGCGGGGCACTCGGTGATCGCGGGTCCTGGGTTTCGAGACGCTCCTTCGTCGCTCCTCAACCCGCCGCGACGGGCGCAATCGCGGCGATCGCCTCGATCTCGAAGCGGTACTCGGGTGAGGCGAAGCCCGCCACCTGTACGCGCGTCGACACCGGGAAGTCGTGCGTGAAGTACCGCGCGCGGATCTCCCGCACGTCGTCGCGCACGAGCGCGAACGACTCCCCGACGAACACGTTCACCTTCACGACGTCCGAGGGGCTCGCGCCCGCGGCATCCAGCACCTTCGCCAGGTTCTCGAAGGCCAGCTCGACCTGTTCGCGCGCCGTCGAGGGCATGGACCCGTCGGGCCGCATGCCGATGATGCCGCTCACGAACACGAGGTCGCCGCCCGAGACGCGGATCGCCTGGCTGAAGTCCGCCGTCGGCGGGTAGACCCCCTCGGGGCGGATCACCTGCTTGCGGAACGAAGACGTCACGACGCCCCCGCGATCTTGCGGTCGTCGTACCAGGGCGCGAGCCGTCGACGCAGCGTCGAGATGAGCACGAGCGTCAGGTTCGCGATGATCACCATCACGATCACCATCGCGATCGCCTCGGCCATGTCGAACTGGTACGCCGCGTACTCGAGCATGTGGCCGAGCCCGCCGGTGCCGCCGAGGAATTCGCCGAGCACCTCGCCCGTGAAGGCGAGCGCGGCGCCGCGCTGGATGCCCGAGAGGCTGTATGGCAGCGTCGCCGGGAAGATGACCTTCCAGCCGAGCGCGATGCCGTTGACCCCGTAGACGCGGCCGGCGTTCACGAGCGAGCCGTTCACCGTGACGGCGCCCTCCATCGTGTTGAGGATGATGGGGAACACCGCGAGCAGGAACACGAGCGCGATCTTCGACGCACTGCCGAGCCCGAGCGCGAGGATGAAGAGCGGCGCGAGCGCCACCTTCGGCGTCGAATAGAGCAGCCACAGGAACGGCGCGACCGTGAACCGCAGCGCCGCCGACCAGCCGACGGCGAGACCCACGACGACGCCGACGACGACCGCCAGCACGAGACCGATGACGACGTTCGTCATGCTGTACGCGAAGGCCTGCCAGAAGGCGGGGTCGACCATCAGCTGCGCGAAGGATGCCGCGACCGCGGTGGGCGGCGGCAGGAAGGCCTCGGGCACGAGGTGCAGCCAACTGACCGCCGCCTCCCAGATGAGCAGGATCGCCGCGACCACGCCGATGAGCAGCCACGTCCACTTCGCCTCGTCGCGGCGCACGACCCGGCGGGGTCGCACGATGCGCATGGTCCCGGTCGCACTCGTGACGCTCATCGCCGGCCCTTCCTCGTCCACGGGGCGGTCCAGCGTTCGACGAGGCTCACGAGCTGCGCCATGCCGACGCTCCAGAGCATGACGATCGCGATCGCCGCATACGCCTGGCCCGTCTGGTAGGTGTTGACCGACTTGATGATGAGGGCGCCCATGCCGATCGCCGAGCCCGACAGCTCGGCGACGACCATGCCGATCGTCGCGAGCACGACCGCCTGGCGGAGGCCCGCGAACAGGAACGGCACGGTCGACGGCAGGTACACCGACCGGTAGAGCTGCAGGCGGCTCGCCCCGTACACGCGGCCCGCCCTGATGATCGACGGGTTCGTCGTGCGCATGCCCGCCGCGACGTTGAGCAGGATCGGGAACAGCGCGCTGATCGCCACGAGGAACACGACCGGACCGATGCCGAAGCCGAACCACGCCTTCGCGAGCGGCTGGTAGGCGATCGAGGGGGTCGCGTAGATCGTCCACGCGATGGGACCTGCGACCCGGTCGACGGGCAGCGACGTGCCCATGAGCAGCCCGAGCGGGATGGCGATGACCGCCGCGATGACGAACCCGATGAGCCACGCCTGCAGCGAGATGAGCAGGTTCGGCCAGAGCACGCCCGAGGCGACGAGCTGCAGGAATCCCTGCCAGATCGCGGTGGGCGGCGGCAGGAAGACCGGGTTGATCCACCCGAGCACCCCGACGACGAGCTGCCAGACGAGCAGCATGACGACGACCTCGCCCGCCAGCACACCGGCCTTGCCGGCCGGGCTGAGGCCCGCCAGCCAGGCGCCGACGCCGCCGCGGCCGAGGTTCGGCCCGCTCGCGAGGAACGCGCTCATTTCGAGACCGCCGCCGCCGTCGCCTCGCCCTGCAGGGCGTCCCACAGGTGATCGCGCAGCTCGAGGAACCGCGGGTCGTGCTGCACGCTGCGCTCCGAGCGCGGGCGCTCGAGGCCCGTCTCGATGACCTCCTTGATCGCACCCGGATGGCTCTTGAACACGACGATGCGGTCGCCGAGCAGGATCGCCTCCTCGATCGAGTGCGTGATGAAGAGCACCGTCTTGCCGGTCTTCTGGATGAGCTTGTCGATCTCGTCGCGCATCACCTCGCGGGTGAGGGCGTCGACGGCGCCGAGCGGCTCGTCCATGAGCAGGATGCGCGGCTCGGCGACGAACGCGCGAGCGAGCCCGACGCGCTGCTGCATGCCGCCCGAGAGCTCGCGCGGGTACGACGACTCGAAGCCGGCGAGGCCGACCATCTCGATCGCCTCCTGCACCCGCTCGCGCCAGCCCTCCCCCTTCAGCCCCTTCTGCATCTCGAGCCCGAACTTCACGTTGTCGAAGACGGTGCGCCACGGCAGCAGCGCGTAGTCCTGGAACACGACGGCGCGATCGGGCCCCGGCCCCGTGACGGTCGAGCCGTCGACGAGCACGGTGCCCGACGACGGCTTCACGAGCCCGGCGACGACGTTCATGAACGTCGTCTTGCCGCAGCCCGACGGCCCCAGCACCGTCACGAACTCCCCCTCGTGCACGTCGAGGTCGACACCCTCGATCGCGACGAGCCGCTTGCCGGTGCGGGCCACGTCGTAGGTCACCGAGAGGTCGCGCACCGAGATCAACGGTGCCGGTGGGGATGCCTCGTGGCTGCGTGGTTCGGTCGTCGTCGTCATTCGCTCCTCCTCGTTGAGGTTTCGTGTCGATGATTCTGGTGGGTTGAGGAGCGACGAAGGAGCGTCTCGAAACCCGCACCACGTGGGGCTGGTTTCGAGACGGTCGCTTCGCTCCCTCCTCAACCCGCTCGAGCGGTGCGGCTACGCCGCGGCCTGCCCCTGGCGGAACTTCGGCAGCACTTCGGTGCCGAGCAGCTCGATCTGCTCGAAGAACCGGTCGAACTTGAACCGGAAGTCGAACACGAGGTGCTCGACGCCGAGCGCCTCGAACTTCTTGATCTCCTCGACGGCCTGGTCGGGGTCGCCCACGATGAGCTGGCCCTCGAGGTCTTCGACGGTCTGGAAGCTGCCCGACTCGGGCTTCACCGTGAAGCGCGCCTTGTTCGCCCAGGCGAGCAGGCCCGGGATGTTGACGTGCTTGAGCGCCTCCTCGCGGGTGTCCTCAATGGACGTCGGGGGGATCACGGCGACCGTCGGCATCGGCCGGCCCGAGGCATCCGTCATGCTCTTCATGACCTCGATGCGCTTCTCCATCGTGCGCAGCGAGATGCGTCCCGGCATCCAGCCGTCGGCGTACTCGGCCGCGAGGCGGGCCGACGCGGGCGTCGCGCCGCAGTACCAGAACGGCACCGGGCCGCCGACGGGCTTCGGCTCGATCGTGACGTTCTCGAACGAGAAGATGCCGTCGTCGTAGGTGACGTCGTTCTCGGTGAACACGCGCTTCAGGATCTCGGCGTTCGACCGCACCATCTCGACGCGGTTGAGGTCGCCCCAGCCGACGGCCTCGAACTCGTGGTCGAAGGTACCGGCGCCGAAGCCCAGGATGAGGCGCGGGCCGACGAGCTGGGTGATCGTGCCCGCCATGAGCGCGGTCACGAGCGGGTGGCGGAACGGGATGAGCGAACCCGTGCCGAGCTCGAGCTTCTCGGTGACCGCGCCGATCGCGGTGAGCGTCGTGAGCGCGTCGTAGAAGGTGCGGTTCGGCTTCTCCATCTCGCCGTGCGGCTCGAAGACGAGGTGGTCGCGCACCCACACCGAGTCGAAGCCCCGGTCCTCGGCGAGCTTCGAGCCCTCGAGCAGCTTCTCGCGGCTCGCCTCCTCGCCGAAGTGCGGCAGCAGCAGTCCGAATTTCATGTCAGTTCCCTTCCTGTGCGCCGCCGACGGCGAGCGCATCGCGTGCGGCCGCGGCCGCGGAGTCGTCGGCCCGAGCGGCCGCGAGCTTGCCCTGACCGGGTCGGCCGACGACGACGCCGTCGGCGTAGACGTCCTCGCCGCGCACGAGGGTGCGCTCGATCCGGGCGGAGATGGTGCGGCCGTCGTACGGGGTCCAGCCGATCTTCGACAGCACGTCGTCGTTCGTGATCGTCCACTCGCAGGCCGGGTCGGCGATCACGACGTCGGCGTCGGCGCCGACCTCGAGCGTGCCCTTGACACCCGCGAGACCGAACTTCTCGGCGGGGATGCGGGCGACCATGTCGACCGCGCGCTCGAGGGTGAGCTCGCCCCGGTTGACGGCGTCGAGCATGAGCTCGTAGTAGTACTGGATGCCCGGGGTGCCGGTGTGGGCGCTCCACATCTCGGTCCAGCCGATCTCCTTCTCCTCGCGCGTGTGCGGCGCGTGGTCGGACGACGCGATGTCGATCGTCCCGTCGCGCATGCCCTCCCACACGGCGGCGCGGTTGTCGTCGGGCACCCAGTACGACAGCGCGTACGGGCCGAGGGTCTCGACGTCGTGCCAGGTGGAGAGGAACGGCGCCCAGTGGTTGACCTCGCACGTCACGTCGACGCCGGCGGCCTTCGCGCGGCGCACGGCCTCGATCGAGCGGCGGGTCTGGATGTGGGCGATGTGCACGGGGCATCCCGACGCCTCGGCGAGGCGCAGCACGACGTCGATCGCCGTGTCCCAGATGACGCCCTCGCGGGCCGCGTACGCCGAGGCGTAGCCCTGCGGCGTGTTCTCGCCGCGGGCGAGCACTTCGCCCTCGATGTAGTCCATGAGCGCCTGGTCGTGCGGGTGCACGATGAAGCGCTTGCCGGTCGTGGCGATGCGGTCCATGATCTGCAGCAGGTGGCCGTGGTCGTGGATGCCGGTGCCGGCCGGGTGCGGGTAGGTGCGGCCCGTGTCGACGACCATGTAGATCTTGTACGCGCAGATGCCCATCTCGGCCATCGGCACGATGTCGTCGAACTTCGTCGGTGCCGGGTTGTGGTTCCAGTCGACGATCGAGCTCGCCGTGTAGCGGTCGAACACGTCGCGCAGCGTCGTCACGTCGACGGTCGGCGGGTTGAGGTTCGGCATGCCGAACATCGTCGTGACGCCGCCCGCCGCGGCCTGCTGCGAGGTCGTGAAGATGTCGTCCTTGTGCTCGTAGCCGGGCTCGCGGGTGTGCACGTGCACGTCGACCATGCCGGGCAGCACGAGCCGGCCGGTCGCGTCGATCGTGCGGTCGGCCTCGACCGCGACGTCGGCGCCGACGATGCCGGCCACGCGGCCGTCGTCGACGAGCAGGTCGGCGGCGACCGGCCCCGACGGGGTGACGACGATGCCGCCGGAGATCCTCAGGTCGATGCTCATCGCACGACCTCCGAACGCGTTGCCTCCACGGGTGCCTCCAGTCGTTCTGCGGTCTCGCCCTGGCCGGGCGAGCGCGTGGTGCGGACCTCGACGTCGCTCGGCCGCACGTAGCGGTCGAGCCAGTCGACGATCAGCGGGGTGGTCTCGGTCCAGTAGCGGTCGTACGCCGCGTAGTGGGTGGTGTGCCGCTGCATGATGAGCTGCTTGGGCCCCTTCGCCGCGGCGTACAGCCGCTCGGCGTGATCGGTGGGGGTGGTCGCGTCGCCCTCGACGCCGATCACGAGCAGCGGCGTCTCGAGGCGGGATGCCGCGTCGATGGGCTTGTACGCGAGGATCTCGTCGGCGCACGAGAGCGGGATCGCGCTCGGGATCCGGTCGTCGACGTCCGCCTTGATGTTGGTGGCGCGGCGCTCGGGGGTGGGCACCATGATCTCTTCTCTGGGGTGCACGAGGCGTCCGGCGCCGGTCGTGACGCGGAGGCGGCGGTCCTCCTCGAGTCCGGCGAGGAATGCGAGCCACTCGTGCTCCTGCCGCATGCGGTGCAGCCAGTCGGTGCCGTCGGCGACGGGCACCTGGCTGACCGCCGCCTTCACGCGCGGGTCGGCGTCGGCGAGCAGCACGGAGTTGCCACCGCCCGTGCCGCCCGTGCCGAAGGCGCCGATCGCGTCGGCGTCGACGTCGTCGCGGGTGGTGAGGTAGGTGACGGCGTTCACGAGGTCCTGCAGCTGGCGGGCCGGCGAGAGGATGCCGCGGTCGCCCGCCGAGTCGCCGAAGCCGCGGTAGTCGAAGACGAGCACGCCGAAGCCGGCGGCCGTGAGCGCCTCGTGGTAGCGCACGTAGAGCTTCGCGTCCTTGAGTCCGAGCCAACCCGGGCCTTGCACGATCGCGCGGAGCGGCCCCGTGGCCTCGTCGGGCGTTCGCCAGATCGCGGCGATGCGATCGCCTTCGCTGGTGAACTCGACCTCGGTGCTCTTCATGCGGGTCCTCCCGGATCTCGACGCGGCGTTGCGCGGGACCCGGACACGGCGGGCGAATCGTCGCCCCGGCCCTGATCGAAGTGCTCGATCGAGGCCCGCGAGGACATCATGACCCATTTTGGATCCAGAATCCAGTATTGATTCCAGTTCGACTCCGGCGCTAGGCTGCGAAGCGACCACCGGGCTCGATTGCCCGGTCGTGGTGGCCCGGGATTGGGCCGCGAGTCGCCGACCGTCGTCGGACACGCCTGCACGCCATCCCGGAGGAACTCTGCCCATGCACCGCCACGCCCGCCTGCCCCTCGCCCTCACGGCCGTCGCCGCTGTCGCCCTGCTCGCCGGTTGCGCGAGCTCCGCCGGCGCCTCGCCCGCCGCCGATTCCGCCGGGAACGACGCCGGCGCCGAGGCATCCGGCTACCCGCTCACCCTCGACAACTGCGGCACCGAGGTGACGTTCGACGCCGCCCCCGAGCGGGTCGTCACCGTCAAGTCGTCGACGCTCGAGCTCATGCTCGCGCTCGGCCTCGAAGACAAGGTCGTCGGCACCGCGTTCGCCGACGGGCCAGTGCCCGACGAGTACGCCGACGCCGCCGCCGACCTCGAGGTGCTGAGCGACAAGGTGCCCTCGCAGGAGGCGACCCTCGCCGTCGAGCCCGATCTCGTCTACGCCGGCTGGGAGTCGAACCTCTCGGCCGAGGGCGCCGGCGAGCGCGACGCCCTCGCCGCACTCGGTGTCGCGAGCTACGTCGCCCCGGCCGCGTGCAAGGCCGCGGGCTACATGCCCGACCCCCTGACCTTCGACGAGGTCTTCCGCGAGTTCGAGGAGGCCGGGGCGATCTTCGGCGTGCCCGACCGTGCCGCCGACCTCGTCGCGTCGCAGCGCGAGGCGCTCGACGCGATCACGCCGTCGGAGGACGGACTCACCGCGCTCTGGTACTCCTCGGGCGACGACCAGCCGTTCGTGGGCGCCGGCATCGGCGCACCGCAGATGATCATGGATGCCGCGGGGCTCGAGAACGTCGCCGCCGACGTGCACGACACCTGGACGGCGATGTCGTGGGAGGCCGTCGTCGACGCGAACCCCGACGTCATCGTGCTCGTCGACGCGCCGTGGAACACCGCCGACGCGAAGATCGCCGCGCTCGAGTCGAACCCCGCGACCGCCGCGCTGCCCGCGGTGCAGGCGAAGCGGTACGTCGTCGTCGACTTCCCGTCGACCGAGGCCGGTGTGCGCAACGTCGACGCCGTGGCCTCGATCGTCGAGCAGCTGGGCATGCTGGAGGACTGATGTCCGACTCGTGGGTTGAGGAGCGCCCGACGCAGGAGGACGCGTCTCGAAACCGCGGGCTCGAAGGCCGCCCGCGGGTTGAGGAGCGCCCGACGCAGGAGGACGCGTCTCGAAACCCGACCACGGGTTTCGAGACGTCGCTGCGCTCCTCCTCAACCCGCCCGACCCTCTGGGGCATCGGCCTCGCCGTGCTCCTCGTCGTGTCGATCGTCGTCGCGGTGACGATCGGCCCGGCAGCCCTGTCGCCCGCCGACGTGCTCGCGAGCGTCGGCGCGCACCTCGGCTTCGGCGAGTCGACGCTCTCGCCCATCCGCGACGGCATCGTCTGGCAGCTGCGCATGCCGCGCGTGCTGACGGCCGCGGCGGTCGGCGCGGGGCTCGCGATCTGCGGCGCCGTGATGCAGGCGATCACGCGCAACCCGCTCGCCGACCCCTACCTGCTCGGGCTCTCGTCGGGCGCGTCGGTCGGTGCGGTCGTCGTACTCGTGCTCGGCTGGTCGCTCATGCTGCCGGTCGCGGCGTTCGCGGGCGCGATCGTCGCCCTGCTCGCGACGCTCGGCCTCGCACTCGGCGCCGGCCGCGCCGGCGGTGCCGGCCGTGCGACCGGCGCCCGGCTCTCGCCCACGGCGACCGTGCTCGCGGGCGTCGCGGTGACGAGCGTGTTCGGGGCGATCACGAGCCTCGTCATCTTCTGGAGCGCGACGAACGACAGCTACCGCGAGATCCTGAACTGGCTGCTCGGGTCGCTCTCGGGCACCGATTGGACCTCGGTCGCGATCTCGGGCATCGCCCTCGTCGTCGTCGGCCTGCCGCTCATCGCGAGCGCGCGCACCCTCGACGCCTTCGCGGTCGGCGAGACTGGCGCGGCCGCGCTCGGGGTGAACGTGGGTCGCAGCCGGGTGCTGCTGCTGGGCGGCACGGCGCTGCTCACGGGCGCCCTCGTCGCGGTGAGCGGGTCGATCGGGTTCGTCGGGCTCATCCTGCCGCACGCGGTGCGACTCATCATCGGGCCCGGGCATCGCGCACTGCTGCCGTTGTCGGCACTCGCGGGCGCGATCTTCCTGGTGTGGGCCGACACGGGCGCACGCACGATGTTCGATCCGCGAGAGCTGCCCGTCGGCATCCTCACCGCCCTCATCGGCGGCCCGGTGTTCGCCTGGCTGCTGCTGCGCCGAAGGAGCACGACATGAGCCTCGACCTCTCCCGGGTGCGCTTCGACCGTGCCGGGCGCACGATCATCGACGGCGTCGACGCGACGCTGCCTAGCGGTGCGCTGACCGCGCTCGTCGGCCCGAACGGCGCGGGCAAGTCGACGCTGCTGCACCTCATCGCCGCGGTCGAGCGCGCCTCCGCCGGCGACCTGTCGCTCGACGGGCGTTCACTGCCCGGGATGCGACGCCGTGAGCGCGCACGACTGGTCGCCCTCGCCGAGCAGCAGGGCGAAGTCGACGCGCAGCTCGACGTCGAGGCATCCGTGCTGCTCGGGCGCACCCCGCACCTCGGCGCGTTCGCCGCCGTCGGCGAGCACGACCGCGAGATCGCGGCGCGGGCGCTCGAGGCCGTCGGGGCCGTGCAGTTCGCCCGGCGACCGGTCACCGAGCTCTCGGGCGGCGAGCGGCAGCGGGTCGTGCTCGCGCGGGCGCTCGCACAGCAGCCCGAACTGCTGCTCGTCGACGAGCCGACGAACCACCTCGACCTCTCGGCCCAGCTCACGACGCTCGAGCTGCTCGGCGGGCTCGCCCGCGACGGGCTCACCGTCGTCGCGGCGCTGCACGACCTCTCGCACGCCGCGGCGTACGCCGATCACGTGATCGTGCTCGCCGACGGGAGGGTCGTCGCGGCCGGCGCCCCGGCCGAGGTGCTCACGGCCGAACTCGTCGAGCGGGTCTACGGCGTGCGGGCCGAGGTCGTCGACCACCCGATCACCGGGCGCCCGCTCATCGCGGTCGCCGCGCCCGGCGGCCCGTCGTCCGTCCGAACCCCGGACGGGGTCGCCGCCGCGCAATCCTGAGCGCCGGCACCGGTCCCGTCGGCCGCATCGCGCCGCGCCACTCGTGTCGCTCTCGGCTGGGATCCAGACCGACACGCCGCGGGCCGGGTCCCGGCGACGGCGTGTCGAGTCGAACCCCGGCCCAGACCGACCCGGGCGGACGGCGGACGGCGGACGGCGGACGGCGTAGCCTCGAGACATGAGCCCGATCCAGGCCGGACCGCTGCCGACGATCGAGTGGATCGCCGACGAGTTCCTGCACAACGCCCGCCGCGGGCGGCGACTCGTCGCGGTCGAGGGCGCCGACCCCGCGGCATCCGCTCGCCTGGCCGACGAGCTGGCTGCGACGATCGCCGCCCGCCTCGCGCTCGCGCCGACCGCGGCCGGCGCCGATGCGCACCGGCACGGCACGACCGTCGTGCGTCGCAGCGTCGGCGCCGTCGACGAGGCGACGCTGCGCGGCGAAGTCGTCGAGCCCTTCCGCGCGCACGAACTGCCGGGTGCCGAGGGCGACGACGTCGTGCTCGTCGTCGACGGTCGGCACCTGCTCGACGATGCGGTGCGCGGCGTGTGGCACTTCTCGGTGTGGACGCTCGCGGGGGACGAGCTGCCCCACTCCGGGGCATCCGTGATCGTGGATGTCACCGACCCCGAGCAGCCGACCCGGTACTACTACGACTTCTGCACCATCCCGCCGAGCGTGAACCGGCCCGGCCTGCGCTGACCACGGCGGGGGCGGCAAGGGGTTGCCGCCCCCGCGCCCCGGGTCTACCGTGAGCCCCAACGGGCAGATGTCACCACTTCGGGGGTCACCATGGTCAACGTCGATCGCGGCCGCTTCACGGCCGGCCGCAGCATCATCGCCATCGTCGCGGCACTCTCGCTCGCGGCGTTCGCCGCACCGACGGCCGCGTCGGCCGGCTCCGCCTCGGCGGGCGCGGTCGTGACCGGGCGGCCGGCACCACCCGCCCCGGCGACGTCGACGGGCTTCGGCGGGGCCGTCTCGTCGGTGGATGCCTCGGCCAGCGCCGTCGGCCTCGAGGTGCTGCGCGACGGCGGCAACGCGGTCGACGCCGCCGTCGCGACCGCCGCCGCGCTGGGTGTCACCGAACCGTACAGCGCCGGCATCGGCGGCGGCGGGTACCTCGTGTACTTCGACGCCGAGACCGGCGAGCTGTCGACGATCGACGGTCGCGAGACCGCGCCGGCGACGATGCCGAGCGACGCCTTCATCGACCCGGCGACGGGCACGCCCTACGCGTTCGCCGACGCCGTGTCGTCGGGGCTCTCGGTCGGCACGCCGGGCACGCTCGCGACGTGGGAGGCCGCGCTCGACGAGTTCGGCACGACGTCGCTGCGCGATGCGCTCCAGCCGGCGATCCTGCTCGCGACGAAGGGGTTCGTCGTCGACCAGACGTTCCGCGACCAGACGCTCGCCAACCAGGCGCGGTTCGAGGCGTTCCCCGACACGGCCGAGCTCTTCCTGCCCGGCGGCGACGCCCCGAAGGTCGGCAGCGTCTTCAAGAACCTCGACCTCGCGCGCACCCTGCGGCAGATCGCGCTCGGCGGCACCGACGTCTTCTACGAAGGACCGCTCGCCGACGAGATCGCCGCCATCGCGCAGGAGCCGGTCGTCGACGCCGATGCGACGCTGCCGGCCTACCCGGGGTACCTCACCGCCGACGACCTCGCCGACTACGAGGTGCTCGACCAGGCACCGACGCACATCGAGTACCGCGGCCTCGACGTCTACGGCATGGCGCCGTCGTCGTCGGGCGGCACGACCGTGGGCGAGTCGCTCAACATCCTCGAGAGCTTCGACCTCGCGGGCGCCGACCCGGTGCAGGCGCTGCACCTCTACCTCGAGGCCACCGCGCACGCGTTCGCCGATCGCAACGCCTACGTGGGCGACCCGGCGTTCGTCGACGTGCCGACCGAGACCCTGCTCAGCCAGGGGTTCGCCGACGCGCGAGCCTGCGTGATCGACCCGGATGCCGCGTCGGTGAAGCCCGTGCCCCCGGCACCGCTCGACGCCGCCGGGTGCGATGCGGTCGCGGCCGACGAGCCCGTCGACACCGAGAACATCTCGACGACGCACCTCTCGGTCGCCGACCGGTGGGGCAATGCCGTGGCCTACACGCTCACGATCGAGCAGACCGGCGGTTCGGGCATGACGGTGCCCGGTCGGGGGTTCCTGCTCAACAACGAGCTGACCGACTTCAGCTTCGTGCCGAACCCGGCCGACCCGAACATCGTCGAACCGGGCAAGCGCCCGCGCTCGTCGATGTCGCCCACGATCGTGCTCGACGACGGCGACGTGCGCTTCGTCGTGGGCTCACCCGGCGGGTCGATGATCATCACGACCGTGACCCAGGTGCTCGTGAACCGCATCGACCTCGGCATGACCCTGCCCGAGGCGGTCGCCGCACCGCGTGCGTCGCAGCGCAACACCGCGGCGGTCGCGGCCGAGCCGGCGTTCCGGGCGTCGTACGAGGCGGCGCTCGCCGCGTACGGTCACACGTTCTCGACCTCGGCCGAGATCGGCGCGGTCGCCGCGATCGAGGTCGACGCCGACGGGCTCATGACCGCGGTCGCCGAGCCGGTGCGCCGCGGCGGCGGTACGGGGCTCGTGGTCGAGCCGGCGGGCTGAGCCGCCTGCAAAGCCGCAACGCCGGACTCGCGCCGCGCGCCACCTCAGCGCCCTCTGCGCCAGTTCCCCTGGCGCGCAGGGCGACGAAGTGGCGCAGCGAAACCCCTGCCGGGCTCTCGTTGCCCGACCGCCAGCAGGGAGGAGCGACGATGCGCCGAGTCCTCGATCTCCGGCGCGGCGGTCGCCGCACCCGACACCGGGCGGGCCGGCCCGGTCGGAACGGACTGGGATCCGATGCGACGCGCCGCCACGAGTCACCTCGCAACGGCGTGCCGCGCCGAACGTCAGCCCAGCGCGACGCCGAGCAGCGTCAGCCGCGCGCCCGCAGCCGCGGCGCCAGGTCGCGCTCGAACAGCTCGAGGAACCGGCGCTGGTCGTGCCCGGGCGCGTGGAAGACGAGGTGGTTGAAACCCCAGTCCATGTACTGCCCGATCTGCTCGACGACCGCGTCGGGGTCGGTGCCGACGATCCAGCGCTTGGCGATCACGTCGATCGGCAGCGCGTCGGCGGCCCGCTCCATCTCGACGGGGTCGGTGATGTCGTGCTTCTGCTCCTTCGAGAGCGAGAGCGGCGACCAGAACCGGGTGTTGTCGAGGGCCGTGTCGAGGTCCTCCTCGTACGAGAGCTTGATCTCGATCATGCGGTCGTACTCGTCGAACGTGCGGCCGTCCTCGCGCGCGGCGAGCCCCTCCTTCACGGCGGGCATGAGCTGGTCGACGTAGAGCTCTGGGCCCTTGCCCGACGTGCAGATGAAGCCGTCGCCGGCGCGCCCGGCGTACTTCGCGACCTGCGGGCCGCCGGCCGCGATGTACACGGGCACGCCGCCCGCGGGCCGGTCGTAGATCGAGGCGTCGTGCGTCGAGTAGTACTCGCCGTCGAAGCTGACCTGGCCCTCGTCCTTCCAGAGCGCGCGCATGAGGCGGACCGACTCGCGAAGGCGCGCGTAGCGCTCGCGGAACTCGGGCCACTCCTGCTCGCCCGCACCCTGGAAGCCCGTCGCGATCTCGTTGAGTGCCTCGCCCGAGCCGAAGCCGGCGATGATGCGCTCGGGGTAGAGCACGCCCAGCGACGCGAACGCCTGCGCGAGCACGGCCGGGTTGTAGCGGAACGTCGGCGTCATGACGCTCGTGCCGATCTTCACGGTCGAGGTGCGTTCGCCGACCGCGGCCATCCACGCGAGCGAGAACGGCGCGTGCCCGCCCGTGTGCCGCCACGGCTGGAAGTGGTCGCTCGTGAACACCGACTCCATGCCGTGCCCTTCGGCGGCGACGGCGATCTCGACGAGCTCGCGCGGGTCGAACTGCTCGGCGCTGGCCTTGTATCCGAGGGTGAGGGTCATCTCGTGCTCCTTCTGCGGGGGTCGTGTTGGATGAAGTCAGGGGTGCCGAAGAACCCGGTGCCCGTCGTGCGGCAGCGGCCCGTCGGCGAGCGCGGCGACCGCCTCGGCGGTGCGCGGTCCGACGCCGAGCTGCAGCGCCTGCTCGAGCGCCTCGACGGTGTCGACGTCGCGGCGCAGGCTCGCGAACGGTGCGCTGCCGGCGAGGTCGGCGAACCCCGCCTCCCGGTGCCGCGCAGCCGACTGCTCGCCGAACGCCGGACGCATGGGCACTCCCGCCGCGGCGGTCGCGAGCGTCGTGCCGGTTCCGTCGGCGTCGGCGATGAAGGCGAGCGGATGCCTCGCGGCGGCGTCGAGCGCGAACTCGAGCTCGCTCGTGCGCAGCGAGGGCAGGTCGCCGAGCAGTACCGCGACGGGCCCGAGCCCGTGCGTGCGTGCCCGATCGATGCCCGCGTCGATCGCCGCGGTGAGTCCACCGGGGCCGTCGCCGGTCGGATCGCGCTCGAGCTCGACGCCGTCGGGCAACGGTGAGCCGAGGTCGATCTCCCCAGTGACGACGATGATGCCCACGACGTTGCGAGCAGCACGCGCGGCGGCGATCGTGTCGAGGGCGAACGCGCGTGCGAGTGCCGCACGCGCCTCGGCCGGCACGACGGGCCCGAGTCGTGTCTTCGCAGCGGCGAATGCCTTCACCGGGACCACGACGGTCCAGCGGCTCGGCACGGCTGCCTCGCGCGACTCGGCTCGACCGCTCGCTTCGCCAGCGGCATCCATGTCGGCCCCGCTCATGCGCGCAGCCCCGGCAGCACCTCGCGGCCGAACACCTCGAGCCATTCGGCCTGGTTGCGCCCGACGTTGTGCAGGTAGATGCGGTCGAAGCCGAGGTCGAGGTAGCGCTGGATCTCGGCGCGGTGCCGGTCGGGCTCGGCGGAGACCACCATGCGCCCCTCGAAGTCGTCGGGGCGCACCGTGCGGGCGAGCTGCTCGAACTCGAAGGGCGAGCGGATGTCGCTGCGCCCGAACCGCATGCCCGCGATCGGCCACTCGGTGAGGGCGTTGCGCATCGCGTCGTCGTCGGTCGTCGCCCACGAGAGGTGCAGCTGCAGGATCTTCGGCATGCGCCGCACGTCGCGGCCGCCGTCGCGCGCGCCGTCGGCGAACCGGGCGAGCAGCGCCTCGAGCCGGTCCATGGGCCCCGTCGTCGTGATGAGGCCGTCGGCGACGCGGCCTGCCCGGCGCGCGGTGACGGGCCCCGCGGTCGCGACGTAGATCTCGGGGGCCTTGGGCGGCATCGTCCAGAGCCGGGTGGTCTCGAGCTTGAAGCTCGGCCCGGCGTGGCGCACGTCACGGCCCGCGATCGACGCGGCGAAGAGCTTCTTGATGAGCTCGACCGCCTCGAACATGCGGTTGATGCGGTCGGGCGCCTCGGGCCAGTACTGGCCGACGACGTGCTCGTTGAGCGCCTCGCCCGAGCCGATGCCGAGCCAGTGCCGGCCCGGGTACATCGACGCGAGGGTCGCGCTCGCCTGCGCGACGACGGCGGGATGGGTGCGGAATGTCGGCGTCGTCACGCCCGGGCCGAAGTCGCCGCGGGTGCGTTCGCCGAGCGCCCCGAGCACGCTCCAGACGTGCGACGACTGGCCGAGCCGCGGCGTCCACGGCTGGAAGTGGTCGGTCGCCATGACCCCGGTGAAGCCGTGCTGCTCGGCGAGCGCCGCGAGCGCCACCGCTTCGGCGGGAGGGAACTGCTCGAGCATTGCGGCGTAGCCGATGTGCACTGACACTCCTCCATCCTCCCGGATATCCGTGGGTCGACGGGCGGTCTCGCGCCGGGCATCCCGCGTCGGTTCCCATCATTTCGGATACTGGATCCAAAAAGCAAGCGCGGATGCCACGGGGGCGGCGCCGCGCAGCACCGCCGAGCGGCCACGACGACCGTGGGCGATCCGCGGAGCGGACCGCGACGTCGGGGCGATGCTCTCCGTCAGCGGCGCGGGGGCACCGCTGCCGACTCGCGGTCGAGCATCTCGAGCACGGCGTCGCGCACCCGTTCGAGGTGCGTGCGCTGCACGTCGAGGGCGTGCTCGACGTCGCCGCCCTCGACCGCCGCGACGAGCTCCTCATGGGAGTGCGAGCGCGAGTGCCCGGGCTCGGCGCCGTCGACGCGCCAGCCGAGCACGTACCGGCCGACCTTGAGGCGCAACTGCTCGATCATCTCCCACAGCACGGGCCGGGCGGCGGCGTCGTAGAGCACGGCGTAGAACTCGGTGCGCGCGTCGACGAAGTCGGCGCCCTCGTCCTCGGCGTCGGCGGTGCGTCCGAGCTCGCGCAGGCGCTCGATGCGCTCGGGCGTCATCTCGGCCATCGACAGCCGGAGCGCCTCGCCCTCGAGCAGCGCGCGCACTGCGTAGACCTCGCGCGCCTGCTCGACCGAGAGCGACTTCACGACGGCCCCGCGCCGCTCGTGGAACTCGACGAGCCCGTCGGCCTCGAGCTGGATGAGCGCCGACCGCACCGGCAGCCGCGAGACGCCGATCGATTCGGCGAGCGTCTCCTGGCGCAGCTTCTGCCCCGGCGGCAACGTGCCGCTCAGGATCGCGTCGCGCAGGATCTCGTAGACCATCACCCCGACCGACCGGTACCCGTGCTGGTGCTTGCCCGCGAGCTGCTGCAGCGCGTCGGCGTCGAGGCCCGAGCCCGAGGTCCGGCCCTTGGGGGCGGTGAGTTCGCTCATGGCACCCGAATGTATCGGAAGAACGCCGCCCGGCACAGACTTTGGATCCAAAAGCCGAACCGCAGCGACGCGGGGAGCCCTGCTACTCGAAATCCTCCGACGAGCTGCGCAGCGACCCCTCGGCCTGCGCCTCGTCGAATCCGGCGCGGTAGCCCTCGTCGTACGCCTCGTCGGCGCCCTGGCGGAACAGGTCGCGTTCGCTCGGCCGCTGGATCGACCGGGCGCCGGGCAGGTCGAGGTCGCCCACGTAGCGGTCGAGGCCGCGCACGATCGCGACGGGCACCCCGGCCGACTTGCCCTTGACGAGCTCGGCGGCGCCCGCGATCTCGTCGGCGACGCACGGCATCGTCACCGAGAGCGGTTTGCCCGAGGCATCCGTGCCGCCCCGCAGATCGTCGAAGACGTGCACGCCGGCTGCACCGATCGCGAGGTCGGTCTGCCCCTCGCGCCATGGCCGGCCGAGCGTGTCCGAGAGGATGACGCCCACGCGCGCGCCCGTCAGCGCGCGCAGCCCGGTGGCGAGGTCGCGCGCCGACGCGTCGGGGTCGACCGGCAGCAGCAGCACGGTGCCGTCGGGCGCGTTCGAGGCGTCGACGCCCGCGGCCGCGCCGACGATGCCCTGGCGGTTCTCGACGATGCGCGTGACGCCACCGTCGAACTCGCGGGTCGCGACGACGCGCACGGTCTCGGCGGTGATCGCGGCCTCGCGGTCGGATGCCTCGACGATGCGCCCCTCGGCCTTCGACACGATCTTCGACGTCACGACGAGGATGTCGCCGTCGGCGAGCTCGGCCGCACCCGCGATGAGCGCCGCGAGGTCGTCGCCCGTGGAGATCTCGGGCAGCCCCTCGACGCCCTCGACACTGAACCCTGCAGCCATGGACGCTCCCCCATCGGACTCCGACACCGCGGTACCGCGGCGCGTCCCATTCTGGCAGTTCACGTCGCTGCCACGGCGAACGCGTCACAGGCAAGGCCCTGACCTGCGGATGCCGCGGCGATACGATCGCGTATGGCCACCGAACCCGCCGCCGGGCCCGTCGGGTCCTCCGCCCGTGCCGGCTCCGCCGGCGCCGATTCCGTCGGGCGCACCGAGACGCCGGCGCGCAACGAGACGCCGACCGAGCGCCTCGACCGCAACTGGGCCGACATCCTGCAGGAGCTGCGGTCGGTGCTGACCGGCACGCAGCTCATCTCGGGCTTCCTGCTCGCAGCGGCCTTCCAGCCGCGCTTCACCGACCTCGACGACTACGAGCTCGGCCTCTACCTGACGCTCGTCGGCCTCGCGGCGCTCGCGACGGTGCTCGGCCTCGCGCCCGTCATCCTGCACCGCATGCTCTACGGCCGACGCCAGAAGGATCGGCTCGTGCGCACGGGCAACCGCATCCTCTTCGTGCTGCTCGGCGTCGTCTCGCTGCTCGCGGTCGGGGTCGCGGGCCTCATCTTCGACGTCGCCGTGAGTCGCGAGGCCGGCTTCATCGCGATCGGGGCGACGCTCCTCGCGGTCGTGGCGGTGTGGGTCTTCGTGCCGCTCCTCGCGAAGAACGGGGACTGAGCGGCGGAACGAACGCCTGCTGCCGCGCCGCCCGAACTGGGGGTGGCGTACGAGAAGCAGGTCTCCTTACGATCACGCTACCCGCGCCCCCGTGCGCGAAACCCTACGTGAGGAACACCCCATGACTCGATCCACTTCGCGCCTGCCATGGCGCGCCGCCGCGGTCGCGGCGGCCGTCTGCGCCCTCGTCGGCGCCGGCGCGACGACGGCGTTCGCCGACGAACTCCCGCCCGCTTCCTCGACCATTCCCGTCGAATCACGCCACGTCCCCGCGGCGGACGCGGGAGAGCGGGCGGGCGCCGCTGCCGACCCGGCAACCCCGAGAAGCCGGAGCCTCGGGGTGTCGGCTGCCGACGCCACCGCAGCGATCGGCGACGGGGCCGCCGCGCGGTTCGCGGCGGGCACGGGCTCGATCTCGGGCACGATCACGAAGCTCATCGACTACCGAGCGGACGCTCCGCTGAGCGGCGCCACCGTGACGGCGCACACCTACGACGCGTCGACCGACGTCCTGTCGGCGGCCATCGCGACCGCGACGAGCGGCGCCGACGGCTCGTACAAGCTCACCGGGCTCAGCACCGGCTCGTACGTGGTGCTCGTCAAGCACACCGCTTCGGGGTCGAAGCTGCTGCCCGACTTCTACCCGAACGCCGCCTACGCGTCCCAGGCGGAGGCCGTCGAGGTCACCGACGGTCAGGACACGCCTTCGATCGACGAGCTGCTCGCGCCGCTCCTGAGCGGCTATGTCGCGGGCGCATCGCGGTACGAGACCTCGGCCGCGATCGCGAAGGAGTTCCCCGCGAACCTCGATTGCGTCTACCTCGCCTCCGGGGCGAACTTCCCCGATGCGCTGAGCGCCGCCCCCGCCGCCGCGACCTGCGGCGGGCCGCTGCTGCTCGTCGAGCCGAACGCGGTGCCCGCGGCCATCGCCGCACAGCTCGACCGCCTGAACCCGTCGCGCATCTACATCGCCGGCGGTACCGGCGCGGTCTCGAACGCCGTGAAGACGAAGGTGTCGCAGATCGTCCCGGGCGCGACCATCGCACGGCTCGCCGGCGCCGACCGCTACGCGACCTCCCGCGCGATCGTCGGCAAGGCGTTCGGAACGACCGAGTTCGTCTGGATCGCGACCGGCGCGAACTTCCCCGACGCGCTGTCGGCCAGCAACGCCGCGGCCGCCTACGGCGAGCCCGTCCTGATCGTCCCCGGCACCGCGAAGTCGCTCGATTCGGCGACCATGGCCACGATCGCCGCGCGCAAGCCCGCGGCCGTCGCGATCGCCGGCGGGACGGCCGTGGTGTCGACCGGGATCGAGAACCAGCTCTGGAAGCTGTACGGCAAGGTCCGCCTGCAGGGCGCCGACCGCTACGGCACCTCGCTGGCCATCAACAAGTTCGCCTGGGACGTGCCGACGGGCCACTCCACGTCGGTGTACGCCTTCTTGACCAACGGCACGAAGTTCCCCGACGCGCTCTCGGGTGCGGCGATGGCCGGGGGCCGATACAGTGCGCCGATGTACGCCGTGCCGCCGACCTGCGTCCCCAACGCCGTGCAGCAGCACATCAAGGACCTCAAGGTCTACGAGGCGTACCTGCTCGGCTACTTCTCGAAGATCTCGTTCGCGGAGCCGCTCAAGCGCTGCTGAGCCTGCGACTCGAACGCGGCGGATGCCCCGTGGCCGGCCACGGGGCATCCGCCGTCGTCGTGCTCGCGACGTCGTCGGCCTGACCTACGCTGGAAACCATGCGCATCGCCACCTGGAACGTCAATTCGATCCGCACCCGAGTCGGCCGCGTCGTCGACTGGATGGTGCGCGAAGACGTCGACGTCCTGGCCATGCAAGAGATCAAGTGCAAGCCCGAGCAGTTTCCGCACGAGGCGTTCGAACAGGCCGGCTACGAGCTCGCGCTGCACGGGCTCAACCAGTGGAACGGCGTCGCCATCGCGAGCCGCTCGTCGATCCGCGACGTCGAGATCGAGTTCCCCGGCATGCCGGGCTTCCTCAAGGGGCACGACGGGCCCGACCTGCCGAAGGAGGCGCGTGCGATCGGCGCGACGGTCGACGACGTGCGGCTGTGGAGCCTGTACGTGCCCAACGGCCGTTCGCTCGGCGACCCGCACCTGACCTACAAGCTCGACTTCTACCAGGCGCTCACCGAGTACGCCCGCACCGAGACGACCGCGCACCCCGCACGGCCGTTCGCGCTCATGGGCGACTTCAACGTCGCGCCCTTCGACGTCGACAACGGCGACCCGACCGTCATCGTCGGGCAGACCACCCACGTCTCGCCCGAAGAGCGCGCGGCGTTCTTCGCGCTCGAGGGCGCGGGGCTCTCCGACGTCGTGCGCCCGCGCGTGCCCGAGGGGCTCTTCACCTACTGGGACTACAAGCAGCTGCGGTTCCCGCGCAACGAGGGAATGCGCATCGACTTCATCCTCGGCTCGCAGGCGTTCGCCGACGCCGTCACCGACGCGTCGATCCACCGCAATGAGCGCAAGGGCGATGCCCCGAGCGACCACGTGCCGGTGCTCGTCGACCTCGACCTCGGCGATGACGACGGCGACCTGCCGATGATCTTCGGCTGAACGACGATCGTCGGTGGTCGCGCGCGATCTTCGGCCGAACCCGTTGCTGAGGCAACCCCCAGCCCGGCGGGAGGCGCCCCGGCTACGCTCGAGAACGTGACGAGCACGCACGATTCCGGTGCCGACCCGTTCATCGGGGCGGTGCTCGGTGGACGCTACCGGCTCGACGCGCTCATCGGCCGGGGCGGCATGGCGAGCGTCTACCGCGCGACCGACACGTCGCTCGGGCGCCCCGTCGCGGTGAAGGTCTTCGCCGCCGCCGCCGAGGGCATCGACGACGCGGCCCGGCGCAGCTCCGAGATCGCCCTGCTCGCGGGGCTGCAGCACCGCGCGCTCGTGCACCTGTACGACGCCTCCCGCGATCCGGCGACCGGTCGCGAGTACTTCGTGATGGAACTCGTCGACGGGCACGACCTGCGCGAGGCCCTCCGCACGGGCCCCCTCGACGCGGCCGACACGGCCGGGCTGCTCGCCGACATCGGCGAAGCCCTGCACGTCATCCACGACCGCGGCATCGTGCACCGCGATGTGAAACCCGCGAACGTGCTGCTCGAACCCGCCCACCTGCCGACGCGCAACTGGAACGCGAAGCTCGCCGACTTCGGCATCGCGCGGCTCATCGACGACGCCCGGCTCACTCGCACGGGCCTGCTCGTCGGCACCCCCGGCTATCTCAGCCCCGAGCAGGTGAGCGGGGCGGCGCCCGGACCGGCGGCCGACGTGTACTCGCTCGGCCTGCTCGCGCTCGAAGCGCGCACGGGGCGACCGGCCTTCCCCGGCCCCGCCGCCGAGGCCGCGGGCGCACGACTCGTGCGCGACCCCGACATTCCCGCGTGGCTCGGGCCCGAGTGGGTGTCGCTGCTCACCGCGATGACCGCTCGCGAACCCGAGGCCCGTCCGACCGCGCTCGAGGTCGCCGTCGCGGCCACCGGGCTCGGCACGGCGCCCGTCGCCGGCACCGGGGCGACCGGTCCGACGCGCGTGCTGCCCGCCGGAGCCGGCGCGGGCCTCGCGGCCGGGGCGGGCCTCGCTGCCGGGGCGAGCGACCCTGGTGCGCGGGGCGGAACAGCCGCCGGCGCACCCGCCGGGTCGGCAGCGGCGGCCGCGGCGGGCGGCGCATCGGCGGGCGACGCCGGCAGCGACACGACCGGTGCGACGGCGCTCCTGCCGGTGCAGGCGGCCACCGGCACCGGCGATGCGGCCCTCCCGAAGCGGCGCCGTCCGGCGCTCATCGTGGCCGCCCTGGCCGTCGCGGCCGTCGCGATCGTGCTCCTCGCACACGCGGTGATCAGCGCCGTCACCACGGGAGGCCGGGCCGACGTCGGGCCGCCGTCGCCGTCGCAGTCGACCCCGAGCGCGCCGGCCACGCCCAGCGAGACGCCCACCCCGACCGAGGCGGACGACGAGGACGACGACGACAGCGGGCCCGGCAACAGCGGCGACAACCGCAACGACGACAAGGGCGACGAGAAGGGAAAGGGAAAGGGCAAGGGCAAGAAGGACGGCGACTGATCGTCGCCGGTCGAGTCATCCCACCCGCAAGGCCGACGCGCGGACCGGCGGACCGGCTGCCCTACCATCGTCTGGTGCCCACCCTCGAACTCCCCGGTGCCGAACTCCGCTACGAGACCGCCGGCCCCGTCTCCTCGCCCGCGCTGCTCCTGATCCCAGCGGGCATCGCGACCCTCCGCATGTGGGACGAACTCATCGACGAGCTCTCCGTGCACCATTTCGTCGTGCGCTACGACCCGCGCGGATTCGGCGGGACGCGCCACGACTTCGCGGTGCCGTTCGCGAACCACGACGACGCGATCGCCCTGCTCGACCACCTGGGCGTCGCGCGAGCGACCGTCGTCGGCGCGAGCCGCGGCGGCGCACTCGCGATCGACGTCGCGCTCGCCGCGCCCGACCGGGTCGCCGGGCTCGTGACGATCGGCGCGCGCATCGGCGGGTTCCCCGAGGTGCCGCTGAGCGCCGACGAGCAGCGCCGGCTCGACGAGGTCGACGCGATCGACGCACTCGCCGACCCGGCCGCATACCTCCGGCTCGAGACCGAGGTCTTCGCGATCGGCTCAGGTCGCACGGCCTCGGCGGTCGACCCCGCGTTCCTCGCGCGCGCGCACGAGCTCGCCGAGCCGAACGTCGCGCACGTGGCCGACGACGGCGAGCAGGTGCCGCTCGACCCGCCCGCCGCCGAGCGGCTCGGCGAGATCGCGGTGCCGACGCTCGCGATGGTCGGCGAACACGACCTGACGCCGTTCGCCGTGCAGTACGACGCCCTCGTCGAGGGCGTGCCGGGCGCGAGCGGCGTGCGCATCGCCGATACCGCCCACCTGCCGAGCGTCGAACGACCCGCCGAGGTCGGCGGCGCGCTGCTCGGCTGGCTCGACGAGCGCGGGCTGTAAACCGCCTCGCGACTCAGTCGGGCCGGGTCGGCCCAGTCGGGCCGGGTCGACTCAGTCGGGCCGGGTCGGCCCAGTCTGGCCGGGTCGGCTCAGTCGGGCCGCGGCAGCACCGTGAGCACGCGCGTCGTGAACTCGAGGAAGCGCTGCATGAACACCCGCAGGAACTCCTCGGTGCTCTCCACCGTCACCTCACCGTCGGCCTCGATCAGGCCGGGAGTCACGTGGATGTACGCCTCGGGCGCGTTCATCTGCGGGGCGTTGCAGAAGCTCAGGATGCTGCGCAGGCTCTGCTGCGCGACCGCCGTGCCGAGCGCACCGGGCGAGGCGCCGATCACCGCCGAGGGGCGGCCGGTGAGCGCGTTCTCGCCCCACGGGCGGCTCGCCCAGTCGATGGCATTCTTGAGCGGCCCCGGCACCGAACGGTTGTACTCGGGCGTCACGAACAGCAGCGCGTCGGACCGCTGGATCGCCGCCTTGTAGTCGCGGGCGACCTGCGGATAGTCGGCGTCGTAGTCGCGACTGTAGAGCGGGAGATCGCGATAGACGATCTCCTCGAACGTGAACTCCTCGGGCGCGAGCCTGATGAGCGCCTTCGAGAGCGTGCGATTGATCGAGTCGCTCGCGAGACTGCCGACGAAGTAGCCGACCCGGTAGGGCGGCTCGTGGTGGATGATGTCGATCGCCATGCTGAAGACCTCCTCGTCTCGTGGTCCCAGCCTGCACCCGGGGGCGACGCGACGCCAGCAGGAGCCGGCCCGCGATCCGTCAGCGCATCGCCCGGTAGGCGGCCCGCGCCTCAGGGGCGAGGTGCTCGGCGGCGTACGAGAGCATGGTCCGCGGCATCCGGGCGGCATGCACGTCGAGGAAGTCCGTGAGCACGTCGGGGCCGACGCGCTTGCCGGCCTCGCGCAGCATCCAGCCGACACCCTTCTGGATGAGGTCGTGCCGGTCGCCGAGGAGGCGCTCGGCGATGACGAGCGTCGGGCGGGCGTCGCCCGCCTTCGTCGCCGCGAAGGTCGCGAGCACCGCCACGCGCCGGGACCACACCGACGGGGATGCCGCGAGTTCGACGAGCAGCCCCGGCTCGACATCCTCGACCGGCGCTCGGGTGAAGAGCACCTCTCCAACGAGCACCTCGGCCGAGCAGTCGACGAGGTCCCAGTTGTCGACGCGACCCCGGCCGACCGCGTCGAGGTAGGCGGCGTGGAGGCGCAACCGCGTCTCGTCGTCGCGCGTGCGGGCGCGGCTCGCCCGGGTGAACTGCCCGACCATCACGATGAGCGCCGCGAGCCGGTGCTCGCGGATCGGGCTCTCGAGCAGCGCGAGCACCTCGGCGAGCGGCAGGTCGGCGAACTCGCGCACGACGGCACGGGTCTGCGGCACGGTCACCCCGATGAAGCGGTCGCCCTCGGCGTAGCCGCCGGGCCCGGTCTTGAAGAATCGGGCGAGCTGCGGCACTCGGTCGGGGTCGGCCTGCTCGGCGAGCGCCGCGCGCACGCCGTCGGCCGTCTGCGCCGTGGGCGGGGCATCCGTCATGCAGGTACGGTACCGCCGCCCTTCCCTCTCGGGGTCGCATCGGCCACGATGGAGCGATGAGCGAAGCGATCACCGAGACCGAGTCCGCGGCGACCGACGACCAGGTCGTCGAGTTCCGGCCGATCACGGGCGACGACCTGCGCCTGTGGCTGCCCGAGTCGATGGCGTACTACGAGGCGGCGCGCCTCCGGGCGGGCGACACCCCGTCGGAGGCGAAGGCCGCGGTCGAGGCCTCGACGAACCGCTTCTTCGCCGACGGCGAGATGAAGCCCGAGCACGTGCTGCTCGCGATCTTCGTCGACGGCGAGGACGCCGGCTGGCTCTGGCTCGGCCCGTGGGCCGAGGGCGGAGACGCCTGGTGGGTGTGGGACGTCCACGTGCGCGAGCCCTACCGTCGGCGCGGCCTCGGCCGGGCGGCGATGCAGCACGCCGAGCAGGTCGCGCGCGACCACGGCTCGCCGACGCTCGGCCTCAACGTGTTCGCGTACAACCTGCCGGCGATCGAGCTCTACGAGAGCCTCGGCTTCGAGGCCGCGTCGCTGCACATGGCCAAGAGCCTCTAGGCCCGAACGCGAAGAACCCCTGCACGTCGTGCAGGGGTTCTTCGCGTTCGGGAGGCGGGATCAGGCGCGCGTCGGCTCCTCGGGACCAGCCGCCGCGTCGCTCTCGTCGGATGCCTCGGCCGCGACGGGCTCCGCGGCCGCAGGCTCCTCGGCCGCAGGTGCCGCTGCCACGGGCGCTGCTTCGGCAGGCGCTGCTTCGGCAGGCGCTTCGGCCGCAGTCCCGTACGGCGACGATGCGGCCGACGGCTCCGCGTCGAACTCGTCGTCGACGTCGTCGGCCTCGTCGAGCGGGGCCACGTCGGCCGGCTTGGAGAGGGCGCCGAAGCCGATGAGCGTGGCGAAGACCGCGAGCGAGACGACGATGCCGACGATGCCCGCGGTGAGCAGGCCGCTCGAGACGACGATCGCCGACTGGCTGCCGTAGACGTCGGCGGCGGTGCCGGTCTGGCTCGTGAGCGCGGCGTTCAGCGTGGCCGTCGCCGAGTTGGTCGAGAGGGCACCGAGCACGGTGACGACGACCGAACCGGCGAGTACGACGGTGGGCAGGATGAGCGCGACGGCGGCGGACGGACGGGCAGTGGTCATTCGGGCGACTCGATTCGGGATCGTCGTGACCGGTGCTCCCGGGAGAGCCCCGGCGGGCCGGCGGTGTGCGACCCGATCACCCGACGATACGGGCGAACGCTATGCGTCCGCTATGGGCCGGGTGCCCGATCGCGCAGTGCGAGAGCGGGGTCGGCCTGTCGGCTCGGCCCCGCTCTCGAGTGCGGCTCATCGATTGAGCGGTGAGATCGGTCGCGGCGAGGGGGTGGGCGCCGGCGTCTCGTCCTCGTGGGCGGAGAACTGCTCGGCGTACTGCGAGAGGCGCTGCCCCTGCTGCTCGGCGGCGTCGGTGCCGCCGTCGCCGACGGTCTCGGCCTGCTTCTGCCGGCGCATCACCTCGGCGATCGAGGTGGTCGCGCGACGCGCGTCGAGTCGTTCCTCGATCGCCTGCTGCTGCAGGCGCACCGCGTCGAACGAGTTCGACTCGACCGCCTGCTGCACGACCTGCTCACCCTGTCCGGCACGGGCTGCGCGCTCCTGCGCGGCCTCCTGCCGGGCGGTGTCCTGCTGCGACTTGAGCGAGGCGGTGACCTGCTGCTGCACGCCGTGCGACGTCGCACGTTCGAGTGCGGCCTCGCGACGAGCGCTGTCCTGCTGGGTCTGCAGCGAGGTGATGCTCGCGGCGCCCGAACCCTGCTCGACCTGGCCGCGCACGCCGGCGCATCCGCTGATCGAGATGATGATCACGGCGGCGCCGATCACGGCGGCTCCGCCCTTCGTGATGTTCATGGTCCTCTCCTGTTCTGTCGGGGGTTGATGGGGATCTGAACAATCCTCAAATTAGAGATCCGCGCGAGGCCCGACATCAGGAGGCCCACCGGTCTTCGAGTCGGTGTCGGCACCGCGCCCCACGGGTGGCGGCACGGAGCGGCATCGGTGCTGACGCTGAGGTATCCTCGGCAATGGCCCGGTCGGCGGCATTGCGCCGCATCGGCGATCTCGGTCGCCGAATCGGGCCGCAACGCATGATTCCCGCGTCAGGGCGCAACCATTCGCGAGGGGATGCCTCGTAGCCTTGAGTTGTGCGGCGATTCATGCCGCGCGCCATCAACCAACTGCTGCACCAGATCCCCTCAACGAGGAACGGAGGTTCACATGTCGAACATCACGATCGACCCCATCGTCGGCGAACCCGAGGTCCTCGAGGACGTCACGCCCGAGCAGATCGCCCTCGCCGACGGCGTCGAGACCGACCCCGCCTGGCACCGCCTCAAGGAGTCGGCGACGAAGCTCCAGTCGCTCCAGGTGAAGGACGGCTCGGTTCCGGTCGAGGGCGACAAGCCCGAGGCATCCGCCCTCGTCGACGCCATCGTCGAGTCGGTCGCGGCGCTCGCGCCGCGCTTCCCGCACGAGGCCGCGTACCTCGCCGCCCTGCAGGCCGACTTCCGCAAGTGGCAGGCCGAGGGCCTCGAGGTGCCCGACTTCCTCGACTCGCTCGTCGAGTTCCAGCCGCAGCGCCACCGCATCGACGGCATCCGCCACCTCGTCGTGTTCCCGATGTACACGCAGAACGGCTCGCTCGACCGTCACGTCGAGGCGCTCGTCGTCGAGACCATCTGGCCCGAGTTCATCGCCGCCCTCGAGGCCGGCGACTACGGCAACAAGCTCTTCGTCTCGCTGCGCCTCGTCGACTTCACGCCGGGCTACGACACCAACTCGGCGGTGCTCTTCCCCGAGACGGTCGCGATGCGCGAGATCCCGCCGTTCACGTGGGGCGCCATCTTCCAGGACCGCGAGGCCGCCCGCTACCGCAAGGTCGTGCGCGCGGCGAGCGACATCACGAAGCTCGAACTGCCCGCCGACGCGGCCGAGATGCTCACCGACCAGGAGCTCACCGAGCGCACCTTCGTCATGTGGGACATCATCCACGACCGCACCCACATGCGCGGCGACCTGCCGTTCGACCCGTTCATGATCAAGCAGCGCATGCCGTTCTTCCTCTACTCGCTGGAAGAGCTCCGCTGCGACCTGACCGCGTTCCGCGAGTCGGTGAAGATCCAGCGCGCGCTCGACGCCCGTCTCGCCAAGGGCGAGGAACTCACCGACGTCGAGGAGCAGATGCGCTCGACCGGCAAGCTCGTGCAGTACGCGGTCATCTTCGACCGCATCTTCCGCTTCGCGATCACCGGCAACCGGGTGCGCAACTACGACGGCCTCGGCGGCCAGCTGCTGTTCGCGTGGCTGCACAAGAAGCACGTGCTCGAGTGGCGCGACGTCGAGCTCAGCTTCGACTGGGACAAGGTCGCCGACGCGGTCGTCGAGCTCGGCGACGCGATCGACCTGCTCTACTGGGAGTCGATCGACCGCCCGAAGACGGTGCACTGGCTCAAGGCCTACGAGCTCGTCTCGTCGGTCGTCACGCCGAACCCCGCCTCGGTCTGGGCCGAGGGCCTGCCGCGCGAGGTGCTCGCCGGCCCGCCCAAGGGCTACACCGACCTCGTGATGGACGACGAGTTCCCGCTCTCGATGTTCTTCGAGGCGCTCGACAAGAAGATGAAGCCCGTCATCGAGTCGACCGTCGGCATCACGGCGCAGTACCAGTCCACGGTGGGCGAAGCCTGATCCACCCCACCGGTGGTCGAGTAGCGACGAAGGAGCGTATCGAGACCTCGTAATCTGGTCTCGATACGCTTCGCTACTCGACCACCGAGTTGTGTCCGCCCCAGCTCGAAGAGGAGCCCACATGACCGACACCACCGAGCCCACCGGCGTCGCAGGGCGCGTCGTCCTCATCGCGGGCGCCACGAGCGCCTCCGGCCGGACCGTCGCCCGCAGGCTGCTCGACGCCGGTGCGCGCGTCGTCGCCGTCGGCAGCGACCGCGGCCGGCTCGACGAGATGGCGGCCGAGCTGCCGGGCATCGTGACCGAGGTCGCCGACCTCACCGACCAGATGCAGGTGTGGCCGCTCGCGATGCGCGTGCACGGTCGGGTGGGCGACGTCGACGGCATCATCCACCTCGTCGGCGGCTGGCGCGGCGGCGGCGGCATCCCCGGGCAGACCGAGGAGGACTACCGGGTGCTCGAGCGCTCGTTCTCGTCGCTGCGCCACGTGAGCCGCGCGCTCTGGGACGACCTCGTCGCCTCCCCCGCCGGCCGCATCGCGATCGTCTCGTCGACGACCGTCGAGCACCCCACCGCGGGCGGGGCGAACTACACCGCCGTCAAGGCCGCGAGCGAGTCGTGGATGCAGTCGCTCGCGCACGGGCTCGGCAAGGAGGGAACCACGGGTGCCGCCGTCACCTTCCGGGTGAAGGCGCTCGCCGGTCTTGAGGACCGGCTCGCCGACGAGGTGGTCGGCCTCTGGTCGCAGGATGCCTCGGAGCTGAACGGCCGCGCCGAGACGCTGTCGGCCTGAGCCCGGCAGGACGCCCCCGCCCCGCGTCGCACGCGAACTGGGGGTGCGCCGCCCGTTGACGACGCCGACCCCCGTGGCTAGCGTCGCGTCATGGACGCGGCCGCGGGCGGGCAGGCATGATCACGATCGACGAGCTCCGCGCGATCCCCGCGTTCGCACGGCTCTCGCCCGAGGCGATCGACTACCTCGCGCGCTCGGTCGAGGACATCCACCTCACGCCCGGCGAGTACTTCGCCCATGAGGGCGACGAACGCGCGCTCTTCATCGTCATCGAGGGGCGGGCCGAGCTCACGAAGGTCGTGAACGGCGAGGAGCGCGTGATCGGCGAGCGCGTGCCCGGACGGTTCTTCGGCGAGGTTCCCATGACGCTCAGCACGCCGTTTCCGGCGAGCGGCCGCGCCGCCGAGCCGACACGCGTCATCAAGCTCGACGTGACCGTGTTCTACACGCTCGCCGCGATGGCCCCGTCGGTGCCCGCGTTCGTCGCCTCGCTGGCCCGCCGGTACCTCGACTGGCTGCAGGCGGTGGCCGCCGAGCAGGCCGGACCCGAGGTTCGCGTGATCGCCCCGCGCGCCGACCGGCGCGCGCACGAGCTCATGGGCTTCCTCACGCGCAACCAGGTCGCCTTCGAGCACGTTCCCCGCGAACCGGCCGACGGCGTACGACACCCGATCGTGGAGCTGCCCGACGGCACGCGGCTCGAGCACGCCGGCCTGCGCGAGATCGCCGCCGCCGTCGGCCTCGAGGTCGACCCGTCGCGACGCGACTACGACGTCGTCATCATCGGCGCCGGTCCGGCCGGGCTCACGGCCGCCGTGAACGCGGCGGCCGAGGGACTGCGCACGCTCGTGATCGAGCACCTCGCACCGGGCGGGCAGGCCGGCACCTCGACGCGCATCGAGAACTACACGGGCTTTCCCTACGGCATCTCGGGCGACGAACTCGCGAGCCGTGCGCTCAAGCAGGCGAGGCGCCTCGGTGCCGAGCTCGTGGTCACCCGCACGGCCGAGTCGCTCCGCCCGCGGGAGCGGGCGATCGTGCTCGACGGCGGCGACGTGCTCACCGCCCCCGTCGCGATCGTCGCCACGGGGGTCGAGTGGCGCACACTGCAGGTGCCCGGCATCGAGCGGTTCCTCGGCGGCGGCGTCTACTACGGCGCCGCGCGCAGCGATTCGGCCGTCGCGCGCGGTGCGGACGTCGCGATCGTCGGCGCCGGCAACTCGGCCGGGCAGGCGGCGCTCTTCTTCTCGCGATTCGCCCGGTCCGTGACGATGCTCGTGCGCGGCGAGACGCTCGCGACGAGCATGTCGCGCTACCTCATCGACCAGATCGCGGCGAACGACGGCATCCACGTCGAGACGCGGAGCGAGATCGCCGCGGTGCGAGGGGGTCGCTCGCTCGAGGCGGTCGACGTGCTCGACCGCGCGACGGGAACGAGCACCGAACGGCCGTTCACGACGGTGTTCGTGATGATCGGCGCCGACGCGGTCACCGAGTGGCTGCCGCCCGAGGTCGCGCGCGACGAACACGGGTACGTGCTCACGGGCGCCGAGGCGGGCGCGACCCCGCAGTGGGTGCACGAGCGCCGGCCGTTCGGCCTCGAGACGAGCGCGCCGGGCGTCTTCGCCGTCGGCGACGTGCGCTCGGGCTCGGTGAAGCGGGTCGCGGCCGGCGTCGGCGAGGGCGGGATGGCGATCGCATACGCGCACCAGTACCTCGCGCTCGACCACTGACCGGTCGCCGAGTGGCGCAGTCAGCGCTGGGGGGCCGCGGATGCCTCGGGGTCGGTCGGCGACCCCGCACCGGGTGCGACCCCCGCGCCCGCTTCGGGTGCGACGTCTCCCCCGTCGGGCGCGGCGTCGCCCGATTCGGGAGCCTCGGGTGCGGGCGACGCCGCCTCGCGATCCTGTTCGACGGCGACCACGAGGCATCCCTCGCTGCTCTCGCTGCCGTAGAGGGCCTCGCGCCAGGCGGCCTGCTGGTCGGGCGTGAGCTGCTCGGGCATCGCCGGCGCGAGCGACTCGGGATCGGGCGACTCGGCCTCCCACCAGGTCCAGTGACGGTACTCGAACCCCGCCTCGGTCATGCAGTCGCGCACGAGCTGCTGGAACGCCAGCCACGCGGCCTGCTCCTGCTCGGTGGGCTCGGGATCAGCCGGCGGCGCGGTCGGCGTCGGCAATGCCGTCGCGCGTCCGTCGTCGCGCGGCTCGCGATCGCTGGGCGACATCGGGTCGCCGGGGTCGGGAGTCGCCGTACGATCGGGCGCCGGCAGTCGTGCCCGGCCGCGGTCGCGCTCGGATGCTCCCGGCCGGTCGGTCGAGCGCGCGTCGACGGCGGCGCGCCCGTCGCCCGCACCGGCCTCGCCAGATTCGGCCGCGCCGTCGGCGGCACCGCCCTCCGCACCGGGTGACGGAGTGCCGGAGCCCGCACCGGGGGCGAGCTCATCGACGGCACCCGGCTGCACGCGCGCGTCGTAGAGCACGGGAGCCCCGGTGCGGGCCGCGGCGATGCCGAGCGACAACGAACCGACGAGGAGCACGGCCATCGCGGCGCACAGCAGGAGGACCTTGCGCACGCGGCACCTCCTCGTCGCATCCCTGCGGCGGCCGTTCCGCCGTTCGGGCGTCCGGCCATGCTACGTGACCCCCGAACAGGGGACAACCCCCTCGGGAGGTTTCAGCCGAGCTTCGACGGAACCGAGCGTCGGGCGAGCCGATCAGCCCGCGACGAGCGGCGAGATCGTCATCGTCGAGGTCGAGCCGTCGCAGACCGTGATGTCGTACGCCGCATCGACGCCTGGGCCGTCTCCGTCTGCCGTGAGCCTCGCTCGGAGTCCGGTCGCATCGACCTGCGCACAGTCGTACGCGCCCGCCTGGGACGCGCGCACGTGCGCCGTCGCGACACCGCCCGGCTGCACGACGACGAGCGTCGAGGCGACACCCCGGTCGGCTGCGGCGGCCGCCCCGACCTCCGCACCGCCGGCGTCGAGCGCGACGAGCCCCGGCCACCCGTCGAAGGTGCACGGGTGGTCTGATCGGTTGGTGAGGACGAGCCGGAATCCGAACTGCCCCGCGCCGGATTCGTCGGGCAGGGGTTCGACGGCGAGCCCGAACTGCTCGTCGACGCAGCTCGCCGCGACCAGCTCGTCGTCGGAGAACGGGTCCTGGTCGCGCGCGTCGACCCCGGTGCCGTCGGTCCCGCCGGCGGCTTCGCCCTCGCCGGCGGCGTCATCGGCGGCCGCGTCCTCGGTGCCGGGCGCCGTCGCCGACGCGTCGGGCACCGGCGAGGCATTCGCGCCGGGCGCGTCGGAGGGGCCGGGCGCGCCCGCGCAGCCACTGAGCGCGATCGCGCCGGCGACCAGCGCCGCGATCGCGATGCCCACCCGTACGCCGGTCACCATGCGCCCCCTCGTCTCGCCGGCCCGTCGACCGACCCGAACCGCGTCGAACCTCGTCGAACCATGTCGAACCTCGTCGACGTCGAACCGTGTCGAATCTCGTCGACGCCACAGGCTAACGCCCGCGGCATCCCGCCGATAGAGGGCTGTCCCCGATGCGCCCGAATCGTGACGTGCGCCCGGGTGGTCGCGGTCAGTCGGCCTGCGGCCCGCCCGTCGCCTCGGCCGGGGACTCGTCGGTGACCCCCGTGGCCACGTCGGCGGGCGACTGCTGCCGGCGGCTCAGCCAGACGAACGGCGCAGCGAGCACCTGGAAGGCGCTGCTGACGAGCAGCGACCCCGGGTAGCCCCAGATGTCGGCCGAGCGACCGAGCACGGGCTGGATGACCGCACCGCCGGCGCTGCCCATGAGCGAGTCGAACGAGAGCACCGTGGCCCGCTGCGCCGAGGGGATCATGTCGTTGAGGTACGCCCGGCGCACCGGCCCGGCGGCCGCATCGACGAGCCCCCAGAGCACGAGCAGCACGAGCGCGAGCCAGAAGCTGCGGTTGAGGCCGAGCGCGACGAGCACCCCCGTGCTCACGATGAGGCTCGCGAGGATCGTCGTCGTACGGCGGCGGAACCGTCGGCGCACCCACGGCGCGAGGTAGCCGCCGATGACCTGCGCACCCGAGAGGATCGCCGCGGCGAGCCCGGCGATCGAGTACGCCTCCTCGTCGCCCCAGAGCTCGACGAGATACGGCTGCAGCGCGTAGAAGACGTAGAAGCCGACGCCCGTCGTGAAGAACGAGGCGAACATGAGGTAGCGCACCGGGGGTCGCCCGAGGCCGTACGTGAGCGAGGCCTTGAACACCGTCTTCGTCGCCTGCACCGGATCGGTGCGCCCGGCCGGGGTGAAGCCGAGGTCGTGCATGAGCAGTGCCGCGACGACGAACATGACGACGAGCACGCCGGCTCGCAGGAGGAACGGAACCCCGAGGTCGGTCGCCTGCGCGACCGCGCCGCCCGTGATCGAGCCGATGAACATCGCCGCGCCCGAGAGCGCGGTGCCCCGGCCGAACACGTGCTCGAGGCTGCCCGTGTAGTTCGTCGCCGTCAGCGCGTCGACGAGCCAGGCCTCGGTCGCGCCCGAGAAGAACGTGAACCCGAGGCCGAGCAGCACCGAGACGACGGCCCACGCCCAGAAGGGGGCCTCGATCACCCACATCCAGTAGTAGAGCGCCGTCGTGACGGCGAGGGTGAGCGTGCCGAGCAGGTACGACATGCGCCGGCCGAGCGTGTCGGCGACGACGCCGGTCGGCACCTCGAAGATGACCATGCCGACCGAGAAGAACGCGTTGGCGGCGAACGCCTCGAGGTTCGACAGCCCCGCGTCGAGCAGGAAGAGCGTGTTGACGCCCCAGATGAACGACGCCGCGAGCGTGTTGCCGATGAGCAGGGTGAAGTACACCGACTGCACTCGTCGCGCAGCATGGTTCACCGTCGTGGGCCCGCTCACCCGCCCATCATCCTCCCGACCGGCCGCGGGCGGAAGCGTCGCGCGCACGCCGAGGCGCTACGCTCGCGCCATGGTGCGCTTCCTCATCCGTCTCGGCGTCTCGCTCGTGCTCGCCGCCCTCGCCCTGTTCATCGCGTCGCTGCTGGTTCCGGGCATGCATCTGCACGTGTCGGGCTTCCTCGTCGCGATCATCGTGTTCGCGGCCGTGCAGGCGCTGCTCGAGTGGCTCGTCGAGACGCTGTTCCACCGTGGCGCGCCCGCCGTCGCGGGCGTCGCGGGGCTCATCTCGACCGCGATCGCGCTCTTCGTCGCCTCGCTCGGCGACGGCATCACCTTCGACGGCATCGCCCCGTGGGTGCTCGCGGCCGTCATCGTCTGGATCATCACCGCCCTGGCCGCGTGGCTCTCGGGCAAGTACCTGCTGCCGCGCATCGCGCCCGAGAAGCCGCGCAAGTAGCCCAACGAGGCCGGATGCCTCGGGGCCGGCGTCGACGGAAACCGAACCGGATTCGGCCTGCGCGCCCGGTCGGGTTAGCATGCTCGCACCCGAATCGGCGCGTGCGCTCACCACGCGCGCCGCATCCCGTGCCCCGAGCGAGACCCCGCCCCGAGGCATCCGAACCCGAAGGCACCACCCCATGCGCAAGCGCACCGTCGCGCTCATCGTCGTCGCCGCCGTCCTCGCCGCCGTCGTCGGCGGACTCTACTGGGCCGGCCGCAACCTCTTCTACGAACCCACTGCGACGGGCGTCGACTCGGTCGTCGGCGAACTCGGCGGCACCCGTGTGCTCGGCGTGTTCGCCCACCCCGACGACGAGCAGACCGTCAACGGGCTGTTCTGGCACGCCCACGAGGACGGCGCGTACACGGCGATGATCACCGCGACGCAGGGCGAGGCCGGGCACCAGACCCCGGTCGTCGCGCGACAGGCGGACCTCGGCGACATCCGCAAGGCCGAGGCACTGAAGAACAGCTTCAACCTCGGCGTCGACCGCCACGTCGTCTGGGACTACCCCGACGGCGGAGTTCCCGAGGTCGACGAAGCCGAACTCGTCGATCGCGTCGCCGCCGAGATGCGGCGCGTCGAGCCCGACGTCGTGGTCGCGTTCTGGCCCGAGTCGGGTGCGACCGGCCACGAGGACCACATGCGGATGGGCCGCGTCGCCGAGCTCGCGATCGCGAAGCTCGAGGCGGAGGGCGGCTCGTACACCGGACCGAGGCACCTCGTCTACACGATCAGCCCGTCGGGTGCGCTCGCGGCGTTCGGCGGCGAGACCGGCGCCTTCGTCGTCGCGAACCAGCCGAAGCCCGGATACGCGATGGATGCCGCGGTGCAGAAGAAGCACGAAGGGTGGACGATCCACGCCTCGCAGGCGAACTTCATGCAGGAGTCGTACCTCCTGCCGACCTGGCTCATCTACCTGCTGTGGGACCAGGAGTTCTACCACGTGCGCGATCTCGCGGCGGAGCCGCTCGCGTAGTCGGGCTGCTCAGAACCTCCTCGTGAACGGCGCGTCAGTCCCGGCTCATCGCGGTCGTGCGCCGACGGGCTCGCGCCGACATCGCGATGGCGGCAGCCCATACGAGCACCAACGCCGCGACGATGCCGATCCCGACCGAGTTCAGGTCGACGCCGCCCGCCCACGACCAGAGCCCGCCGTCCAGGTGCAACTGCTCGCCGACCAGGCCGACGAACTCGATCGTTCCGACGACGAACGCGACAGCGACCGACAGAGCCGTCACGGTCAGGTTGTACCGCATCCGCCGCCCCGGCTGCTCGAACGCCCAGCCGTAGGCACTGCGCATCACAAGGCCGTCGGCGGTGTCGAGCAGCGACATCCCCGCCGCGAACAGCAGGGGAAGCGCCAACAGCGCGTACCACGGGATGCCGGCCGCCGCGCTCGTCGCGGCGACGACGAGCAGGCCGATCTCAGTGGCAGTGTCGAACCCGAACCCGAACAGCACCCCGAGGGGGTACATCTGCCACGGGCGCCTGATCGAGCGGGCGGCGCGGCCGAAGACCTTCGTCAGCGGGCCGACCGGCCCCGCCGCGCCGACGGCCTCCGCGGACGTGCGGCCGGCGCGCACCGCGCGGAGGTCGCGCACGCCCGACAGCAGCAGCACGAGGTTCAGGCCCGCGATCGCGTAGAGGAACAGACCCGAGACGGTCGTGCCGACGATGCCCGTCACCTGATGCAGCGTCGACGAGCCGTCGGCGAGCGGGCCGACCAGGGCGCGCGCGCCCAGCGCGAGGGCCAGCGTCAGCCCGAGCACGACGCTCGAATGGCCGAGCGAGAACCAGAAGCCGACCGACACCGGGCCGAGACCGTCGCCGACGAGTTTGCGGGTGGTGTTGTCGATGGCCGCGATGTGATCGGCGTCGAAGGCGTGACGCAACCCCAATGCGTAGGCGGTGAGCCCGAGGCCGAACGCCGTCGCACCGCTCGTCTCCCACGACGGATCGAGGAGCAATACGATACCGACGAGGTGGAGCAGGAGGATCGCGGACGCCATCGCCGTGATCGACCAGAATCCTCGAGGCACGCGGCGACGCTGCGGCTCGACGGCGGCGGAGGTACCTGCCATCGTCACTCGACGTCGACGAAGATCACCTCGATGGCATTGTTGCCATAGCCGAGACGGTTCCACTCGGGCACTTCGGGCTGCACGTTGCCCGCGGCGTCGGTCGCGCGCACACGGAGCGTGTGGCGGCCGACCTCGGCCTGCCAGTCGTAGCTCCACTCCTGCCAGTGGTAGGGGCCGGTCGGTTCGGCGAGCGTCGCCTCGAACCACTCGCCGGCACCGGTCAGGCTGACCTCGACCTTCGTGATCGGGCCGGTGCCCGACCACGCCTTGCCCCGCACCGTGACCGTGCCCGCAGGCACCGTCGACTCGGGAACCGGCTCGGTGAGCCGCGCTCGCACGCGCATGAGCTCGACGCGCTCGGGCTCGCGATCGGCCCACTCGAACATGTAGTGCCCCGTCTGGAACTCGCCGGCGAACGGCTCGGTCAGCACATCGATGTGCTTGAGCCACTTCACGGACGCGACCGCGTACCAGTGCGGCACGACCATCCTGAACGGCGCACCGTGATCGGGGCCGAGCGGCCGACCGTTCATCTCGTACGCGATGAGGATCTCGGCGGCGGGGTCGGTCGCGTGCTCGAGCCGCAGTGAGCGGACGAAGCTCAGGTCATCGCGGTTCGTGTCGGCGAGCACCGGGTTCAGATGGTAGGCGCCGTGATCGGCGCCCTCGAACCGCACCTCGACAGCCTCGGCGGCGGGACCGGCCTGCGCGAGGACGTCGCTCAGGAGCGCGCCCTTCCACCGGGCCGTCGACACGGCGTAGTCGCCCCACGGCTCGCCGGTCGGAAGCGGCCGCATCTGCAGTCGTCCGTTGCCGGCGCACTCGAGCGTGACCGCGCGTTCGTACGCGGGCAGCGCTCGAAGGTCGTCGATCGTCAGCCGCAACGGCCGGGCGACGGCGCCGCCGACCTCGAGGATGCCATCGTGCTCGGGCAGTGGGAAGTTGCTGCGCACGTAGTGGAACTCGGTCGGCGTGATCTCGTCGACGAGACCCTCCCGGGGCGCCTCCGCGTTGTACGGCGCGGGGTTGATCATCTGCAGGCCCGCACGCGACGCGGCGAGTGCTTCAGTGGTGTCCATGGCGTACCTCCTCGTTGGTTTCGTGCTCAGAAGTCGGCGTCGAGGAAGACCGGGACGCGTCCGTCGTTGAATGCGCCGATGCCTTCGGCCCGGTCGGGGTGGATCGCCGACCGCCAGTGGGAATCCATCATCATCGAGATGGCCTGCTCGGTCGGTTGACCCGCCCCGAGCTTGACTGCCTCTTTGACCGCCTGGACGGCGGTCGGCGAGTTGCTCGCGATCTTCTCGGCGATGCGCTGCGCGGCAGCGGCGAGCTCGTGGTGCGCGTGGATCTCGTTGACCATGCCGAGGCGATGCGCCTCGGCAGCGCTGATCGGGTCGCCGGTCATCAGCATCTGCATGGCTCGGCCCGAGCCCAGCAGCCGGGGCAGGAAAACCGGCGAACCGCCGCCTGCGGACAGCCCGATCATGGCCTCGGGCTGGCCGAACACGGCGTTCTCGGAGGCGATGATGAAATCGCAGCTCTGCGCGATCTCGGACCCGCCGCCGTAGGCGAGGCCGTTCACGGCCGCGAAGACGGGCTTGCGAAGTTGACGCAACGAGTACAGCGTGCGGTCGAATGCCTGGCGCTGGCGCAGCCAGTCCTCCTTCGTCATCTTGTTGCGCTGCCGCAGGTCGCTGCCGACCGAGAACGCACGGTCGCCCGCGCCCGTGAGCACGACGACGCGCACCTTCGTCTTCACCGCAACAGTCTCGAAGGCCTCGGTGAGCCGCACGCCCATCTCGGTCGAGATGGCGTTGTCGGCGTGCGGGCGGTTGAGCGTGATCACGGCGATCTGCTCGTCGTTGCGATACTCGAGCAGTACGGGCGACTCGGGCTCCCGGGCGTCGGCGGGCGGCACGGGGAAGTCGAGGGCCTTCCAGCGGTCGGTGCCTTCGGGGGTCGCGGTCATTCGTGTCTCCTCGGTCTCGGTTCGTCAGGTCAGCTCGGAGAGCCAGCGCATCGCCGACCGGCTCGGGGCGAAGAAGTACTCGCCGCCCCGCGTCGTGACGAACGGCGGGATGTCGGTCAGTCGCCGCCGGATCGGCCGCTGCGGAACCGTGAAATCGGTGGCACCGTGGTGGTGGGAGCCGATCAGCGGGTCGACCTCATTCGGAGCGCCGATGAAGACACCGTCGTTGAGCCACTGGGTCTTCACGAACTCGAACTGCCGCTTGAGGTGCGCCCCGGCGAAGACGAAGACGATGCCGCGATCGGCGCCGTCGTCTTCGAGTTCCCCCTCGGGCAACGGCGGGCCGTAGCTGGTACCGCGACGGATCATGCGGTGCAGCCGCACGTTCACGCTGCCGTCGTCGTCGAGGGAGTCCCGTGGGTTGCCCCTGCGCGCGTGCGCACCGACGGGGCACTTGAAGCCGCGCGGGTCGTCGCCGTAGCGGAACGCGTTGTTGCGCGCGGGATCCGCCCCGAGCTCGTGGTCGTCGGTGTCGGGCGACACCGCGAGCGGAGCCCCGTCCTGCCAGCGTCCGACCATCTTCGCGCCGAGCAGCGCCTCCTCCTTGCGGTTGGCGGCGCGCTCGCGGAGGTACCTCCGGTATGCGGCGACGTCCGTGTGGAGCTTGCGCAGCACGACGTACGTGCCGTTGCGCCCCAGCACCTCGGGGCTCGGCATCGGCGGCAGCTCACCCGTCTCGTCGGGGTAGCCGAGCACGATCTCGCCGGCCCTGATGGGCGGCTCGTGCGGGTTCGACGGCGCCCGACCACTGCCCTCGACCGACGGCTGGCCGATGCCGTCCTTGAAGCCGAACGACGTGCGCCCGGTCGGCAGCTGGTAGCAGTCCTGGCGCCAGACCACGACGATGCCCGGCAGTTCGTCGTGTGCCCGGCGCGCCCGTTCGGCGACGGCCTCCAGCGCGGACGCATCGGACGCCAGCACGGCGATCGCGACGTGTGCCTCGCCGGTGCCGAACGGCGGTTCCCAATGCTCGGGGCCGCTCGGCCCGACGTCGCCCAGCTCGTCGGCGCGCGCGGCCATGCCCTCGCGGAATTCGGGGGCGAAGGTGCCGAGCGAGGCCGGCGGCACGCCGAGCGCCTCGAGGCCCCGGTACGAGAGGCCCACCGTGATCCACGCCTCCTTCGCGACGTCGGCCCCGGGCACGCCGGCTGCGACGAGCCGCTCCAGGCGCCGCATGAGCTCGCGCCCGTCGGCGGCATCGTCGATGCGCAGCAGCAGGTACGTGCCGACGTACGGCGACGGCCGTTCGTGCAGCGCCCCGCTCTGGATGTCGTCGAGCTCGAGAACCGCCTCGTTCCCGGTCATCTCAGTGGTGCTCCGGTTTCTCGGGCGGGTTCGGATTCGGCGCCGCGAGATACGGGAAGGTCTGCGACGACGGCCGGGAGGAGGCATCCACCCCGTCGCGGATCGCGGGGCCGTTGCCGCCGGTGATGAATGTCGTGAACCAGGTGTCCATCATGTCGTCGTTGAGTGCGCGGCCGCCGCACGTCTCGTGCTCGCGACCCTCGCGGGCGGCGAGCTCGATCTCGAGGAACGAGCCGTGCTCCTGGTAGGGCTTCGCGATGTCGACGACGAGGAAGTCGGCCAGCATGAGCTCGGTGAGCGGATGCACGCCGTCGACGAGCGGCCAGTCGATCTTGCCGTCGAGGCCGTCCCAGAAGGCGAGGTTGGCGTCGAGGCGCGCCCGGTAGGCGTGCATGTAGCCGGCCTCTTCGTGGAAGGCATCCTCCATGTTGTAGAGGTCGCGGATCTCGATGTTGCGATTGAGCTGATCGAACCGGGTGGCCGCGAGCAGCAGGTTCTTCACCTCGGGGCGACCGGTGCGCTCGATGCGGACGTTGAACACGCCACGGGTGAGCGTCTCGCCGATCACGGCGAGGAGCGTGTGTCCGCCGAGCAGCGCGCCGTCGATCTCGAGGGTGATCCCGAGCACGTTCTTGCCGTCCATGAAGATCGAACCCGGATCCGTGAAGGCGAGCTGTCCTGTCGCGACGGTCTTGAGGGCCGCCGGGGCATCGAGGATGAACGGATCCCAGCGCGCGCCCGCGAAGACGCGGACGCCGTTCGCCTCGGCCCCGGACTCGTCGCCGACCTGGAACGTCACGGTGTCACCCGACGGCGTCGTCACGGTGCCCTGCTGCGTGAACGAGCCGTCGGCGGCGCGCGCCGCCGGGTCGAAGACGATGTCGAAACGGAACTCGTGGCCCGGCTCGAGGTCGTGGTCGTGCGCGTGCGCAGGTTCGAACGGAGCCGGACCGTCCGTCGCGACTGCCTCGCGCACGCGGAGGCGGTAGATCAGCCCCTCGGAGAAGGCGTCCGTCACCTTGGCGAACGGCAGGGTGTTGAGCACGAGCACCAGGTTGCCGGGCCGCTCGGGGCTCGGAAAGGCATAGAGGTCGGTGATGTCGGCGATCGGGTTGGCCAGGGCGCGCGGCCCTGAGATGTGGTCCGACATCCGAACTAGTCTCCGGCCTCTTCGAGGAGCGGCGCCAATGCCGGGTGCGCGAGCGCCTCGGCCGCGGCCGGGTCGTCGAGCACCCGCTGGAAGGCCTCGTTCACGCGGAGCGCCTTGCGCACCTCTTTCACGGTGCCGGGATAGTTGCGCGCATACGCCGCCGCGCGGCGCTGCGCACCGAGGATGAACGCCTTCTCGGTGGCGAGGTCGGGCAGCCCCTCATAGCCCTCGGTGTGCTTGAAGATGACGTCGAACAGCGCGAGCGTCGCCCCCGAGTTGAAGAAGTCGTCCATGTAGGCGTCCCACGAGCCGTCGAAGCTCGTGATGAACGCGAGACGGGTGTCGTCGTCGAAGAGCACGAACCTGGCCTCGTGGATCGTCGCGACGGCCATTCCGTAGTCGCCCGGCCGATAGCCCGGGTGATTCTGCAGATCTTCGAGCGCGGCACGCAGCGACGGCCCATCGCCGGGCTTCACCCGGAAGAACAGACTGAACTCGTTCGTCGGGCCGACCGCGACCCCCGGACCTGACGACTGCGCTGCGGATTCCACCACGCTGAGCCTCCCCCTCATCGGACACCACGTGCGTCGACGCACGATGGTCACCTCATCATGCACCGACGACCCGCCGGTTCGATAGAGCCCCGTTCGCGGTTCCTCGGCACGACGCGCGCCATACGATGCGACGCTCAGAACCTCCTCGTGAACGGCAGCGGCTTGCGCATCCGCACGAGCAGCACGATCGGCACGAGCACGTACGGCAGGTTGAACGCGAGGAACTTCACGGGGTTCGTCGTCTGCCACTCGGGTTCGCCGAAGAACTCGACGCCGAACACGATGATGCCCGTGATCGTCGAGATCATCGTCGCGTAGATGACGCTCGGCAGCTGGATCCAGTTCCAGCCCCTGATGAGGCTCGTGACGAGGAGCACGTAGAACGGCATGTAGACGAACGCCGACAGGCCGGTGACGATGCGCATCCACGTCGGCGGCTCCGCGAACAGCGGGTCGGTATCGTGCGCGTACCAGTAGTTCGAGTTCACGAAGAAGTTCGACGACGGGTGCGAGATGTCGACGCCGAGGGTCGGCAGCAGGTCGCTGATGAGGCTCGTGATCGTGAACAGCGAGAAGATCACGATGAAGAACCAGTCGAAGGGTCGGTCGCGCAGGCGCAGGTTCGGTGCTGGGTTCGGTGCGGGCGGAGGGGCGGCCGTCATGGGTCGAGAGCGTACAGCGCGGATGCCTCGGGGTGCACGTGTCCGGGAGGCTCGAGTCCGTCGAGTAGGCGTGCAGCGTCGTATCGAGACCACGAGACCGTCGGTCGAGTAGGCGCGCAGCGCCGTATCGAGACCACGAGACCGTCGGTCGAGTAGGCGCGCAGCGCGGTATCGAGACCACACTGTGGAGAACTCCGTTCGACTCCCGCCTGTGGAGGACGAGTCGCTTGAAACCGCAGATCAGCCGCTGGTTCCAGGGCCGCCTGAATGTCGGTGGGTGGTGCTGGAATGGGTGCATGGCAGACCTCGCGGCAGCATTCGACGAACTCGCGTCGCTGCTCGATGCCGCGATCGACCCGGGCGCGATCGCGATGCTCGATGACGATGGCCTGCTGCTCGCGACCGGTGCGCTCGAGGGGTTCGGCCGGCTCGTCGACGCCCGCCGTGCCGCGTTCGCGGGCGAGATCGCCGACCGCAGCCGCCGCGAACTCGACACCGCCCGCCTGTCGGCGCGAAAGGGGTGTCGTTCGGCTGCCGAACTGCTCGAACGCGTCACCCAGATCTCGGGCGCTGAGGCCCGCCGCCGCATCACGGTCGGTGCCGCAACCCGGGCCCGAGTCGGGTTCACCGGTGAAGCCCTCGCGGCCGAGCACCCGCACGTCGCTCAGGCACTCGCCTCCGGGACGATCGGACTCGACGCCGCCGGGACGATCGTCCGCGAACTCGGCCGAGTGGGGCCGGCCGCCGACCCGCTCAAGGTCGACGTCGCGGAGCGTGAGCTCGTCGACGCCGCGCAAGGTGCCGGCGATGCGGCACCGATCAGGTGCACCGCCGACGAACTCACCATCCACGCCCGCGCCTGGGCGACGTTGCTCGACCAAGACGGCCCCGAACCCGACGACGAACGCGCCATGCGCCGCCGCGGCTTCCGCATCGGGCGGGCCCGCGACGGACTCATCACCGTGTCGGGCGAGCTCATGCCCGAGATCGCCGCGAAACTGCGACGACTGTTCGACGCGCACCTCGCCCCACGCGCCGGCGGCGGGTTCCTCACCGATGCCGAACGCGCCGACGTCGCCACCCAGGCAGAGACCCGCACCCCCGACCAGCAACGCCACGACGTGCTCGCCGCGATCATCGACGCCGCCACCCGATCGGGCGAACACCCCTCGATCGGCGGAGCTCCGCCGACCGTGCTCGTCAGCGTCCGCGCCGCCGACCTCGAACGAGGCCACGGCACCGCGCACGCCGACGGCATCGCGCAGCCGGTCTCGCTCCGCGCCGCCCGGCACATGATCTGCACCGGCGGCATCCAGGCCGTCGTGTTCGACGACGCCGGCCGCATCATCCAGCTCGGCTCCCCCGAACGCTGCTTCACCCCGCACCAACGCCGAGCCATCACCCTCCGCGACGGCAACTGCATCATCCCCGGCTGCAGCGTCCCCGCCGCCTGGGCCGAGATCCACCACGTCACCCCCGACCACCACGGCGGCCCCACCCACCCCGATAACGGGGTCCTGCTCTGCTGGTATCACCACCGCACCATCGACACCTCGGGCTGGGCCATCCGCATGCGACACGGCGTGCCCGAAGTGCGGGCGCCCCGATGGCTCGACCCCCGCGGCACCTGGCGACAACCGACCACCTCGCCCACCCGGCTCGCAGACCGAAGCGAACGAAGGCGACGAAGAACCGGGTGAGGCGTCGGCATCCCGACGATCGGTGCCGCGCCCGCGCGAACGAGCCACGGCGGCGCGCCGCGAAGGGGCGGGCCGCCCCGCACGCCGGCCGCCCCACACGCCGGCCGCCCCGCACGCCCATTCGCACGGGATGCGGCCGCTCGGCGGCAGGCGCGGCCGCCGGCCACCGGTCGCCGGCCGCCGGCCGCCGTCGAGCCCCGCGACCGCACCGGCGAGCGCACAGCCGCCGCAGGTAGCCTCGCCACGTGACCACCGTGATCCACGCCTCCGCCGTGCTGCTCGACATGGACGGCACGCTCGTCGACTCGACCGCCGTGGTCGAACGGGTCTGGACCGACTGGGCGATCGAACACGGGCTCGAGCCTGCCGACGTCCTGCCGATCATCCACGGCCGGCAGGCCCACGCGAGCATGGCGATCCTGCTGCCCGACCGACCGGTCGACGAGAACCTCGCCGACAACCGGGCGATGCTCGCGCGCGAGGCCACCGAGACCGACGGCGTCGTCGCCATCGCCGGCGCGGCGAGCCTCCTGCAGCAGCTCGCCGGCACTCCGCATGCACTCGTGACGTCGGCCGACCTCGCGCTCGCGACCGCGCGCATGGCCGCGGCCGGACTGATGCTGCCGCCCATCGCGGTGACGGCCGAGGACGTCACCGCGAGCAAGCCCGACCCCGAAGGATTCGTCGTCGCGGCAGAACTGCTCGGTATCGAACCCGGCGAGTGCGTGGCCTTCGAGGATTCCGAGGCCGGTATCGCAGCCGCCCACGCGGCCGGCATGCGCGTGGTGGGCGTCGGCCCGTTCGCCGAGCGACACGGCGCCGACCACCTGGTCGCCGATCTCTCGGCCGTTCGCATCGCGGTCGACGGCGCCACCGTCACGATCTCGTTCGACTGACCGCGGCCCGGGGGTTGACGCTCGCGCGCCATCACCCTATGGTTAAGCAATTCATTAATTAAGGAGTTGCTTACATTGGCCGAAGCGAGTGATGAGCTGAGCGCGGTGTTCCAGGCGCTCGCCGATCCGACCCGGCGCGCGATGCTCTCGCGCCTGCGCGTCGGTCCGGCGACCGTCGGCGAACTCGCCGAGCCCTTCACGATGAGTCGTCCCGCGATCTCGCAGCACCTCAAAGTGCTCGAGCGGGCGGGGCTCATCGAGCGCACCGCAACGGCCCAGTGGCGTACCTGCACCTTGCGCACCGAACCTCTCGACGAGGCATCCGCATGGGTCGACCGCCACCGAGGCGAGTGGAACGACCGGTTCGACCTGCTCGCCGAGCACCTCCGCACCATGAAGGAGAGATCGGAATGACCGAGCACGAGACGGCGACCGCGCCGTTCGCCACGGGCGACGCCGGGGCCCCGCAGTTCACGATCACCCGCGTCTTCGACGCCCCCCGCGACCTCGTCTGGCGCGCGTGGACCGAGCACGCCGACGTCGCCGAGTGGTGGCATCCGCGCGGCATCGAGATCAAGCCGGGCAGCATCGACGTCGACGCCCGCGTCGGCGGACGCTACCGCTACACGATGGTCGCGCCCGACGGCACCGAATACCCGACCGCCGGCGTCTACCGCGAACTCGACGCGCCGCGCCGCCTCGTGATGACCTGGGGCGGCCCCGACGACGCCGACGACCGCGCCCCGATCATCACGGTGACGCTCCGCGAGCTCTCCGGCGGGCGCACCGAGATGCTGTTCCACCTGCTCGGCATCGACGCCGCCGCGGGCGACGAGAACGTGTACGACGGCTGGAGCTCGGCGTTCGAGGTGCTCGACGAGCACCTCGCCGCGACCGCCGAACGCTCCCGCGTCGAGGGCGAGGCCCGCTGATGGGCCGCCTGATCGTCGAACAGGTCGTGACCGCCGACGGCTACGCCGCCGACCCCGACGGCGGCATCGACTTCTTCGAGTCGCTGATCCCGATCGGCGACGACGGCGAACCGCAGCTCAACGACGCCGAGCAGCTCGCCTACGTCTCCCAGGCCGACGCGATCCTCTTCGGCGCGACCACCTACCGCATGTTCGCCGACTACTGGCCGAAGGTCGACCCCGCCGTCGAGCACGTCGCAGAGCTCATCGAGCGGCTGCCGAAGTTCGTCGTCTCCAACACGCTGACCGACGCGCCATGGGGCGACGGCAGCATCGAGATCCTCTCGGGCGACGGTGCCGCGCGCACCGCCGAGCTGAAGCAGCGCTACGACACGATCATCGTGTGGGGCAGCCTGGTGCTGACCGACGCGCTCTTCGCAGCGGGACTGGTCGACGACGTGCACCTGCGCATCGTGCCGGTGCTGCTCGGCGACGGTCGCTCGTTCACGCCACCCACGCTCGGCGACCGCGCGCTCGAGCTCGACCGGGTCGCTCCGCGGCCGGGCGGCGTCGTGAGCCTGCGCTATCGCGTGGCCTGACCGGCGGTGCGGGCCGGCCCGTCGGCACCGGCCCGCACCGGGTCACCGCCGGAACGTCACGTGGACGGTGCCGCTCTCAGCCGTCTCGCTCGAGACCTCGTAGCCGCCCTCGAGCCCGCGAAGGTCCTCCCAGAGGCTGAGTCCGCGACCGAGCAGGATCGGCGCGATCGCCACGTGGAGCCGGTCGACGAGCCCCGCCGCGAGGAACGAGCGCACCGTGCGCACCCCGCCGCCGATGCGCACGTCGCCGCCGCCGGCGACGCGCGTCGCCTCGGCGAGCGCCTCCTCGGGCGACGCGTCGCGGAAGTGGAACGTCGTACCGCCCGCCAGCTCGATCGAGGGCCGCGGCGCGTGCGTCAGCACGAACACGGGCACGCGGAAGGGCGGCTCGTCGCCCCACCACCCACGCCAGTCGGGGTCGTCGCCGTGCAAGTGCAGGCCGAACATGCCCGCACCCATGATCTCGGCCCCGACACCCTCGAAGTACGCCCGGGCGAATGCGTCGTCGACACCGGTGGTGCCGGCTCCCGAGGTGTCGCCGAGCACCCGCTCGCGGAACGTGCGCGTGGCCGCGTAGGCGCCCGTGAGCCGGAACCAGTCGTCGCCCATCGGGTTCTCGGGGGTCTGGTCGGTCGTCGACGCGTAGCCGTCGAGGGAGATGTTGAGGTCGACGCGAACCGCCATAGCGGAGTCCTTCCGGTCGGATGTCGGTGATGCGGACCCCGTGAACCCGGGGCCTCGATGACCACTCTCGTCGCCCTCGCATCGAGCCGGAAGAATTTCGATCCTGATCGAAAGCTCGTGGCCGGGGGGCGATGCCGCTCCCCGGCCACGAGGCGCTCACGACACGGGCGCGCTCAGCCGAACCGTGCTCACGGCAAGAAGCCGTGCGGCATCGGCAGCACCGTCACGGGCTCGGTCGCCGCCGTCCCGGCCGGCAGGCCGGGCACGCGCGCCGTGACCGTGAGCACGAGCTCCTTGCCCGAGATCGACGGGTTCACCTTGAGCGTGGCGCCGTCGGCCCACGGAATCGTGCGGCCGTCTGCGGTCCACCGGTACGTGAAGCGGGCCCCCTCGACGTCCCACTCGCCGGGGTCGGCGGTGAGGGTCGCACCCGGGATCGGCGTGCCCGAGAACGACGGCGGCACGACCGCGACGGGCGCGCCGCGGCGCACCGTCACCGTCGCCGAACCGGTCGCGGCCCCGAGCGTCGCGGTCAGCACGTGCTCGCCCGCATACGCCGGCAACGAGACGGATGCCCCGTCGACGACGTCGGTCACGATCGAACTCGTGATCGTCACGAGGTCGGAGACGTCGCCGATCGGGTTGCCGTCGGCATCGAGGGCCTCGATCGCGAGGTCGACGGAGTCGCCCTTGTCGACCGTCGTCTCGCTCGGGGTCACCTCGAGCGAAGCGGCGACCGACGCGACGTCCGCCCACTTCGCGTACGCGACGGCGTCGGCCACGAGCACGTCGCCGAAGTCGAACGGCGTCGTGTGCGAGGCATCCGCGAACCAGCCCTGGAAGACCCAGCCGTGCTCGCTCGGCGCCGTGGGTTCTTCGGGTGCCGCGCCGTACGCCACCGGCTGCGGGTCGATCGCGTCGCCGTGGCCGCCGAGGTCGAACGAGAGCGACACCGGGTCGACCTCGCCGAACGCGCCGGACGCGGCCGCGGCGGCCGGTCCGCCGACCACCGGCAGCACGATGCGGCTGATCGCGGTGTCGACGGCGACGCTCGCGTTCGCGGTGCCGCCGATGCTGTAGCCCGAGAGGTTCGTCGTCACGACCACGCCGATGCGGTGACCGGCGGCGAACGTCGTGTCGTACGGTTCGAGCGGGAAGTCGAACTCGGTCGCCTCGCCGGGCGTGACGGGCACGGCCTCGCCGTCGACGAGCGAGAACCGGTTCGACGAGTCGAGCGCACCGCGCGCGGCGCGCCACACGTCGGTCGTCTGCGAACGGCGGTCGACCTCGAGATAGCACGCGTTGTCGTCGGTGCTCTCGGCGCCCCAGCAGGTGCGCTCGGTCGTGTTGATCACGCCCTCGCCGCTGCGCGAGGTGCGAGTGCCGGTGCCGTAGTCCACGAGCAGCGCGGAGAGGTTCGCCTGCGACTGCCCGAGCGACGCCGTCAGCTCGACGCGCGCGGTGCCCGAGATGCGGAGGTCGCTCGTGAGCGGCTCCGACAGGAACACGAGTCGGTTCGCCTGCGACCCCTCGGGGGTGTTGATCGCGTTCGCCTCGGAGATGGACCCCGAAGGACCGGTGAAGGTCGCGGATGCGGCGCCGTCGCCGGGCTGCAGGCGCAGGTCGCCCGCCGCACCCGCGGTCGTGCCGGCGAGCAGCACGTCGACGTCGGTCGTGCCGGGAACCGGCCAGCTCGCGACGTCCTCGTACACCTCGGGGTCGGTCTCGACCGTGGCCATGGGCTCGTCCATGATGCCGTTGTCGATGCCCTGCAGCCAGTAGTCGTACCAGCGGTGGATCGTCGAGACCCACTCTGCGCGGTTGTAGTCGAACGGGTCGGTGTGGCCGACCTTCGCGAGCCAGATCTTGCGCGGCACGTCGTGCTCGCCGAGCGCCTTCCAGTACTCGCCGACCTGGCTCATGCGCACGTTGTCGTCGTTGAGGCCGTGGGCGAGGAACACCGACGCCTGCACGTCGGCGATGTCGAGCCGGTAGTCCCGCTCGGCCCAGAAGGGGTTGACGTCGCCGGTCTCGTCGCCGTCGATCGCGTTGAGCGTCGTGCGGACCGGCGCGCAGAGGGTTCGGCGGTCGGGGTTCGTGACCGTGTTCGACAGGCTCGCCGGGTAGTTGGTGTTGTGCGCGATGCCGCCCGTGCGCGAGTAGCCGTACCAGTTCGAGATCGCCGAGATCGGCACGATCGTGGTGAGGCCCTCGACGCCGGTCGCGGCGACGCCGTTCGCCAGGGTGCCGTCGTACGACTTGCCCATCATGGCGGCTTTGCCGTTGTCCCAGTCGGCCACCGCCGGCGTGCCGTCGGCGTAGTGCCCGTCGACCCGGCCGTTGAGCCAGTCGATGACGACCTTCATGCTCTGGATGTCGCCCGGCCCGCCGTGGACGGGGCACCCGGTGGAGTTCGCGGTGCCGTCCATCTCGGCGAGGATCATGGCGTACCCGCGAGGCACGAAGTAGTTGTCGTAGAAGAGCGGCCACTTGTCGTTGATGCCGTCGCCGTCGACATCGGCGATGAGCTGCGACTCGTTGCCACGGCCGAGCGTCGTGAAATACGGGCTCGTGTCGATGATCGCGGGCACCTGCAGACCGGCGTCGCTCTCGGCGGGCCGGATGATCTCGATCGCGGTGACGTCGTCGACGCCGTCGAGGTCCTGGTCGACGCCCGTGACCGGGATGAGCACCCGCTCGCGGATCGCCTGCGTGTAGTCGAAGACCGGGGCGGTCACGCCGTCGACGATGCTCAGTTCGGGCACGTCATCGGCGACGGCCGGTGTCGGAAGGAGGAGGGCGCCGACGAGTGCGGCGGAGAGCCCGACGATGATGCGGGTGGCCCCGCGTCGACGACGACGCGCGGGCGGCGATGGAACCGTATCGAACGCTGACATGCCCTCTGTCTACCGTCGTCGGATCGCGCGGCGCTAGGGATTCGCCCCGAAATGTTCAACAATCACGACGTCGGGTCGGCGTGGGCCGCGACCTCGGGCGAACTCTCCTCTGACGCCGCACCTGCCTCGGCGCCGGCCGGAGCCTCCAGGTACTCGGCCGACAGCAGGCGGTACGAACGGGTCGTGAACGCGACGAGCGCGAGTGCGACCATGACGAGCCCCGAGAAGAAGAACACGAGCGCGATGCCCCGCGCCTCGCCGTCGCCGAGCAGCCAGCCCCACGTCTCCTGCCCCTCGGGCGACTCCATGTAGGGGATGATCCAGAACTGGGCGATCGGCGCGATGAGGAACGCCGTGATCGGCGCCGCCGCCGCCTCGAACGCCTGGGCGAATCCGAACACCCGGCCCTGCCTGCGGAACGGCACGACCTTCTGGATGACGGTCTGCTCGGCCGCCTCGACCACGGGGATGAGGCACATGTACGCCCAGATGCCGAGGCCGTACAGCAGCCACCACTCGCGGATCGTGAACAGCGCGCCCAAGAGCCCCATGCCGACGACGACGAGCAGCATCGTGCGGATCGGGTTTCGTCCGAGCCCCCACTTGGCGATCACGAGCCCGCCGATGATGAACCCGGTCGCCGTCACGCCGAGCACGACGCCCCAGGCCTCGACGGGGAAGAGCGTCAGGCCGTACGGGTCCATGAGCGCCATGTAGACGCCGCCGATGAGGTTGTTGAACGTCGAGAAGACGATGAGCGCGAAGAGCCCGGGGGCCGCGCGGATCGCCGTGATGCTGCCGCGCACGTCGACGGCCGGCGCCCGGCCGTCTTCGGTGACGGGGCGCGCTTCGGGGATGCGCACGAACAGGAGGTGCACGAGCGCGACGAGCGTCATGACGATCGCGATGACGAGGGTCCACCCCATGCCGAGCAGGCCGATCGCGAGTCCGCTGAACACGCTCGTGACGATGAAGGCGAGGCCCTGCACCGTGCCGACCATGCCGTTCGCGTTCGCATGGCGCGCTTCGGGCACGAGCAGGGTCACCGTCGTGGAGAGCGCGATGTTGCGCATGTTCTCGACGACCGACCCGAACAGGATGATGCCCGAGAACGCCCAGAACCACGGCCCGCCGAGGTCGACGAGCGACGACTCGGGCTGCAGCAGGTAGAGCACGCCGGCGATGCCGAACGCGCCGAGCGTGACGAGGCTCGAGAACACCATCACGCGGTGCTTGCGGTGCCGGTCGACGATGGTGCCGAAGAACATCGCGAACACCGCGATGAGCAGCATGTAGGCGCCGCCGATGATGCCCGTCGCGAGCACCGACTGCGTCTCGAGGTAGACCCAGAACGTGAGCGCGAACCACAGGAAGCTCGTCGTCACGTTCGCGATCATCGTGTTCACGAGCACGTGCAGGAACGTGCGCATGCCGTCGGGCGGCGGCACGACGGGCGGCGACGCCGCCGGCTCCGGCGTCGCGTGCACTGCGTCGAGCCCCTCGCTCACCCTGCGAGGCTAACCGGGGCCGCCGACATCCATAACCCCCGGGCGAGCGGCATCCGTGCGTCTCGGGCGCGAAATGCGCCGATTCCGTGCGCCCGCCGTCACGATGCCCGACCACCCCCGGATGCGAGGATGGTTCGGTGAACTCACCGCTCCACGACACGACCTTCCGCGGCTTCGCCTCCGACAACTACTCGGGCGTGCACCCCGAGGTGCTCGCCGCCATCCAGACGGCCAACGACGGCCACCAGGTCGCCTACGGCGAAGACGTCTACACCGAGCGCCTGCAGCAGGTGTTCGCCCACCACTTCGGCGAGGGCGTCGAAGCGTTCCCGGTGTTCAACGGCACCGGCGCGAACGTCACCGGCCTGCAGTCGATGCTCCCCCGCTGGGGCGCGGTCGTGAGCGCGAAGACGGCGCACATCAACTCCGACGAGGGCGGCGCGCCCGAGCGGGTCGGCGGCATCAAGCTGCTCACCGTGACCTCGCCCGACGGCAAGCTCACCCCCGAGCTCATCGACGAGGAGGCGTGGGGCTGGGGCGACGAGCACCGCGCGCAGCCGCTCGTCGTGTCGATCACGCAGACCTCCGAGCTCGGCACCGCCTACACCGTCGACGAGGTGAAGGCGATCACCGAGCACGCCCACTCGCTCGGCATGAAGGTGCACATGGACGGCGCGCGCCTGTCGAACGCGGGCGCCACGCTGGGCGTTCCGCTGCGCGACTTCACGCGCGACGCCGGCGTCGACGTGCTGAGCGTGGGCGGCACCAAGAACGGATGCCTCGGCGCCGAGGCGATCGTGGTGCTGAACCCCGAGGCATCCGAGGGCCTGAAGTACCTGCGCAAGCTCAACATGCAGCTCGCCTCGAAGATGCGATTCGTGTCGGCGCAGCTCATCGCGCTCTACGAGGGCGACCTGTGGCTGCGCAACGCCACGCACGCGAACGCCATGGCCTCGCGGCTGCGCGACGCGCTCGACGCGGGCATCGCCGCGGGCGAGCTGCCCGGCCTCGGCTTCAGCCAGGCGACGCAGTCGAACGGCGTCTTCGCGACCCTGCCGCAGGGCGTCGCCGACCGGCTGCGCGACCGCGGCTTCCGCTTCTACGACTGGGACGCCGCGCGCGGCGAGGTGCGCTGGATGTGCGGGTTCGACACGAGCGAGGCCGACATCGACGCGTTCGTCGCCGGCATCCGCGAGGAGCTCGCCGCGGCGTAGACGGGTTCGAGATCGCACGCGACGGGCGCGGCATCCTCTGCGGATGCCGCGCCCGTCGTCGTACACGGGCCGAGTCGACTTCCGTGCTGGTACGGATGCCCGCCGTTCGGCGCGTGCGTAGCGTGCGTGGTCGCCACGACATTCGAAGGAGCCCGCCATGCTGAAATCCATCGCCGCCGCCGGCTCGGCCGTCCTGCTCGCGCTGGGCGCGGCCGCATCCCCCTCGGCCGCGCAACCCCTTCTGGAGCACTGGGTCGACGAGGGCTCGGGCATCGCGCAGGAGGACTACCCGGGATTCTGCCCCGAGGTCGACTTCACGGTCGAGTACCGCTTTCACGACGTCGGCACGTTCGTGCTCGGGCCCCGCCGCGGCGACGACTTCCTGTACGGCCAGAGCACCCACCAGGGCGAATGGGTGTGGAGCAACCCCGCCACCGGAACGGAGTTGACGGTCGGCGTGCGCGGTTTCGACCGGGATGCGAGCATGATCGAGACCGAGACCGGCTTCGTGATCGACGTGCGCGACGCGGTCAGCTTCGTCGTCCACACGGCGCAGGGAACCGAGCACCTCGTCTCGGGGCTGCAACGGCACGTGGTGGTGATCGACGACGCAGGCACGCATGACGATCAGTCCGACGACGTCGTCACGTCGGACGACTACTACCGCTTCGACGGTGTCGAGAGCGCCGTGTTCTGCGACATCGTCGCCGCTGAGCTCGGCGACGCCTGAGCCGGCAGGCCCACCGGCCCGCCCGTCGGTGCACGGCACGCGAAAGGGCGCGGCATCCGTTCGGATGCCGCGCCCTTCGCCGTGCGGAGGCCGGAGCCTATCGCCCGATCGCGTGCAGCGCGCTGATGATGCCGGCGCCGTAGAACCCGTTGGGCGAGTCGTCGCCCTCGCAGGTGTGCGTCGCCGTCACGGTGTTGCCCGCGGGCAGGTGCCGCGTGTAGGTGAAGTCGGCCGGAACCGGGCAGTCCTTCGCCGTGGCGGTGCCGAGCAGGATCTCCTCGACCGTCGAGGGGTCGAGGGTCTTGCCCGTGTGGCCCGTCTTCGGGTCGACCTTGCCGTACTGGCTGACGATGAGCGCGGCGACGCCGGCCGCGTGCGGCGACGCCATCGACGTGCCCTGCAGGTACTGGTAGTACGCGCACTCGCCCGCGGTGTCGCAGCTCTTCACGACGGCCGAGGTCGTCGGCTCGCCGTCCTCGTCGATCGTGCCCTCTTCGTGGCCGAGCGCCTCGGGGTAGGCGGCGAGGATGCCCTTCGTGATGTCGCGCGTGTTCGCCGGGGTGTCGTACACGTCGCCGCCGGGGGCCGCGACGTCGATGTACCCGTTGCCGTAGCTCGAGTAGTACGCCTTGCGCTCGGAGACGCCGGTGCTCGAGACCGAGATGACGCCGTCGCCCTCGGCGGGCATCGACACGCACGAGTCGGGGTCGACGAGGTCGCGCACGTACGCGGCCTCACCGGGGACGTCGGCGAAGTCGGGGCTCGTGCCGTCGGTCATCGCCTTCGTGTAGTCGATGGCCTCGTTGCCGGCGGCCGCGATGAGCGTCACGCCGTGGCCGCGCGCGTAGTCGAGCGCGCGCTGCATCGCCTCGATGACGGTCGCCTGCTCCTGCTGGTCGGCCGGCGAGTCCTCGGGCTGGTCGGTGCAGTTGAACAGCCACGGGTCGACGTAGTAGCTCATGTTGACGACGTCGATGCCGTTGTCGCCGGCGTAGGTGAGGGCGTCGACCGAGGGCTGCAGGAAGAAGTAGCCCGAGTCCTGGCCCGCGCGGAGGTTCACGAGCGACACGTTCGGCGCGACGCCGGCGATGCCGAGCCCGTTGATCGGCGAGCCGATCGTCGAGGCGACGTGCGTGCCGTGGCCGTTCTCGTCGACGTCGGCCGCGTCGTTGCACGACCCGTCGGCCTCATCGGCGCAGTCGCCGTCGACGACGGCGCCGTTCGCGTCGACGGGCACGTCGACGGTGAAGTTGCGGCTCAGCGCGCCGTCGAAGTTGGGGGCGATGTCGGGGTGGCTGCCGTCGACGCCGGTGTCGATGATGCCGACCCGAACCTGCTTCGAGCCCTTCTGCCACTTGTACGAGCCGTTGCTCGTCGCGCCGATCTGCTGCATGTCCCACTGCAGCGAGGCGAGCGGCTCGCCCTTGCCCGCGGCCGGGGGCTTCTGGGCAGCCGACGGCTTCGTCGCGGCGGCCTTCAGGTCGCGCTCGGCCGAGTCGGCCTTCTTCGCCTTGCCCTTCGCGGCGCCCGCTCCCGGCACGTCGCCGATGATGCGGTTCTGGGCGGTGCCCTCGATGACCGATTGGTCGGCGGCGGCTGCGGTGAAACTCGAACCGGCGCGCACGGTCGCGACGCCGATGGCGTCGTTCTGCGACACGACGGTGCCGCCCGCGGCTTCGACCGCGGCGAGCGCGTCGGCGCTCGACACCCCCTCGGCGAAGAGCACGACGTACTCGTGCTCGGCCCCCGAATCGGCTCCGGCGGCTCCCGCAGGTGACGCGGCGAGCGCGGTGAACCCGATCGCAAGCGCTGACGCTGCTGCGATGGATCGCATCTTCAGCATGAAGCATCCTTCCTCATTGACGGATCTTGCCCGGCAATGCTCCCATACGATCGACCCCGGGTCGAGCGGGATGGGGCGAGATCTCCCGGCGCGGGGAATACGCCCACCGCTGTATGCGTTCGAATGGATCGGGACGACGGCGACCCGCACCAGCTCCACGAACGAAACAGGAACGCACCACCATGACCCTCGTCACCGATCTCACCTCGCGCAAGGCCGACACCGCCGCCCCCCTCATCGATCCGCTCGTCGAGCGCTGGAGCCCCCGCGCCTTCGACCCCGAGGCCGTCGTCGAGACCGAGACGCTCCGCACGATCCTCGAGGCCGCCCGCTGGGCCCCGTCGGCGAACAACTCGCAGCCGTGGCGCTTCATCGTCGCGCGCCGCGGCACCGCCGCCTTCACGACCCTCCATGACAAGATGGCGGGCTTCAACCAGGAGTGGGCCGACTCGGCCGCCGTGCTGATCGTCAACATCGCCGAGACGGTCGACGCCGAGGGCCGCGGGCGGCCGTGGGCGCGCTACGACCTCGGCCAGGCCGTCGCCCACCTGACGGTGCAGGCGCAGCACGAGGGCCTGCACACCCACCAGATGGGCGGCTTCGACGCGGCGGCGATCCACGACGCGTTCGGCCTGCCCGACAACCAGGAGGTCGTCTCGATCACCACGATCGGCGCACTCGGCGACGTCGACCAGCTGAACGAGGTGCTCCGCGAGCGCGAGGTCGCGCCGCGTCAGCGCAAGCAGCTGGCCGAGTTCGTCACGGTCGGCGAGTAACCGCCGCAGCACGCACACGGATGCCTCGGGACCGGTCGGCCCCGAGGCATCCGTCGTCTGCGCCGCTAGTTGTGCACGAGGTCGACCGGAGTGGTCGGCGGCTGCGAGGCGGCAGAGGATTCGGGCGCTGCGGCGCTCGCGCGCGACGACGACGCCTTCCGGTCGAGCGCCCGCTTGATGCGCCACGCCGCGAACACCGCGACGAGGCTCACGACGAGGTGCATGCCGAGGAAGACGTCGGCGAGCCCCGCGCCGAGCAGCACGCCCGCGACGAGCGGGCCGGCCGCCGAGAACGCGGTCTGCATCGCGCCGATCGTGCCGAGCGTCTGCCCCACCATGCCCTTGGGCGCGAGCTGCGCCGTGAGCGGGTTGAGCACGGGGCTGTAGATCGTCTCGCCGACGGCGAAGATGCCGTAGGTCATGACGAACAGCGCCGACGCGATGCCGGGTGCGAACTGCGCCGCCGAGAGGATGAGCCACGACACGACCCAGATCGAGCCGACGGCCATGAGCAGCACGGGTGCGCTGCGCTTCGCGGTGAGCTTCACGACGATGACCTGCAGCGCGACGATCACGAGGCAGTTGATCGCCGCCGCCATGCCGATCGCGGCGGGGTCGACGTCGAGCACGGTGATGCCGTACGCCGGCAGGCCCGACTCGAACTGGGCGTAGAAGCCGAGCGCGAGGGTGACCGTGACGACGGCCGTCCAGCGCATCGCGGGCTCGGCGAAGATGGTGCGCAGCGCGCCGCGCGACCTCGCACGGTCGGGGTGCCCGTCGCCGTCGAGGTCGACGACGCTGATCGCACCCGTCGCGGCCTCGATCGCCGAGAAGGCGCCCGTGTGCGCGGCCACGTGGCCGGCGAGCCCGCCCGCGTCGGCACCCGGCAGCCCGAGGTCGGCGGTCTGCCGCACGCGCCCGGCGACCGCGATGATCGCCGACGACAGCACGAAGCCGGCCGCGGCCATCATGAACCCGATGTCGAGCCCGTCGGGCCGGTCGAGGTCGACGACGAGGCCCGCGAGGAACGCGCCCGCCGCCATGCCGAGCGACTCGCCCGTGAACTTGTAGGCGAACACCTTGCGCCGGTCGTCGCCCGACGACCACTGCAGCGCGAGCACCTGCTTCGCGGGCACGGCCGCCGAGAGGCCGAGGCCGAACACGAGCATGCCGGCGAGGAACAGTGCGGGCACGTCGACGAACATGAGCGACGCGACGCCGGCGGCGCCGATCAGCTGTGCGACGACGGCGACCTTCACGGGGTCGAAGCGGTCGGCGAGACGGCCGGCGAGCGGCGCGGCGACGAGCGCGCCGATCGAGAACAGCGACGAGGCACCCGCGGCGACGAGGGCACCCCAGCCGCGGGTGTCGGCCGCGTAGGCGTACTGGTAGGGCAGCACCGCCCCCCAACCGAGCGAACCGATGGCACTGGCCAGGATGAGCAGTCGTGCGCGCATGATGGTGTCCTCCTCCCGAGGTCTCGAACGAGCAGAGGGATGCCTCGGGGCCGACGTCGGCCCCGGAGCATCCCTCACCCTTCGAACGTGAAGTATTCGATATCGAAATATTAGCAACCGAAACATGCGTGGGAGAATTCCCGTATGGCCCGACGAATCCAGAGCGCCCCCGAGCTGCACCGCCGAGCGGTCGCGACCTACGTCGCCGCCGGCGGCGAGGAGTCGGTGCAGCGGGTCATCACGGCCGTGCAGAGCCTCACGAAGAAGCTCGACCAGTGGTACGTGCGCCAGCTCGCCGACCTCGACATCGCCGCGGGCGAGTGGGCCGTCGTCACCTCGCTCGCGAAGGCCGGCGAGCCGCTCACGCCGAGCCAGCTGGCCGACCTCACGAACGTCGCCCCCTCGTCGATGACGCACCGGCTCGACAAGCTCGCCGACCGGGGACTCGTCGAGCGCACGCCCGACCCCGAGAACCGCACCCGCACCTACGTGAGCCTCACCGACGAGGGGTGGGAGCTGTTCAGCCTCGCCATCCGCGGCTCGTCGGTCGTCGAGACCGACGTGCTGCAAGACCTGAGCGACGACGAGCGCATCGAGCTCGCCCGGTTGCTCGAGGTCGTGATCGCCCGCCTCGACGACGTCGAGGCGTAGCCGGCGCCTACCAGGCGCGCACGCGCTCGACCGTCACGCGGATCGGCACCGAGTACTCGGCGATGTAGCGCTCGGGCGTGTACTCGATGCGCTCGATCGCGGCCGCGTACTTCTCGGCGTACTCGGCCCACTCGGGCGCCTCGCCGATCTCGCCGATGCGGGCCGATCCCGTGAACACCGCGACGTCGTCGCCCTCGGCGTCGCTGTTGAAGTGCAGCGCCGTGCGCGGGTTGCGGGCGAGGTTCGCGAGCTTCGGGGTGTCGGGCTTCGACAGCAGCATGAGCTCGCCGTCGTTCCAGACGAACCACACGGGCGTCGGCACGGGCGTGCCGAGCGCGTTCACCGTCGTGAGCCAGATGGTCTCCTCGGTCGCGAGCCGCTCGACGACCCGGTCGCTCAAGTGCAGTTCGGGCATGGATGCCTCCTCCGGAAGTCCGTTCGCACCGCCGGCCGTCAGGGGCGCAGCAGCACCTTGATCGCGCGCCGCTCGTCCATCGCGGCGTAGGCCTCGGCGGCGTCGGCGAGCGGAAGTTCGAGGTCGAAGACGAGCCCGGGCTCGATCGCGCCCGAGAGCACGTCGGGCAGCAGTTCGTCGATGTAGCCGCGCACGGGCGCGACCCCGCCGTTGACGCCGACGTTCGTGTTGAAGAGCTGGCGCACGGGCAGCTCGGGGCCGCCGTTCGGCACGCCGACGTAGCCGACCATTCCGCCGGGGCGCGCCGAGCGGATCGCCTGGTCCATCGACTCCTTCGTGCCGACGCACTCGAGCACCCGATCGGCGCCGATGCCGCCGGTGAGCTCGCGGACGGCTGCGATGCCCTCTGCACCGCGCTCGGCGACGACGTGCGTCGCCCCGAACCGGCGCGCGAGCGCCTGGCGCTCGGGGTGGCGGCTCATCGCGATGATCGTCTCGGCGCCGAGTCGCTTCGCGGCGATGATCGCGCAGAGGCCGACCGCGCCGTCGCCGACGACCGCGACCGACTCGCCCGGCTGCACACCCGCCGACACGGCGGCGTGGTGCCCCGTGCCCATGACGTCGGAGAGGGTGAGCAGGCCCGGCACCTGCTCGTCGCGCACCGGGCCGGGCACGACGACGAGCGTGCCGTCGGCGAGCGGCACGCGCACGCGCTCGCCCTGGCCGGCGTCGGCGAAGGCGCCGTTGCGGTCGTCGCCGCCCCACCAGCCGCCGTGCAGGCACGAGGTCGAGACGCCGTTGCGGCAGTTCACGCACGTGTCGTCGCAGATGTAGAACGGCGCGATCACGAAGTCGCCGACCTGCACCCCGGTCACGGAGTCGCCGACGGCCTCGACGACGCCGATGAACTCGTGGCCGATGCGGCGCGGTTCGTTCGTCGGCGTGATGCCGCGGTAGGGCCAGAGGTCGGAGCCGCAGACGCAGGCCGCGACGACCTTGACGATCGCGTCGTCGCCGGTCGTGATGACGGGGTCGGGCACGGTCTCGACGCGGATGTCGCGGGCGGCGTGGATCACGGTGGCGAGCATGCCTCCGAGCCTATGCCCCGTCGGCGCCGCCCTCGGCGTTCGCGGCGCGGCCGGGGCGGGGCGAACGGGGCCCGCCCGCAGCACTCCTTGACGCCCCGCCCGCTCTCGAGTACCGTGGCCCCATCCATCATGACAGCGCTGTCATTCTTCACTCCGAATTGACTCCTGTCGACCAGCACGTGGCACCCGATGGTCCACTGAATCCAGGAGACACCATGGCCGCCTCCGGCCCCGCCCCCGCCCGCCGCGCGACTCACCGGTCGCGCCGCACGGTCGCCCTCGCCCTCGCGGCGGCGCTCGCGGCACCGCTCGCCGCCCTCGCTCCGGCGGCCCTCGCGCCCGCAGCCCGGGCGTCCGCCGTCCCCGTCGTGCAGACGGCCGCCGCCTTCGGCGCGCCCGACGCGATCGCGGCCGACTACTACGCCGCCCTGCTGCGCCACACCCGCTGGGTGAACTCGGTCTGGGACCCGGCGATCGACGCGTACCAGTTCAAGGACTTCAACTTCGCGGTCGTGCTCGGCAACGCCGTGATCGTCACGCACGGCGACTACGACGCCGAGGTCACCGGCATCTCGAAGGACGATCTCACGCAGCGCACGATCGACACGATCCGCTACTACGCCGCGAAGAACCGGTTCGTCGACCCGAACGGCACCTGGGGCAAGCGGATGTTCTGGGACTCGACCTTCCAGTCGTATTTCCTCGACGCCGGGCGCGTGCTGTGGGATCGGCTCGACGCCGCGACGCAGCAGAACCTCGAGAAGATCGCCGTCGGGCAGTCGGCCTACACGTCCGACCTCGACCACGGCAAGGACCCGTTGTCGGGCTCGTGGACGGCCGACTGGCCCACGGGCAAGCACGAGGGCGACACCGCGCAGGAGGAGGCGGGCGTGTACACGCAGGCGCTCGCGCCGGGCCTCGCCTGGGCGCCCGACCACGCCGACGCCTCGCGCTGGAACGAGCAGCTGGGCGACTGGGCGCGCAACGCCGCCGGGCAGCCCACCGCCGACCGCAACAACCCGGCCGTCGTCGCCGGCAAGCCGGTGTCGACGAACACGATGCAGACGATCTACGACACGTACCTCGTCGAGAACCACGGGTCGTTCGGCCCGCACTACCAGTCCGACATCTGGCGGTCGGGCGGGCGCAACGCGATCCAGTTCATCCTGAACGACCAGCCGATCCCCGAGTACCTGAAGCACCAGCCGAACTCGGCCGAGCTCTGGCGCTCGATCGAGATGGTGATGTCGAACCAGGGCGAGCCGTTCATGCCGATGGTGAACGACCGCGAGTACCTCTACGGCCGCGACGTGATCCCGATGGCGTTCCTCGGCCAGGTGCTGCGCGACCCCGACGCCGTGCGCGCCGAGGCGAACCTGGCCGCGTCGCTCGAGGCGTACCAGGCGTACGAGCCGGTCGACCGGCTCGCCAAGTTCTCGGGCGAGCCCAAGTACGAACCCGAGGCTCGCGCCGAGATCGCGATCTCGTACCTGCTGCACGTCGAGGCCGCCGAGTCGGCCGAGGGCGTCGTGCAGCCCACCCCGCAGGACGAGTTCTTCGCCCGCCTCGCCGGCGTGCGCGACTTCGGCGACGGCCCCGGTCTCTCGGTGCAGCAGTCCGCGAACGCGTGGGCGGCGGCATCCGGCAAGAAGGGCTTCGTGAAGTTCCCCTGGGTCCCGGGCCACGACTCGTGGCTGTTCGCACTGTCGGGCTCGACGCCATACCTCTACCCGAACTCGGCGGCGACCGTCGACGCGCGCAACACGAGCACCTACACCGGGCCGCGCGACGGCTTCGAGGGCACGACGTCGGTCTTCCGCATCGGCGACGAGTACGCGGGCCAGGCGACGCTGCCGAGCGGCGCGGCGCTCTACGCCTCGTCGGGCGCGGGCTGGCAGGACGGCACCGTCTCGGTGCGCAACCTCGACCTCGGCGGCTACAACGGCCTCGACGGGTCGCGCACCTACTCCACGGCCGAGGGATCGGCCACCTCCACCCTGCCCGTCGTGACGCCGCCGAACCCGGCCGACGCGAACGCCGCCCGCATCGACGACCTGTCGTTCGACCCCGTGCCGGCGCGGTACGTGCGCGTCCAGGGCCAGCAGGGCAACGCGCGCTACGGCTACTCGATGTACTCCCTGCACGCCTACGGCACGGGTGACCGGGCCACGACCGACCTGGCCGCAGGACGACCCGCGACCGCGTCGAGCGAGGACCCGACCCGCCGGGCCGCGACGGTCACCGACGCCGACCCCGCCACCCGCTGGGCCGTCGCCGTCGCCGAGCGCACGCGTGCGGACTCGTGGATCCAGGTCGACCTGGGCGCCGAGCAGACCGTCGGCTCGGTGCGGCTGGCCTGGGAGGTGAGCGCGGGCGAGCGCTACCTCGTGCAGACCTCATCGGACGGCCGGACGTGGACCACGCAGACCGCCTACACCGGTGGCGCCGACGTCAACGTCGCACGCCTCGACACGGTCGACCTGACGCCGCCCGGCGCGACCGCCCCGGCCCCGGTCGAAGCGAGGTTCGTGCGCATGCAGGGCGTGCAGGGCGATCCCGCCTACGGGTACTCGCTCTACTCGATGCGTGCGCTGACGGCGACCGGCGTCGACGCGGCGGCGGGAAGGCCGGCGACGGCCTCGAGCTCGGATTCGGGGCGCGCGCCGTCGAACGTGACCGACAGCGACCCCGCCTCGCGCTGGGCCGTCTCGCGCGCCGACCGCACCCGAGCCGACTCGTGGATCCAGGTCGACCTCGGTGCTCCCACCGCGATCGCACAGGTGCAGCTGGGCTGGGAGGTGTCGGCCGGTCGCGAGTACCGCATCCAGGTGTCGGCCGACGGCGAGACCTGGCAGGATGCCGCGAGCTTCCGCTACACGGGCGACCGGGTCACCACGACCGAGGGGTCGTGGATCAACGTCGAGGGCACGGCCGGCTACGTCGTGCGCGGCGGGCAGGCCCCGATCACCGTGTCGAACGAGCGGGAGGGGATCGACACCGTCCGCCTCGGCGGCGGGGACCGCCCGATGCTCGTCGAGATGGTGCCGGGCGACGCCGCGGCGACGGCCGCGCAGGACGCGGCGCCGGAGCCCAGCGCCGACGGCCTGCTCGTGAGCTCGCTCGACGGGTATCTCACCGCCTTCAACCTCACCGGCGCCGACGTCACGACCGACGTCACGATTCCCTACGTCGGCGACGCCGTGGCGCTGTTCGCCGGCGACCAGGCGCTCGGACGGGATGCCTCGAAGCTCACCGTCACGGTGCCCGCCGGCGACGCCGTCGTGCTCGCCCCGCGAGCCACCGTGCCGACCGCGGCCGCGCAGGAGGCCGGGGTCTCGGTGTCGGTGCTCGACGGCCGCACGGTTCGCGTCGCGAGGCTCGACGGCGGGGACGCCCGCCCAGAGGCTGCCGCCGTCCGCACGCTGGACGTGACGAACGTCGAGACCGGCGAGACGCGGACGCTGCCCGTGGGCAGGCCACAGGTCGCCGCCGCCGCGTCGTTCCCGGGCGCGTCGGCGTTCCCGGTGCCCGACCTGGCCCTGAGCACGCTCACCTTCCCGGCGTCGGTCCTGCCCGAGGGCATGACCTCACCGCAGGACGCGGTCGACGGCGACACCCGCACCGCGTGGACCCCGGGGCCGGACGGCCGCATGGTCGCCGACCTCGGCTCGGCGCAGCCGATCGGCACCGTCACCACGCTGTGGAACGGCGACGGTGCCCCGCCGACGACGGTGTCCGTGAGCGACGACGGCATCACGTTCCGCGAGGTCGGTTCGATCGAGGCCGGCGCGACGCGCGGTTCGGTGGCGGTCGACGCGACCGCCCGGTACGTGGCCCTGGCCACCGAGTGGACCGAGGCCGACCCCAGCCTGATCGCGCTGCGGGTGCTCGTTCCCGGCGCCGTCGAACGGGGCCGGGTCGTCGAGCTGAGCCGGTGAGCCCCCGGCGGCTCGAGCGGCGTCGACGCACGCCGCTCGGGCCGTCACCGCTCGCGCGCCTCGCCGAGCATCGCCCGCAGCTGCGCGACGACGAGGTCGTGGTCGTCCTGCTGCGGGAGGCCCGAGACGCCGACCGCGCCGATCACGGCGCCCGAGTCGAGCTTGAGCGGCACGACGCCGCCGTGCGCCGCGTACCGGTGCGGGTCGAGCCGCGAGTGCACGTCGAAGTCCTCGCCCTTCGCCCGGAACTCCTCGCCCACGCGCAGCGACGCCTTGCCGTACCGTTCGACGACGCGGTGCTTGCGGTCGAGCCAGCCGTCGTTGTCGGCGGTCGCGCCCGGCAGTGCGGCATGGAACACGCGCTGCCGGCCGAACCAGATCGCGATCGCGACCGGGAGCCCGCGCTCGGCGGCGACCGACCGCAGCCGGCCGCCGAGCTCCCAGGCGTCGTCGAGGGTGAACGCGGCGAACCGCAACTCGTCGTCTTCGGCCTCGAGTCGGCCGAGCAGTGCGCTCATGCTCGAAGCGTACCGCCGCGACGCGTCGCTCAGACCGGCGCTCGACGAGTGCGGGTTCGTGCGATGTCGGTGGCATCCGCCAAGATGTCCGAGTGACCGGCATGAGATCGTTCTGGGCCGCCCTGCCGACCGAGGGCCGTTGGCTGCTGTCGACCGTCGCCATCCAGACGCTGGGGCGCGGCCTCACCCTGCCGTTCACGATCATCTACCTGCACGAGGTGCGCGGGTTCGACCTCGGCGTCTCGGGCACGCTCATGGGCCTCATCGCGATCACCGGGCTCATCGTCACGGGGCCGGGCGGCACGCTCATCGACCGCTTCGGCGCCAAGGTCGTGCTCATCGCGGGGCTCATCGCGATGATCGCGGGCTGCACGCTGCTCGCGTTCGCGACGACGCCGCCGGTCGCCGCGGTCGCCCTCGTGCTCATCGGCATCAACTTCGGCGTCTCGTGGCCCGGGTTCAACGCGCTCATCGCGACCGTGGTCGAGGGCGACCTCCGCCAGCAGTACTTCGGCGTCAACTTCGCCCTCGTCAACCTCGGCATCGGCGTGGGCGGCATCATCGGCGGCTTCTTCGTCGACGTGCACAACCCCGAGACCTTCACGGCGATCTTCCTCATCGACGCGGCGACGAGCCTCATCCCGATGGCGCTGCTGCTCGGCCCGCTGCGCCACGTGCGAACCCACGGCGAGCCCGACGAGCATGCCGAGCCCGTCGGCGGCTACCGCGAGATCCTGAAGCGGCCGGCCGTGCTGTGGCTCACGCTCGTCACCTTCATCTCGGTGTTCATCGGCTACGGCCAGATGGAGGCGGGGTTCCCCGCGTACGCACGCCAGGTCTCCGAGGTGTCGACCCAGATCGTCGGCTTCTCGTTCGCCGTCAACACCGCCGTCATCGTGCTGCTGCAGTTCACCGTGCTGAAGCTCATCGCCGGCCACCGGCGCACCCGCGTGATGCAGGTCATGGCGGCGGTCTGGGCGGTCTCGTGGCTCGTGCTCGGCGCGACCGGCCTGCTGCCCGACTCGATCGCGGCGGCGATCGGCGTGCTCGCGTTCATGGGCATCTTCGCCTTCGGCGAGACGATGCTGCAGCCCACCGTTCCCGCGATCTACAACGACCTCGCCGACGACCGCAACCGCGGTCGCTACAACGCGATCAACTCCGCGGCGTTCCAGGGCGGCGCGATCACGGGCCCCATCGTCGCCGGCCTGCTGCTCGGCATCGGCCAGGGGGCCTGGTTCATCGCGGCGATGGTCGCCGGCTGCGTGCTGATCATGGCGCTCGCCCTCGCACTCGAGCGCCGCGTGCCGGCCTCGGCGAACGGCGTCGCCGAGCCGTCGCCCGAACCCGCGCCCGACCCGAACCCGTCGCCGGCGGGTCCCGCGGCGAGCTGACGCCACAGCGCACTGCGTGGCCGCGCCTCGCGGGGTCGCGCTACGCGCGTCTCGGCAACGGCGGAACGATGGTGCGCAGCGCCCAGCCGAACAGCAGGAACAGCACCCCGACGCCGCCCGCGAACAGGGCGATGCCGAACGCGATGACCGACGTGAACAGCGACGCCCGCAGGAACGACGCGTTCATCACGGTCGTGCGCAGCGGGTCGTCCTGGTCGAGCTCCGAATAGGTCTTGCCGTCGGCCATGGCGCGGGCGTGCATGTCGATGACGCCGGCCTGCACGTAGGCGTCGATCGGCCCGTCGACGACCTTGCCGGCGAAGATCGGCGCATCGTCGGGGATGACGATGTTCTCGGCGCGCAGCTGCGACGAGACTCCGACCCACGCGACGATCGCCACGACGATCAGCAGGATGCCGCCGATGATCCCCGCGAGCCCGGTCAGTCGCACCACGTTCACCTGCGTGCGGCTGAGCACCGCTCCGCCCGTCTCGAACTCCTCGGTCACGTCGCCCCCTTCGAACCGTGTTCGAGGCCAAGGCTAGCGGCGCGGGCGGCCGCGGCAACAGTGCTGCGAGGCATCCGCCGAACGGATGCCTCGCAGCACGGTCGCCGCCGGTCCCGCTCAGCCGCTCGTCGTGGCGAGCGAGGCGAGCACGCCCTTCGCCTGCCGGATCTCCTGCGGCGTCGACGAGACGCTCGTGCGGACCGTCTCGACCTCGAGCATCGCGTCGCCCCACGTCGTGGTCGTGCCGTGCACGGTGACGGGCGTCGCGAGGTCGACCGAGCCGTTCGCGAAGTTGAGCCAGGCCGCCAGCAGGAACTGGTCGAACTGTTCGTTCGCGTCGTGCTTCGGCGGGGAGTGGAAGACCGCCACGGCGTCGTCGCGGTCGAGCGGGGTGTCGAACACGGTGCTGAAGAACACCGCGATGTCGAGGTAGCACTCGAGCTCGGCGGTCGTGAAGTCGTTGCCGTTCTTCACACGCATCTGGCCCAGCCACCAGCCGTGCTGCTTCGACTGCTCACCGTCGCCCACCACGACGATCGCGGCGTCGTCGGCCGCCGAACCGCCGTCGTCGTCGGTCGCCTCGGCGACGAGGTCGTAGAGGCAGGCCTCCTCGTAGACGTGCTCGGCCGAGAGGTCGATGTCGCGCGGCTGCACGGTCGGCGACTTCGGCGGGTCGGGCACGGGCGGGTTCACGAGGGAGGTCTCGACGCTCGTGGTGCCGTCGTCCCAGTCCCACACGACGGTGAGGTCGTCGCTGCCGGGGTCGGCGACCGCGACCGGCACGGTCACGCTGCCGCCGGCGTCGAGCACGAACGCCTGCACGCCGTCGTACGTCTGCATGCCGGAGGCGTCGATCGCGATCGACGGGTCGATGTTCGCGACCTCGACGACGACGGTCTCGCACGTCGTGGTGTCGTCGTCGGCGCCGCAGACCTCGACGTCGAACGCGCCGTCGTCGCCGTAGTCGTGGCTCGTCTCGAAGGCGAGCGTCGCGTCGGGGCGATCGTTCTCCTCGGCGCCCGAGAGCGGCTGCGGGCCGGCTCCGTCGTCGAAGTCGATCGTCGCCTCGAGGTCGTCGAGCCAGCCCGGGTCGGTGATGACGCCCGTGATCGTCGCGGTGCGCGTCGCCTCGTCGAGCGGCGCGACCGCGTCGATCGACACGGTCGGTGCGACGTTCGCCACGTCGACCTCCGCCGTGTCGGTCGCGGTGTTGCCGTACAGGTCGGTGACCCGCAGTCCGATCGTGAACGTGCCGTCCTGGCCGACCCGGTCGAACGACGGGCTCACGCCGAAGGCGTCGTCGTACTGGCCGTCGCCGTCGAAGTCCCACTCCCAGGCCGAGATCGCACCGGCGCTCGGGTCGCCGCCCGCGCTCGAGCCGGCCCCCGTGACCGCGACGTCGGTGCCCTCGTCGGTCGCGTACGGCCCGCCCGCGTCCGCGGTCGGTGCGCAGGCGGCGGGCAGGGTCTCGTCGTTCACCTGCGCGGCGTGGCCGTTCGTGCCCGCTGCGACCGCGCCCTCGCCGAGCCCGCGCTGCGCGAACGCCGACCAGATGGCGCAGACGTGCGAGCCGCCGTTCGTGGCGATGTCGGCGGCGAGCAGGCCGTTGCGGGCGTCGACGAACGTGGGCTTGGCGCCGCCCGCCGTGTTCTTCATGCCGTCGATGACGAGTTGCTCGGTCACGGGCACGCCGAGGAACGCACGCACGGCGTAGACCATCGTCGCCCAGATCGTGCCGTTGCCGTGCGGCGACGTGTTCGGCCCCGGCACGTAGTCGTCGTAGTCCGAGTAGACGAGCGGCGAGGTGTCGTAGGCGACGTTGCGCACGCCGGTCGTGGCATCGCCCGTGACGTACTCGCCGACGACCGCGTCGTTCCACTTCAGGAACGAGATGACGTCGCTCCAGCCTTCGCCGAGGGCGCCCGTCTGGTCGTCGCCGTAGTCGAAGCTGCCGCCGCCGACGAGCCGCGTCGAGACGCCGTGCCCGAACTCGTGCGCGATGACGTCGCCGTCGAGCGAGCCGTCACGGAACGGCAGCGACCACATGTACATCTGCATGCGCGGGCTCGAACCGTCGCCCGGCGTGCCGAAGTTGGCGTTGTTCATGCAGCGGATGGGGTTCGACGCGTTGTCGACGCAGCCGAAGTCCCAGCCGTCCTGCGCCTCGGCGAGCACGGGGTCGCCGTCGCTGCCGCCGTTGCCGAAGTTGTCGACCTGGAAGTTGCGCCACGCCTCGGTGAACCCGAGCTCGTACGTGTAGTCGTGCATCACGTTCGTGTAGTAGAAGAGCTGCGTGATGATCGCGTCGAGGTCGGCGTCGAGGCTCGCCTGGCTGCCGTCGGAGTTCGCCGCCCACGCGTCGGTGAACGGGTAGTCGAAGACCTGGTGGCCGGGGTCGCCCGAGGCGGGCGTGTTCGGCTGGTACTCGTCGTTCGCATCGTTGTCGTCGAGGTCGCGGTAGGCGTTCACGTTGTTGCCGCTCGTCGTGGTGTCGTCGACCCAGGTGCCGTTGATGCCCGAGAACGGGTGCAGCTCGCGCGACGCGCCGGTCGCCTCGGGGTGCTCCTCGTCGAAGACGTCGCCCTCGGGCCCGATCTCGGCGTAGCGGCTCGATTCGGCGAGCACGTCGCCCGTGGCCGCGTCGACGACCGACTCGACCCACACCTCGCCCGAGACCTCGACGTCGGTGACCCACGCGAGCCGCAGGCTGCGGCCCTCGTCGTCCATGTACCAGCGCTGCTCGGCCTTCAGCGGCGTCGGGTCGACGAGGCCGTCGACGGCGATCGAGTTCGGCACCTCGACGCTCGCCCGGTCGGTCGTCTGCGCGGCCCGCGGCAGCTCGGCGGCCTCGACGTCGGCACCCGCGGCGACGACCGCGGTCTCCGCGATCGCCTCGGCTGCCGTGATGTCGGGCTCGGCGGGTGTCGCCGGTGCCACGTCGGCGGTGGTGCCCCCGACGTGCACGAGCCGGCCGTCGCCGTCGACGCTCGCGGTGATCACCGCCTGGTGCACGGGGATCCCGTCGACGGCCTGGCGCAACTGCACGTAGGCGACGCCGTTCGGGTCGGTGATCACGTCGTCGACGACGAGCGACTCGAGCCCGGCGCCGCCGAGGCCGAACGCGTCGCGATGCTCGGCGAGATACCCGAGCACGAGGTCGGCGGGGTCCGCATCCGACGGTCCGGTGAGCGAACCGGTCGGGTTGAGGACCGAGCGCACGTCGCCCGCCCCGTCGATCGTGACGAGCGCGGTGCCGAACTCCTCGGCGGGATCGGGTGGCGCCTCGGCGCCGGGTGCCGCGACGGCGGCGACGGGTTGGCTGATGGCGAGCGCGGTCGCGGCGATGACGGCAGCCACGGCGGTCGGACGGTACACGATGACCTCCGGAGGGACGCCCGGGGAATCCGCGGAGCGATCCCCCCGGTCGCCCCGCGGCGCGGCCCTCGGTCGAGCCGGCCGTCACGTTACTCGCGGGGGATACCCGCCGCCCGGAAACGGGGGACAATTGGCACGCCGCTCCCCCGGACTGGGGGTACGGTCACCGGTCCAGCCGTACCCGACGACGGCCCCGCGAACCGGGGTTCGCGGGGCCGGGCGCACGGCACGAGGCATCCGCTTCGATGAGTCCGACGCGCGCGCCGCGCTACTCGTCGAGCAGCTCCGCCTCGATGACCTCGTCGTCGGCGCCGCCCGCACCACGCCCGGGCGCCGCGTCGGCGCGTGCGACGGTGAGCGACTCGCCGTCGCCGGCGAGGCCGACCACGACCGCGTCGCCGTCGCGCACGCTGCCGTCGAGCAGGGCGCGGGCGAGCCGGTCGTCGATCTCGCGCTGCATGAGCCGGCGCAGCGGGCGCGCCCCGTAGAGCGGGTCGTAGCCGCGCTCGGCGAGCCAGGCCCGCGCGTCGGGCGTGACCCCGAGCTCGAGCCGGCGCTCGTGCAGCCGGCCGGTGAGCCGGTCGATGTAGAGGTTCACGATCTCGGCGAGGTCCTGCTCGCTGAGCGCCGAGAAGACGACGAGATCGTCGAGGCGGTTCACGAACTCGGGCTTGAACGCCTGTCGCACGGTCTGCATGACGGCCTGCTCCTTCTCGCTCCAGCTGAGGGCCGGGTCGATGAGGTACTGCGAGCCGAGGTTCGACGTGAGGATCAGGATCGTGTTGCGGAAGTCGACCGTGCGGCCCTGGCCGTCGGTCAGGCGACCGTCGTCGAGCACCTGAAGGAGCACGTCGAACACCTCGGGGTGCGCCTTCTCGACCTCGTCGAAGAGGATCACCGAGTACGGGCGCCGACGCACGGCCTCGGTCAGCTGCCCGCCCTGGTCGTAGCCGACGTACCCGGGAGGGGCGCCGACGAGGCGCGACACCGAGAACTTCTCGCCGTACTCCGACATGTCGATGCGCACCATGGCGCGTTCGTCGTCGAAGAGGAACTCGGCGAGCGCCTTCGCGAGCTCGGTCTTGCCGACGCCCGTCGGGCCGAGGAAGAGGAACGAGCCGGTCGGCCGGTTCGGGTCGTTGATGCCCGCGCGCGAGCGGCGCACCGCGTCGGCGACCGCCGCGACGGCCGGCTTCTGGCCGATGAGGCGCTTGCCGAGCTCCTGCTCGAGGTGCAGCAGCTTCTCGGTCTCGCCCTGCATGAGCTTGCCGACGGGAATGCCCGTCCACGCCGAGATCACCGCCGCGATGTCCTCGTCGGTGACCTGCTCGTTGACCATGCGGGGCTCGCCCCCGGCGTTGCCCGCGGCATCGGCCTGCTCGGCCGCCTCGAGGTCTCGCTGGAGGTTCTTGATCGTCTCGTACTCGAGCCGCGACGCCTTCTGGTAGTCGCCGGCGCGCAGTGCGAGGTCGCGCTGCGTGACCGCCTCGTCGAGCTGCTTCTTGAGGTCGCCCACCCGGTTGAGGCCCTGGCGCTCGCGCGCCCAGCGGGCCTCGAGCTCGGCGAGCTCGCGCTCGAGCGAGACGAGCTGCTCGCGCAGCTTCGCGAGGCGCTCCTTCGAGGCGTCGTCCTTCTCCTTCTTGAGGGCGAGCTCCTCGAGCTTCATGCGGTCGACCTGGCGCTTGAGCTGGTCGATCTCGACGGGCGACGAGTCGATCTCCATCTTGAGTCGCGACATGGCCTCGTCGATGAGGTCGATGGCCTTGTCGGGCAGCTGCCGCGCGGTGATGTACCGGTTCGACAGGGATGCCGCGGCCACGAGCGCCGCATCCGAGATCGTCACCCCGTGGTGCGCCTCGTAGCGGCCCTTGAGCCCGCGCAGGATCGCGATCGTGTCCTCGACCGAGGGCTCGCCGACGTACACCTGCTGGAAGCGTCGCTCGAGCGCGGCGTCCTTCTCGATGTACTCGCGGTACTCGTCGAGCGTGGTCGCGCCGATGAGGTGCAGCTCGCCGCGGGCGAGCATGGGCTTCAGCATGTTGGAGGCCGCGACCGAGCCCTCGCCGCCGCCCGCACCCATGAGCAGGTGCAGCTCGTCGACGAACGTGATGATCCCGCCCTCGGCCTCGTTGATCTCCTTGAGCACGGCCTTCAGCCGCTCCTCGAACTGTCCGCGGTACATGGCACCGGCGACGAGCGCCGAGATGTCGAGCGAGACGAGCTGCTTGTCCTTCAGCGACTCGGCGACGTCGCCCGCGACGATGCGCTGGGCGAGTCCCTCGACCACGGCGGTCTTGCCGACGCCGGGCTCGCCGATGAGCACGGGGTTGTTCTTGGTACGACGGGTCAGCACCTGGCTCACGCGCCGGATCTCGGCGTCACGGCCGATCACCGGGTCGAGCTTGCCGGCCTTCGCGAGGTCGGTCAGGTTGACGCCGAACTGTTCGAGCGCCGACTTCTGCTCCTCCTGCGAGTTCGGCGCACCCTGCATGTTTGCCACTCAGTCATCCCTTCGTTCAAAACTTGAGTCTACTGAACTCAACTTTGCGAAGGGGGTCGGTATTCCGGAAATCACGCGGAATCTCCCCCGCGTTTCACGCTAGACCGGATGCCGTGGGACGCGCCAGCGTCGTCGGCCCCGTGGGCGCGCTGTTCGATGCGGTCGATCCGCCCGAGACGGATGTCGCGCATGCGGGTTCCCGCGATGACGGATTCGACGCAGATCTCCTCGGCCGGTGCCCGCGCCCACCTACGATCAGCTCCATGACCGCGCTCTCGCGCCGTTCCAGGGTCGGCTACGCACTGGGCGGCATCGCCTCGGGCACGTACGGCACGGTGCCGGGCCTCATCCTCATGCCGTTCCTCACCGACCTGCTCGGCGTCGAGGCCGCGATCGCCGGCATGATCGTCTTCGCACCGAAGGCCTGGGACTTCTTCCTGAACCCCGTCGCCGGCCGCATCAGCGATCGCTCGAGGCATCCCCACGACCGACGGCGACCGTTCGTGCTGCGCGCCGGGATCGTCCTCGCCGTCGCGTTCGCCGCGATGTTCTTCGGTCCGACGGCCCCCGTCGCCGCGGCGGCCCTGTGGGTGCTCGGGTGCTTCCTCGCCTCCGCGACCGTGTACGCGTTCTTCCAGGTGCCGTACCTGGCGATGTCGGCCGAGATCACCGACGACTACTCCGAACGCACCCGGCTGGTCGCGTGGCGCGTCGTCGTGTTCACGCTCGCGATCCTCGTCTCGGGCGCGACCGCACCGGCTCTCGTCGAGCTCGTCGGCGGCGTCGCCGGCTACCGGCTCATGGCCGGCGCCATGTCGGTACTGATCCTCGTCGGCACGTTCGGCGTCTGGTGGGGCACCCGCCGCTCGCCGCTCACCCGCGACGAGGTCGCCGTCGGCCGCCTGTTCGACCAGCTCGCCGTCGTGCTCCGCGACCGCGATGCCCGTGCGCTCATCGCGGCGTTCGTGCTGCAGGCGGTCGCCATCGGCATGGTGCTCGGCGGAGTCGTCTACGTCGCCCGACACGTGGTGCACGACCCCGGCGTCGCCACGATGGCCTTCGTGGGCTTCGTCGCCCCGGCCATCGTGCTGACGCCCGCCTGGTCGCGGCTCGGCCGACGAGTCGGCAAGAAGCGGGGCTTCGCGGTGGCGACGCTCGTCATGACGACCGGCCTCGTCGCCCTGCTCGCCGCACGATCGGGCGACGTGGCGACCCTGCTGCTCGCCGCCGGCGTGGTCGGCGTCGGCTATGCCGGGGCCCAGCTGTTCCCACTCGCGATGCTGCCCGATCTCGCCGCCCACGACGCGGAGCGCAGCGGCACCAACCGCATCGGCATGATCTCGGGGGTGTGGTCGGGCTTCGAGCTGCTCGGCTACGCGCTCGGCCCAGCGCTCCTGGGGGTCGTGCTCTCGCTCGGCGGATACCGGGCGACGACCGGCGAGGCGGTCGCGCAGACCGACTCGGCGCAGTGGGCGATCGTGCTCGGCGTGTCCCTGATCCCGGCGCTCCTGTGCGCCGCGAGCCTGCTGCCGCTCGCCCGCTACCGGCTCGACGATCGGCTGCGCCGGGCCGCCGCCTCCGCGATGCGCTGACGGCGCGCACCGCGCACCGGCGGCCTCCGATCCATGCCCCCCTCGCGCCACGACGGGGCCGCTCGATCGCCCGCCTACCAGCGCACGGGCACGCGGGCGATCGACCGGCCCGCCCGGTCCAGCAGGTGCCCGTTGCGCTTCACCTCGCGCAGCACCGTCCACCGGTCGATCACCTCGACGTCACCGCCCCAGGCGTCCTCGATCTGCGACAGCTCCGTGAGCGACCGCGCGCGCACGCCGACGAAGAGCGGCGCCCGCCCCACCAGCACCCCCACCCGATGGGCCGCGGGCAGCTTCGCCGCGCGCGCCGCGGCGGCATCGCCGTCGCCCGCACGGGCCCAGAGCACGGCACCCCGCCGATACCCGGCGGCCGGCATCGCGACATCGCAGCCCAGTCGCAGCACGCCGGACGCGACGGCCCGGTCCACCGTCCTGCGCGCCGTCGCCTCCGAGACGCCGAGCACGCCGGCGAGCGCGGCCGCGGGCATCCGTGGATCTTCGTCGAGCGCATCGGCGAGCTCGGCGACGACCTCGGCACGGGGTGCGCGGACGTCGCCGAGTCGCGGGGTGCCGAGCGCGAGCTGCTGCCGGCGCGACAGCACACGAAGCCGCCAGGTCGAGTCCTCCGCGACGATCGCCGCCGCGACGTCCATCCGCCGCACCCTGGCACCGGGGCGTGCGACCGCACGCACGCGGTCGCCGAGGAGCGCGAGGCCGCCCGCCCCCGCGACGAGCACGAGGCGACCGGCCGAGGTGTCGTCGACGCTGAGCACCCAGGGCAGGGCGGCGATCTCGTCGACCGCCGCGTCGCTCGTGCGCCGGCCCAGCAGCACCACCGCGACATCGGTCGTCGACGACCAGCGTTCCGGCGTCGGCCACGCGGTGAGCCAGGCGAGCGACTCGTCGCGCAGCGCCTGCCAGTGACGGGCCACGGTCGCGGCATCCGCCCCGACCGCGGCCGCGACGCGCGTCCACGGCGCCCGGGCGTCGATCTGGAGCGCGTGCACGATCGCGAGGTCGAGTTCGCCGAGCATCCTGGGCTGGTCGTCACCGAGTGCATCCACGTGACGGATCGTACGCAGTTTTCGCTCACCGGTGAAGGAAATGCCGAACCGATCGGTGCAGATCCCGGTTCTCCCTATCCTCTGAGCATGATCGCGACCGAATCCTCGATGATGGCCTCCATCGAGGACCTCGTCGCCATGGCACCGCGCGCGACCGGCTCGGCCGGCGGCGCAGCCGCGGCCGGCTACGTCCGGCGGCGATTCGACGAGGCCGGCCTGCAGACCGACGTGCTCGAGGTCCCGTCGTTCTCGTGGCACGCCGAGGCCTGCGGGCTCCGGGTCGGCGACGACGAGGTGGCGTGCGCGCCGATCCTGCATTCCGGCCTCGCGGCGCACGACTGGACGGGCGATGCCGCGCACCGCATCGAGGCGCCCGTCGTCGACATCGGCAGCGATCGGGTTCGTCGTCACGACGTCGCCGGAGCGATCGTGCTGTTCGACCTCACCTTCGACATGACGGTCGGCCACTCCCTGCCGCTCACGCTCTTCCTCCACGATCCCGGGCGCCGCGTGCTCCGCCGCGAGGTGCTCGGCAGCAGGAACCCGTACGTGACGTCGCTCGCGCGCACGATGCGCGAGGCCGCTGCGGCCGGCGCGGTCGGCCTCATCGGCGTGCTCCGCGACTACGCCGACTCCCGGAACTACCACAACGAGTACTACCGCCGCACCCTCTTCCCGCTGCCCGGCGTCTGGGTCACACGTGCCGACGGCGCCCGGCTTCGCGCGCTCCTCGGCGGCGAGCGGACGCGCGCTCGGCTCACCCTCGACGTCGCTCGCCGCGAGGCGGTCTCGCGTACGGTGATCGGCGTGCTCCCGGGCCGGACGCGGGACGCGGTGATGGTCCAGTCGCACCACGACTCGGTCGGGCCGGGCGCCGTCGAGGACGCCTCGGGCACGGCGGCGGTGATCGCCCTCGCCGAGCACTACGGCAGCGCGGCGCGTGCCGGGGCCGAGCGTGAGAAGACCCTGCTGTTCGTCACCTTCGACACGCACTTCACCGGCTACCAGGCGCATCGGGCGTTCGCGACCCGGTACGTGCTCTCACCGGACTCGCCGTGGAACATCGTGCTCAACGCGACCATCGAGCACATCGGGCTGCGCGCCGTCGAGGGCGCCGACGGCGGCTTCGCCTCGACGGGCGAGACCGAGCCGCGCGGCATCTTCCTCAACGTGAACCCCGCGTTCACCTGGCGCATCGGACGAGCGGTGCGCCGGCACCGGCTCCACGGCACGAGCCTCCTGGGCGCCGGCCTCCTGGAGTTCTTCGCGGGCGGCATCCCGACCGATGCCTCGTTCACGTTCGTCGCGGGCGTGCCGACCGTCAGCCTGATCTCGGGCCCCCTGTACCTCTACGACGACGCCGACACGATCGAGCGCATCGATCGGCGCCAACTCGTGCCCGTCGTGGGCTTCTTCGCCGACGTCGTCGACGACGCCGACCGCCACGACGGCCGCACGCTCGGCACGATGCCGTCGTCGCTCCGGCACCGGCTGCCCCGGGGGCGCTGGTGACACGGCGGGTCGTCGCGTTCCCGGCGCGGGGGGTCGACGGACGCGCCCAGGAGCAGACGGGAATCCTGCAGCTGCCCGACCGGCCTGCGCCGCCCGGCGGGTACCCGGTCGTCGTGTACGGCCACATGACCACGGGCGGCTCGGCGCGGTCGGCACCGAGCACGGGCAGCCCGGCGCACCCGGAGTGGCGCCGGATGTCGCAGGGCGACGCGCTGTGCGAGGCGCTCCTCGCCCGGGGAGTCGCCGTCCTGCGCCCCGACTACGAGGGCATCGGCGGACCGGGCGCGCACCCGTACCTCATCGGGGCGTCGCTCGCCGCATCGATGACCGGGATCATGCGGGCGCGCGCCTCCTACGACGCGCCGCTCGGCGACGCGTGGGTGTCCGCCGGTCACTCCGAGGGCGCGGTCGCCGCCCTGCACGCCTCCGTCGCCGACGAGCCCGACGCGCGGTCGAGGCTCGTCGGCACCTCGGCGTTCGCCCCCGTGACGCGGATGGACCTGAGCATCGGCACGGTCGTCCGAGTCGGTGCGCGCTTTCCCGGCTCGGGGGTCGTCTCGGCGCTCGTCGCACTCATGCTGCGCGGGGCCGCGACGACGGACGAGCGGATGCGCGAGCTCGTCGCGGCCGACGGACTCAGCCTGCCGGCGGCGGAGCGCTGGGACGACCTCGACCGGCTCTGCCTGACCGAGCTCTCGGCGACCGGCTCCTGGGGCGGGATCGCCCCGGGACGCATCGGCGGGCGCCGCGGGACCGAACTGTTCGATCGGCTCCTCACGTCGTTCCGAGCGAACGAGGTCGCCGCGCTCCGGGGCTTCCGCGCACCCGTCCGCATCGATGCCGCCCGGTTCGACGAGGTCGCGCCCGCTCCGTTGACGGCGCGGCTCCTGCGCGACTATCGCGTCTCGGGCGTCGACCTCACGAGCCGCTGGTGGCCGACGCACCATTCCGGCACGATGCACCGCCGGCACGCCCCGTCGGTCGCCGCGGAGTGGATCGCCGCGCGCTTCGACGCACGTCGACGCTGACCGCTCCCCCGACGGTCACTCCGCCTGGGTCCCCGGCTCCGGCTTGCGCTCGTCGCGGGCCGCATCCAGGTGCGGCAGCTCCGCCACGCGGATCGGCGCGCTCGCCGCGATCACCTCGACCCGGCGCGAGCGCCGCGTGAGCGGCAGGTCCGATTCCGCCTCGAGCACCAGTCGCTCCGAGGCCCGGTAGATCGAGACCGCGAGCTCGGCCTCCCGATCGACGACCGCCTCGACGGGGATCCGCACGACGACCTCCCACGACTCGTCCTCGACGACCCGGTGCCCGCGGAACGCGTCGGCGGGATCGCTCCGGTCGGGGATGCCGACGCTGAGTCCGGGATCGACGAGCGACTCGAGGGCCACGACCGCCGCGCCCGAACGCACCTCGATGAACGCGGTGCCCCTCGCGGCCGACCGATCGGCCGGCGGCACGTCGACCACGAGGCTGTCGAGCACGCGGACCTCCCCGCCGTGCACCTCCAGACGCAGTCGCACGCTCCGCCCCTGCGGGGCGGGCTCGGCTCGCGGTGCCACCTGCGGCCCCCTCTCCTTCCGCCCGGTCTCCTCACCGTACAGCGCGAGGGATGCCTCGACGCCGGGCTTCGCGCGGCCGGTGCGCTCCTTCAGCACGGCCGACATCCGCCGCCCGTCCTTGCGCTGCCCGGTGCGGAAGACCCGCCCTCGATCGCCCGCGGTCCGCGCCGCGGCCGGCTGCTCGTCCAGCGGCTTGCGCGGGCGCTCGCCGTGCTCGTCCATGATCTCGCCCTCCTCGTGCCCGGCTCACCAGTTGCGGCCGAAGCGGTAGTTGTGCACCCAGCGGTTGTAGATGCTGTTCATGGCCAGCGGCGCGGTGCCGCTGAAGCTCGACATCCAGTCGGCGTTGTGGGCGATGATCCGGTCGGGCCCCTTGCGGGTGAGCGGTCCGATCACGATCGCCGCCGAGCGGCCCTTCGTCACCCTGATGCGATGGCGCTCCGGCACCCGGTCGAACGTGTCGACCGAGCCGAGCCGCCACTCGCCCACCCAGTCCTCGCGGAAGTCGGCCGACAGGTTCGAGCCGTTGGAGACCATGCGCCCGGCGTACTTCTGCGACCAGTCGTCCATGTTCCACGCGAACAGGTCGACCCTGCCGTCGCCCGTGAGGTCGGCGGGCAGGAAGCGATCGTGGCTGCGCATCCCGCCCCACCCGGGGACGTCCCCGTCGAACATGCGCACGAACGCGAAGTCGCTCCCGGTCGACCGGAACATCGCGAGGTACGGGTTCGCCCAGTCCGATCCGTTGAAGATGTAGAGGTCCTCCTTGCCGTCGCCGTCGAAGTCACCGACGAAGAAGCGGTCGTGCTCCGCGAAGCCGCCCCAGCCGGGGATGTCGTCCTCCCACATCCGGATGCAGCGGAAGCCCCCGCGTTGGTTGCGGAACAGGCCGAGGTACTCGCTCGACCAGTCGCGCGAGTTCCAGATGAGCAGGTCGTCGCGGCTCGTGCCGCTCGCGTTCACGACCATGATCTCGTCGTGCCGGGCGAGCCCGCCCCATCCCGGGATGTCGCCGTCGTAGCGACGCGACTGGAGGAAGCCCGACCCGGTCGAGACGAGCGTCGCCACGTAGGGCATCGACCAGTCGTCGAAGTTGGCGACGAGGAGGTCGTCGCGGCCGTCGCCGTCGAAGTCGCCGACGAAGAAGTCGTCGTGCCGGGCGAATCCGCCCCATCCCGGGATGTCGCCGTCGTACCGCGCCAGCACGCGCATGCGCCCGTCGGTGTCGACCTTGATGAGCGCGAGGTAGGGGAACACCCAGTCCGTCGAGTTGTAGACGACGAGCTCGTCGCGGCCGTCGCCGTCGAAGTCGCCGGCCCAGTAGCGGTCGCCCGGCCGGATCTCCCACGACCCGGGCACGATCGCCGCCGTGGTGCGCTTGTGCGTCCAGCGCGGGCCGTCGGCCCGGTACACGGTGAGGGCGCGGTCCTCGACGCCGATGAACTCCGACCCGAGGCTCGAGCTGAACCGGCCCGGCACCATGCGCGAGAAGCTGTGCTTCGCGGGACCGTGGTAGGTGTCCTTCAGCTCGGTGTAGCAGACCGGGCAGAAGTCGGGCGTGTTGCTGTTCATGCGGCAGTCGATGACCGGGCGGAAGATGCCGCGCTCGAACGTCGCACCGCCTTCGAACAGGCCCGCGTCCGCGGCGTCGTCCCAGCCGGCGGGCTTCGTGCCGGAGGTCCACCCGGCCGCGTTGCCGGTTCCCGTCGGAATCGGGGTCGTGCCGGCGACGAACTGCCGCCACTTCAGCCGGGATCGCTTCATCTCGATCGTGACGTTGACCCGCCCCGGTTCGCCCGACGAGTAGGCGCCCTTGCCGGTCGCGCTGTACTCGTCCTCGAGGTCGCCGAAGCCGTGCCCCATCTCGTGGGCGATCACGTCCCAGCTCTCCTGGGTCGTGACCTTGAGCACGGAGCCGGTGCGCAGGCCGCCCGGCAGCGTCGAGTTCACGATGATGAGGGTGAAGTCCGCGCCCGGCGCCCATTTCGCCAGCGCATCGTCGATGCGCTTCTTGGTGTTCGCGCCGTTCTCGAACCAGCCGTGCCACCACTCGCCGTTCGAGATGATGCCGAGCGCGGTATCGAAGATCATCTCCGTGGAGGTGTCGTCTGCGGTGTTCGACGGCGTGCCGTTGAGGTTCCAGGTGCGCGTGCTCGCACCCGAGTGCACCGACTCGAGGTTCACCCGGCGGATGTTCCAGGCCGCGGCGTCCTCGTTGAAGTACCCCTCGCCGAACACCTGCTTCATCACCACGTCGCGCACGTAGGTGTCGTAGGTCGTCTGGTCGCTGCCCGCCGCGAAGCCGTCGCCGAGGATCGCGAGGGTCTTCCCGCCCGATCCGACGTCCTGCAGGACGGTGACGCTGTCAGCCATGATCGTCGCTCCCCCCGAGCCGCGGATCCGTCGCGGCTCCCCGATTCGGCTTCATCATGAGTGATGCTCATGACTTCGACATCGGGGAGAGCACTGAGTCGCGGCATCCATGCATCGGAATGCACCCGGCCCGCGCGACGTTGGGCCTGACATGCGAAGCTTCGGAACCCTCTCGTTCGGACACTACGGACCGCTCGGCGGCGGCCGCGAGCTCTCCGCGGCCGACTCGATGCTGCAGGCGATCGACCTCGCCCAGGGCATGGACGACCTCGGGGTCAACGGGGTCTACTTCCGGGTGCACCACTTCGCACGCCAGCAGGCCTCGCCGATGACGCTGCTCGCGGCGATCGCCGCTCGCACCTCCCGCATCGAGATGGGCACTGGCGTCGTCGACATGCGGTACGAGAACCCCCTGCACCTCGCCGAGGATGCCGCTGCCGTCGACCTCATCTCGGGCGGCCGCCTCGCGCTCGGCGTGAGCCGCGGGTCACCCGAAACCGTCGTGCGCGGTTACGAGGCGTTCGGCTACACCGGGTCGGAGGACCCGCGCGGCGCCGACATCGCCCGCGCGCACTTCGCGCGGTTCCTGCAGGCGATCGAGGGCGAGGGCATCGCCGAGCCCGATCGCTCCTCGCCGTTCGCCGGCCCCGTGACCGGAACCGGCGGGCTGCAGCGCATCGAGCCGTACTCGCCCGGCCTGCGCTCGCGCATCTGGTGGGGCGCCGGCAACCGCGACTCGGCCGAGTGGGCGGGCCGCGTGGGCGTCAACCTGATGTCGTCGACGCTCCTCACCGAAGACCGGGGCATCCCGTTCGACGAGCTGCAGGCGCAGCAGATCGAGGCGTTCCGCGCCGCCTGGCGCGAAGCGGGCCACGAGGGCGAGCCGCGCACCTCGGTGAGCCGCTCGATCTTCCCGATCACGACCGCCGAGGACGAGCTCTACTTCGGCGGCCGCCAGGAGGGCGACGGCGTCGGCTACATCGACGGCCTGCGGTCGACGTTCGGCAAGACGTACGCGGGCACGCCCGACCAGCTCGTCGAGCAGCTGCAGCGCGACGCGGCGATCCAGACGGCCGACACGCTCATGCTCACGATCCCGAGCCAGCTCGGCGTCGAGTTCAACCTGCGCCTCGTCTCGGCATTCGCCGAGCACGTGGCCCCGTCGCTCGGCTGGCAGCCGACGACCGCCGGCTGAGTCGGGGGCACGACGTCGGTCTCAGGGCGCGGCGTCGGCCTCAGGGCACGACGTCGACCGACACCACGGTCGTGCGCACGACGCCCGAGGGCGTGGGCACCTCGTACTGCACGGGCATACCCGGGTATCCGGGTGCGAACCAGAACACCGACACCGACGCCTCGTCGTCGCCGTGCCGGGTCGCGTAGCGCAGGCACTCGAGCACACCGAGGGGCGACTCGATGACCTCGGTCGTGCGGTCCGTGCGATCGGCGGCGAAGGCCGCGTGCTCCTGCAGTTCGCGCCAGGTGACCCGCTCGCTCGTCACCGGTCCGTCGACCCCGCCGTCGCCGTCGAGCCGCCACTGCTCGAGCGTCGCCCCGTCGGCGTCGATGCCGCTGAAGCGGTTGATGCGCTCGAATCGACCGCCGTCGGGCAGCTCCACGAACAGCCGGATCGTCTTGCCCGAGCCGCTGGCCGCCCTGATCTCGTCGGCCGTGAACGGCGTCGGCAGCAGGCCGGGCCCGAGCACGTGCGGATCGGGCGCCGGCGGGTCGCCGTCCACGATCCCCGCGCCCGCAGCGTCATCGCTCATGGCGCAAGTCTGCGACATCCGCCGTCATCTGGGAACCTTCTCGGGCGATTCGATGCGTTCTCATACGTTCGTGGGCGAGGCTTGAGGTCCGACGAACCACGACGCCCCGAGCAGGAGCCGCATGCAGCAGCGCACGAAGATCCTCATCGCCTCGATCATCGCGGGCGGACTCGTGCTCGGCGCGACGGCCGCGATCGCCGGCCCCATCGTCTACCGCGACGTCATCGTCGGCGAGGCCGATGCGGCACCCGAGGTCACTGCGGCGCCCGCCGATTCGAGCAACGCGGATGCCTCGGGCGCGACGATCGATCTCGGCGGTGAGTGGACCGTGGCCGACGGCTCGTTCGCGGGGTACCGCGTCGACGAGGTGCTGAACGGTACGGACGTGACGGTGACGGGCCGCACGGCGGAGGTCGACGGCACGCTGACCGTCGACGGGCTCAGCCTGACCGCGGCCGAGTTCACGGTCGACGTCGCCTCGATCGAGACCGACTCGGCGAACCGCGACGACTACTTCCGGTCGACGGCGCTGCGCACCGACGAGTTCCCGACGGCGACGTTCGTGCTGACCGAGCCGATCACCGTCGCCGCGGTCCCCGCCGTCGGCGAGGTGCAGCAGGTCACCGCCTCGGGCGAGCTCACCCTCGCCGGGCAGACGCGGCCGGTGACGGTGGAGCTCGAGGCCGTGCTCGACGGTGCGACCGGACAGGTCGCCGGCCGCATCCCGATCACCTTCGCCGACTACGGCGTCGAGGCACCCGACTTCGGCTTCGTCTCGGTCGAGCCCGACGGCTTCGTCGAGTTCTCGCTCCAGCTCGAGCGCGCCTGAGCTGCGCCGTCAGTCACTCGGGCCGCGCTCGAGGCACTCGGCGAGGATGCGCGCCGCTTCAGGGAACCGCGCCGGGACCTCGCCCGAATAGTTGAGCCGCGCGAACGGCCCCGACGGCTCGGCCGGGAACCACTCGCGCCCGGGCGCGATGATGAGCCCGTTCGCGGCGGCGTCGGCGGCGACCCGTTCGACGTCGCTGCCGTCGGGAAACCTGACCCACAGGTTCAGTCCTCCCGCGGGCACGGCCGGGAGGTGGACTGCCGGCGCGTGCTCGCGCAGGCTCTGCACGAGCAGGTCACGGCGCACGCGCAGCCGATCCCGCAGGTCGCGCACGTGGGTCGCCCACACCGATTGGGTCACCACGTCGAGCGCAGCGGCCTGGAGCACGCCGCTCACGTACATGGCCTCGGCCGCGCGATCGGCGACGATGCGCTCGCGGGCCGGCCCTCGCGCGATCACGACCGCCACGCGCAGCGCCGGCGAGACGCTCTTCGTGAGCGACCGCAGGTAGATCACGTGTCCGTCGTCGTCGAGGGCCGCGAGCGGGCGCACCGGGGCATCGATGCCGAGGTCATGGGCCCAGTCGTCCTCGACGAGGAACGCGCCGTGTCGTCGCACGACCTCGAGCGCCGCGCGGCCGGTCTCGACCGGCCAGCTCACGCCGGTCGGGTTCGCGAAGGCCGGCTGCGCGTAGAAGGCCCTGGCCCCCGTCTGCAGGAACGCCCGCTCGAGGTCGGCCGGGTCGGGTCCTGACGGCCCGGACGGCACGGGCACGAGCGTGACGCCCGCCTGCTCGGCGGCGAGCATCGCACCCCAGTAGCTCGGCGACTCGATGAGCATCGGTCGCCCGGGGCCCACCACCGCCCGGAAGATCGAGCTCAGTCCGGGCTGGCTGCCCGCCGTGATGAGGGCGTCGCGAGCCGTGGGCGGTGCCAGCCCGGACGGCGTCACCGCGGCCAACTCGGTCGCGAACCACGACCGCAGCTCGCCCGCGCCGGCCGCCGGCGACCGGGTCATCGCCGCGTCGCTGCGCGCCGCTCGCGCGATCGCCTGCCGCACGGCCCGCTCGGGCAGCAGCTCGCGGGCGGGGTAGCCCGAGTGCAGTGCGATCGCATCGGGAGCCGCCGGACGCTGGGTCGACGACAGTGCTCCGGCGCGGGCCGGTGGCACGCCGAGCGCGCCCGTCTGCCAGCCGTAGTCGGCAGGCCGCACCTCGCGCGTCGCCCGCACGAACGTGCCGACGCCCGGCCGGCTCTCGATCAGTCCGAGCGCCATGAGCTGCCGCATGGCCTTCTGCACCGTCACGGGACTCGCCCCGAACTCGGCGGTCAGCGTACGGTTCGACGGCACACGAGCGCCGGGAGCCGCCGCCGCGATCCAGGCGCGCAGGCCGGCGGTGATGCGGTCGGTGCTACTCTGACTCATGACAGGCCAGAGTAGCGTTATCCCCAGTTCGACGGCAATGCTATCCAGTCGAGCCGGCCTGTGGTGGGGCCTCCTCGGCGTGACGGCCTTCTCGTTCACCTTGCCGTTCACCCGCGTCGCGGTCGGTGGCCTCTCACCCCTGTTCATCGGATCGGCGAGGGCCGTCGTCGCCGCCGTGCTCGCCGCAGTCGCGCTCGCGCTCACCCGTCAGCACTGGCCGACGGCGGTGCAGTGGGTACGTCTCGCCGTCGTCGCGGGCGGTGTCGTCGTCGGGTTCCCGTTGCTGAGCTCGTTCGCGCTCACGACGGCGCCGGCGAGCCACGCCGCTGTGGTCGTCGGCCTGCTCCCGGCTGCGACCGCGGTCATGGCGGTCGTCAGGGGCAGGGAGCGGCCGGCACCGTCGTTCTGGGTCTTCGCTGGGCTCGGCGCCGTCGCGGCGATCGCCTTCGCCTCACTTCAGAACGGCGGCCTGGGGCGACTGGCGTGGTCGGACCTGCTGTTGTTCGGCGCTGTCGTGGCCGCGGCGATCGGCTACGCAGAAGGCGGCCTGCTCGCCCGCGAACTCGGTTCGTGGCAGACCGTCTCCTGGGCGCTCGTGGTCGCCGCGCCGCTCATGGGAGTCTTCACCGGGATCTCCGTGGTGCAGCAGCCGCCCGCGGCAGCGCCCGTCGAGTGGCTCGCCTTCGCCTACCTCGCGGTCGTCAGCATGTTCCTCGGCTTCTTCGCCTGGTACCGCGGTCTCGCGATCGGGCCGATGGCGCAGGTCAGCCAGGTGCAGCTCGTACAGCCGGTGATGAACATCGCGTGGGCGGCGCTCCTTCTCGGCGAACCGGTCGGCTGGCCGACGCTCGTCGGCGGCATCGCCGTCGTCGCGTGTGCAGGGCTGGCGGTTCGCACACGCCTGTTCGCGCGGTAGCGCTACTCGCTCAGCGCCTCGAGCGGCGGCGGGTCGGACACACCGCCGGCTGGCTGCTCGGCCGGCGGGGCTACCGCGTGCTCAGCCGGCCGGGTTTCGGCGCTCGACCAAAGCCGGGTAGATCGGCGTTAAACCAAGAAGAGCCGCACAGCATCTCTGCTGGCGGCTCTTCTCGAATGAATGTCCGGCGGTGTCCTACTCTCCCACAGGGTCCCCCCTGCAGTACCATCGGCGCTGCGAGTCTTAGCTTC